>JANMNP010000028.1:0-56708 GCA_031374105.1 Novosphingobium sp.
CGCCGGCTTCGCCGCCACCTCCCCCAATGGGGGAGGATTTCAGGATAGCCTCCCACTCAGCCTCCAGCACATCCATGATGGTGGCCTGAACCAGCCGTTCCACATAGGGCCGGGGGGTGTAATGCGCGCCCAGCTTGGCCCGTTCGCTAGGGGTAAGCGCCTGTTCCAGCAGGGTGCCGAAGATCGCCGGTTCAACCTTGGTCCAGTTCGCGCGTGCCGCCTCCAGCAGCTCGCCGCGATCGGCATTGGACAGGCCATAGGTTTTGGCCGAGGCGAACAGCCCGCCGTTAAAATAGCGCACATCTGCGCCAATCGCCGAGGCATAGCGTTCGCCGCCTTCGCGCCCCATCACGCCCCACAGCTGGCGCAATTCAGGCTCAAACGCGGCCTCGTTTGCTACTGCCTTTTCCAGAAACGCGGTGAAGCTCTTTTCGGGCAGCAGGCCGACATCCTCGGCAAACATGCAGAACACGATCCGCATCAGGAACAGCGCAGTTTCTTCTATCGCCAGACTGCGCGCGCTGTCGCTGGCGTCGGCCCCGCTGCGGCGGTTGGTCTGCTCCAGCCACTGCGAAACATCGGCAAGGCGCTTGGCAATCCCCCGCGACACCTCAGCCGATTGCGCGCGCGGATCAATGCTGGCCGGATTGCTCCAGATGCTGCGGAACAGGCTCTGCACCTCTGCCTCGCGCAGCCGCGCAAGCTCAAACCGGTAGCTGTGCTGATCGGGGAAGTGGCCATAGCCGCGGCCATTGCCCGACCAATCGAAATACAGCTCAAACGCGCGGCCCACATCGCAGACCAGCAGGAACGGCGGCCAGGCGTGGTGCGCGGGCAGGTTCACCGCATAGCGCTTCGCCTGGCTCAGCGCATCGCGCATCAGCCGATCATATCGCGCGCCAGAGGGGGAGGCCGGGGCGCTGGCTGCGACATCGAACAGTTCGGATTGCTTGCGATCAGCCTCGCTCAGCCGGGACTGCTTGGCTTCAAGGATGAAATGGCCGCGTTTGTAAAGATCGATCGCGCCGGTACTCCCGCCTGCGCCGCCGCCTTTTACCGGGCCTTCGAACTGATAGTCCGCCAGCTCTCCGCCCGTCGCAACGCCGGGCACGGGCAGGTCCAGCGCGCCGCACATGTCATTGATGAACTGGCCATAGTTGGCGCGTTCCGCACCCCCTTTGACCCCCTGCCATTTTGCAATGAAAGTTTCGACATCCACCGATGCTTAGTGCCGGGATGAAGGGCCCTAGTAAAGCGTGGAAGCGATTTTCCTACATTCCCGCCCCCTGCTATCTTCGCTTCGCAGTTCCTCAGCCCGGATCGGCACAAATTCAGCCGGTTGCATGATGTACAGGAGCGAAGTTGGTGAAAAATCCCCCGCGACTCGCCGGATTTCGGAAGGCGGAAAATCACACCTCGCGCGAACTTCTCGACGCGAAAAATGGTGCCCGGGGACGGAATCGAACCGCCGACACCATGATCTTCAATCACGTGCTCTACCAACTGAGCTACCCGGGCATCGCTGCTGCGGCGATCGATTTGATCGGCGAGCGATTTGGAAGCGCGCCTATGGCGAAGCGGCGCGGGATTGGCAAGATCGAATTAATCCTCGTCAGGGACTTCGGGCGCGGCTGCCGGGCCGGGCAGGGCATAGCCATCCTCCAGCCAGCGGACCAGATCGCGATCCCGGCAGCGCGGCGAGCAGAACGGGGTGTGTTCTGCATTGCGCGGTTTGCCGCAAATCGGGCATTTTCGGTGTGAGCCAGTCATATCGGCACCGCCTGCGCGAAACCGCCGTCCAGAGCAAGCCTCGCATCGGCGGCATAGCGGATCGTCCGGCCGCTGCGCCGCGCCAGCTCGTCCTGCCATTGCGGCTGGAGTGCGGCGATCACGGCGGGATGGGCGGTGAGCAGCAGGGCACCCGGATCGGCTACGCGTTCAGCCAATCGAAGCAGCTGCCGCGCGGCGGCTGCGGGGCGGTCACTGGCGATCTGGCTGAGCAAGGACGCCCGTTCCAGCCGGGCGACAAGTTGCACAAACCCGAAGCCGTTCATCGCGGTGCGCTCATGCAGCCAGCCGATCAGGCCAGCGGCCAGCGCATCATCCACCGTGCGGCGGTCTGGCTTGTTTGGCAAGGTGGGGAAATCGATCCCGATCGATCCGCCCAGATCCAGCCGCCGGATCGCGCCGCCCAGCGCCGCCGCGGCGGCCAGCGCCAGCGCGGGAGAGGGCAGGGTGCCATCGACATCGATCAGCGTCATCGCCGGGGTGGGGGTGATGGTCAGGGAGCCGCCGGGAAAGGCCACCTCGCCGCTCCATGCCTCGGCGAAAATATCCTCCCAGCCATCGAACTGGCGGACCTGCTTTACCGGGGTTCCGGTGGCGCGCAGCTGATCGGCCAGAGTGAGTGCGGGGCGGGGGGCTTCACTGGTCAGGCGGGCCTGCGCGCGTTTAAGGCGGCCGGTTTCGGCGATGGCCGCGCGGGTAACGATCAGGCGAAGGGCCGCGCCCTCGCTGGCATCTTGAGGCAGGCCATCGACCAGCGCTTCCTCGCCGCCTGCAAACCGGGCGGTGCCGCGTTTCGATCCGGCGGCGCGGGCAATCAGGACGGCGTCCTCGATCTGTCCGGCGCTGAGTTTGCCGGGCCATTCCAGCCGTGCGGCGATGATCTGGCCGTGCTCGACCAGAACCGCGCGGTCCTCGCCGATCCCGCTCTCGACCAGCCACTCAGCCAATGGGAAAGCCTGCGGAGCGGAGCAGCGCCCGGGTTTCAAACAGCGGCAGGCCGATGACGCCCGAATGGCTGCCCGAAATCCACGCGATCAGCCCCTCGGCGCTGCCCTGAATGGCATAGCCGCCCGCCTTGCCGTGCCATTGCCCGCCTGCGATATAGGCGTCGATCTCGGCAGCGCTCAGCGGCTTGAACCGGACGATGGTTTCCGACAGGCGCTCGCGCAATGAGCCATCGGGGGCCTTGAGCGCGATTGCCGAGAGGACAGAATGACGCCGACCAGACATCAGCGTCAGGCAGCGGCGGGCAGTTGCCTCATCCTCTGCCTTGGGCAGGATCCGGCGGCCGAGCGCGACTACGGTATCGCCGCCTAGGACGTGTGCTTCTCCGCCCGGAACACCCAGCGCCTTTTCGCGCGCCATGCGCTGGGCATAGGCGCGCGGCACTTCACGGGGGGCGGGGGTTTCGTCGATATCGGCTGCTGCGACTTGCGTTGGCGTAACACCAAGGCGGGTCAGCAGTTCAAGCCGGCGCGGACTGGCGGAAGCAAGGATCAGCGAGGGCGCGGAATTGCCCACGGCCACCGGGCTTAGCCGAACTGGCCAGGACCGCCGCGGCCGGGCATGAAGCGATAGGTGATCCGGCCCTTGGTCAGATCATAGGGGGTCAGCTCGCACAGCACCTCATCACCCACCAGCACACGGATGCGGTTTTTGCGCATCTTGCCGGCGGTGTGGCCCAGGACTTCGTGATCATTTTCAAGGCGAACGCGGAACATCGCGTTGGGCAGCAGTTCTACCACCGTGCCGCGCATTTCGAGGAGTTCTTCCTTCGCCATCCGTAATCTGTTTCCATCGTCGTCTAAGGGTCAATCCGGCGCGCCATAGCCTTGGCCCGTGCAAAAGGGAAGCCTTGCCGGAATATGGGCCGCCTGCAGCTGAGCTCGGCCATCGTCAAGCGGTGTGCGACAATTTGTTACCGCGCTTTGACTTGTCTTTGCGAACTGCTTGGGCCAGTCAGCGAAGCAGAAGGGGAAGTCGGGCGGGTTTGGCAGGATAATTGCAGGATTTCAGTAGTATGTTTCGTTTTCCTGCATTTACATTGGCGTTGCTTGCGGCTCCTGCTGTTGCCTCTGATGCTCCTCCAACGGGCAGCAATCTGCTGACCGATGAGGCCGCACAACAGTCAGACAAGGACCAGATCCTGGTCATCGCCACGCGCTTGATCGGTGAGCTGGATGTGCCGCAGCCGCCAGTGGCGACGCTGGATGAGGCTGAGATCGCGGCATACGGGGCCGCCTCGATCGCCGATCTGCTTACCGCACTTGCGCCCCAAACAGGTTCAGGACGGGGCCGAGGTGGCGGGTTTCCAGTGGTGCTGATCAATGGCCAGCGCGTTGCCAGTTTCCGGGAAATGCGCAACTTCCCTCCCGAGGCAATTCGCAAGGTCGAAGTGCTGCCCGAAGAAGTGGCGCTGCGGTTTGGCTATCCCCCCAATAGCCGCGTGGTGAACTTCATCCTCAAGGATAATTTCGCCAGCAAAACCATCGAAATGGAATTTCGCCAACCCTGGGCTGGGGGAAGTTCGACAACGGAATTTGAAGCTTCCATGATGCGGATCAATGGCCCGCGCCGACTAAACCTGACCGCCACAGCCAGCGACACATCCCCGCTCACCGAAGCAGAGCGCAACATTATACCAAGCGCGCCAATTGCACCTGGCCAAACTAATCCTGCGCCATTCCGGACGCTGATTGCCGACGGTCGCGAGCTAGGGCTTAACGCCAACTGGTCAAAGGGGCTGGGCAGTGGAGGACTGGACGGACAGCTTAGCCTCAACGCTGCGATCACACATTCTGACAGTCGCTCGCTGTCAGGACTAGACCTACTCGACGCGCCGTTGAAGCGCGATAGCGCGACGACCAGCTTTCAGGGCGGGGCAAGCCTCAACCGACGGATTGCTGAATGGCAATTGTCCGCAACGCTGGATGGCGGGCACAGTGATAACGATACGCGGTTCGATCGCCTCAACGGGAGCGGCTTTGATACTGCATCTGCCGATAGCAACAACCTGACCAGCCTTGTGACCGTCATAGGCCAGCCGCTGCGATTGCCGGCTGGTGCGCTGAGCGTCACATTCAAGACCGGTTATGCCTATACCGGGCTCGAAAGCCGCGACAGTCGCAGCACGGCGGGGGTCACGAACCTTAGTCGTAATGATCTATCGACCGGTATCAACCTTGGCTTGCCGCTCACCAGCCGGCGCGAGAATGTGCTGGGCGGGATCGGCGATGTGGTTTTGAATTTCAGCGCTGGGCTGAACCGTCTCTCAGACTTTGGCACTCTCTATGACTGGAGCGCCGGGCTTAGCTGGGCACCGACCGAAAAGCTGGGGTTGCAGCTCAGCTATATCGTTAATGAGGCGGCGCCGGGTCTGTCAGATCTGGGTGGACCGATCACCGTGACGTTTAACGTGCCGACCTATGATTTCGTTCGTGGTGAAACCGCGTTGACGACGATTTCCGGCGGCGGCAATCGCGCGTTACGGCGTGAAACCCAGCGTGATCTGAAGATTTCGGGCAACTGGCAATTGCCTTTCCTTAGCAATTCAAACCTGTTGGTGGAGTATTTTCGCAACCGATCAGAAGATGTGACCGCCTCGTTCCCGTTGCTTACCCCGGCAATCGAGGCGGCCTTTCCGGGCCGGGTTACGCGTGACAGCGCCGGCCGGTTGGTGGCAATTGATCGGCGGCCAGTGACTTTGGCACAGCAGCGCGGATCTCGGTTGCGCTGGGGTCTCAATTTGTCTGGCACGATCGGCAAAGCGCCCGCTGGCGGCGGGATGTCCGCAGGTGGTCGGCCAGCAGGGGGTGGTGGTGGACGCTTCGGCGGGATGGGCGGGATGTTAGGCGGGCCTGGAGGACAGGGCCGCTGGAATGTCAGCCTGTATCATACCTATCGTCTTTCTGAGCAGGTGCTGGTTGCTCCCGGTGGTCCTTCTCTCGATCTTTTGGGCGGCGATGCGCTGATCGGCGGCGGCGTCGCACGGCACACGCTGGAGCTGGAATCGGGAACCTTCCACAAGGGTATGGGAGTGCGGGTCGTCGGCCGCTATAGCGCCCCCACCGCGGTCAACGGCAGCGGCTTGCCGGGGTCATCGGATTTACGCTTTTCCGGGCTGCTTGGCCTTGATCTGCGGGTTTTTGTGGACCTCGGCCAGAAGCAGGCCCTGACCAAACTCAGCCCATTCTTCAAGGGTGCGCGGCTATCGCTTCGGGTTGATAATATCTTCGATGGACGGCAAAAAATTACCGATGGCTCTGGAGCAGTGCCGCTGAGCTATCAGCGCGATTACATCGATCCGCGCGGCCGCGTGATCGAGCTTGAACTGCGCAAGATGTTTTAGGATCAGGACCTATTAACCGCACCTTCGAGGTTTGAGGCAAAATGGCTCAGCGCGAGGCGGATAGGTGCGGGAATAGCCAGCTATTTCAAACCTATCCAACGCTGCGCTGGGCCATTTTGGTCAAATCCACTTGGACGGCAAAATGGCTTCCATCTCGAACAGAAATACGCTTGCAAAGACGCCCAGTCTTAGCAGCGCGCATTTCCGCCCGATATGTTCGCCATTTTGCCGCCTCGAAGGCGCGGTTAACAGGTCCTGACCCTAATGAAGCCGCGAGACAGGGAACATCCAGCGCTGTGAGCGGGACGCTCTGAACGGAGCCCATTCACCCTCAGGCTGGCGCAAACGGTCGGCGATGGCAATCATGACGCTAGGATTGACCCCCAAGCCTATGTGACTTGCCCGCACCTCGATATTCTCGGTCTGACCTTGCGGATGCTGAACCGAGCCGCGCCAATGAACGATCCCGTCAGACCGGGTCAGGATTGAGGAGGTCGGCACCGGCGGGGCATTGTGCAAGCCGGTGAACCGCCCTTGGCGGATCGGCTCTGGCTCCTTGCCGTTGAGATATTCAAACAGCGGTGTCGCATTGGTGTGGTTGCGATTGTCGCGGATCGGGCTGCCCATCGATATCACAAGGCGCACCGCCTCGGGGTGCATCTTGGCCAGCTCGCGCGCGAATACGCCGCCAAGGCTCCAGCCGACAATTGAAACCTTGCGCCCGGTTTGGTGGTGAATCGCCAGCAGCCGCCGGACCATCGCCTCAACCCGCGGGCTGTCGACGCGAACATTGCGGCCCAGCTCCCAGCCATAGGCATCATAGCCAAGATCGCTCAGCAAGCTGCGCAGCGGCCGGGTCGATGCGTCCGAAGCTAGAAACCCCGGCAGCACCAGCACCGGATGCCCATCCCCGCGCGGAAGTCCGCCGAGCAGCGGACGCGCCATGTAAAACGCGGCAAATTCAAATACCGCACGGATTTCTGCCAGCGCAAGCAATCGCGATGGCGGGCGCAAAGCTGACCCTGGATGGGCGGTGGCATTGCTCATGCTTTGGCAGCCTTTGCGGATTTGGCCGGTTTGGCCTTTGGTTTCAGCTTCGGTTTTGCGGCGACCGAAGCAACAGGCCGGGCGGCCTCTACCTTGGCTGCGGCAACCAGCTCGTCAAAACTGTCCTGGATGCACTGCGAGTAGAATTCAGGATCGGGCATCAGCTTGCGGCAGGCGGTGAAGGCGATGGTCGCTTCCTTGACATAGCTTTGCACCACATGGCCCAGGCCAAGCCCATCAGTCAGGCACAGCAGCCCCATCATGCTTTCCAGCCGAGCGCCAGTGGAATAGATCGGAACAGGCGGCCCCGGGACATTGGTGACCACGGTGGTAAACGGCGGACCGACCCGGTTGGCAAGGCCAAGTCGCGTATAGAGCTGCGCGCCCAGCGCCATGAACAGTGCCGGGCTGACCTTGCTGATCTCGGTCATGTTGCGCGCGCCCAGCGCGTCGGTCATCGCTTTGCTGTTGGTGGTCTGTGAATGAACGTAACGCAGCCGCTCAGCAGGATCCTCGATATGGGTGCCAAGCGGCGCGATCATCGCTGCTACCTGATTGCCCATGTCGCCCTTTTCCTGACCTGAACGAACCGAGATCGGTGCCATTGCCGTCAGGGTTTTTTCGGGAAGGTCGTTCTTGGACAGCAAATATTTGCGCATCGCCCCGCCAACAATAGTCAGGAATACATCATTGACCTTGCAGCCTGGATCAAGCGCCCGGATCGCCTTGATGTCGGCCAAAGCGACGCTGCGCCCTTCGACCACCCGATTGGGAGAAATTACCGTGTTAAAGCGGCTGCGCGGGGCAAGCATCTCGCCACTGACGCTGATGTCTTTGGCGGCAATCGCCCGGATAGTCCGGGTCAGTCCGGGAACGGCCCGTGCGACTGCTTCGATCTGCTTGGCCGGATTGATAACTGCATTGAGCCAGCCTTTGGCCAGCAATGCCATCGGGTTTGGCACTGCCTCTGGCTTCCAATTATCTGGTTCGTTCGGCGGGGGTGTGTTCGCTTCAAGGGTATGCAGCGCATCGAGCAGATCAATCCCGCTCATTCCATCTATTGCGGAATGGTGAACTTTGGTCACCATCGCAAAGCTGCCGGGGGAGACGCCGGGGATGTTATCCAGCCCTTCAACCACCGTAAACTCCCATGGCGGGCGATTCAGATCGAGCGGGCGAGCAAATATCCGCGCCGCCTGAATACACAACTGCCTCCAGTCGCCGGGCCGGGGCAGGGCAACATGGCGGACGTGGTATTCAAGATCAAATTCGGCGTCTTCGATCCAATAGGGGTAATCCAGATCGAACGGAACGCGGACCAGCCGTTGTCGCACGGTCTTGGACAGCTGGATCCGGCTTTCAAAATGCCGCAATATGTCCTTGAAGCGCACAAAGCCGCCCGGAGCAGTTTCGGGATTGTAGATCAGCAGCGATCCAATGTGCATTGGCGAGTTGCGCGTTTCCATCGCAACGAAAGATGCATCCATGCCTTGAAGTTGGCGCAATCCCTTGCTCCCCTGCTCAAACGCCTACCCATCGGGCCAAGCTTTAGCCAGCAGGGGTATCATAACCGGGAAAGCCGTCAACATGGCGCTTCCAAGGGCGTCAGTGATTGCGTATCTCCAGAGCAGTGACCCCGACAAAACCTCCTACAGATCAGCAATCGCCCAATCGCTTCAATGAGGAGCAGGCCGCCTATACTTTGCGCGGGAGCGGCCAGCCCGATCTGGAGGCTGGTGTCGCCGCTATCCGTGAGGTCGTGCAGACGCTTAAGCCCCGGCCCGGGGTCTACCGGATGCTCGATGCGCGGGGTGATGTGCTCTATGTCGGCAAGGCCAAGGTGCTGAAAAACCGGGTCGCGAACTATACCCAGGTTGAGCGGCTGCCACTGCGGCTCAAGCGGATGGTCAGCCAGTGCCGGGCGATGATCATCGTCACTACCAATTCAGAGGCGGAGGCGCTGCTGCTGGAGGCGCAGCTGATCAAGCGGTATCGCCCGCCCTACAATGTATTGCTGCGCGATGATAAAAGCTTCCCCTTCATCCTGCTGCGCTCCGATCATGCATTTCCCCGGATCATGAAGCACCGCGGTGCGCGCAAGGCTAAAGGCAATTATTACGGACCGTTTGCGAGCGCTGGCTCGGTCAACACAACGATTAATGCACTGCAGAAGCTATTCCTGTTAAGAAGCTGTAACGACGGATTTTTTGCTCGGCGCGATCGACCCTGTTTGCTCTATCAGATCAAGCGCTGTTCGGCGCCCTGCGTCGGGCGGATCAGCGAGGCTGACTATGCCGAGCTGGCGGGCGAGGCCAAGGATTTCCTTGGCGGCAAAAGCCAGGCGGTGCAGGCCAAGATCGCCACACAGATGGAGCAGGCGGCGAGTGCGCTGGATTTTGAGCGCGCTGCAATGCTGCGCGATCGGTTGCGCGCGGCTACCTTCATTCAGGGCAGTCAGGCGATCAATGCCGAAGGGGTTGGCAATGCCGATGTCTTTGCGATTGCCGAACAAGGCGGGCAGTTTGGAATCCAGGCCTTCTTCATTCGCGGCGGGCAGAACTGGGGGCACCGGGCTTTCTTTCCCAGCCATACCGATGGGCTGGGAGCTGAAGAGGTGATGACCAGCTTCCTCGCCCAATTTTACGAAGAAGTGCCCCCGCCGCGCCTTATGCTGGTGGATCGGCTGCTACCCGAGGCAGCGTTGCTGGCCGAGGCTTTGGCAGGTGCGGCAGGCGGCAAAATCGAAATTTCCGTCCCCCAGCGCGGGGATCGGCGACGGCTGATTGAGCAGGCGGAGCGCAATGCAAGCGAAGCACTGGAGCGGCGGCTGGCGGAAAGCGGAACCAAGGCGAAAATCTGGCGCGAAATGGCAGAATTTCTTGAGCTTCCCGAAGAGCCGCAGCGGGTCGAAGTCTATGACAACAGCCACATTCAGGGCACCAATGCGCTGGGCGCGATGATTGTTGCCGGGCCTGAAGGTTTCCGCAAGGGCCAGTACCGCAAGTGGAACATCAAGCAGGCGCAGAGCAATGATGACTTCGCCATGATGCGCGAGGTTCTGTCACGGCGGTTTGGCAAGGCCTTGGCCGATGATCCCGATCGCGATGCCGGGATGTGGCCGGATCTGGTGCTGATCGATGGCGGCAAGGGTCAGATGTCGGCGGTCAGGCAAGCGCTTGAAGAACTGGGGATAGAGGATGTTGCGCTGATCGCCATCGCCAAGGGTCCGGACCATGGCCGCGAGGGGCGCGAAATTTTCCACTTCCCTGATGGCCGCGAGAAGATGTTGCCGACCAATTCGCCGGTGCTGTTCCAGCTTCAGCGCTTGCGTGACGAGGTTCACCGCTTCGCCATCGGTGCGCACCGTGACAAGCGCAGCCGCGCGATTACGGCGTCACCGCTGGATGAGATTTCGGGGATTGGCCCGGCGCGCAAACGCGCCCTGCTGCTCCATTTCGGCACGGCAGGCGGCGTGCGGGCGGCGAGTTTGGACGACCTGCAGCGCGCGCCGGGAGTGAGTGCTGCGGTGGCGCAGACCGTGTATGATTTCTATCACCCGGGGGGATAGACGATGGCAAAAATTGATCGAAGCGAAATCAATCAATTAGTTCGGGACCTTCGTTCCGAATCAATGACATATAATCGACAATGGTTGAGTTGGTTGGGTCTTGCTTCAGGCGGTGGGGCCGTTGCGTTGCTTTCATTTGCAGCAAATCTTCCGGATCCGGACATTGCACTGCATGCTTTGTTGCCGGCTCTTTTCGCATTTGCAGCCGGCGTATGTTTTGCTGGTCTCGCGGTATTGAGCGCGGCTTTGCGTTCAAAGTTCTCCGAGATTCACCACGGGGCAGCATGCAATCGAGATGCATTTGGCGATGCAGTCGAAGATTCACCGATGATTTTTTCGTCACCGCCTAGCATCGCCGAGAAGCATAACAAACCCCGCGAAGATCTGATCAAGATGCACGACGAGCAACATAAATTGGCAGAAGACGCATGGGTTTCACAGGTTCGCTGGAGGCGAGCTCATCTAACCTTCATATCGCTATCGGCCGTTTGTTTTGTGGTCGGACTGATCGCTCCTCTCGTCTTCATCTCGCTTGGAGGCCATTTTGTCACTATGTGACTTATAAGTGTATTTCCCCTTTGCCTTCCTAATCATCCCCTCCTGCGCCACACTGGCTACCAGCCTGCCGTCATGTGTGAATATACGGCCCCGGTTGAAGCCGCGACCCCTGCCGGACCAGGGGCTGTCAGTGGCATAGAGCAGCCATTCGTCGGCGCGGAAATCATCGTGGAACCAGATTGTGTGATCGAGGCTGGCGCTGATTACTTCGCCACGGCTCCAGCTGAGGCCGTGGGGCAGGATGCACGTGCCCAGCAGCTGCATGTCGCTGGCATAGGTCAGGATCGCGCGGTGAATGCGCGGATCATCGGGCAAGGGTGCTACTGCGCGGAACCAGCTGTGCGATAAGGGCGGTGCCGGGCCTTCGTTGATCCAGTGACGCCCTTCGATTGCGCGCAGCTCGATCGGGCGGGGCTGAAGGAACAGGTGGCGCTGACTGGGATCGGCGCGCTCGGCAAACTGTTTACGAAGCTCGGCCTCGGGGGGAAGATCGTCTGGCTGAGCGACCGTGGGCATGGGGCAGTCAAGGTGGCTTAGCCCTTCCTCGAACTTCTGGAATGAAGCAGTCAGACTTAGGATCGGGCGGCCCAGCTGGCTGGCGACCACCCGGCGATTAGAAAAGCTGCCGCCGTCGAAATCGCGGCTCACCGCAAAGTCGATCTCATGGTCCTCGCTGCCAGCACGCAGGAAATAGCTGTGGAGCGAATGGACGGCCCGGGATTCGTCAACCGTGCGTTCGGCAGCGGAAAGCGCCTGGGCGATTACCTGCCCGCCGAACACTCGGCCAAAGCCATCACGTTTTCGCCGGCCGGTAAAATGATCCTCGCCCGTATCCTTGACGCTCAGCAGCTTGACCAGCCAGTCGACCAGTTGCTGCGGGGTTGGTTCTTTATCGTCCATCCGCTGCCTTTGCTGTGCGGCGCAGGCTTCGTCAACCGATCGGTTAAGAGCGCCCGGTCAACTTGCGGATCACCCGCCAGCCATTGGCCTTGGCTACATTGCGATCCGGCCAGCGGCCTGTCCGGCGCGGGGTGAGCCCGATCTTGCGCAACATCCTGTTAAAGGCTCTGGCATCTGCCTCGGCATAGCTCCATTCGGAACGCCAGGTGATCGAGAGCGAAACGGACGGATCGGAGCCATTGCGGACGAAATGCGGGGCCATCACTGGCACGAACAGGGCTTCACCTGGCGTCAGCGCGAATTCGGTCCCGCCCGCTGCCAATCCATCATGCCAGCTGAGTTCCCGGCCGCCGCCGGTATGGTATGTCTCATGCACTTCGTCTGGCGCATAGACCGGGTCGCCCGCCGGAAACTGGGTCATCACTTTCGAGCCGCGGATCTGGAGCAGGATATTGTGCTCGGGATCGAAATGGTAAGGCGTGACTGCGCAGGGCGAGCTGATGAAAATATAGGCCTGGGTTTTCAGCATCCGGCCGGTTCTAGCTTCGATATCCGCCCGAATTTCTGCAAGCAGATCAGCAAGGAGTGCGGCATATTCGGGTGCCTGTTCGACGTTCTTGAGCACTGCCCAGCTGCCGCTTTGTTCGATCCGCCTGATTGTCTCGCCAATCGGAATGCCGGTGGGGCCGGGTTTGCCATCGACACCGATTGGCTGATCGGCCTTGTTGTATTCAATCGAGCTTTCCGGCAGCGTTTCGGCGAGCTTGGCCAGCGCATCCAGCTCAAGCAGCGGATGGCGGCCAAGTTGATGCGGCAGGATGTGCGGCACTTCGGGATAATGGGCCGCAAATTGATTATGGGCTGCCGCGCTGAACACGGTCATGACTTCAGCCCCGACGGGTTTCGGCTAATTTCGGCCCAGGCAAGGGCGCGGAACAGGCGGCGGCGCAGCGGGGCGCCAATTGCAACGGAAAGTCGACCGATTGCGCGGCGATCGCGCCAGATGTGGTCGATCATCGGGTGATCAGCGGCGGCGCAGCTATCGCACCACTCGATCCCGGCCTGGTCCAGCATGCCAAGGTTTTCGCGCTGGAGCAGCACTCCGGGGGAGTAATGTGCGAAACGCTCGTCAAAGGCAGTCTTGTAGGAAAAAGCGCCCGGTGGTGAGAGGAAATTGACCAGCATCGCCAGTGGCTCACCATCGAGTGACATGGTCAGCCGTTCCAGCTTGCCCGAAGCTGCGGCTCCTGCCAGCGCATGGGTGAACAAGTCGCGCGTTACCTGATGGGAGGAGAGCGCCGAGCCGCCCGCGCCTTTCCAGCCGGAATGTTCCAGCGCCATGAAGCCCTCTGTCCAATCAGACAGTCCGCAACTGTCGGTGCGGCGTTCGAAGTGCAATTTGCCGAGTTCCGAGAGCCGGTTGTGTTGGCGGCGCAGTTCCTTGCGCTTCTTTGCCGACATTGCGGATTCGAGATAGGCCTCCGCAGAAAGCCCGGACCGAAGCAGCGCACGTTCTTCGCGGTGGACCAGCTCGGAATGCCGATTTTGCTCGGCCAACACCTCGCAGAGTGCACCGTGAAGCGGACCATCCAGCGCCAGGTGCGAGAGGTGGAGGAACAGGGCCATCCCGGCATTGGCATCGGCCCAGCTTAACAGCGCCCGCCAGAAAGCGCGTTCCAATCCTGCTGCGACCAAGGGAGCGCCCAGGAAGCAATTGGCGTGGGCCCAGCTGCGCATGTGCGGAACTGGCCAACGGTAATATCGATTCTCGCGCGCTATCGGCAGCAGGCCGGCGAGCAGGCCATCATATTCAAAACGCAGCAGTTGGATATCGCCTTGCGGATCAAGTGCGCGGAGCGAGGGGAGGAGATACCAGCTTTCAAAAAAGGGGTTGGACTCCGTCGCGCTGATCGCCAGCGCTGCCCACTCGCGCTGCGCATCGGGGGCTTCCATCGCTCGCCATCTGACTGCGTTCACTTGGGCTGCGGACACAGCGATGGGCACAGCGGTTTCCCGCGTGAATGTGGATGCAGCCAGCGCAGCTTTGCTAGCCAAGTTATGAACCCCTGTTGCCCGCGACCACGATGGCCGTTGCAGTGGGTTTAGCAGAGGAAAACCAAGGAATTGCTAACGGCAGCCAGCAAAGCAAAACCCCGCCCGAATTGCTCCGGACGGGGTTTTCCATTCACCTAGCAAAGACGCGAGGGATTACACCCCGGCTTGTGCCGCAAGTGCCGCAAGCAGCAGCAGGGCAACGATGTTGGTGATCTTGATCATCGGGTTGACGGCGGGACCAGCAGTATCCTTGTAGGGATCACCAACTGTGTCGCCGGTAACGGCAGCCTTGTGGGCTTCAGAGCCCTTGCCGCCGTGGTTGCCGTCTTCGATGAACTTCTTAGCATTGTCCCATGCGCCGCCACCCGAGGTCATCGAGATGGCAACGAACAGTCCGCCGACGATCACGCCCAGCAGCAGTGCACCCAGCGCCGCAAAGCCCTGAGCTTGCCCTGCAACCGCAGTGATCACGAAGTAGACCACGATCGGCGCCAGCACCGGCAGCAGCGATGGGATGATCATTTCCTTGATCGCCGCCTTGGTGACCAGATCGACCGTGCGGGCATAATCAGGCTTGGTCTCGTAGGTCATGATGCCCGGGTTGTTCTTGAACTGCTCACGAACATCCTTCACCACTTCGCCAGCAGCGCGGCCGACAGCGGTCATGCCCATCGCACCGAACAGATACGGCAGTAGCGCGCCGAGCAGCAGCCCGACGATGACATAGGGATTTTCCAGGCTGAAGCTGACCTGAAGCTCTGGGAAGAACTCCTTGAGGTCAGTCGTATAGGCGGCGAACAGCACCAGCGCGGCAAGGCCCGCTGAACCGATGGCATAGCCCTTGGTCACAGCCTTGGTGGTGTTGCCCACTGCATCGAGCGCGTCGGTCTTTTCACGGACCGAATCGTCGAGGCCAGCCATTTCAGCAATACCGCCGGCATTGTCGGTGACAGGACCGTAAGCATCAAGCGCAACGACCATTCCGGCCAGCGCCAGCATGGCGGTGGCTGCATAGGCAATCCCGATCAGACCCGCCAACTGGTGCGCGATGATGATGCCTGCGCAGATAACCAGCGTTGGCAATGCGGTTGATTCAAGGCTGATTGCCAGACCCTGGATCACGTTGGTGCCGTGGCCGGTTTCCGAAGCCTTGGCGATCGAGCGGACCGGGCGATAGTTGGTGCCGGTGTAATATTCGGTGATCCAGATGATCAGGCCGGTGATGACCAGGCCCAGCAGCGAGCAATAGAACAGCGTCCGGCCGTTGAACGCCTGATCGCCGATCGGGCCTTCCATATTGCCGCCAAGCGCATAGCTGATCGCCCACCAGATCGCCGGGACCGAGAGGACCGCAGTGACCAGGAAGCCCTTATACATGGCGCCCATGATGTTCTTGCCGCCGCCAAGGCGGACGAAGTAGGTGCCAATGATCGAAGTGACGATGCAGACGCCGCCAATCAGCAGCGGCAGTGCCATCATCTGCATCAGCAGATCGCTGCCGATGTTCTTGAGCAGCAGTGCAGTCAGCACCATGGTCGCACCGATGGTGACGACATAGGTTTCGAACAGATCGGCCGCCATACCAGCGCAATCGCCGACATTGTCACCCACGTTATCGGCGATAACGGCAGGGTTGCGAGGGTCATCCTCAGGGATTCCTGCCTCTACCTTACCGACCAGATCGGCGCCGACGTCAGCCGCCTTGGTGAAGATACCGCCGCCAAGCCGTGCGAAGATCGAGATTAGCGACGCGCCGAAAGCAAGGGCGATCAGGCCATCCACAACGGTGCGGTCCGTGCCGCCAACCGAGTGGCCGGCAGGGCCGGTCAGATACCAGAAGTAACCAGCAATCGCCAGCAGCGCGAGGCCGGCCACCAGCATGCCTGTGATAGCGCCAGCTCGGAACGCCAGGGTGAGCCCCTGTTGCAGGCCGGTTTGCGCGGCAGCAGCGGTGCGGACATTGGCCCGAACCGAGATATTCATGCCGATAAAGCCGGTCGCGCCTGACAGGATTGAGCCGAGCAGGAAGCCTGCGGTCGAAACCGGAGCCCCGCCGCGCGGCATATCGAGGAAAATGTAAACGAGGACAGCGACAACCGCGCCAACCAATGCGATGGCGCGATATTGGCGGCTAAGATAGGCTTGTGCGCCCTCTTGAATTGCGGCTGCAATCTCTTGCATCTTTTCGTTACCAGCTGATGCGCTAAGCACCTGACGACTGGTGATAAATCCGTAAGCTACGGCAACTAGCCCTAAGACCATCGCGATCGTGACGATATCCACGGAGGCGCTCTCCCTGTTGAGTTTTTCATAACACAAACCCCGCACAGGCGGGGCAGTCCCGCGCGGCTATAAGCGCGAATCCGCCTAATGCAACGCTTTACCATCGGTGTCGCAGGGGCTTTTCCCCCGCAGTTCACAAAGACAACCGTTCCGCATCGGAACAGCTGCCCGTTCAGTGCCTGAAACAAGCATTCTTGCGCCTTACAATGGTTTGTGAGAGATTAACGCTATGGCAAATGTACTCAAACAGCTGTTTTACTGGATGCCGTTCCTGTTCGGCATCGGCTTAATCGCTCCTCTGGTGGCGCAATCCATGGCTGTCTGGGGCTGGGAAGCGCCGTTTGGCCTTAGCCGAATTGGCCTCGGGCTGCTGATCGGTGCGCCCTGGGGATTATACGCGACGCTGCGGGGACGATGGATATGAGCAATAGTGCGATCCTTGATCCGCAAGTTGTCGGCCTTGATCCGCAAGTCATCGGGCTTGCGCCCGGCGAAGGCACGAATAGCGCCTTCCCGCTGCCGAAAGGGAGCGAGCTTGATGCTCACACAAGGCGCACTCTGCTTCAGCAAGAGCGAGCGATTGCGGCAAAATATACCGCCAACTCTGACAAGATGTGGCCCTACACAGTGCTTACATTGGGCGGTTTCGCCGTTTGGTTGGCGTTTTTCCCGCTGACCATGCTGGATATCATGCCGATCAGCCTGGCCTTTGTGCTCAGCTGTTTCTTCGCGGCTGCTGGTTATATAACTAGTCATGAGGCGATGCATTCTAACATCGGCCGCCCCGGAACCAGTGCGCGGTTCTGGAACGAGGCGACTGGCCAGGTGGCGACGATCATCCTGATATTCCCTTTCAGCATGGCGCGGATGATGCATCTGCATCACCATTACTACACCAATGATCCGGATAAGGATCCGGATTACACCGATGCAGCGCCCAACGCTTTTCAGGCCTGGATCAAGACCTGGCTCAACCGCCAGCCGGGGGCCGATGGTTCAATCCATCATTACAAACGCATTCTTGAACGGATTGGGACGCCTGAAGCGGCCAAGGCACTCAAAGAAACTATGCTGCTTCAGCTATTCGCAATGGCTGTGTTTTTCACCATGGCGTGGACTGGCTATGCGATCGAGGCGGCGCTGCTTTGGTGGCTGCCGCGCCATATCGGCCTCAGCTATATTCGCTTTTACCTTAGCTGGGCACCACATCACCCGCGCGATGGCACCAGCCGCTATGACAACACCCGCGTATTCAAAAGCCGGCTGGGCCACTGGATGTCGATGGGGATGCAGTACCACGTGGTGCATCACCTTTATCCCGACATTCCCAATCATATGACCAAATACGCCTATGCGGAAATGAAGCCGATTCTCGAAGCGCGCGGGGTCGATTGCAGTCCGCTCTAATGGTGTTCGTAGCCTAATTTGCCCTCGGGAGGCGCGCCATCAAGCAGCAGCGGTGCCTCGCTGCGGTCCAGGACGGAGCCGATCATTACAGCGGGAATGGGCAAGATTGTTCCTGGTGGTGCGGTAAATAGCAGCTGATAATCATCGCCCCAGCGCAGGGCGTCGTCGCGGCGCGATTCTGGCGTGGCAATCGGCACTGCTCCTCGATCAATTGCCAGGGTAAAGCCGGAAGCATTTGCCAAGCGAACCGAATCAAGCAGCAGTCCATCCGAGACATCCATCATCGCACTGACCAGAGGCGCAAGCGCCTGTCCTTCTGCCATAAGCGCACGGGGACGGCGATAGGCCAGGCTATCACCTGACCCGGCACGATACGATTCCAGTCCCAGCATTGCAGCACCGACCGGGCCAGTGATGTAAAGCAGATCGCCGATCTTTGCTCCCGAACGCGAGGGCACCGGGCGGTGGGTTGCCCGGCCAAATGCGGTCAGGCCAAGCACTTGTGGTCCAGCACCTGAAACGGTGTCACCGCCCAGCAGTGGCGCGCCGTAATGTTCCAGCGCCTGGCCAAGCCCGGTCAGAAAACGGGCATCATCCCGGCCCATCATGTAACCCAGCAGCACGCCTATCGGCTCGGCACCCTTGGCCGCCAGATCTGACATATTGGTGGCGACCAGCTTCCAGGCGACATCCGCCGGGTCTTGTCCGGGCAACATATGCACCCCCTCGACAAGCGTATCATGGGTTAGGACCAGCGCCTCGCCGCCAAACTCTATCACTGCCGCATCATCATCCAGATTGCGCGCGCCGGGATGGGTGACTAGCCCGCGCAATGCTTCGATCAAGGCGAGTTCGCCAGACAGCGCGCGGGCCTAGCGAACAGCCTTCGCCACGGCATCCAGCACGCCGTTGACGAATTTCGCCTCACGGGCCGCAAAGAACGCGTGAGCCACATCAAGGTATTCGCTGATCGCGCTGCCAGTTGGCACATCGGGGCGGGCCAGCAACTCATAGGCACCAGCACGCAGGATCTGGAGCATGGTCTTGTCAAGCCGGGCCAGTGTCCAGCCCTCGGCCAGTCGCTCACTCAGCAAAGTGTCGATTTCGTCCCGGCGGGCGGTGACTCCTTTAACCACATCGTCGAAAAAACTGACTTCGGCGGCGGCATATTGATCGTCGTCGATCTCTGCGCCCAAGCGGTGTTGATGAAATTCATCGAGCAGCCGGACCAGTGGAGTCGCTTCCATCTCATGCTGATAAAGCGCCTGTACTGCAGCAAGGCGGGCTGCGGCGCGTGACTGCGATTTACTCATATCCCCAGCCTCACTTCGATTGAGCGCGCATGCGCGGGCAGGCCTTCGGCTTCGGCCAACGCAATCGCAGCCGGGCCGACCGCCTGCAGCGCCGCCTCATCCAGCTGGATGAAGCTGGTCCGCTTCATGAAGTCGAGCACTGAAAGACCAGACGCAAAGCGCGCCCTGCGGCCAGTGGGCAAGACGTGGTTTGGCCCAGCAACATAATCGCCAACCGCTTCGGGGGTCATCCTGCCAAGGAATACCGATCCGGCATGGCGGATCGACTGGAGAAGTGGTTCGGGATTTTCAACTGCCAGCTGGACATGCTCTGCCGCCAGTGCATTGGCCAGCACGGGCACTTCATCCATGTGCGCCACTTCGATGATCACGCCGTGGGTATTCCAGCTTTCGCTGGCAACCCGCGCGCTGGGGAGCGTCGCCAGTTCTACCCCGATCCGGTCAGCGACAGTATCGGCGAACAGCGGATCATCGGTTATCAGGATCGATTGCGCAGATGGATCATGCTCGGCCTGTGCGAGCAAATCGGCGGCGGTCCAATCGGGATCGTTCTTGCCATCGGCGATCACCAGAATTTCGCTTGGCCCTGCGACCATGTCGATCCCGACCACCCCGAACAGCTGCCGTTTGGCTTCGGCGACCCAGGCATTGCCGGGGCCGGTAATGACATCAACCGGCTTGATCCGGCTGGTGCCATAGGCCAGCGCTGCCACTGCCTGCGCTCCGCCGATCCGCCACAGCTCGTCTACTCCGGCAAGATGTGCGGCAGCCAGAACCAGCGGATTGGAATGCCCTTTGGGGCAGGGGGTAACAACCACCAGCCGCTCAACGCCTGCGACCTTTGCCGGAATAGCATTCATCAACAACGACGAGGGATATGCGGCGCGTCCGCCCGGAACGTAAAGCCCTGCTGCATCAACTGCCCGCCAGATTGCACCCATCCGCACCCCTAGAGCATCGATCTCGTCTCGGTTCACCGGGAGCTGCGCTTCGTGGTAGGAACGTATCCGCTGGGCGGCAAACTCCAGAGCGGCGCGCAGATCGGGCTGGAGATCCTCAAACGCGGCGCGGCACTCTTCCACCGAAATGCGCCAGTCGGCGTCCAAGGCCAACGTGTGATCGTCAAATTTCTGCGTCAATTCAACCAGAGCGTCGTCGCCCCGGCGGTGCACGTCATCGAGGATGATCTTCACATCGCGCGCAACGTCGCTGTCGCTCTCGCGGCGGTCGCTAACCAGTCGCCGAAACGCCTGGCCGAACCCGGCATCGCTGGAATTGAGGCGCAGCATCAAGCGGCTTTCAATTCAGCAACCAGTGCTCTGAAAGCCTCGACCAGTGCGGCCACCCGCTGATCGGTCTTTAACGCAGCGCGGTTGACAATCAGCCGGGCCGAGACCGGCAGGATAACGCTGGTTTCAACCAGTCCATTGTCCTTGAGCGTCTGTCCGCTCGAAACCAGATCGACGATCCGGCTGGCTAGGCCAAGCCCGGGAGCCAATTCCATTGCGCCGTTCAGTTTTACCACCTCTGCCTGAATCCCTATTTTTTCGAAATGGCGGCGAGTCAAATTGGGATACTTACTGGCGACCCGCAGATGGCTGGCGCTGGCTGAGCTCTCCTGCCCGGCAGGCTCGGCCACCGACAAGCGGCAATGGCCGATGTCGAGATCGACTGGCGCATAAAGATCTGAATAGGCGAATTCTTCTACTACATCGGAGCCGACAATCCCTGCCTGTGCTGCACCATGGGCCACAAATGTCGCCACATCGAAGGCGCGCACGCGGATCAGGCGCATTTCGGGATCTTCGCAGGCAAACGAGAGCGAACGGTTGCCCTTGTCGTGGAACGAAGCTTCGGGCACCACGCCAGCGCGCGCCATCAGTGGCAGTGCCTCATCAAGGAGGCGGCCCTTGGGCACGGCGAAGGTAAGCTGAGTTGGCATAGCGCCGCGCGTTTAGGCGGCTGGGGCGCAAAGGGCAAGGACGGGTGGATGAGCGACAAATACCAGTATATCGATATTGACGCAGCCGGCGGCGATGCCGTGCCGACCGCATTTGCCAATCAGGTTGCCTATTGCAACGCCGCCGATGCGCCGATCACCGCGCGGGTTTGCGCTGCTCTGCTGGAATTGCTGCGCCGTGGCGCGGGCGGGGCAGTGCTGGACAAGGTGCGCCAATGGCCCGGCGCGCCGCTGGCCGATGCCTTGGCGCTGCGGATCGCTGGCGGACTTCACGCGCTGCATCTTGGCGGAATTGAACCCGCGCTGGCCCCGATTTATCGCGGGGCGGAGGGTCTGGATGATTCTGCAATCATTGGTGCGGCGCTTCATAATCATAAGGCAGCGCTGCTTCCGTGGCTTGATGGCCCGCCACAAACCAACGAGGCTGGGCGGTCGTCCAATTTCATCGCTGCTATGCTGTGGCTGGCCGATCAATGCATGCCGCCGCGATTTGAGTGCCTTGAAATTGGCTCCAGCGCCGGAATAAATCTAATGCTGGCGCGCTATCACTATGATCTGGGCGGGGTCCACGTTGGACCGGAACCCGGTGCGATGCGGTTTGTGCCCGAATGGAAGGGCAATCCGCCGCCCGATCACTCTATCGAGATCGCATCGACCAAGGGCTGCGATGTCGCACCCGTTGACCTTGCCGATCCGGCGCAAGCGCTGCGGCTTAAAGCCTATATCTGGCCCGAACACACCATAAGGTTTGAGCGGATGGCGGCGGCGATTGCCGAGGCTGGCAAATCGCCGCCAGATCTGCTGCAGATGAATGCCGCTGATTTCGTTGAGGCCGAACTGGTCAAGCCGCAGCAGACCGGAACCACGCGGGTGTTGATGCATTCGATCGTCTGGCAATATGTCCCCAAGGATCAGCAGGCGCGGGTTACTGCGGCGATGGAAGCGGCTGGCGCGCGGGCAACTGCGCAGCGCCCGCTGGCGTGGATCGCACTGGAGGCCAACCGGACGGTGCATCTGCACGAACTGGTGGTGCGCTTTTGGCCAAACTCTGGCAAAAACGCCGACGGTGAACCGCAGATGCTGGCCCGTGCGCATCCGCATGGCGCGATTATTGATTGGCAGCCATAGCCTCGGCCTTTGCCGCGCGGGCCGCATTGCGGGCATCGGTTCGGCGGCGAATAAGCGCAGCCAGCGGCCATCCGCGCGCTTCCATCCGTTCTATCCAGCCGCCGTTGTAGGATACCCATTCCCACACCGCGACCAGCAGGAAGATGGCAACGCCAAGGCTCGCAAAGCTGAGCGTAGTCGGTGGGCTGAACCAGCTCCAGCCGGCTAGAAGGGTAAACAGCATCTGGCCGATGCCGTGCGAGAGCGGGAAATTGGTATTACGGCTGCCAAAGCGTTTGAAATAACCAAGCCCGGTCAGATAAAGAATCGCCCCGCCGCATTGGGCCAGCACCAGCGAGCGAGCCGCTGGCTCTGACCAATGTTCCAGCAGAAGGGCATCGGCCACCGCATAGATCACGATCCCGGCCACGATCGGCATATGCAAATAGGTAAAGGCATTCCGGGCGACCAGGCCCGGCTGACTATGATCCTTGATATGCCGCGCGCCCCGCACTGCGCCGAGATCGAAATAGAGCCACCACATCAAAGCCGAACTGGCAAAGGCGATCAGGAAGGCCTGCATAGCGCCATTGGTCATCTCAAGGCCAAGGAAGGTCGATCCCGTGACCACGATCCCTTCGCCCAGCGCGATGATGATAAACAATGCGCAGCGTTCAGCCATGTGACCGCCCGAAATGTCCCAGTTGGCCGCGCTTGACCTGCCCAGCCCAGGGACGCGGTACATCGCCATCGGCCCGCTGTATTCGATTGCCAGCGCAGCCAGCCACCAGCCGAGCCGCTCGTCCTCGCTACGCAAAACACCAAGGCCCCAGCATAGCCCAGAAACCGCGAACCACAGCGCGATCCGGATCATGTTGATCGCATTGGCCCGGTTCTCGCCAGCGAACATCCCCGCCATGCACAGCGTCCGGCCAAGCTGAAGGGTAACATAGCTGCCCGCAAACAGCGCCGCGCCGCTGGTCAAGCCATTGGGTACAGCGACAGCCATCAACAGGCTGAGCACCATCAGCGCCAGCATCATCAGCCGCACTGGCATCCGGTCTGGATTGGCCCAGTTGGAAGCCCAGGTGGTATACATCCACGCCCACCACAGCGCGAGGAACAGCACCATTCCCTGAACAAAACCCAGCAGATCAAGGTGATCGTGCAGGAACAGCGAAAGCTGGGTTATCGCAAAGACATAGACCAGATCGAAAAACAGCTCGAGGAAGCTGACCGGAGCCGCGCCGCCGCCGTGGTTGCGCAGCAAGGATTTTCGAGCGCGCTGGTTGGCGGCGGCAACTGCAGCGCCGAAGCCGCCAGCTTGGCGTTTCTCAGGTGGCATCGGCAGTCCGGGCAAGAAAGGCGTCAAGCGCAGAATTGACGGCTGCTGGCGCTTCCCAGGTGACGAAATGGCCGCAATCAGGAACCTTTACCAAGGTACGGTCTGAAACGATCGCGTCCAGCCCGTCCAGATTGGAGGCGGGCAGGGCCAGGTCATCCATTGCCCAGATCACCAGCGTCGGGA
This sequence comes from Novosphingobium sp., assembly GCA_031374105.1. Lineage (GTDB taxonomy): Bacteria > Pseudomonadota > Alphaproteobacteria > Sphingomonadales > Sphingomonadaceae > Novosphingobium. The sequence continues at coordinate 23,863 of JANMNP010000028.1, forward strand.
TCTTGAGATCGGGCAGGGACGGGGGCGTATAGCTGGCCGGAACCGCAAACGGTTCATCCATCGGCGGCACAACGAACTTGCTTGCGCGATACCAGTTAAGCATTCCAAAGCTGGCGTCCGGGTCTTGCCAATCTGCCAGCAACGCGCTGCGCTCTTCGGGTTCCATGGCCGAGGGTTTGTCGCTGTTAAGCAGATTAGCAAGCAGTCCGGTCAAGCCGTTTTCGCGCAGCATCGCATCAATCGCTGGATCACGGAATGTTCGGACATACTGGCTGGCGGCGCGCTGCTGCGGGTCCGTGTAGAGCAGCTTCTGGAAGATCAGCGGGTGAGGGGCGTTGGCGATCACTACGCGGGTGACGCGACCGTTTGCCTGGCCCAGCAACGCTGCACCCCATGCGACTACTCCTCCCCAATCATGCCCGACAACGGTGAATTGATCGACCCCCACTGCATCGGCCAGATGGAAGACATCGCCGATCAGCAAGCCGGTTGCGTAACTTGCCACATCTTGCGGCTTGGATGATCCGCGATAGCCGCGCTGATCGGGGGCGATGCAGCGGAACCTTCCGGAAAGATGGGCGATCTGGTGCCGCCAGGTGCGGTGCGATTCGGGGAAGCCGTGAAGGAAGATCAGCACCGGTGCATCGCGCGGACCCTGATCCACCACATCGAGTTCGATCCCGTTGCCGAGCTTGATTCGAGTCTGTTCCATCCTCAGTTTCCTTCGGCTTTCATCTTCTCGGCATAGCCAGAGGTCATCATTCCGGCCATTTGATCGAACAGCGCCTCAGGTGTCCGCCGCATTTCGCCCAGCGCCTGTTCGGGACCGGCCGCAACGATAATCTCGCGCTCGTCCCGGGCAATGGCGGCCAGCATTGCAACGGCCGCCTCATCCGGGTCAATCCCATTGTCGATGGCCTTGTCGCTGGCATTGCGGGGACTGCCATCGGCGGTCAGAGCATTGCGCGAAACATCGGTGCGGATTGAGCCCGGAGCAACCACATGGACCTTAAGGCCAAGGTGCGCCGTCTCTGCCCGCAACGCATCGGAATAGCCGATCAGGCCGAATTTGGCTGCGCTATAAGCCGTGCGCAGCGGCACGCCGACCTTGCCTGCGATGCTGGAAATCATCACGAACCTGCCGCTGCCACGCGCTGCCATGCGCGGCAGGATCGCTTGCGTAAGCGCAATTGGCGCCAGCAGATCAACCCCAATAATCCGCTCATAGACCGCATAGGAAGAGTCCACCGCCAGCGAGCGTTGCGATATCCCGGCATTGTTGATCAGCATGTCGATCCCGCCAGACCAGTCCCATGCGCGTTCAACCGCAGGGCCAATCGCGGCTTGATCGGTCACCTCAAATGGCAACACCAAAACCTCGCCGCATTCTGCCGCGACATCTTCCAGCGCAGCCAAATTGCGCCCCGACAACACCAGCCGCGCGCCTTTCTTTGCCAAGGCCTTTGCCAATGCTGCACCGATCCCCGATGATGCGCCAGTGATCCACGCGGTCTGCCCGGAAAAGCTCATGAACTGCTCCTTGTCAGCGGCACTTCCGGGATAGGGATGAACTCATCCTCGTCGCCCGCAACTTTGGGAAAGCGGCCCTGCCGCCAATCGTCCTTGGCCTGATTGATCCGTTCGCGCGATGAGGACACGAAGTTCCACCAGACATGGCGCGGGGTGCGGAAAGCCTCACCTCCCAGCAGCATGACCCGCCCGCCGCCGTGCGATGTCAGCTGCATCGCGGCGCCGGGGGCAAGGATGGTCAACCCGTAAAGTTGCAGCGGCGTGCCATCGAGGCTGGCCTTGCCGCCAACCAGCATCACCGCGCGCTCATCCGCTTCGGCGTCAATCGGGATTGCGCCGCCCGGCCCCATCAGGATCTCGGCATAGATCGTCTCAGCATATTGGGTGGTAGGCGCGGTCTGGCCCCACAATGTACCCATGATCACCCGCGCCGAGGTGCAGCCATCCTCGATCAAGGGCAGATCGGTGATGCCCTCGAATGCCGGGTCGATCTCTTCGCGCCCATCGGGCAGCGCTAGCCAGGTCTGCATTCCATAAAGCCTTGGGCCGTCGGCGCGTTCAGTCAGCGGCGAACGCTCGGAATGGACGATACCGCGTCCAGCGGTCATCAGATTGACCTGTCCGGGGCGGATCGTTGCGAAGCTGCCGATGCTGTCGCCGTGATCGATCGCGCCTTCGAACAGCCAGGTTACTGTAGCCAGGTTTATATGCGGATGCGGCCGCACATCCATCGCTTGCCCCGGTGGCAAATGTGCGGGGCCGAACTGGTCAACGAAGATGAACGGACCAACCATTGCCCGCTGCGGAGAAGGGATCGCCCGGCGCACCTGAAAGGCACCAAGATCATGGGTGACGGGGGTTATGGTGGTAAGGTCAGTCATGCTTTTTGCTCCTATTCCCCTGGTGCCTTGGCCTTCACCGCCAGCGCGTGAACCCGTTGCCCTGGTATGTCACCAAGAGCGCGGTTGACCATCCGCTGCCGCTCCAGCCGCGCCACTCCGGAAAAGGCGGCACTCTCAATCTCAACCGTGAAATGCGATGCGCCGCTGCCGTCATCGCCGCTGTGGCCGTGATGGTTGGCGCTGTCGTTAATTACCGCAAGGCGGATGGGCGCGAAGGATGAGCGAAGAATCTGTTCGATTTCGTCGGCAATGGATAATGTCATGGCTTCACTTCTAGCCGATCTGTCGCCATGTGGAAGGGGTGAGACACGATCGATTTCATGGACGTATGGCGGGCACGGAGCGGCAGTGTGAAGCGCCCGGCTGCGCTGATGCAGGCGAGTTCCGTGCGCCGGGCGGGCGTGGCTCCAGCTTCGATGGGCCGGGCGACTACCGCTGGTTCTGCCTCGATCATGTCCGCAGCTTCAACGCGGGCTATGACTGGTTTGAGGGGATGAGCAGCGACGAAATCCTAGCGGCGCAATCCCCGATCCACGGCTGGGAGCAGCAAACCCGCGCCTTCAGCCCTACTGCCGGGATTGACAGTGCGCCGCGCTGGGCGGATTTTTCCGATCCGCTAGAGGCCATCAGCGCCCGCGCCCGGATGCGCATGCCCGCTACGCGTGCAGATGGCCGTGCGGTGACGCCGGACGAGCGCCGCGCACTGGAAGTGCTGGGGCTGCAACTTGATGCAAACCGCAGCGATCTGCGCCAGCGTTATTCTCAGATGGTTCGCAAGTATCATCCCGATCGCAACGGCGGTGACCGTTCCCATGAGGGACGCTTGCAACAGGTGGTCGAGGCTTATCAGCTGCTGCGCCGCGCGGCTGCGTTTGTTTAGGCTTCGCACAATTCCTTGAGCTGATCGGCGCAGGCCCCCCAGCCTTGGTCAAAGCCCATTTCCTTGTGGCTTAGCATCGCCTCTTCGCTCCAGTGGCGCGCGATTGCGGTGTAGCGGGTGCCGTCACCCTCGGGCTCGATCGTCCAGATCCCGATCATGAATGGGCCATCAGGCATCAGATCCGGCTTGATCGCATCGGTGAAGGCAAAGCGCTTGCCCTCATCCCAGGCGAGGACGAATCCATCATGCTTATTCACTTCTCCATCGGGACCATACATCGTCACCAGCGAGTCGCCGCCCGGGTGGTGATCCAGCTTGTCGAACACTGCGCGCCACGGCTTGGGGCACCACCATTCTGCCTGACGGTTTGCCATTACGTCCCAGACCCGCGCGGGCGGTGCGGCAATGAATCGGGTGATGGAGAGTTCATGCGACATCAGTCCGCTCATTTCCTGCCACCCACCAGTCCGAAAGCGGCGCCCTGCGGGTCCATCGCGGTCAGGCTGAAATCGCCGCCCGGGATCTCGATTGGCTCCTGCAACAGAGTGCCGTCACCGGACTTGATCGCAGCAACTGCGGCATCGATGTCGGGCACGCGGAAGTAATAGGTCCACATCGAAACCGGCATTTCGGGCATTTTGGGCATCACTGCGCCAATCCCGAAACGGTCGCCACTGGCCATCATGAACTCATATTTGCCCATCGGCCCCATGTCCATTTCGCCTTGCTTGGACCAACCAAACTGCGTGCTGTAAAAGGCTTTGGCCGCCTCGGGGTCGGTGGTGGCAAGCTCGTTCCACGCGCAGTGGCCGGCCTTGGGTTCCAGCGTGGCAAAGCTGTGACTGGCCTCATCGGATGCGCCGCGCATGACATAAAATGTCGCGCCCTGCGGATCGGCGACCATCGCCATGCGGCCAACCCCGTCCAGCGTCATGGCTGGCATGTGGACAGCGCCGCCCGCCGCAATCATGCTGGCGACGCTAGCATCGACATCGTCGACTGCGATATAGCCTATCCAAACAGGCCGCGCGCCGCCCGTTGCCATATCCGCGGTGATCGCCATATAGCCGCCGACGCCGTCTTTGGTGTCGCTGCCATCGCCCGAAGAAAAGAAGCGATAGTCCATGCCGGGCTGGCCCGACGAAGTGCTTTTCCAGCCGACAACCTTGCCGTAAAACTCGCCCGCTGCATCGGCATCGCTGGTCAGCAGTTCATACCAGACGAAATCGCCATGCTTGTTGGTCATTGTCCGTCTCCCTTCATGTCGACAACTGGGCTGAATCCCCCGAAAATCATGCGCTTGCTATCGAACGGCATCGGGTTGTTCACCGGATCCATGCGGGGATCCTTGAAATCAGGGTCCATCATCTTCGCCATTCCGGCGTCACGCGCAGCCTTGTCGGGCCATTCGATCCAGCTGAATACCACGCTTTCTTCAGCGGTGGCTTGTACCGCCCGGCGGAAATCAGTGAGCTTGCCATCGGGCACATCATCGCCCCAGCATTCTATGACACGCAGCGCGCCCATTTCGATGAACATGCCATCGGCCATATTGGCATGGTCGATGAACTTCTGCCTGTTGGCGGCGGGCACCGCGATCACAAAACCATCTATATAACTCATCGTAATTCTCCTCTCATTCACTTGGCGGCATCGCCGCCGGGTCCATCCAGAATGGTTCCCAGATGTGCCCGTCAGGGTCAGCGATGTCGCGACCGTACATGAAGCCATGGTCCTGGACTGGATTGATGTCCGCCGCTCCGCCATTTGCGGCAGCAGCGTCATTCATCGCGTCGACTTCCACCTTGCTGTCCATCGAGATCGCCAGCATCACCTCGCTGGAGGTGGAAGGCGGAATTGGGCGGGTGGTGAAAGTGCTCCACTTGTCGTGGGTCAGCAGCATCACATAGATTGCCTCGCTCCAGACCATGCAGGCGGCAGTTTCGTCGCTGAACACCGGGTTTTTTGTGAAGCCAAGCGCTTCATAGAAGGCCATTGACCTAGCTAAATCCGTAACGGGCAGGTTGACGAAAATCATCTTGGTCATTGGGCAAGCTCCTTGGCTCTCACGTTGAACAACAGTTCGAAATAGCGGCGCAAATGGGCGATTGCTTCCAGCGCCATGGCCTCGGCGGCTCCTTCGCCTCGGGCCTTGGCCAGAACGAATCCGCCTTGCAGGACCGTCTGGACATGGCGGGCCAGACTGGCTGGGGCTGTGCCGGTAACGCCTGCATCGCGGATCGCCTCAGCCAGATCAGCCTCAAGCGCAGCGGCATTGCCTAAGATGCTTGCTTCGCAGGCTGCCCGGATCGCGTCGCTAGAGCGGAAAGCTTCCTGAACCATCGTGCCAGCCACGCAGCTGAAGCTTTCTGCCGGTCCGGAGATGAGTGCCGCCCTGAAATCGAGATAGCCCAGCACGCGATCGATGGCCTTGGCAAAATGGTGGTAGGGCGCTGCGGCAAAGAAGCCTCCGGTGCTGCTCGACCAATAGTCTGCGACAGCGACGCCAAGCGCTTCTTTTGAGGCGAAGTGGTGGAAAAATGCGCCCTTCGTCACACCGGCCTCAGCGCAGAGCTGGTCGACCGATGTGCCGGCATAACCGCCACGCCTCACCAGCTTCACTGCCGCTTCGAGCAGCTTGTCGCGGGCGTTCTGGGGTGCGGGGCGAAAGGGCTGGTTAGGGATCATGTGAATTGACATACCAACCAGTTGGTATGTCGTCAAGAGGACACGAATTCTCCTTCGCCCGTGAGGCGCAAACCTGCGCAGCTTACTGCAAGTTAGCCCGGAATGACGGCCTTCTCACGCGCTGCCACGGCCTGCCAGGCCGGGCGCGCCTTGACCCGATCATACCAGCCGGCAGTTGCTGGGTGCGTGACCGGATCGGGACCATGCCCGACATATTCCAAACTGCGGAAGACAGAAGCGACCGCGATGTCACCAATACTAAACGCGCCACCTGCCAGCCAGCCGTCGGCGGGAGCCTGCGTTTCGAGATAGGCGAGGATCGGGACAAGTTCGGCAACGCCGAGTTCTGCTGCATCCTCATCGCCAGGCATCCCCAGCAACTTTGGTTTGACAAAGCGGTTGAACACCACCTTGCCGCCAGCTGCGGTCATTATCGTATCGGCAAATTCTTCAAACCAGATCGCCTTGCCGCGCGCCTTCGGATCAGCCGGGAAGATTGCCATTTCGGGATGTTTGGCATCGATATAGGTGACGATCGCGGTCGAATCGCACAGCGTATAGTCGCCGTCCTGCATCGCCGGGATCTTTCCAAACGGGCTGGCGGCAAGGAATTCTGGTGCTGGTTTGGCTGGATTGCCCAGCACCATCTCCACTTCGATACCTTTTTCAGCCGCGACCAAATGGACCTTGCGGACATAGGGTGAGATCGGGAAACCGAAGATCTTCATGTGTTTTTCTCCCCAGAGCGCAAAGATGAGTCGCAAATTGCCACTCAATCCTTATTGCAGCGCGGCGCAGCCCCGTATAGGCGGATCAGCGCAATGACAGACATTTCCAATATCCAGCCCGATAGCCGCGCCACCACCATACTGGATGCGCCTGACCGTATGCTCGATGTGCGCGAGCACTTTGGGATCGATATCGACATGCAGGTTCCGGCCTTTTCCGAAGCCGATGAGCGCGTGCCCGATCATGATGCGAGCTATGTGTTCGATCCGGATACCACGCTGGCAATATTGGCCGGCTTCGCGTTCAACCGGCGCGTCATGGTGCAGGGCTATCACGGCACCGGCAAATCGACCCATATCGAACAGGTCGCCGCGCGGCTCAACTGGCCGTGCATCCGGATCAATCTGGATGCGCACATCAGCCGGATCGATCTGATCGGCCGTGATGCGATTGTGCTGCGCGATGGCTTGCAGGTGACCGAGTTCCGCGAAGGCCTGCTGCCTTGGGCGATCCAGACGCCAACCGCGCTGGTGTTCGATGAATATGATGCCGGGCGCCCGGATGTGATGTTCGTGATCCAGCGCGTGCTGGAAACCGAAGGCAAACTTACCTTGCTTGACCAAAATCGCGTGATTCGCCCGAACCCGTGGTTCCGGTTGTTCGCCACTGCCAATACGGTGGGCCTTGGCGATACATCCGGGCTTTATCACGGTACCCAGGCGATCAATCAGGGCCAGATGGACCGCTGGAACATCGTCGTCGGCCTCAATTATCTGGCCGCCGAAGTTGAATGCAAGATTGTGCTCGCCAAGTCCGAAGGGATTGATGAGAAGGTCGTTGCCAACATGGTCAAGGTTGCAGACCTGACCCGTCAGGGCTTCATCAACGGCGATATCTCCACCGTAATGAGCCCGCGTACCGTGATCACCTGGGCGCAGAATACCGCGATCTTCAAGGATCCCGGCTTCTCGTTCCGCCTAAGCTTCCTCAACAAATGCGATGAGACCGAGCGGATGCTGGTGGCCGAATATTACCAGCGCGTGTTCGGCACCGATTTGCCTGAGAGCGTGGTGGGGAAGGTTTGAGGACGGGTTGGTGTTCGCGCTTAAGCTTTGACAAGCGCCAGCGGATATTATATAAATATATAACTAACTGGAGGCGGCGAAATGCATATTACCAATCTGCGCAAAGTCGGCGGCTCGGTGATGCTGACGGTTCCGCCTGCCTTGCTCGATCTGCTCCACCTGAAAGCGGGCGAGGCGGTTGGCGTGGCGGTAGATGGCGGGCGCCTGATTATCGAGGCATCGCCGAAGCCGCGCTACACGCTGGCCGAATTGCTGGCGGGATCGGACTATTCTGGGGTCCCCCCGCCCGAAGATCGTGAGTGGCTTGATGCCCCCGCCGTGGGCAAGGAACTCCTGTGAAGCGGGGTGACATTTACATGGTGTCGCTCAATCCCGTCCAAGGCCGCGAACAACAGGGCTACCGGCCCGTGCTGATCATCTCGCCCACGCAGTTCAATGCCGCGACCAAGCTTCCGGTAGTCCTGCCAATCACCAACGGCGGCGATTTTGCCCGGCGCATCGGCTTTGCGGTGGAGATTACCGGGATCAAGACCACCGGCCTGATCCGCTGCGACCAACCCCGCGTGCTCGACATAGCAGAGCGGGGCGGGCGCAAGGTGGATACGCTGCCTGCGACGCAGCTTGAGGATGTGCTGGCCAGGGTGGCTACGTTGTTTGAGTGAGGAATGGGTGGGTGGGGTTATTGGTATTGTGGCACCGGAATATTTTGGGGAATGATTGAGGTGAACTTATTGCAGTACCTGACAGCAGTTCAGGGACGACTGACAACCGGCTGTGTGCTCATTTCCGCAATTGTAGTTGGACTTTGGCCAGATCATGCCCGCCCCTTTGATCCGGTAAGTGCGGGAGCTGTTGCTATGGCTGCAATGGCTTGGCTTTTCGCCGAGATATCTGGAGCTCGAGAACCTAGCCAGCATGACCTCAAACTATTCGAGATCATCACCGCCAAGTTGCCCGAAAGGATATTAGATTTTCTTCGCAACCATGATTTCGGAGCATCCTACAATGATCCGGGCTTTGCGGGCGTTTATGACGTTGCCGCATGGCAGGGGCCGAGACAGGAATTCATCGACAAGTCGCTCCAGAAGCGATGGGGCATGGTCCAGATCGAAGTGACGAAGTTTGCCAACGGTCTCTCACTAAATACGTTTCCAGAGGGCAACGCTGACAATTGGTTCACTGTTCACCCGACGCACGGCGATCCCGAGATCCCGGAAGATTTCGTTCAGAGGCGCATTGATCTTTTGAACCGGACCGCGACCGAATTAGCCGGCCACGTTGATACATTTGAGCGTTTCGCCCGTAGTCGTCTAAAGCTGTGATTTCCGAAATTTGGAATTCCGGGAATGCAATACCAATTATCCGCGCGCTTCGCTCCCCTTACGCGTTCGGCACCACCAGATACTTCTCCCCGGTCCGCCGGGCGTTGTAGACGCTCACCGCTTCCTTGGTCAGCATGTCCTCCAACGAACCGCGCATCGAATAGTGGCTGGCAAAAGTTGTCGTCAGGTCTTTGGCGACGCGTGCGCGCATCCGGCCGACTATTTCCATTCCAGCCTTGGCCATGAACGGGGTCAGCAACCATCCGGCCAGATCCCAGGTCAGGCCGAAGGCGCGGTTGAGGATCGTGGGCGAAAGGTCCAGCGCGCCATAGATATAGACCTTCTTGGCCTCGCTTGAGCCATAGCGGCTGAACACTGCGCCGCGGCTGGCGGCGGCTTCCATTGCGGTGAGGATCTGGCTGGCCAGCGTGCCGCCGCCGATCGGATCGAAGGCCAACATTGCCTTTGTATCGGCAATCGCATCGATCAGCTGCTTCATAAAATCGGCGTCGGTCATGTTGAGAACGTGCGTGGCGCCCAGATCCTTTAGCAACTTCACCTGATCGGCACTGCGCACGATGTTTACCAGCGGCACACCGTCTTCAAGGCAAATCTTGACCAGCATCTGGCCAAGGTTTGAGGCTGCGGCAGCATGAACGATCCCGGTGAAGCCTTCCAGCTTCATCGTTTCGACAAAGCCCAGCGCAGTCATCGGATTGACGAAGGACGATGCCCCCTGCGCTGCGCTGGTCCCATCGGCCAGCGGCATGCACATGCGCGCATCAGCAAAGGCATATTGCGCATAGGCAGTGCCGGGAACGCAAGCGACACGCTTGCCGATCAGCGCCTGCGCCGCCGGATCCTCGCCCGCAGCAACCACAGTGCCGGCGGCTTCGTTACCTGCGGGCATTTTCATGCCGTGGCGCGCTTTCATCGCGCGGACCGCAGCCTCGGGCATTTTCGCCACGACCTTGCCTGGCGAATAGGCGGCATTCGCGGTATCGGCAGAGGCGAACAGCAGGCCAAGATCCGAAGGATTGATCGGCGATGCCTCTACCTTGACCAGCACCTGCGTGCCGGTGGGATCGGCGAAAATCTGATCGATCAGTTCAACGGTGAGAGTTCCATCTGCTTCAAGGGTGGTGAGCAGTTGCTTGCCAGTGGTGGTCATCATTCAATCTCCAATAAGGTCCGGGTATTTGGCACCCATGAAATATAATCCGTGAGGCGGCGCATTCAGCCCTAATGCTGTGCGATCCTGCGCGGCCAATGCTTCGGCAATCCGGCCTTCCGGCCAGCGTCCGATGCCGACCAGCACCAGACAACCGACCATCGAGCGCACTTGATGATGAAGGTAGCTGCGTGCGGAAGTTTCGACCAGTATTAAATCACTACTGACCCTCTGCACATTGAGCCGGTCGAGCGATTTCAGCGGGCTTTTCGATTGGCAATGGACTGACCGGAACGTCGTAAAATCATGCGTGCCAACCAAAGCCTGCGCCGCGCGCTGCATCGCCTTTGCATCCAGCGGTTGTCTGACATGCCATGCGCGCCCGGCTTCCACCGTCAGCGGCGCGCGGCGGTTGATGATCCGGTAACGATACGAGCGCGCGGTGCAGGCAAACCGCGAATGCCAATCATCCGGCACGATTTCACAAGCCAGCACCGCGATCGGTGCCGGGCGGAGCAGCGCGTTGAGCGCTTCCATCAGCCGGAACGGCGCGATCGCCTTGGCAATATCGAGGTGCGACCGCATTGCCAGTGCATGGACCCCCGCGTCTGTTCGCCCGGCTGCGGTCAGCGTGGCTCGTTCCCCGGTAACCGCAAAGACCGCGTTCTCAACCGCCAGTTGCACTGTTGGCTCGTTCAATTGGCGCTGCAGCCCCATGAACGGGCCACCATCAAACTCCAGGGTGAGGGCGAAGCGGGTCATGACACGGGGCTAGTGTGGCGCGCGGCCTTCGACAAGCTCAGGCTGAGCGGGCTTTGTTTGAATTTCACCAAGATCCGCTCATGCTGAGCCTGTCGAAGCACGCGCGCTAGGTTCATCCCAAACACGTCCCAGCCGGAATCGCCTTGCCGTGCAGCAATGCGCCGGTTTCCATCACCGGGCGGCCTGCGCGCTGGATCAGTGTTGGGCGGATCGCGCCAGTATCGCAGCCAATGATAAGGGCATCGTCCAACGTCACACCGATCCCGCCCTCGCATGCAAGCACCTCGGCGGCCAGCACCCGAAAGCGCTCCCCCTCCAGCTCGAAGAATGCTCCTGGAGCAGGGGCAAAGGCTCTGATCTGACGTTCGACATCAATTGCGTGTTGAGTGAAATCAAGCCGGGTTTCGGCCTTTTCTATCTTTTTGGCATAGGTCGCGGCTATTCGGTCAACTGGCTGCGGTTCGCCCTCTACGCTGCCAGCTTCGATCAGAAACAGGCAGTCGATCATCAATTGCGCGCCGATTTCGGCCAGTTCGGCGGTCAGTTCGCCTGCGGTCTTGTCGTCAACCGGCGTGGCGGTCACCGCCAGCATCGGCCCGGTATCCAGTCCCAGTTCCATCTGCATAATGGTAACGCCAGTCTCGGCATCGCCCGCCAGGATCGCGCGCTGGATCGGCGCGGCCCCGCGCCAACGCGGCAGAAGCGAGGCGTGGATATTGAGGCAGCCCTGCTTCGGCGCATCGAGCACGGCTTTCGGCAAAATCAGGCCATAGGCCGCAACAACCGCTATGTCGGCGCCCAGAGCAGCGAACTCTGCCTGCTCATCGGCGCCTTTAAGCGAGGCCGGATAGCGCACCATTATCCCGCGCGCCTGCGCCTCGCGCTGAACCGGCGAGGGCTGAAGCTGCTTGCCCCGCCCCGCAGGACGCGGCGGCTGGGTGTAGGCGGCAACCACCTCATGCCCCGCCTCAACCAGCGCGATCAGCGCCGGTACGGCAAATTCGGGGGTTCCCATGAAGACTATTCGCATTTTGGACAGCATGATGTCTTTTCGTTTCCTCACAGTGGCCCTATCCCCGCCAACATGGCATCGCAAGAGATCGAAACGCTGACATCCGCCCTTGCGCGTCTACCGGGGCTTGGCCCGCGCTCGGCGCGGCGCGCGGTGCTGTGGCTGATCAAGCGGCGCGAGACTTCGCTGGTGCAGCTGGTCGAGGCGCTTAGCGCGGTGCGAGCGGGATTGGTTGAATGCAGCACCTGCGGTAATGTCGATACGTCTGACCCTTGCGTAATATGCATCGATCCGCGCCGCGATCAACGCTCGCTTTGCGTGGTTGAGGATGTCGCTGACCTATGGGCACTCGATCGCTCGCGGCTGTTTGCCGGGCGCTATCATGTGCTGGGCGGCAGGCTATCCGCGCTGGATGGTATCCGGCCCGAAGATCTCGCCATCGGTCCTTTGATCGAACGCGTTGCCCAGGGCGGGATCGACGAGGTGGTGTTGGCGATGAACGCCACGCTGGAAGGCCAGACTACCGCGCATTACATCGCTGAGAGGCTCGAGGCCTTTCCGATCCGAATCACCCAGCTGGCGCACGGCCTACCTGTGGGTGGTGAGCTGGATTACCTTGATGAAGGCACTTTGGCGCAGGCGCTGCGTGCGCGCAAACCGATGGGTTGAGGTTGCGCGCGTCCTTCGACAAGCTCAGGATGAGCGGATATTATTCCCAGACCCGCCCATGCTGAGCCTGTCGAAGCATCCTGGCCGCCCTTGCCGATTGCCAAAACGCAAACTATCTGACCCCTCATGTCTATCCGTGAAATCCTCGAAGTTCCCGATCTGCGCCTCAAGCAGATCTCCGCGCCCGTCACCAAATTCGATGTGGAGCTCAAGACGCTCGTCGCCGATATGTTTGAGACGATGTATGACGCTCCCGGTATTGGGCTGGCGGCGGTCCAGCTTGGTGTGCCGCTGCGCGTATTGGTGATCGATCTGCAGGAACCGGACTTGGACGCAGAGCCTGAGGAATGCCACGCCCACGGCGGCCACAGTCACTCTCATCAGCCAGTCAAACATGATCCGCGGGTGTTCATAAACCCGGAGATTCTCGACCCTTCAGAGGAACATGCGGTCTATTCCGAAGGCTGCCTCTCAGTGCCCGAAATCTACGCCGATGTCGAACGCCCCGCCCAAATCCGCGCCCGCTGGCAGGATATTGATGGCAAGCAGCATGAAGAAACAATGGATGGACTGATGGCAACCTGCCTCCAGCACGAGATGGATCACCTTGAAGGCATCCTGTTCATCGATCATTTGTCGCGGATGAAGCGGCAGATGGTGCTCAAGAAGCTGGAAAAGCTGCGCAAGGCGGCTTGATAAGGGTTTCGTCAATATAGCCCCGTCACCCCTGCGCAGGCAGGGGCCCATCAGCGTCAGCCCATCGACTAGAGACTGCGCCTTTTTACAACCGGGGATAGGCCCCTGCCTGCGCAGGGGTGACGGTTGTCTTGTCAGTCAAGTCGCGCTAAGTTCGCGCTTCGTTCCAAAGGGAATCTGGCGTGGACTCACAGTTTGCCCTCATAATCATCCTGCTGCTCGGCCTTGGCGTCGGGACTCTGCTCGGCTGGTTTTTCGGCTCTCGGCCATTAGCGGACTTGCGCGAACGGCTGTCCTCCTCTGACGTCGAGGCGAAGGAACAGGACGAAAAGTTTCGCCGCGCGATTGCCGAACTCGCAACTCTGTCAGCCAATGCCGCCAATTTCGATGATCAGAAACGCAGTCTGATCGAAGCGCAGGAAAGCCTGAAGCAATCCTTCGAAGTGGCGGGCGCCAAGATTCTCGGGGCTGCGCAGGAAGCCTTGCTTAACCGCGCGCAGGAACGCTTCACCCAGTCCGAAGAAAAGAACGAAGCGCGGATCAAAGCATTGCTCGACCCGGTTGGTCAGCGGCTCAAGAGCTATGAAGAGCAGGTCGTCGCGCTTGAAAAGCAGCGGGTCGACAGTTTTGGGCAGCTCGCCGGGGTGATTGAGGAGGTGCGCAAGGGCCAGGAAGAGGTCAAGCGCGAGGCGCAGAGGCTCGGCAACTCGCTGACCAACGCCCCCAAAGCGCGTGGCCGCTGGGGCGAACGGGCGCTGCAGAACGTGCTGGAGCAGTGCGGCTTGTCCGAGCATACCGATTTCAATCTGGAACATTCGATGGACACGGATGAGGGCCGGTTGCGCCCTGATGCAATTGTTCATGTTCCCGGGCAGAAGAAGTTGGTGATCGACGCCAAGGTTTCGCTCAACGCCTATCAAGCCGCTTTTGAGGCGGAGGACGACGGTGAGCGCAAGCGCCACCTCGATCTCCATGCACGCTCGATGCGCAATCACGTTCAGACGCTGGGGGCAAAAAGTTACCAAAGCCAGTTCGAGGAAGCGCCCGACTATGTGGTGATGTTTGTGCCGGGTGAGCACTTTGTCTCCGCCGCACTGGAACACGATCCGGAACTGTGGGACTTTGCCTTCCGCAACAAGGTGCTGCTGGCGACGCCGACCAATTTGGTGGCTATCGCGCGAACCGTGGCGATGGTCTGGACGCAGGATAAGCTGGCGAGCGAGGCGGCGGAAATCGGCCGCCTTGGCGCGGAAATCTATGACCGGATGGCCACCGCAGGCGAACACCTCAAGGGCATGGGTGCCGGGCTGGACCGGGCTGTGCGCAAATACAACGACTTCGTTGGCAGCTTTGAACGCAACGTTCTGACTTCGGGTCGGCGCCTGCGCGACAAGGGCATCGCCATCGGCAAGCGCGAGATCGAGGACGTCCCGCTGATTGAGGCTATTCCGCGTTATGGGGAAGGTCTGGCCTTGCCGAACATCGATTCAGAAAATGTTGAAGCTCCCGAAAGCTCCGACGATCAATCCAGCGCCGCCAGCGCCTCATAGGCCAGCACCGCCACAGCAACCGCCGCATTCAGGCTATCCGCACGGCCCTTCATCGGGATGGTCACGCGCAGATCGCAGGCATCCTCATATTCTGCTGGAAGCCCGCGTGATTCATTGCCGACCAGCAGGAAGCAGGGTGCGGCATAGGGCGCGCCGCGATAGTCGGTTGCATCTCGCAGCGAGGCCGCGACCAGCTGGCCGTTTCCGCTGGGCAACCACACTGCAAATTCGTCCCAGCTGGCCCGCGCAATCTTCTGCGTGAAAATAGCCCCCATGCTCGCGCGCACTGCTTCAACCGAGAAGGGATCGGCGCAATCGTCGATCAGGATCAGTCCGCCTGCGCCCACCGCATCGCCGGTGCGCAGCATGGTACCAAGGTTCCCCGGATCGCGCAGCGCTTGGGCAACCAGCCAGATTTTGGCGGTGTCGCGGTCGATGGCTGCAAGGCTGGTGCCAAATTCGGCAAACACCCCTGCGACGGCTTGGGGATTGTCCTTGCCGGTGACTTTGGCGAGAATGTCCTCGTCCATTTCGATCACCTCGCCGCCTGCTGCCAGCACGTCTGCCTCAAGCGCATCCAGCAGCGGGTGGGCCTCGCGGTGGGTGGCCATGACGAGTATTTCGGGCAAAATTCCGCTGTCGCGCGCATCGGTGAGCAGGCGCAAGCCTTCAGCCAGGAATTTGCCTTCCAGCTTGCGATGTTTCTTGTCGCGCAAGCTGCGGATGAACTTGACCGTGGGGTTGGAAAATCCGGTGATGGTGCGGCGCATGAACTTGCCTGGGTTAGGGCGGCGCGCATCCTTCGACAGGCTCAGGATGAGCGGGCTTTGGGGTTAATTCAACAACATCCGCTCATGCTGAGCTTGTCGAAGCACACGCGCAACATTTGCCTCAATCCTCGCCGAAGCCGTCCTTGACCAGCCCAACCAGCTTTGCCAGGGCGTGATCCGCTTCATCGCCTGAAACCTGGATCAGGATTGAATCGCCCTTGGCCGCGCCGAGCATCATCAGTCCGAGGATCGATCCGCCAGCAGCATCATTGCCATCCTTGGCAACCCTGACCCTGACCCCATCGGGCAGCTTGGCGACGGCATTGACGAATTTGGCACTGGCGCGGGCGTGAAGTCCTCGATTGTTGATAATTTCAACCGTCTCGCTCACTTCGCTCATGCCTCTTGCCCCAGAAATTCCGAAGCGATGGTGATATAGTTGCGCCCAGCCTCGCGCGCGGCGCGGATCGCGGTCGCAACGTCCATGGTCTTGCGCGCGCCGGCCAGGCGGATCAGCATAGGCAGATTAATTCCCGCAATCACCTCGACCTTGCCGGCAAGCATCAGCGAAATTGCGAGGTTAGAGGGGGTTCCGCCGAACAGATCGGTCAGAACGATCACACCTTCGCCGCTGTCGACGGCGCTAATTGCTTCGGCGATTTCGCGGCGTTTGGCTTCCATATCGTCATTGGGGCCGATGCACACGGTGGCTACAGCTTCTTGCCGTCCGACAACGTGCTGCATCGCATGCACGAATTCCTCAGCGAGTTTCCCGTGGGTTACCAGGATCAAACCGATCATGCTTGGCTGAAGCTCCGAAACTTTGGCTTAGCGAATCTCGCTGCAAAGTGGCGCAGGCCAATGGAGCGGACTGGGGCCATGGTCAATGCTTTCCTGTAATCGGTTCAGGTTTCCCCTCAACCAGATCGGCGGCCCGCGAGCTCAGGTTGCGGTGTAGCAGGGTTGGCGCAAAGCCTGCTTCGCGCAAGGCTGCGGCGATCTGCTCGGCGGTGAATACCGAGCGATGCCGCCCGCCAGTGCAGCCAAACGCGATGTTCACATAGGCTTTCCCCTGCGCCTGATAGCGCGGCAACAGCAGCAGAATCAGGTCGCGGATCCGGGTAAAGGCTTCCCCATACGCGGGATCTTTGCGGATATATGCCGCCACAGGTCCATCGCGCCCGGTCTGCGGCCGCAGCTGCGCATCCCAATGCGGATTATTCAGGAACCGCATGTCAAACACCAGATCGGCGATTGGCGGCATCCCGCGCGAAAAGCCAAAGCTGGTGACAGAAACGGTCATCGCCCGATCGGATTGCGAATGGAATTGCTCGCGCACCGCCTGTTGCAGATCATGGGCAGTGAAGCTGGTGGTGGACATCACCATATCGGCCCAGCGCCTAAGTGGCGCCATCAACTCGCGTTCAGCGGCAATTCCTGAGGCCGCGGGTAGATCCTGCGCCAGCGGGTGACGCCGCCGGGTTTCATTATAGCGCCGCTCCAGCTCTTGCCCCGCGCAATCGAGGAACAGCGTGGTCAATTCAAGATCAACCCGCGAGGTCAGCTTCTTTACCCGCTCTATCACCTTGTCGGGATCAAAGCCGCGCGTCCGCGAATCAAACCCGATTGCCAGCGGCGCGCGGACTTCCGATGAAAGGGCATCGGGGCTGTCGATCAGCCGGTCCAGCAGGCGGATCGGAAAATTATCGATGGTTTCCCAGCCCAAATCTTCCAGCACCTTAAGCGCAGTAGATTTGCCTGCACCTAGAAGTCCTGTGACCAGCAGCACGCGTTGCCTGGCTTGGTTTGGCGGCTTGGCCTTTGGCGAGGACTTAGCGGAGGATTTGGAAGGCATGATAATTCGCATTGCGCGAGCCAAACGAGAAAGTCCACGGCGGCGCGCCAACTGTGCCGTTGCGGGGCGCGCGCTCAGCCAAGGCCATGCGCCGTCAGAGCAGCTTCTGCGCGCAGGGCGAGCACATTGCTGTCGGGCCAAAGGTGAATGAGAGGGATGGCTGTTCCATACAGGTCAACACTTTCGCTTGTTTCAACGAAGCGCGCTGCCGCTGGGTCTAGCCGCAGAACCAGTGCAACCGGCACTTTGGCGGCAGTTTGAAAATGCAGCAGGCCAACATTGCGAACTTCCAGCAGCCCAGAGATATTGGGTGGGGGGGAAGCGAGCAGCCGTCCATCGGCAAGTTCGAGCGTGACCCCGTCATCACCGATCAGCATCGCCCCGCGATCAATCAGCGCCAGCGCCAGGCTTGATTTTCCGCTACCTGGCGGCCCTTCTATCAATAAAGCACGCCCGGCAATCGCAACGCAGCTGGCTCGATGAAGCCCGCTCATGCTGCATCCTCCATCGCGGGCAAAGTGACCACGAGACTCGCGCCTGGTTTGTGATCTGGCCGATCGGCAGCGCGCAAGCTGCCGTCATGCGCCTCAACGATTGTTCTCGCGATGGCGAGGCCAAGGCCGCTGTGGCTCCCGAATGCTTCCTCGGCCGGGCGCAACGAGTGAAACCGCTCGAACACTTTTTCACGATCATCAAAGGGAATGCCGGGGCCATCATCGCTTACTTCAAGTGTTATCTGGTCAAGGTCTCGTTCCATCGTGACCAATACTGCGCCGCCGGGGGGGGAAAAGGAAATGGCGTTGTCGAGCAGGTTTTCGACCACCCGTTCCAGTCGCGCCGGATCGCCAAGCACGGTCCATGGACCAGGCCCGTCAAGGCCAACTGCTACTTGGCAATCGCGGTTTACTCCGCGCGCCTCGCGGGTGGAAATCAGCGCGCGGGTCATTGTAACAAGGTCAAAGGGCATGAATTCGGTCCGGCTGAGTTCCGCATCGATCCGGCTCGCATCGGCGATTTCGGTGATCAGGCGGTCAATCCGCTGCACATCGTGCACGGCGATTGCGGTTAACTGCTTGCGTAGATCACCTTCGCCAACTTTCTCGAGCGATTCTAAAGCGCTGCGCAGAGATGTGAGGGGATTTTTGATCTCATGTGCGACATCTGCGGCAAAAGTTTCTACTGCATCAATCCGGTGCCGCAATGCAGTGGTCATGTCGGAAATCGCGCGGGCCAGCATGCCGATCTCATCGCGTCGTTCTGGCAGTCGAGGGACCACCACTTCGCGGTCACGCCCCAACCGAACGCGAACTGCGGCGCGAACCAGCGTGCGCAACGGCTGGACAATCGTGCGGGCCAGAAACAGCGACAGCTGGATTGAAATTAACAGCGTTACTGCCAGCACGATCGCCAGGGTCTGGCGGGCATCCCGCACACTTTGGGTGATGTTGGGGTCATTTCGGGTGACGAGCAGCAGCTCCCCTCGGGCGTCTATTGGCGCCGCAGCATTGATAACCGGGGTTTGATCGGGTGCCGACCGCTGCATAACAACAGTCCGGCTAGTTTTTTTGGCCGCACTCAGCTCGGGCCAGGCTCCAACTGCATCGATTGCCGGATCTCGATAGGCGAGGATTTTAGGACCGCCGAGAACAATGTTCATTCCCCGGTCAAGAAAGCGGGCGGCGTCCTGATACCAAGGCTCGGTCGACGGGTCGATAAAACGGAACGATGGCTCGGCGATGGCAAAGCTATCGGCAATCATGTTGCCGCGCGAATCATAGAGCCGCAAGCGCAGTTTTTGTTCACTGCCAATTCGAGCCAAAAGCGCGCTGCGCTGGCTGGCTGGGATTTCGGCGAGCGCATCGGCTGTGATTTCCGCTTCGCTGCGTGCAAGTTTGAAGCGCTCTTCAACCAGCTGATTGCGGTAGCTGTCGAGGTAAAAAAAGCTGCCAGCCATAAGCCCCAGTGCGATGATATTGACGGCCAGAATGCGCGCGGTGAGCGAGGTTCGCCGCGTCCAGAACAGCCGGGCCGGGCCGCGCGGATTGAACGGATCAACTCTCGCCAAAGGAATATCCCGCGCCATAAAGGGTTTCTATCGCGGAAAACTGCGGATCGACTGCGCGGAACTTGCGCCGGAGGCGTTTGATATGGCTGTCTATCGTCCGGTCATCGACGAAAACATCGTCACTATAGGCCGCATCCATCAGTTGATTGCGGCTCTTGATGACGCCCGGCCGGGTGGCAAGCGCCTCAAGCAACAGAAACTCGGTAACGGTCAAAGCCACCGGACGATCATCCCAACTGACCTGGTGGCGCGGCGGATCAAGCACCAGCCGTCCGCGACGGATCGGTTCGGGTTGATCATCATCGCCGACCTGCTCATCATCGCCATTGCGGACAAGTTCGCTGCGCCTCAGAATTGCGCGAATCCGGGCCACCAGCAGGCGCAGGCTGAACGGCTTGGCGATGTAATCATCGGCTCCCATTGCCAGGCCCAGCGCTTCATCTGGCTCTTCATCTTTCGAAGTCAGGAAAATAACAGGAAGGGCGGATTTGCTACGCAGTTGCTCAAGCAGTTGCAGCCCGTCCATGCGCGGCATCTTGATGTCGAAGATCGCAAGATCGGGGGGATTATCCAGCAGTGCCTTCAGCGCCGTTGGACCATCGGTATAAATCCTTGTTGCGAATCCCTCGGCCTGCAAGCCAATCGATACGGTGGTCAGAATATTGCGATCATCATCGACCAGCGCAATCGTCTGGGTGGGCGTGGGCGATGGGTGTGCCTGATCGGCCATAGGCGCTGGTGCCAGCCTGCAACTGTTGCGTGGGAACAAGGGGTTAGCGCCTTGAGCCGGAACTGACAATCATCGAGCGACTCCGTTCTGTAAACGTTTGATTAAATGGTGCTTTGTAGGGTCGTCTGGGCAATTTGACGCGGCGGCAGCCATCGACTATGCGCCCTTTTTGAAAACATGCATTCGTATGCGGACGCGTGCAAAGCTAAGCTGGCGCTGCGGCGGGGGCTTTCGATCACGGAGACGATTTTGACCGGTTCCCTTTCC
Organism: Novosphingobium sp.; assembly: GCA_031374105.1. GTDB lineage: Bacteria > Pseudomonadota > Alphaproteobacteria > Sphingomonadales > Sphingomonadaceae > Novosphingobium. The sequence continues at coordinate 44,546 of JANMNP010000028.1, forward strand.
TATTCGCTTGATCGTCAAGGCATTTCGACCCCGGCGGTGATCCACGCCAACCTTGGCACCGCGCCGCTGGTTGAGCATGCATTGCGCAATGGAGAGGGTATTCTTGCCGCAGACGGTCCGCTGGTAGTGGAAACCGGAAAGCACACTGGCCGGTCTGCCAAGGACAAGTTCATTGTCCGCGATGCCGAGACGGAGAATACGGTGTGGTGGGGCAAGACCAATGCTTCGATGACGCCGGAGCATTTCGCGGCGCTCAAAGCCGATTTCCTTGCTGCGCTGGGCCTGAAGGATACGCTCTACGTTGCTGATCTTTTCGGCGGATCGCAGAGCGAAAACCGTGTCGCCGTGCGGGTTGTCAACGAACTGGCGTGGCATAATCTGTTTGTCCGCACACTGCTGGTCCGCCCGAGCGAGGCCGAACTGACAAGCTTTGTGCCAGAATACACGATTATCGATCTGCCTAGCTTCCGCGCTGATCCGGCGCGTCATGGCTGCCGCAGCGAAACCGTGGTCGCGGTCAATTTCACCGAGAAGCTGATCCTGATCGGCGGCACGGCCTATGCTGGTGAAATGAAGAAAAGCGTGTTCGGCATTCTGAACTATCTGCTCCCGGTCAAAGGCATCATGCCGATGCATTGTTCGGCCAACGTCGGCGCAGATGGCAAGACCGCAGTATTTTTCGGCCTCTCGGGCACTGGCAAGACCACGCTTTCCGCCGATGCCAGCCGCACGCTGATCGGTGATGATGAGCATGGCTGGTCAGACACCGCCGTGTTCAATTTTGAAGGCGGTTGTTACGCCAAGATGATCCGGCTTTCGCCTGAGGCTGAGCCGGAAATTTTCGCCACGACCAAGCGCTTTGGAACGATTCTAGAAAATGTCGTGATCGATCCCGAAACCCGCCAGCTTGATTTTGATGACAATTCACTCGCCGAAAACAGCCGCGGTTCTTACCCGATTGACTTCATTCCCAATGCCAGCGCCGACAATCTCGGCCCGGTTCCGGCTAATATCATCATGCTTACCGCCGATGCCTATGGGGTGCTGCCTCCGATTGCGCGGCTCACCCCTGATCAGGCGATGTATCACTTCCTGTCTGGCTACACCGCGCGGGTGGCTGGCACTGAAATCGGCGTGACCGAGCCTGAGGCGACCTTCAGCACCTGCTTTGGCGCGCCGTTCATGCCGCGTCACCCATCGGTCTATGGCAACCTTTTGAAAGAGCGGATCGCCAAGGGCGCGGTTACCTGCTGGCTGGTCAACACCGGCTGGACCGGCGGCAAGGCGACCATGCCGGGAATTCACCGGATGCCGATCAAGGCGACGCGCGCGCTGCTTAACGCCGCGCTCGATGGCAGCCTTAACGGCGCGCAATTCCGCAAGGATCCCAACTTCGGCTTTGAAGTTCCGGTGGCGGTGGCTGGCGTAGATGCCAAGCTGCTTGATCCGCGTGGGGCTTGGGCAAATGCTACCGAATACGATGCCACCGCGCAAACTCTGGTCCGCCAATTCATCGATAATTTCGCGCAATTTTCCGATCACGTCGATGAAGGGGTGCGTCAGGCGGCGCCTACTGCGGCCTGATCCTGCGCGGATTTGACTTCCATCGATTGCAAAGCAAGCGCATGATGTGACATCCTTTTTTATATGGAGTCGCAACCATGGGAATACTCGACAGCATCCTGGGGCAAGTAAGCCAGCACGCGGACGTCGGCAATCTTGCCAGCAAACTGGGAATTGATTCCGCCATGGCCGAAAAGGCTATCGCCGCACTGGGGCAGTCACATGCAGAACCTGGCGATACGATTGCAGGTGCTGCCGCCAAGACCGGGCTGGACGCAGGAATGCTAAACCAGATCGTCGCGCAGATTGGCGGCGAAGGCTCGCTCGGGGCGTTCAGCCAGATGCTGAAGGATCACCCGCAAGCCTCCAGCGTGCTTGGCATGCTTGATCGTGATGGCGATGGCAATCCGATCAACGATGTCTTCAGCATGGCCAAAGGTCTGTTTGGCAAGAGCTGAGGAGTGATTATAGCGCTGCGCCATTTTACCGCGCTGTTTGGCGCGGTCTGCATCGGAATCGCGCTGGTCCACATCATTTTTGGGCCAGCGTCGATACCCGGCTCAGTCCCGGTAAACGCTACGATGGATAGCGAGGACCGGTTCTACGCCACACTGTTCCTTGGTTTCGGAGCTGCGTTGGTGTGGGTGTCGTGCGATCTCCGGCAACGCAGCGCGGTGTTTTTCGCATTGTTGGGCGTGTTCTTCCTTGGCGGGATTGCTAGGATCATATCCTGGTTTGCGGTCGGCCCACCGATCCCGATGTTTGTGTTTCTCGGCTCGCTAGAATTGATCCTGCCGCCGCTGCTTTGGTGGGGGCACCGCCGGGCATTCCCCGATTAAGGCTCAGCCTTCGCCTTCTCGATGTAACCGCTCACATTCTGCGCCAGCACATCGAGCGGGACATTCCCCCCGCCGACCACCGCATCATTGAACCCGCGCAGGTCGTATCGTGCACCCAGCGCGGCCTTGGCCCGGTCGCGCTGGGCAAGGATTTCGCTGTGGCCCATCTTGTAGCCGCAGGCCTGCCCAGGCCAGCTGCAATAGCGGTCTACTTCTGGAGCGATTTCAGCAAGCGCCTTTCCGCTCGAGGCAACGAACCAATCAATCGCCTTGGCGCGGCTCCAGCGCTTGGCGTGGAGGCCGGTATCGACCACCATCCGGCAGGCACGAAAGGCCATTGATTGAAGATAGCCAAGTTCTCCAACCGGATCATCGGCATAGGTGCCCAGTTCGTCACCCAGCGTCTCGGCATAGAGTCCCCAGCCTTCCGAATAGGCGTTGAAAGCCAGAATTGTGCGGATCAGCGGCAGGCGGTTGGCATACTCGCCCTGCCAGACGTGACCCGGGATGCCTTCGTGGAAGGCCAGTGTTGGCAGGCTGAACCGGCTGTGCCGATCCGTATCGCCCAGATTAAGCCAGATTTTCCCCGGAACGGTGCCATCAATCGAGCCTGCACCGCCATAAGCACCCGGCGCGCCTGCTTCCTCGGCCAGCGGCAGGCGGCGGATTTCCAGATTCCCGCGCACCAATGTGCCAAAGGCTTGTGGCATCCGGGTGCGGATGAACGCGATCTTGGATTGCATCAGAGCGATGATCTCGGCCCGGCCTTTGTCATCATTGCTGAATTTGTAGCGCGGGTCATTGCCCAGTGCGGTCATCCGTTCGCCCACAGTGCCGCTGGTCAAGCCCAGCTTGCGCAGGATAGGGTCCATTCGACTGTGCAATTCGGCCAGCTGGGCATGGCCCAGGGCGTGGACTTCGTCCGGGGTGCGCCGGGTAGTAGTTGCCGCGCGAAGGCCCCAGGCATACCACTCGTCACCGCGGGGACGGGCCCACAGACCGGCCTCGTCATTAGAGCGGGCGCGATGTCGCTTGAGCTCGGCTAGCTGGCGCTTTAGCGCGGCAGTAACCGGCCCCTTGGCGATAGACATAGCGCGAGGCGCCCATGCCCCCGGAATGTCGCGGGTCCGGCGGACAAGCGAGCCGACCAGATCGCCCCCACCGTGCGCATCAGCCAGCGTCTGCTCCATTTGCCGGATTGCCTTGTCGAGCAGAAATGAAGGGGCAATAGCGCCGATCGCTGCTGCTGATTTGAGCCGCTCCAGCTCTCCATCAAGCTGCGTCGGCATATCGCCAAGCCGGGTTAGATAGCTTTCTGCGTCTTCTGTGGTGCGCACCGGGTGGTCGCTATCCAGAAAGCGCGGAATATCAAGATAGGCCCCGACATTCTGGATCACGACATAGGGCGTATTTCGCCAGCCCCCCACTGCGACATCGCCGTAGGAGAGGGAAAAACCATCCAGAGCTGTGCCAAAGGCGCTTTTGACGACGGCCAGACTGGTCCGGGTTGCAGGATCAAGACCAGATGGCGATACATCTGTTACTTGTCTAAGCGCGGATTGCAGCGTTGCGGCGATTTTCGCCTGCCCCGCCACCGAGCGATCACCCAGCTTTGCGCGAAGGCCAGCATGAGCATCCTTGTCGATCCCCAGTGCTGTTGCGCCTTCGGGACCAAGTTCAAGCAGCTGCCAGGCAATTGAATTGAGCAGTGTTTCCGGCGCGGAAGAAAGCGGGCCAGACGCGAGCGAGCGGGCGCAGCCGGGCAGCGCCAACACGCCGCCGCTGACGCCAAGGGTGGCCAGCAACTCGCGGCGGTTGAGGGTAAGAAAAGTCATGGCGCCAGACTGTCTGGCACCATGACTTGTGTCAATTGTAGAGCGGCTTAGTCGAGCAGTTCTGCCGGAACTTTGCCGCCATTGGCAGCCAGTTCGCGCATCGTGGCCTTGTGAAGCCAGATGTTCATTTCAGCTGAACCGTCCAGTGAGCCAGTATATCCAAGCTCCATCGCCAGTTCTTTGCGATTTGAAAGGCTCGAATCGATGCCGAGCAGCTTCATCAGATCGACAATCGAAGTGCGCCAGTTGAGATCTTTGCCCTCAGCCATTGCGGCGAGGTTGGCGGCGACATCAATATCGGCGACAGCCAGCGATGGAGCGGGCGCAGCAGGGGCCGCATTAACAACTTCAACCGGGGCTGGCGTCGCGGCCTCAGCCTTGCGCCCGAAAATCGCATTTTTGATTGAACTGAAGATCGACATGGCAGAATTCTCCTGAAATCCGAACCGATTAGCGAATCGGTGCGGGAAATGTCCCACTGGTGCCAAAACTCCTAGCACGACAGGCAGGGTATCGATAGACAGCCAGACAGGGTCTAGAGAGAGTGGGTTGCTCCGCGTGAGTCCTGAAGGAAATGAGCATGGAAATAATGGATATGCTGCGGCGCAGTGGCGGAATTGAAGCCGTTTCCAAACAGCTGGGTATCCCGCCCGCTATGGCTGCGGCCGGGGCAGAGGCGATGTTGCCAGCGATTCTCGGTGGTTTTTCGAAACAGGCTGAATCGGCAGGCGGCGGAGAAGGCAGCCTCGGTAGCCTGATCGGCATGCTTGGCACGCTGGGCGGCGGGGCGCTTGCAGCCAATGTGCTTGGTCCCGATGAAACGAATCCCGGTATGGGCAATGATGTTCTCGGCCAGATCTTTGGCACCAAGGACGTCAGCCGGTCGGTGGCGTCCCACGCTTCGGGGCAAACCGGAATAGACCCCGAAACACTCAAAAAGATGTTGCCGCTGCTGGCCATGCTGGTCGGTGGCTATCTCTCGGCCAGAGCCTCGGGAACGGGGAGCGAAGGCGGCGGCAGTTTGGGTGGGCTGGGGTCGATCCTCGGATCGATGTTGGGCAGCAGCGCGCCAGCTTCGGCAGCAGCCCCTGCTGGCGGGCTGGGCGGATTGGACTCGCTGATAGACTTCAATCGCGATGGAAACCCGCTTGATGACATCATCAATATGGCGGGCAAGCTGATCCGCTAACTGCTTTGAACACCGTGCTTTCCGTGCTGGTGCTGGCTGCAATGGCGCTGGTTCTGGGCGCAGCTTTTCTATGGCGGCGTGGGGGATCGCGCAAGCAGATCGGCCTGATGCTGCTGCTGGCTGTGATCATGGTGATCAATGTCGGGATATGGACCCTGCCCGACGCCAGCGGCAACGCGCCGCTGGGTCGCGAACTCGATTGATCACTACTTGATTGGGCAATCAGGCGAGAGCCGCATGTCGAGATAATTATCGACCGAGCGCATCATCTCATCCAGCTCATGCTCGAAAAAGTGGTTGGCGCGCGGGATTTCGTCATGGTGGACGGTAATGTGCTTTTGGGTCCGAAGCTTTTCCACCAGCTTGCCCACTGCGCTTGGCGTCACCACCGTATCGGCAGCGCCCTGAACCATGATGCCCGAGGCGGGGCAGGGGGCCAAGAAGCTGAAATCATACATATTGGCTGGCGGGGCGACCGAGATAAACCCGCGAATTTCGGGGCGGCGCATCAGCAGCTGCATTCCGATCAGCGCGCCAAAGCTGAAACCCGCGATCCAGGTCGTCTGCGCTTCGGGGTGGATCGACTGGACCCAATCGAGCGCGGCGGCGGCATCCGAAAGCTCGCCAATCGCGTTGTCAAAGCTGCCCTGGCTGCGGCCAACGCCACGGAAGTTGAAGCGCAAGGTGGCAAAACCGCGTGCCACAAAGGTGCGATAGAGCGCCATAGTGACCCGGTCATTCATCGTCCCGCCGCCCTGAGGGTGCGGGTGAAGGATCATCGCAACGGGCGCGCGCGCGCGTGGTCCAGGCTGGAAACGGCCTTCGAGGCGGCCTTCGGGACCAGGGAAAATGACTGAGGGCATCGGATTCGGGCCTGTTCTTGTTGGCCCAAGGCGCGGCGTCCGCCGATTTATCGGGTGCCGGACCGCTTTGGGCTATGATCGTGAAGCAGGCGCTATATAGAAACGAGTGACTGAAAAGCAACGATTGCGAACATGTTCGGCCAATTCATCTATCTCGACAACCAGGCGACCACCCCGCTTGCACCCGAAGCGCGCGCGGCGATGCTGCCTTGGCTGTCTGGCCCAGAGTCTATGGGATTTGCTAACCCGCACTCTATGCACAAGGCAGGCAGAGTCGCGGCGGCTGCTGTCGAAGTGGCGCGCGAGCAGGTTGCCAGCCTATTGCCGGGCGGCGGAAGGGTGATTTTTACCAGCGGGGCGACCGAGGCGCTTAATCACGCAATCCGTTCGGTTCCGCGTGGCGGTATCGCCTATTCCGCGATCGAACATTCAGCCGTGGTCAATGCTGCACTGGCGAGCGGCGCGGCGGTGCAGGAACTGCCGGTAAGCGCCGAAGGGCTGGTCGATCCCGAAGTTGAGTTTGTGCAAGGCACCACACTGGTTGCGGTGATGCAGGTCAATAATGAGATTGGCACGATCCAGCCAGTAGCGCGGCTGACCGAACGTGCGCACGAAATCGGTGCGCTGTTCTTGTGCGATGCGGTGCAAGGCGCGGGCAAGATTGCCCCGCCCGTTGGGGCCGATCTTATAGCGATTACCGCGCACAAGCTCTATGGCCCCAAGGGGATCGGCGCGCTGTGGGTGCGCGATGGGATCAAGATCTCTCCGTTAATCGCGGGCGGTGGGCAGGAAAGTGGACTGCGCTCGGGAACGCTCAGCCCCGCGCTCTGCGCCGGCTTCGGCGCGGCGGCAGCGCTGGCCAGGGATCGGATGGACACCGACTTTCAGCACCTTAGCGGTCTTGCTACGCTTGCCCGTTCTATCCTGTCGCGCTGGACGATCAACGGCAGTCAGGTTTCGCGCTGGCCGGGTAACCTCAACCTGCGCCTCGAAGGTCTCAATTTTCCACGCCTGCTCAGTGATTGCCGCGAGATTGCATTCTCGGCAGGTTCCGCCTGTGGCAGCGGTACCGGTGCACCCAGTCGGGTGCTCAGCGCGATCAGTCTTGAAGCGAAAGAGGCCCGCAATTCAATTCGCCTTGGCTTCGGGCGTTACACCACGCGCGAAGAAGTTGCCGAGGCCTGCCGAAGGATCGAGGCAGCGGCGATAGATCAGGGAGCGTGAATTTGGTTCGAGTCCACTTCATCACTGCAAAGGGCGAGCGGATTGATGCGGAAGCTGCTGCGGGCACGCGGCTGCTTGAAGTTGCGCAGGCAGCGGATATGCCGCTGGAGGGCACCTGCGAGGGCCAGATGGCCTGTTCGACATGTCATGTGATTGTCGAAAAGGACTGGTTCGAGCGGCTTCCTCCTGCGTCAGAAGACGAAGAAGATATGCTCGATCTGGCCGCTGGCGTGACCCGGACTAGCCGGCTTTCCTGCCAGATACTGCTGTCGCCCGAACTGGATGGGCTGGAAGTGCGAATTCCGGGGGAAAGCCACGATATGCAGCGGCGTTGAGTTTTCGATTCACGCGGAGGCGCGGAGACGCGGAGGAGAGGGGCAGCGGCCAAACCGTTTTTTCGGACTGTTGCTCCCATCAAGGTTGACGGCGGGACTACATAATAGGCCTGCGGCCAGCCAAAAACACCTCCGCGTCTCCGCGTCTCCGCGTGAAAAGCACCTTTGCGACGTTTGCCTACTCACTGCGAATAAATCGACTGCGCATAACCACGCCGCCTTGGTGGAAACCCAGCGTCGCCATTGCTAGGGGCGTCGGACAATGACCATTCCCACCGATCCCGATCCCTTTGATGCCATCGTCGACACGCCGTTCGATAGCGCGCTGTCTGAGCGCTATCTGGTTTATGCGCTGTCGACGATCACCGCGCGGTCGCTGCCGGACCTTCGTGATGGGCTGAAGCCGGTTCATCGACGCCTGCTGTGGGCGATGCGGCAATTGAAGCTAAACCCCAACGACGCCTTCAAGAAATCGGCTCGCGTGGTTGGCGATGTGATCGGCAAGTATCACCCCCACGGCGACCAATCGGTTTATGATGCGATGGTCCGTCTCGCGCAGGATTTCTCGCTGCGTTATCCGCTGGTTGAGGGGCAGGGCAATTTTGGCAATATCGATGGCGATAACGCTGCGGCCTACCGCTATACCGAAGCCCGGCTGACCAAGACCGCGATCCAGCTGATGTCCGGCCTGGATGAAGGCACCGTCACCTACCACCCGACCTATAATGGCGAGGATGAGGAGCCGGAGATTTTCCCCGGCATCTTCCCCAATCTGCTCGCCAATGGTTCCAGCGGGATCGCGGTGGGCATGGCTACCTCGATCCCCAGCCACAATGTCGCCGAGATTATCGACGCGACGCTGCTGCTGATCGACAATCCACACGTTGAACATTCCGCGCTGATGGAAGTGTTCAAGGGCCCTGACCTGCCCACCGGCGGTGTGATCGTCGACAGCGCGGCGGCGATTTCGCACGCCTATGAAACCGGGCGCGGGGCGTTCCGGGTGCGCGGACGGTTCCATGCGATTGAGGCCAAGACCGAGGAAGACCGCGAGGCCGGGATTGAGCGCCTGGGCAACGGTATGTGGCAGCTGGTGCTCAGCGAAATCCCCTACATGGTCCAGAAGGGCAAGCTGATCGAGCAGATTGCGCAAGCGATTGCCGACAAGAAGCTGCCGATCCTTGAGGATATCCGAGACGAGAGCGACGAGGCGATCCGGCTGGTGTTCGTGCCGCGCAACCGCAATGTTGATCCCGAACTGCTCAAGGAATCGCTCTACCGCCTGACCGACGTAGAGAGCCGGTTCAGCCTCAACCTCAACGTGCTGGATGCGGGGCGCACTCCCGGCGTGATGGGGCTGAAATTGCTGCTGCAGGAATGGGTGATCGCCCAGATCGACATATTGCTGCGCCGCACCCAGCACCGGCTGGACAAGATCGCCGGGCGGCTGGAGCTGCTCGAAGGCTATATCATCGCTTTCCTCAACCTTGACCGGATCATCGCCATCATCCGCACCGAGGATGAGCCAAAGCCGGTGATGATGGCCGAGTTTGAATTGAACGACCGGCAGGCTGAAGCGATCCTCAACATGCGGCTGCGCAGCTTGCGACGGCTGGAGGAAATGGAACTGCGCAAGGAACATTCCGAACTGCTGCTTGAACAGGAAAAGCTGCACAAGCTGCTCGAAAGTCCGGCCCTCCAGCGCACTCGGTTGAAGCGAGACCTCGCCAATCTGCGCAAAGATTACGCCGAGGATACCGTGCTGGGCCGTCGCCGCACCACGATTGCAGAGGCGGCCCCAGCGCGCGAGTTCAACATGGACGCGATGATCGAGAAGGAGTCGGTGACGGTGATCCTTTCGGCCAAGGGCTGGATCAAGGGTGCCAAGGGTCATCTGGCGCTGGATGGCGAAACCAAGTTCAAGGAAGGCGATGGCCCGGCCTTTGCCTTCCACGCGCAAACCACCGACAAGCTTCTGATCGCCTGCGACAATGGCCGCTTCTACACGCTGGGCGCAGACAAGCTCCCCGGCGCACGCGGCTTTGGCGAGCCGATCCGGACGATGCTGGATATCGATGCCGAGGCGGCGATCATCGCGCTGATCGTCTACAAGCCGAAGGCGCAGCTGTTGCTGGCCTCGAATACCGGGCGCGGCTTCGTCGCCGAGGTGGACGAACTGCTGGCGGAAACTCGCAAGGGCAGAGGAGTTATGAACACCAAGCCGGGGGTCAAGCTCGCCGTGGTCCGCGAAGTGCTACCCGAGCATGATCACATCGCGGTGGTGGGGGACAACCGCAAGCTGGTGATCTTCGCGCTGTCTGAAATGCCGATCCTCGCCAAAGGCCAGGGCGTAACCCTGCAACGCTATCGCGACGGCGGGCTGGCCGATGCGGTGACATTGCGGCTGGAGGATGGGCTAAGCTGGGCGATGGGCGGTGACACCGGGCGCGTGCGGACGGAGAAGGACGTGGGCTTGTGGAAGGTTGCGCGCGGGGCTGCGGGTCGGATGCCGCCGACTGGGTTTCCTAGGGATAATCGGTTTTAGACGGTGAAGTGTTGTAGGCACAAAGAGTAGTCTCGATTTTTTGGTCCTAATACTAGTTGAGTAAACCCCTCACTTCGCCTTCCAATCACTAGCTAGTCTCTGCGCCTCAGCAATCTGGGTGGGAGTCATCTTGGCAGCGAGTCGCTCGCGGTTACTTGAAGCCCCCTCCCGCAGACTAATCTTTCCGGCGAGTTGCTCGCGGGTCATTGAACCCCCGTCCCTCAGATTACCAACTATGACTCCAGCAGCACTCAGATTGAACCACTTGTGGGCTTGCACGTAATCCTGCGGCACACCTCTGCCGTCAGCGTACATCCAACCAAGGTAATTTTGCGCTTGGGCGTTCCCTTGCTCTGCCGCCTTGCGATACATGTTCGCAGCCTGAGTGTAGTCTTGCCGCACGCCCATGCCTCGGTCGTACATATTACCAAGTTCCAACTGCGCCTCTGAATGCCCTTGGTCTGCGGCTTTGCGATACCAACTGACTGCGGCAGTATCGTCCTGCGTCAACCCATCACCGATGCGGTACATCCAAGCGAGGAAGTACTGTGCATCGGCATGCCCTTGGTCGGAGGCCATACGATACCAGCTGATCGCAGCAGCTTCATCAACCTTGACGACTTTGCCTGCGTTATACATGAAACCGAGCCTGAATTGCGCGTCGGCATCCCCATTTGTGGCTAGGGTTGTGAGAGCTGCAATATCATTGTGTTGATACGCTGAAGACGCGGCATCACCCGTCGATGCTTTCTCTTCTGCAGAACAGGAACTAGCGGTTACAGCTGCAATGGCAGTCAGCGCGTGCTTCATGCTGGATATATAGTTCATTGGGCAATTCTACAGCATTTCTGAAGCTTTAAAAGTCTCCGGTTGATTGGGTAGTGGGTTTGCTTGAAATTTGGCGAAAGCCATCAGGAAGATAACCCTTATCGATAGCCCACTCGATAAATTCGACCATCGGCTGGCTAGCCTGAAAATGGATCGCGATGAATTTTGTGATTGCGCGCGCGATCACAATCACGCCTTCAGATTCTGCGATTATAGCGTTGAATGGTTCGCCAGAATGTTTCAACCAATTGATCACGAGGTTGATATCAAATTCATTGTGGTCGTGGTACGTTTGAAGAGCTTGGTGAAGGTGCGGCTCATCCGTCGTTGGCAGCATGTTTTCTGCGGCGGCGGCGAGGGTAATGGCACAGTCCAGTTTGCGCTGCCGTAAGAGCGCGATTGCGCTTTCGATCTGCCTTTGGGCCGAATCCTTCTTGCTTGTATCCATCAAGTCCGGTCCACGTTAGGCTCGCGAGCCTTCGGGGCTGCTTCGGCATCCTCTACCAGCTTGACAATATCCGCGCCAGCTCAAGCCAAGCCCGGCCTTGACCTGTGCACTTAAAGCCCTCCCCCTTGGGGGGAAGGGTTGGTATGGGTGTACTACCCTATAGAGAGGGCGGAGCACCCTTCACCAACTCCTGCCCCAGCAACGCCCAGATCCGGTCCTGACCCGGAAACCCCTCCGCCACCCAGTTCGCTTCCACCGCCTGAAGTATCCGCGCCACTTCGGGGCCAGCCTTGACCCCGCGCGCGACGATCTGGCCGCCTTTGAGGGGGAAAATGGGGATGGTCCAACCGATCAGTGGAGCGATGTCGGTGCCGGTCAGCAGCAGCCGGTCGAGCGCTTGTTCCATGCCGAGGCGATAGGCGAGGGCGCGGGCGTGCTGAGCCCCCTCCTCTTCAGGGGAGGGGGTTGGCGGTGGGGGCTGCCCGCTGGACGCT
>JANMNP010000099.1:0-19644 GCA_031374105.1 Novosphingobium sp.
CTCCGTCTCGTCGGACACCATCACCGCGGTGGTCTTGGCGGCGGTGCGCAGGAAGCCCTCGTTGCAGCCGCCGACCTCGGCCGCGTCGTCGAGGTGCCCGAGCTGGTCTCCACCTATACCAGCATCCCGCGCCACTTACGCGGCGAGGCGCAAAGTGGCCGCACCCCCGATCAGCAGCTGACCGAAAGCCTGGGCAAGATCAGCACCGAGATCGACAGCGTGACCCGCCAGCTTGCCAGCGGCGCGATTGATAATCTGGCGATCAAGACCCGCTATCTCGATTACAAATACGGTGCCGGGCCAGAAGGGGAAACACCCTGATGCGGATCGCCATTCCCCACAGCCTGGGCAGGGAAGAAGTCCGCCGCCGGATCAAGGGCAGCGCTCACGAGATTGTCGACTTCCTGCCCGACCGCGCCGATGTCAGCACCAGCTGGCCCAGCGATGACCAGATGACGCTGAACGTCGGCGCGATGGGCCAATCAATCACTGGCGACATTGCCATCGAAGACGGCCAGGTGGTGTTCACCATCGATCTGCCGGGAATGCTGTCGTTCGTTGAACCGATGATCAGGAATGCGATCACCGCCAAGGGGCAGAAGTTGCTGAAGTAGGGCGATTTTGACGCCTTGCGCAATTTTGCGCAAAATTGTATGATGTGGATATGGCGCAACTAAATATCTCTGTCCCCGATGGCCTCAAGGACTGGGCTGACAAGCGCGTGTCCGAAGGCAGATATTCCAGTACCAGTGATCTGGTTCGGGATTTGATCCGTTCCCGGCAAGATGAAGAGGCGCAGTTGGCCTCATTGCAAGCTGCCGTTGACAAGGGGCGGGCGTCAGGGATCGATCCGCGCAATATGTCGGAGATCTTTGAAGACGTAAAACGCGAATATCACGAAAAGCATGGCTGAACTGGTCATCCGGCCAGCTGCCAGCGCCGATATTGCTGATATCTATGCTTACAGCGTCAGGCAGTTCGGTGCCTCAACCGCGCGTCAATATCACGATGGCTTGCAGGCGGCGATAGTCCGGCTCACAGAATTTCCGCAATCGAACCCGAACTATCCGGGTCTCCGCCCGCCGATCCGCTATATGGCCTACCGACGGCATCATATCTTTTATGATTTTGACGGAACCACTGTGTGGGTCGCCCGGATACTACATCACGCGATGGATGTGCGCGGTCGGATTTAGGGTTTGCAATCAATAGCCTCGTGATTCCGATTGCCGATGCAAGACGTCCCAGTTCTCTTGATGGCTCTCGTCAGGAAAGCGGGATCGCATCACATAGATGTGAAGCTTCCCATCCTTCTCATTGTTAAGCGAACGCACCAAAGTATTGTTCGTGTTTTGCTTGCTCGGAACCGCCGACAAGATTTCCGCTCTGGTGTACAAGAATACTACCTCGGGGCCATCACTTGGAGCCCATACCACCGCGAGAAAGTCTCCGGAAAAGCTTCCATGAGCGAACAACTTTGAATCATTGTTGTTAACCGTCTTCGTCTTCACCTGAATGGAGATTGCACCATATGCAGGATGGAAGGCCAGCAAATCGATGCTGCGGGTCGCATAAGGCGGGAATGCAACGATCCACCCGCGTTTCGCCAGCTGCGCGGCGACGTGGAGTTCTCCGAAGTTACCCTTTTCAATTGAATTCATTTTGAAATCCCGCTCAAGACCCACGCCGTAATCTGCGGAAGTTACCGCCCACTCGTCAGCAAACTATCCACCACCCCCGGATCGGCCAGCGTCGATGTGTCGCCCAGGTTCGAAACATCACCTTCGGCAATCTTGCGCAAAATCCGCCGCATGATCTTGCCGCTGCGGGTTTTGGGCAGGGCCGGGGCGAAGTGGATCACATCGGGGGTTGCGATAGGCCCGATCTCGCGGCGAACCCATTTGACCAGTTCGCTGCGCATCGCCTCGCTTTCCGCCTCGCCCGCGTTCAGGGTGACATAGGCATAGATGCCCTGCCCCTTGATCTCATGAGGAAAGCCCACCACTGCGGCTTCGGCCACTTTGGCATGGGAAACCAGCGCGCTTTCGACTTCGGCGGTGCCCATCCGGTGGCCCGAAACGTTAATCACATCATCGACCCGGCCGGTGATCCAGTAATAGCCATCCTCATCGCGGCGGCAGCCATCGCCGGTGAAATATTTGCCCGGATAGGTGGTGAAATAGGTCTGGAAGAAGCGCGCTTTATCGCCCCATACGCCGCGCATCTGCCCGGGCCAGCTTTGGGTGATGCACAGATTTCCTTCCGCCGCGCCCTCCAGCACCGCGCCTTCGGCATCTACCAGTTGCGGCACCACGCCGAACATCGGATAGGAAGCAGACCCCGGCTTCATATCAATCGCGCCGGGCAGGCCACTGATCATCGCCGCGCCGGTTTCGGTCTGCCACCAGGTATCGACAATCGGGCAGCGCCCGTCGCCCACCACCCGCCAATACCATTCCCACGCCTCGGGATTGATCGGCTCACCCACACTGCCCAGTAGCCGCAGCGAGGCGCGGCTGGTGGCCTTCACCGGACCGTCGCCCTCGCGCATCAATGATCGCAGCGCGGTGGGCGCGCCGTAGAAGATGTTGACCTGATGCCGGTCGACGATTTCCCAGAAGCGGCTGTGGGTGGGGTAGTTGGGAACGCCTTCGAACATCAGTGTGGTCGCGCCGTTGGCGAGGGGACCATAGACCACATAGCTGTGACCTGTGACCCAGCCGACGTCTGCCGCGCACCAGTAGATTTCGCCGGGGCGGTAATCGAACACGTAATGATGGGTCATCACTGCCCAGGTGAGGTAGCCGCCGGTGGTGTGGAGAACCCCTTTGGGCTTGCCGGTGCTGCCAGAGGTATAGAGGATGAACAGCGGATCTTCCGCGCCCATTTCCTCGGGCGGGCAATCTGCAGAGACGGCATCGCGCATCTCGTCCCACCAATGGTCGCGTCCGGGGGTCATTGTAGTGTCGTTGCGGGCGTGTCTCACCACCAGCACAGCCGAAACCGACGGGCATTGCTCCAGCGCAGCATCGACGTTGGCTTTCAGCGGAACCAGCTTGCCGCCGCGCATTCCTGCGTCCGCAGTGATCACGATATTGCTGTCACAATCCTGAATCCGGCCCGCCAAAGCATCGGGAGAAAACCCTCCAAATACAATGGAATGGATCGCGCCGATCCGGGTGCAGGCCAGCATAGCCACCGCCGCTTCCGGGATCATCGGCATATAGATGGTGATCCGATCACCCCGCTTGCCGCCGATTGCCTTCAAGGCATTGGCAAAGCGGCAAACTTCGCCGTGCAATTCACGGTAGGTCAGCTTGCGCTGCAGCGAAGGATCATCGCCTTCCCAGATGATCGCAGTCGTCTCGCCGCGCTCTGCCAAATGCCGGTCAAGGCAATTGGCAGAGACATTCAGCGTCCCATCGGCGAACCATTCGATTCCGAAATCCGCCTCGTCAAAGCTACATTTATTGAGCCTTGTCCACGGCTTGATCCAGTCCAGCCGAGCGCTTTCCTCGGCCCAGAAAGCTTGCGGATTGCTGAGCGAGCGGCGATATTTTTCGGCGTAGCCCGCCGCATCAACATAAGCGCGCTTCGCCCATTCAGCGGGGACGGGGTGGATCGTGGACAATGCGGCTCTCCCTATTACCCAACCTCAATGCCGGGTGCTTATCCGCTGATCAAGCGCCGGGTTTGGGATAGAACCATTTTTGCCGCCAACCATAGGTTGATTCGACCAGATTACCGGCAGCGTCGGTGGCCGGCTTGAAGCGAAACCGTTGTTCAGCCAGACGGCAAGTGATCGCATCGGCCTGCGCATCGCGGCTGGCGCGCTGCACCCGGCAATTGCGCGCCCGGCCATCCGTGCCGACCGTCAGGTAAATCGTTACAGCCCCATCGATCCGTAAGTCACGAGTTTGCCTAGGATAATCGCGCGCAGAGTTTATTTCTCCGGCAATTTTCTCAGCCTTGCGGACCAGTCCGCCGCCTTGTCCAGAGCCGCCGCTGCCGCTGCCCTGCCCGCCCGCCCCGGTTCCAGCGCCGGCATCCCCGGTGCCAGAGTTGTTGGCATCGCCCGTGCTAGCCACTTTGGGTGCAGGCGCCGTGGCAATGGCAATTTTCGGCTTGTCGGCCTTAACCGCCTTGGCCACAGCCTTCTTGCCCACCTCGGCCGCAGCGCCTGACTTTTCCGGTTCCTTAGCCGCTTCGGGCGGCGGGGTGGTGACTGTGACGCTGAAGGCTGAGACGACGGTCTCCACCGCCTTGGCCGAGAAATCGGGCGCGAAGGCACGGATCAACGCCAGCACCGCCAGCACATGCAACAGCGCGACCAGAGCAAATACCCCAATCTTGGTATGGCGCGGCGCGCTAAGATCGGCCTCGGTCATATCAGAGGCTTAAGCGATGCCGCGCCAGCGCTCAATAGCTGCGCGGCAACTTCAGCACATGCTCGGCCAGATAGCTCAGGATCAGATTGGTGCTGATCGGGGCTACAGTATAGAGCCGCGCCTCGCGGAACTTGCGCTCGACATCATATTCCTCGGCAAATCCGAAGCCGCCGAAAGTCTGCACGCACATATCGGCCGCAGCCCAACTGGCCTCGCTGGCGAGCAACTTGGCCATATTGGCCTCCTCACCCGGATTGCCGCCCTCGTCATAGACCTGCGCTGCATGATGGACCATCAATTCCGCGGCACGCATCTGAGAATAACAGCGCGCGATCGGGAACTGGACGCCCTGATTCTGGCCGATTGGACGCCCAAATACCTGCCGTTCCTTGGCATAATCGCTGGCTTTGTTGATGAACCACTTGGCATCGCCGACGCATTCGCTGGCGATCAGGATACGTTCGGCATTCATTCCCGAGAGGATATAGCGGAAGCCCTTACCCCCCTCGCCCACCAGCGCGCTGGCAGGGATCCGCATGTCATCGAAGAATACCTCGGTGGTCGAATGGTTCATCATCGTGCGGATTGGCTTGATCGTCATTCCGCTTCCGACGACTTTGCGCATATCGACGAGGAAGATCGAGAGACCCTCGGTCTTGCTGGCCACCTGATCGCGCGGGGTGGTGCGGGCGAGCAGCAACATCAGATCGGAATATTCGGCCCGGCTGGTCCAGATCTTCTGCCCGTTGATGACATATTCATCGCCATCCCGAACCGCGACTGTGCGCAGTGAAAGTGTATCGGTGCCGCTGGTCGGCTCAGACACGCCGAACGCCTGAAGCCGCAACGAACCATCGGCGATCCCCGGCAGATAGCTGCTCTTCTGCTCTTCGCTGCCATAGCGCAGCAGCGTGTTCATGATATACATCTGCGCATGAGCCGAAGCGCCATTGCACCCGGCAGCCTGAATTTCCTCCATGATTACTGCGGCGGCATAAAGGCTTAGGCCCGAACCGCCATATTCTTCCGGGATCAGCGCCGCGAGAAAGCCCGAATGGGTCAGCGCATCCACAAACTCGCTCGGATAAGCCCGCTCGCGGTCTTTGGCCCGCCAGTATTCGCCGGGGTAATCAGCGCAAAGCGCCTGAACTGCGCGGCGGATTTCCTGAATCTCATCACTTTCAGTCATTTATTTCACACCGGTATCTGATTGAAGGGGATGCCCTTGTCGGGGCGGTGATCCTGCGGGAGCCCGAGCACTTTTTCGGCGATGGTGTTGAGCAGAACTTCATCCGATCCGCCCGCGATCCGCCCGGTAGGGGCGTTGATCCAGCTGGCAGTCCAATCTTCCTTGCCAAAGGCGTGGGGATCGAACGCCAGCCCAGCATTGCCTTGGAGATCAATCGCCAGCTCAGACAGCTTTTGCCGGCTGCGCACTGCGACCAGCTTGTTGAGCGAACCTTCCGGCCCCGGCACCATCCCGGCCTGCATCATCAGCATGGCACGGGTTGTGATGGATTCAAGGCCGCTGCGCATTGCGAAATTGCGGGCAATCTGCTGGCGGATCCGGCCATCGGAGAGGGCCGGTTTGCCATTGATCTCGCATTCGCGCGCTAACGCTACGAATTCATCGAGGTGCGGGCCAAAGCCGCCGCTGTCAGTAGCTATATAACGCTCAATCATCAGCGTCGTCAGTGCCACGCCAAAGCCGCCGCCAACCGGGCTCATCCGCTGGGCATCGGTCAGTTTCACATCATCGAAGAACACTTCGTTAACGTGGCTATCCCCGCCCGCCAGCTTGATCGGACGGACCTCAACTCCTGGCGCTTTCATATCGACCCAGAAATAGGTCAGCCCCTTGTGCTTGGGCACGGTGGGATCGGTCCGCGCGACGATCACCCCATAATCGCAATATTGCGCCCAGCTGGTCCAGACCTTCTGGCCGTTCATTTTCCAGCCGTTCCCGTCAGGTTCGGCGCGGGTGCGCAGACCTGCAAGGTCCGAGCCGCCAGAAGGTTCGGAGAACAGTTGGCACCAGATCTCCTCACCCTTGAGCGCGGCCAGAACCCGCTCCTTCATCCATTCCTTATCTTCGCCAAAGCGGATCAGGATCGGCACTGGCATGCCCAGAGAGATGCCGAAGTAATGGCTCGGCATGCCGAAACTCATTTCCTCGGTATCGAATGTGACCTTTTCGATATGGGTCAGGCCTTGCCCGCCAACGTCTTTGTCCCAATTGATCCCGGCATAGCCAGCATCGAACTTGGCCCGCTGATAGCGGCGGCCAAGCGCGAGATCATCCTCCACAGACAGGCCCCGGCGGGCATCGCGGCCATAGGTTCGGTCCATCGATTCAAGCCAAACGTGAGCTGTTTGGCGATAGGCTTCCAGATTGCTCATGCCGCAACTCCTGTTAACTCAGTGGCAAGCAAATCTTCCCAGAAATACATGTTACCCGTTTCGATCGCCAGGCTGCGCGTCCGGCGCATGTGAAGATGCAGCCCCATATCCCAGGTGACGCCGATCCCGCCATGCACCTGAATGCAATCACGCGCGGCGGTATCATAGGCATCGGTCGCCGAAATCCGCGCTGCGGCGGCGGCTTTCAGGAAACCGGGCTGACCTTCCTTGGCGGCGGCATCGATACAATTGGCGCGAGCGATCTCAACCAGACCATACATCTCGGCAATCCGGTGCTTGACCGATTGGAACGCGCCGATCTGCTGGCCAAAAGCCTTGCGGGTGATCGCATAGTCGCGGGCGATAAACAGCAGCGCCTCTGCCCCGCCAACCTGCTCATGGGCAGTGACCACAGCCATCCGGGCCAGGATATCCTGCGCCAGTGCGGCAGCGGCAGTGCCCTTTGCCAGCAACGTCCCCGGCGTTCCAGCAAAAGTCAGATCGGCATAAAGGCGGCTGTTGTCAAAGCCACTGATGACATTGCGCGATACATCGCCCAATTCAGCAAGCACCAGCGCGGGCTGACCATCAAAGCTCGCCCAGACAATCGCAAACTGGGCCTTGAGGCCTGCTGTTACACCTTGTTTGGTGCCAGTCAGCTTGCCCCCTGCAAAGCTCACATTCGGCTTAAGCGGTAGCGGTGCATTACCCTCGGCAAAAGCAACAGTGCCAAGCGCCTCGCCCGAAGCCAGCGCGGAAAGCCAGCGAGCTTTCAGATCTTCATCCGGTGAAGCAAGCAACGCGAGGCTCGCGCCATAGCCAGGGGTCAAGAAAGGAGCGCCCGCAGTCGCCGCGCCAGTTGCCTGCGCGACCAGCCCCAGCTCGATCAGACCAAGCCCCAGTCCGCCATGTTCTTCGGGTATCGCCAGCGCTGTCCAGCCCTGTTCGACCGCCGTATCCCAGAACGGCTGGTCAAACTGACCGGTCTGTTCAAGCAACGCGAGCAGCCGATCCTTGCTGGTTCGTGCATCAAGCACGCGGCGCGATTCATTAGCTATCGCCTGCTGGCCTTCGTCATATAGGATCGACATTCGCTAGCACCTCGGCTGGTCCGGCGGATGCACACACCACGCCGATTTAATCGATTGATTAAATCGGCCATAGCGCTCCTGCAAGTCAAAGCGACAGGAATTTTCAGAAGCTCTAGTTTATTTGTTTCCGCCCCTTCAAAGCCACCACATTCGACGGCTGTCGCGCCAAGCGGTTCCACGCATCGAGCGCCGCCACTTTGTAAGCCTCGGCCAGCGTTGGATAGTTGAAGCTGTTGTCGATGAAATAGTCGATCGTGCCTTTCAGATTGATCACCGCCTGGCCAATGTGAATCAGCTCGGTCGCGCCCTCGCCGATGATGTGGACCCCAACCACACGGCGGGTCGCGCAATCGACAATCAGCTTCAAGATGCCGCCGCCGATCCCCATGATGTGCCCGCGCGAGGTTTCGCGGAACCGCGCAATCCCGCATTCATAGGGCGCGCCCTTGGCCCGGACTTGCTCTTCGGTCAGCCCCACGGAAGACAATTCCGGCACGGCATAGATCCCGATCGGGAACGACTGATCCGCCGCCGGGCCCGGCTGACCAAAGGCGTGACAGGCAGCAGTGCGTCCCTGTTCCATCGAAGTTGAAGCAAGGCTGGGAAAGCCGATCACATCGCCCGCCGCATAAATATGCGGCACTTCGGTCTGGAAGGTCGCGGGATCAACGCTGATCCGCCCGCGACTATCTGTGACCAGGCCGCAAGCGCCAAGATTGAGGCCTCTGGTCGCCCCGATCCGCCCAGCGGTGAACAGCACCATCTCCGAGCTGATCCGGCGCCCATCAGCCAGTAGGCAGATCGGTGTCCCGGTCGGAGAGAACTCCACCGTCTCGACCTTGCCCGAAAGCCGCAGCGCGATCCCCCGGTCGCGCATCTGATAAATCAGATGTTCGACAATCTCGCGGTCCATGAACTCAAGGATCGCGGCGCGGGGTTCAATCAGCGTCACGGGCACATCCAGCGCGCTGAAGATCGTGGCATACTCAAGCCCGATCACCCCTGCACCGACCACGATCAAGCTGCGCGGCACGCGCGGGTGCTGAATGAAATCGTCGCTATCGAGCACAGACGTGCCGTTGAACGGGATTTCATCGGGACGATAGGGCTCAGTGCCAACCGCGATCAGCACCCGTTCTGCTTCGACTACTTCCTCGATCAGACGTTCGCCCACCTGACTGGTGATCGCGATCTGGTGGGAGCCAAGGAACTTGCCCACGCCAACGATGGTCCGCACCCCGTTGCGGGCGAACTGGTGCTCCAGCACCGCAATCTCATGCTCCAGCGTCTTGCCCAGCCGGCTCGACAGATCATCGGCCCCAATCTCACGCTTGACCCGGTAGGACGGGCCATAAAATCCCCGCTCGCGCCAACCGGACAGGTTTAGCACGGTTTCGCGCAGCGTCTTGGACGGGATCGTGCCGGTATGGACCGAAACCCCGCCAACCCGGGCGCGGTTTTCGACCACCAGCACGCTCTTGCCCAGCTTCGCCGCCTGTATCGCCGCGCGCCGCCCGGCCGGGCCGCTGCCAAGCACTACCAGATCATAGATTGCCATTGTCGCTCCTGAATTGATCAGAACCCAGAACGGCAGCGACGGGGTTTTGTTAGGTCCAGTGTCGCCAACACACCTACCTCTTCGTTAACCAACCCCTTCTACCTCACCTTCACAGAAGTTTGCGAAATGGGGGTCCATGAACTGGACTCGCCTCAATCTTTCAGCTGTTGCGCTTGTCGCGGCGGGCCTTGGCTGCGCTGCCCCGGCGCAGGCTGCGATTGGCTTTGGGATATTGCCGGTGTCGATCGCATTTTCAGCGATTACCCCACCGCAGGTCCAGTGCAGATCTGGGCAATCCTATCGCACAGATAGTGGCATTTCATTCGTAACGCCCAATTCGGTGAGCAAAACAACCGCAATTCTGGGCGGCAAGGTTAGCCAGCTTGAATTGATGGCGATGCAGCAAGCTGGCCGCAGTTTGCCTCAACCAGCAAGCACCGCCTTTGCGCCGACAACGGCCGCGATGACCAGCCCATTTGGTGCAATCAGTGATTGTCAGCAATTTGCGCTGCCGTCGCGCGCGGAAATTCCTGCAACGCTCGGCCCGCAGATATCACCGCTGGGATCGGACGATTTTCTGGCCAGCGCACGGGTCAGCATCAAGCATACCAGCTTCGATGCATCATGGAACCGGGTCAGGCAGGAGAGCCTTCCACGCGGCCTGACCAGAAAGCTGGCTGAGCTGGATGTCAGCAAGTCTGGCGGCGGCCTGCTTGGTGCGGTGAACGCCTGGACCAATGCCAGAGTCCGCGATGTCGAAGACTCAGTGCAATATGGCCAGGCTGATTACTGGGCGAGCGCCAAGACCACTCTCGCCCGCGGAGCCGGGGATTGCGAGGATGTTGCAATCACCAAGATGCAGCTACTGGCAGCAATGGGCGTTAGCCGCTCCGATATGTTTCTTACGATAACCCGTGATTTGATCCGCAATGCCGATCACGCTGTTCTGGTCGTGAAGGATGATGGCAAGTTCTGGTTGCTCGACAATTCAACCGATACAGTTCTGGATGCTGCCAACAGCAACAGCTATCGGCCGATCATGTCGTTCAGCGCAGCCAAAAGCTGGCTGCACGGAAATTGGCGTCCTAACGCTCGGTGAGCGCCTCATCGAACGCGCGTAACACTGGCTTGAACAGATAGGTCAGAATGCTTTTGCGGCCGGTAATGATTTCGACATCGCAGATCATCCCCGGCATGATTGGCAGACGCTGTCCGTTTTTTTCAATGAACGCGCGATCGGTTTCAACCATCACCAGATAATAGGCCTGCCGTTCTACCTCGTCATAGATGCTGTCGGCGCTGATATTGCGCACCCGGCCAGTCAGGCCGCCGTAGATCGAGAAATCATAGGCGGTAACCTTGACGTTGGCCCGGTCGCCCACCTTGATAAAGGCGATGTCCTTTGGCTCGACCCGGGCCTCGACCAGCAGCTTGTCACCCAGCGGCACAATCTGCATCACCGTCTCGCCCGCATTCAAATACCCGCCTAGCGTGCTGACCTGCATGTCATTGACAAAGCCAGTGGTCGGCGCGCGCAGCTCGTTACGGTTCTGGCGCGCCGAAGCGCCCTTGATGGTCTGTTGATTGACCGCCAGCTTGGTTACCACTTCACTGCGCTCGCTTAGCGCCTGCTGACGGAAATCAAACTGCGCCTCGCTGAACTGGGCCTGCGCCTCACGAATTGCGGCCTGCGCACGCCCTGCGCCTTGCCGCGCGGCAGACAAGCGGCCCTGCACATCCACCAGCTCGCGCTGGGCGGTGATCAGTTCCGTTTGCGGGATGACTTTCTTTGCAACCATTGGTGCCAGCATATTGACCTGTTCCTGGGCCAGACGTGCGCTGTTCTCCAGCGCAGAAATGGTCGCCTGCCCTTCCTGCAGATCCCGGCGGCGCTGCTCTATTGCGGCGGAAAGCCCGGTTTGTTTGCTGCGGGAAGTTGCACGGCGCACTGCTGCAAGCTGCGCTTCCTCGGCACAGATTGATCCGGGTGCACAACCCCCGCCACCAGCGCCGCTGCCACCTTCCTGGGATAGCCTGTCGGCCCGGGCGGACAGACGCTCGTTCTCGGCCTCCAGCTGGCCCAGCGCCGATGAGGATTGCGAATCATCCAGCCGGACGAGCAAATCACCCTTTTTTACGAGTTGCCCCGAACGCACCAAAATCGCGCTGACGGTCGCAGGTTCTGCCGCCTGGATCAGCTGCACCTTGCTTGAAGGAACAACTTTGCCCATTCCGCGGGTAATCTCGTCGACGCTGGCAAACGCGGACCACAAGACTATCAGTAACATGCCAGCCCCGCAGGTCGCGATCAGCTTGCGGCTGGCATCCCAGCTATCAAATCCGGATCGCGTTCGCAGACTGGTTAGTAAACTCATGGCTTGGTCGCCGGCTTGGGATCATCGCTGATCGCCACCTGCTTTACCGCCGGCTCACTCACGCCGGTCTGGTCAACCAATTGCTTGTAACTGCTGCCAGCCTGGGTTGGATCGGGGATCGACAGGCGCCATTCCTTTGAAACATCCAGCCGCCCACCAACATCGGCATCGGCGTGACGATCAGTTACGTGCGGTGCCACGGTAAGTCCCGGGGTAAGCGCTTCGGCGATAGGCAGGCCTTCCTGATCGGAAAGAACCCGCAGTCGCAGCAGATCAAAGTCGATTGACGGAATCCGTTCAACCCCGCTGTAACGATCAGAAAAGCTGGCAGAGCGCCCCCAGCCCCCATTGAAACGGTAAAAAATATGCCGCCCAAGCTGCGTGATCTTGCCAAGCTGAAAAGCCCATTTCGGCAAAACGTAATCAGCGTGGTAATGGGTGGCGGTGCCGACGCTTGGCTCAACATATCCGGCCAGCGCAGCACGGGCGACCACTTCAGCCTCGCGCCAGCGTGCCACTGCCGGAGCGCGCAACAGCGATCCATCGCAGGTGAAGCTGAACTGGCAGCCAGTCCGGCGCTCAGACCCTTGATAAATTACGCCGCAAACGCTGTTGGGGTAGGCTGGATGCCGCATCCGGTTGAGGATCACCTGCGCCACAGCGCGGCGCCCCTGCATCGGCTCAACCGCTGCTTCATAATAGACCGCCTGGGTCAGGCAGCGCAGTGCGGTGCCATAACCGCTGCCCGGGACCGAATTAATGAGTTCAAATCGTGCCGGATGATCCAGCGGCAGTCCAGACAAAGGGATGGCCGCATTGCGTTCCTGCGCGGCAAGGCCATCAATCACAATCTGCGATTTGTCGTCAACCGACATGTCCGCGACAATGCCAATGTCGTTCAAGGCAATCCGCAAGGCCGGTTGGCTTGCATTGATGCCCCAGGCAATCCCACTCGCCCGCGAAGCCAGCAAGGCCGCGCCGACGATGGCCGCAAGTGCCAGCACCAGCACAAGCCGGATCGCATTCCGACCAAATGGATTGGTCGCGGTCTTGCCCGCTGCGCCAAGATGGGCAAATTCGGGCAGCTGGCCCAGATCAAGAATGGCGGCAGTTTGCATTGTCAGACCTTAACCCCACCGCCAGCAGAGGCGATGATTTCATCCCTTGGGCCGTCGGCGACAATCCGCCCGTTGTCGAGGACGATAACCCTGTTGCAGATCGAAAAAAGAGCTGGTCGGTGGGTCGAAATAACCAATGTCTGCTCAGGTGTCAGCGATTGGGACAGTCGTTCAACCAATAGTTTCTCAGTCTGGCTGTCCATCGCGCCGCTTGGCTCATCGAGGAACAAAAGTTTTGACGGAGTGACTAGCGCGCGGGCCAGTGTGAGGAACGAACGCTGCCCACCAGACAATTGGCTGCCCGCTTCGCCCACGGCCCGGTCGAACCCACCAGCATCCTTGGCCAGAAACTGTTCAGCACCCACTGCGCGCAGCGCGTCAAGCAACTGATCGTCATCTACGACCCCGGCCCCCAGCGCAAGGTTGTCCTTGATTGTACCGCTAAACAGGCTGGAATCCTGCCCGACAAATCGGAAAGCGTCGCGCAAATCCTGCGGGCGATACTGGCGGCTATCAATGCCTTCAACCAGCATCGATCCGCCTTCAGGGGCGTAAAGCCCGCACAGCACCCGGCCTAGGGTCGATTTTCCCGAAGCCACCTTGCCGATCAGCGCAATCCGGTCGCCCGGCCTGATTTCCAGATTTATGTCCGACAGCGACTTCATCGATGCGCCGGGATATTGAAAATCGAGTGCTTCCATCTTGATATGGGCTGTGCGGACGGTCGGCGTGAAAGATGCGCTGCCGAGTTTGCGTTCGTCGTTCTCCTCCCACAATCGCTGGATCGATTCGAGCGTCTGGCGGGCTTGCTGACCGCGAGTCAGGATGAAGGCGAACTGCGCCACTGGCGAGAGAGAGCGCGATGACAGCATGACGATCGCAATAATCGCTCCCATGGTAATCTGCCCGGCGGCGAACATATAATACCCACCGACGATCAAACCGATATTCGAGACCTGCTGGCAGGTTGAGGCGAGCGAGATTGCTGCTGTGCTGATATCCCGCAAGCGTTGCTGGGATTGGGCACCAAGCTCGGCCAGACGGCGCCAGCGGCCCAGCATCACCCCTTCGCCCGATATGCTTTTCAGCGTTTCGATGCCTGCAATTGATTCGACCAGCAAAGTCTGCTGCAGCCCATAGTCGGCCTGCGCTTCGCGAGCGGCCTGAACCACCTTGCGCTGCAATCTAAGCCCGAGCAGCCCCATAACCACCGCCGCAAGCAGCGGCACCAGCGCCAGCCAACTCGCCAGATAGGCAATTATCAGGATAAACAGAAACAGGAACGCCATATCGACGATCAACATGATCGTGGTTGAAGCGAAGAATTCGCGCACGATTGCGTATTCAGAGATTTTGGCAACCAGATTGCCGGTGTGGCCTTTGCGCTCAGCCAATGGGGCCGAAAGAATCTTCGAATAGATCTTCTGCGAGAGCCGCAGATCAAGGTCGCGCCCGATTTGATCGAGCACGTTGGTGCGGGCCTGCCGCAGCGCATATTCAAGCCCGAAAGCAATCATGACCCCAAGCGCAAGCACCCACAAAGTCGATTGCGCCCGGTTCGGGATGACCCGATCATAGACATTCATCGAAAACAGCGGCAGCGCGAGGGCGAGCAGATTAATCAGCAATGTCGCCAGCAACACCGGCTTGAATTCCCGGCGCTGTTTGTGGATTTCGCTCCAGAACCAATGGCTTCGCGCCTGAGTTTCCCAAGGTTGAGCGGCATCGCGCAATGCTGTGGGATCGCCGAAAACCGTCGCTAGCCAGCCCGCAAAATCCTGCTGAAGGCTTGCTAGCGGCTGCCACTCGGCCTGGCCGCTGAGTGGACGCCAGACCAGCACATCACTGTCACGCAGCTCGTGAACCACAGCAACCGCGCCATCGGAAAGCGCAACAATCGCCGGATAAGCCTGCCGTTCACGCGGCAGCTTGGGCTGGCGCTGCACATCACTATTCAGCCCGAGCAGCTCGAGCACCGGCTCGGCCTGATGCAAGGGCAGCCGCCCATCCGGCGACAGCGCGAACGACGTCAACATGCCAGTTGAGAACGCCACACCAAAGCGCTCAGCCAGCTGCCCGATACACAAAACAAGCGGATCAGGCAGCTGCAGCGCAGGATTGGGCACGTCGGCCATTAGAATATGCCCTGTCTTGTCAGCTTGCCATTTCCCGGGATAGCTATGACCCCAGAACTATCTTGGCGGGGTGCGATATTCCAGTTCAGCAGGCTTGGGCGGTCCGTAATTGAACCGCGCGCGCTCAGCCTCACCGGCTCCTGCTCCAGGCTCAACACTCATTCCCGTCAGCAGCCGATTGGTTGCCGCCAATGCCTGATACCGCGAGAAAATCTGCGAGAACCGCGCCGTTTCCAACCGCACTTGCACATTATAGCGCGTGTTCTGAGCATCAAGCACATCCAGCAGTGATCGGCGTCCGACATTGAACTGGCTGCGATACGACAGCAGCAAATCATCCGTCACCCGGCTCTGGGTGGCCAGCTCGTTGGAAACCCGGGTTTGGGTCCGCAGCGAGTTATAGGCGGAGCGGACATCTTCTTCGGCTTCGCGGACGACCTGATAGAGCTGATAGCGCGCTTCACTCGCGCGGCGAACCATCTCTTGATACTTGGCCTTGTTGATCCCGCCATCAAAGATGTTCCACCGCACAAAAGCGCGGGCCTGAACATCCCGGGTCGTGCCGCGGAAACCATCGACATCCTCGCCAATCCGGCCAGTCACATCCACCCCGATCCGCGGGAACATATCGCCCTTGGCGCTATCGGCCAGAGCGTGGGCGGCATCAACATCCGCTTCGGCTTCCTTGACGCGCGGGTTGCTTATCCGGGCGAGCCCAACCGCTTCGTCCACCGAGATAGGCATGTTTTCTGCCAGTGTCGGCGGCAACATGACCTGATCCATATCAAGTCCGGTCAAGCGGCGCAGGGTGATCTTGGCCGCTTCCATGGCCTCTTCGGCTTCAACCTGGCGGACCAGAGCGGCTTGCAGCCGCTCCTGTGCCTGTTGCTGGTCAGCGATCGAAATCGAGCCTTGCTGCACGCCGGTGCCCAGATCATTCACCAGTGCCTGGTGAAAACTGACGTTGTCCTGACTGGCAGCAACGACGCGCTGCTGAAGCAGCAGATCGAGATATTGGCGCGAAACCTGCAGCGCGATAAATTCAGACCGTTCAACCACCCGTAGCGATGCACCATCAACCCGCGCCGCTTGCCGCAACAACTCACCGCGGCGGCGGCCGAAATCGGCGATGATAAACTCACCCTTGACGAAGGCCTCAAGCGGATAAAGCTCCTGATCCTCAATCCCCAGCGACCGCCGGGTAGTGTTGTCGAGATGGCGAACGCCAGCCGAGGCCTCAACATCAACGCGTGGCGCATACAGGCCTTGCGCTTGCTTGCGCTCGAACTGAATCGCCTCTTTATTGTATTGCGCCTGCGCAACCTGCGGGTTGGAGTCTACGGCCACCCTGACAGCTTCTTGCAAAGAGACCGGCGGCGCTGATTGCGCCATCGCGGAGTGTGCGGAACCAGCGAGCAGCATAGCGCAGCTGGTTATCAAGAATTTGCGGTAAATCATGACTTTGGTCCCCAGCCCTACCTGTTCACGCTTATTTCGACGCGGCGATTGCTCGGATTGCGCTCACCATCGACGGTCGGAACTTTCGGTTCCGCTTCGCCGCGACCAGACACATTCAATACCGAACGCTCAACCCCCTTGGCAGCCAGCAATGCGGCAACAGCTTCGGCCCGCCGAACCGAAAGCGCCCCATTGTAACCATCGCTGCCCGAACGGTCGGTATGCCCGGTTACAGTGATCGCCTTCCAACCGCAGGTTCGCACGTTCTGCACAACCGCATCAAAGGTTTCCAGACTGCTATCGGGCGGAACGGCGCTGTCCCATTCAAAGAACACAATCCCGGCAATCGGCTCGTTACAAGCGTCAGACACAGGGGGAGGCGGTGGTGGCGGCGGCGGCGGGGGCGGCTGAAGCTGCATGCGGTTTGCCGCATCAACGCATTTACCGATACTCACCGGGTCTTTCGTCGCGCTTTTTAGGAACCCAAGCGCAATGCCGCATTGCGCCTTTGCCTGCGAAGCCCAGCCAAACCGCGCACTATCAAGCGCCACAACCGACCGGTCCAAAGTCAGCCCCAAGGCTGCATCATAGCGCGACTGGATTTCCCCGCGGAGTGACCCATTGTCCATCGCCATAAGCTCACCCGCACTGGCCTGAGCAAAAGCGCAAGCCGGCCATGCAACTGCCAGCAACGATGCCGCCTTTAGCCCTCGCTTAAAATTTACGAGCATTGCCAATCCCCTCTATGGTTAATGCAACAGAAAACCTAGCCATTCGTCATGGCAGCAGTATCGTGATGGTCAAGTGCAAAAGCGATTCCGAAGGCAGAAGAATTCAGATGAATCCCATTGCTAATCGGACCATCGAGCATCCCAAGCAGGGAAAAATCATCCACAATCTTCATTCCGTGGGCGTCCCCCAGACTTCCTGATGCAAAATGATCGACTATGGCGTCAATCGCATGACTTCCGGCAATTTCAGAAAACGCCTCCTGAATTACTGCCAAATCCTGCGATGTTACCATCGTTCCCTTGCCTACACCGGATCCCTGCATTGAGAGAAGCGCATCCATTGCCTGCATCGATCCCGATGTCAGGGTAAGCCCCCCCGCAATCGCTGCATTGGCACCGGAAGCAACGCTCGAAAACTCGAAGCCGGTCAGACTGTGATCGGCAACCGCCGCGAGCGCAGACCCGGCCAAGCCAGCTTCATGACCAAGCGTGCCAGTGCCCGTTTGCAGATTTGACTGCGCGGACACGCTAACTGGCAAGTCATTATCGGCACCTACTTGCTCGACACTGCTCTGCTGGGTCGACTGCCCGGCGGGCGCTGGCTGGCTAGCCGAACCAACTCCATCCCCAGGACCAGTTGTTTCCTGAGCTGCAGCGGCAACCGGCAGGATTGCAGCCGTGACTGCCGCGAGCAGACCGGTGCTGGCCGCAGTCGATGCAGTAAGTTCGGCCGTCCGGGCAGCAAAGCGATTGAGCGCCGAAGTTGCAAAGCTAGCATCGGCAAACGTCCCAGTGGTCCCGTCTGCCCAGGTGAAGTTGCCTTCGCCATGAACGGAGACGTCGCCTCCGGCTGCGCTGTAACTCACGCCATCCGAATTGAGCGTCAGGCTGGTGATCCCCAGATCGACAAGTGAGCGCAATTCGCCAGCCTGGCTGATCCCGTCGCTATTGGCATCCTGCCACACGCCGAAGCTGGCGAAGCCATTGTCGTTGGCATTGAGAATGCCATCGTGATTGGTATCGAAGCTGGCCGCAAGCCCTTGCAGATCGGTCAGGCCATTGCTGCCAAACACGATCTCGCTGCCATCATTGACCAGCCCATCGCCATTGCGATCAATCGCCAGCAGGCCATCGTCCGCACCAACCCAGGCCGTGCTTTCACGGGTGCCGTCACCTGCATAGTCAAAGGTGACGCCTGCTGACTGTGCGAGGAATTCCACACCATCGCCATCTAGATCGATCGCGATAGGGGGAATAGCAACCGATGGTGAATTGCCGGTCGCCACATTGATGGTGAACGCTCCGGGGGCCGTCGCATCGCCATCACCGTCAGTCAGGATCACTGTGAAGCCCAAATTGACATTGACGTTGGTGCTTTGCACGCCGACCGAAGTGATGTCGATCTTGCCGCTGCCCGCATTCGGCGAATAGGTATCAATCCAGTCAATGAATTTGGTGGGCGGCGCCGTCAGCGTGACAGGCGAACCTAGTGCCGCACCAGTTATGGTCGCGTTAGACGATGTCCCATCGGTATAGTGAACTACAAATTGAATTGTATCTGCACCGGAATAACCAATCAGCTCGAAAGTGGCATAGCTGATTGCCGGCAACGCTGGAGCAGGCGGTGTATAGCCTCCTGCGCCGTCAAAATCATCGATCGGGGTTCCAAAATCCCACCGGATGAATTCACCAGCCGTGAAGTTGTTGTTATTTACGCCCCATCCCGAAGTCGAGCCATTTACACTCGCCAGGCTGACGCCGGTTACCGGATAGACTGAAGAACCCGCATACCAGGCAGCAGCATCGAATGTTGCATCTGTTTGCCAGCCAGTGATAATCGCAAGCGGGTCAGTCGCTACATTGGTAGCCGAAACTACCTGATAGGGAGCAGGCCCCGATCCGAATGAAGTCGTCCCGCCGATCAGGACCGGCACAATTGTCCCGTCAAGCGGCGCGATCAGATCGAATACATACTCACCCGAAGCGCCCGCAGAGGGATTTACCGTCAGCGTGAACACCGCAGTATCGTCACCCGTCTTACCATTTCCGGTAATATCGGCATAGCCCGTCAGCACGTTACCGACCTGCTGGGTCACAATGTTACGACCCCCTGAAGTGGCGGTAGTCGTCAGACTGATCGTCCCCACTGCTCCGGTGCCATCGGCACCATCGGAGAAATGGAGCGATCCAACGCTGACGGCCGATCCGATCAAATTATTGGCCGTGCCGTTCTGGATTGCGCTGGTGAAAACCGGCGTGTCATCATCGATCAGCACGCTGATCGAGCCAGCTGCGCTATCGCCCTCTGCATCGGTCACTGTCACTGCGATGTTGAACGTCGCATCGTCTTCCGTGCCCGCAGTCGGATGCTTCACCGGCTGCAGCAGCGT
>JANMNP010000002.1:0-2637 GCA_031374105.1 Novosphingobium sp.
CGAATGCAAATGGGCGCGCGGCACCCGCACGCCCATTCAACCAGCTTCGCCACCCAAGGTAAAGTGAGCTTACACCCGCATCGGCATCAGCACATACAGCGCAGGCGATTTCTCATCCTGGCGGATCATGGTCGGCGCGCCGGCGTCGGCCAGATGCAGTTCCACCGTATCGCCGTCGATCTGGGCGAGGATGTCTTTCAGGTAATTGGCGTTGAAGCCGATGTCGAATCCGTCCGACTTGTAGTCCGCCGGAACTTCTTCAGCCGCAGTGCCATTGTCGGGCGATGTGACAGACAGCGTGACCTTGTCATTCTCCAGCGCCATTTTGACCGCGCGGGTCTTTTCGGTGGCGATGGTGGCGACCCGGTCAACGCCTTCGTAAAAGCTCTTGGGATCAATCCGCAGCAGCTTGTCGTTACCTGTGGGAATGACCCGGCTGTAATCAGGGAAGGTGCCGTCAATCAGCTTGCTGGTGAGGACCACGCCGTGCTCACCGCCCAGCGTGAAGCGGATCTTGCTGGGGGAAAGGTCGATCAACACATTGGTATCGAGCGCTTCTTCAAGCAGCTTGCGAAGCTCCGCGACACATTTACGCGGTACGATCACATCGGGCATGCCTTCAGCGCCGTCCGGGCGGGCCAGCGTGAAGCGGGCCAGACGGTGGCCATCGGTGGCCGCAGCTTTCAGGGTAGGCTGGTCTTCATCCGACACATGCAGGAAAATTCCATTGAGGTAATAGCGGGTTTCTTCTGTGCTGATTGCAAAGCGGGTCCGATCGACCATCTGCGCCAGGGTTGCCGCGGGCAGTTCGAAACTGGTTGGCAGATCGCCCTCAACAATCATCGGGAAATCATCGCGCGGCAGTGTCGGCAGAGAAAAGCGGCTGCGTCCGGCCTTCACTGCCATGCGATTGTCGGCAGTTTCCAGGCTCACCTGGCTACCGTCTGGCAACTTTCTGGCAATATCGAACAGTAAATGCGCCGAAACGGTGATCGCGCCAGCGCCTTCGACCGAGACCGCGCTCATGGTTTCCACCACTTGCAGATCGAGATCAGTTGCCGTGATCCGCACCGTACCATCAGCCGCCGCCTCAATCAGCACGTTTGACAGGATCGGGATCGTGTTGCGCCGCTCAACGACCGACTGGACGTGTGACAGGCAGCGCAGCAGCGTTGCACGTTCGATTGTGGCCTTCATGGTCGTCTCGTGTCCCGTCCTCGTTTGCCCCATATCAGACGCAGCGCCGGAATCGGCAGCGCGCCGTCAATTCGGACCACCTTCCTTAACGTGGCGACCGATTGCGGCAAGCACCAACCGCCCGATACAGGGCGAATCTGGGGATAAATGAGGGGTTAGGGGGAAATGTCGCGTGTGTGCTTCGACAAGCTCAGCATGAGCGGGACTTGAGAGAAACCCTGTCACACCACACCCGTTCATCCTGAGCCTGTCGAAGGACATGCGCGGCAGCAGCCTTACGACAGCATCGCCATCCCGCCGTTCACATGCAGCGTCTGGCCGGTGATATAGCCCGCCTCACGGCTGGCGAGATAGGCCACAGCCGCGCCAATATCTTCGCCCTCACCCATCCGCCCCATAGGAATACGCGCGTTGAGCGCCTCCTTCTGGGCATCAGGCAGAATCTCAGTCATCGCGGTGCGAATGAAGCCGGGTGCAACGCAGTTCACGGTGATCCCGCGTGTGGCCAATTCCTGCCCGAGCGACTTGGACATGGCGACCAGACCGCCCTTGGCCGCGGCATAGTTGACCTGACCCGGATTACCGGTCGCGCCAACCACGCTGGTGATTGTGATAATCCTTCCGAACCGGGCCTTCATCATCGGCTTGGAAGCAGCGCGCATCAGGCGGAAGGCGGCTTCAAGGTTGATCCGGATCACCGCATCCCATTCCTCATCCTTCATCCGCATCGCCAGATTATCGCGCGTAATCCCGGCGTTGTTGACCAGAATATCAAGCTTGCCCATCGTATCAAGCGCCGCCGGGACCAGTCTTTCAACGTCCTCTGCATTCGACAGATCACAAGTGATCGCGACATGATCTACCTTTTGGTGATGCTGCGGGGTATGTTCATCCAGTTCATCGCGAAAGCTGCGCAATTTGGAGGCATTGGAGCCTGAAAGAGCAAGTCGCGCGCCTTGTGCGGCCAGGCTGCGGGCAATTGCCGAGCCGATCCCACCCGAAGCTCCGGTGACAAGGGCGGTCATTCCAGTCAGGTCAAACATGCTACTCTCCATATTCTGATTTCACGCGGAGGCGCGGAGACGCGGAGGAAGGGGAGGAGTAGTCATTGACAACCCGGCGAATGCCTTCCTTCATCGTATCGTGCCCGAAATTGAGCAGAAGACCAACTGGCAGCCTCATCAGGCGCAGATAGGTCAACAACTGCTTGCCGTGCACCGGCTTTAGTTGATCCACGGATTTTATCTCGACGATCAGCCGATCATCCACAAGAATATCAAGGCGAAATGCTCCCGCGAACTGCATGCCATCGAATATAATATCGACCGGCTTCTGCCGGTCAACTTTCAAGCCAGACCTTGCAAGACTCGCTGCGAGGACGGTTTCATAGACGGGTTCGAGAAGCCCGGGGCCAAGCTCACGGTGCACTTTGATCCCAAG
>JANMNP010000015.1:0-13820 GCA_031374105.1 Novosphingobium sp.
GCGCGCCGCTCACGCCCTTCTGCCTCGGCTTGACCTGGTCAAACCGATCAATCGCACCCGTAAAGAACTCCTTGCGGCGGCCCCATCCCGCGAGGCCGTCCAGCCCCATCCCACCAAGGATCAGCCGTGCCGGACGAAGCCCGCCGATCACCCCGCGCACTGCGGTGCGAGAGCCGAGCGAAAAGCCGCCAAGGTCATAGTCGGTCAGCCCCAGCGCATCGACCAGTGTGGCCAGATCCATCGCCAGAACATCAGGCGGATAGGCCGCCGGATCATGCGGTGCCTCGCTTTGCCCATGCGCGCGCAGATCGGGCATGATCACTTCAAATCCGGCCTCCGCCAGCAGGGCGGCGTGACCGTATCTGAGCCAGTTCATCGCGGCGCTGGAGAACAGCCCGTGCAGCAGCACGAGCGGGCGGCCAGACCCCATGCGGTGAACCGCAAGGCGCGTGCCGCCAAAGCCAGCGATTATATCTGTCTGCATGAACCAACCATGCCGTCCGGATGCACCTGCGGCAAGTCAATCCGGACTCACAAACTTGACATACTAAGCCTACTTATAATATGCTCCCTCAATCATGGAGAACATTGGATATCTTCTGAGTGATCGCTCGCGGCTGTTACGCCGGGCGTTTGATGACCGGGTTCGGTCGGTCGGGGTTACTGGTCCGCAGGCCAGGCTGCTGCTGTTCATCGCCCGCACCGAGGGAGAAAATCAGGGTTTCTATGCTGATCAGCTTGATGTTGAACCAATCACTCTGTGCCGCATGGTTGACCGGATGGCGGATGCCGGCCTGATTGAGCGCCGCCGCGATCCGGCTGATCGGCGCGCATGGCGATTGCACCTGACTGAGAAAAGCAACGCCATGGTTGTGGGCCTGCGCGATTGCGTTGACCGACTGATTGAAGAGACTTTGGCCGGAGTATCCTTGGACGACCGCGAGAACTTCGCTCGCATTCTGACTACTATCGGCACCAATCTTGGCGTTCGCCGTGAGAGCAAGGTCGCCGTCAATGGCTGAGGCTGATCCTGCCCTCCCGCTGGTTGCTGCTGAAGCGCAGAACCCTGCCCCAAAGCAGCACCGCCGGGGGCGGCTGGCGCTGATGCTCGTCGTGCCGCTGCTGGTGGTTATTGGTGGCTCGCTCTACTGGGAGAGTCTTCAAGGCCATGTTTCGACTGACAATGCCTATATCCAGCAGGACAAAGTATCGGTCAGCGCTCAGGTTGGCGGACGGATAATCGCGGTTGCGGCAGCCGAAAATCTGACCGTCAAAGCTGGTGATCTGTTGTTCCGGATCGATCCAGAACCCTTCCAGTTGCAGATCGCCCAGGCAGACGCCACCATCGCTGGGGCGCAGGCAAATGTTGTAGCACTAAGCAGCGACAGCGCCCTGTCTGGCGCAGAAATTGCCAGCGCGCGTGAGGATATCGGCTTCGCCCAAGCGCGTCTTGCGCGGCAGCAGGCCTTGTGGAGCCGAGGCTTCACTACCAAGGCGGACTATGAGGCAGCCCAGCATCAACTGGCCCAGGCGCAGGCTTCGATGGATATTGCCAAGGCTAACGGACGTGAGGCAGCGGCAAGGCTTTCCACCGGCTCGCAAGTGCCCGGGGTCAATCCGCAGATCGCCGCCGGCCGGGCCCAGCGCGCCGCCGCCGAACTCAATCTGCGGCGCAGCGAAGTCCGCGCACCAATGGCCGGTCGGATCACGCAAGCCGACCGTTTGCTGGTGGGTCAGGAAGTCATCAGCGGGCTGCCAGTGGTTACCATCGTTGCGGCGCAAAGCAGCTATGTTGAGGCCAATTTCAAGGAGACCGACCTTGCTGATATGGCAGTAGGCCAGCCAGCCGAGCTGCGCTTCGATGCCTATCCGGGGGTGAAACTGAAAGGCCACGTCGCATCGATCGGGGCAGGCACCGGCAGCGAATTTTCGGTTCTGCCTGCCCAAAACGCCACTGGCAATTGGGTCAAGGTCACCCAGCGGGTGCCGGTGCGGATCGCGATAGACGAGCCAAGCCCGCGCCAGTTGATCGCGGGGCTTTCAACCAAGGTCAAAGTTTTCACAGACGGCCGCAAGCGCTAAACTGGTGGCCAGCGCAGCCGCACCAATCCCTGCGGAAGATGTTGCGCTGCTACCAGTCAAGAACAACATCCTGCTGACCATCGGGATCATGACGGCATCGCTGCTGCAGATCCTCGATTCGACCATCGCCAATGTCGCTATCCCGCATATGCAGTCATCGCTCGGAGCAACTCCGGAGTCAGTCAACTGGGTGCTGACCAGCTATATCATCGCTACTGCGATTTGCATGCCGATTACCGGCTGGCTGGCCGATCAGATCGGCTCGCGGCGGCTGTTCATCGCCTCGGTGGTGGGATTCATCGGCGCCTCGATGCTGTGCGGCATGGCGCAAAATCTTACCCAGATGGTGATTTTCCGCGCGCTGCAAGGGGCGACAGGCGCGTTCATAGCCCCGCTCAGCCAAACCGCCATGATCGACACCAACCGCCCCTCACGCCAGCCGCAGATGATGGCGCTGTGGGGGATGGGGATCATGATTGGCCCGATCCTGGGGCCGATACTGGGTGGCTGGCTGACCGAAAGCTGGAACTGGCGGCTGGTGTTTTACGTCAACGTGCCGCTGGGAGCGATTGCGCTGGCAATCTTGATTGCCGGCCTGCCATCGCGCCAGATAGTTTCGCGGCGGTTTGACATGTTTGGCTTTGCGATGGTTGCCATCACCCTTACCTCGATCCAGCTGCTGCTCGACCGCGGCAACCACATCGACTGGTTCGATGCGGTGGAAAGCTGGTTCTATGTTGGCGTTGCGCTTTCGGCAGGCTGGATTGGATTGATCCACCTTTCGACAACATCCCAGCCCTTGTTCAACCGCCAGTTGTTTGCCAATCGCAATTTCGTTGTTGCACTGCATTTCATGGTCGTTGTCGGACTGGTGATGTTTGCCACAATGGCCCTGCTCGCCCCGATGTTGCAGCGGTTGCTCCACTATTCGGTGATCGACACAGGCATGGCGCTGATGCCCCGCGGGATCGGCACGCTGATCAGTATGCAGCTTGCCGGAGTGATGATCCGGCGCGGGGTCGATGGGCGGATGTTGATCGGGATCGGCTTTGCCATTGCCGGCTATTCGCTGTGGGAAATGTCTGGATGGTCGCTGGCGGTCGACAATGCCAATGTGATCTCATCCGGCTTCATTCAGGGGTTTGGCATGGGGCTGGTGTTTATCCCGCTAAACTCCAGCGCCTTTGCGACCTTGCCCGCATTGCTGCGCACCGAAGGCTCCAGCCTGCTCAATCTGCTCCGTTCGATCGGGGCTTCGGTTGGAATCTCGATCGTCGCTGCCCTACTCGGCCAGAACATTCAGCGCAGCCATTCAGAGCTGGCCAGCCATGTCACAGCGTCTGTCACCGATGCAGTGGACTTTTCGACCATGGACCGGTTTCAATCGGCGGGAGAAGCTATCCTGTGGATGATTGACGGCGAAGTGAACCGACAGGCTGCGATGATCGCCTATATCGACGATTTCTACCTGATGGGCTGGCTCAGTTTCGCGGCGATACCACTGGTACTGCTAATGCGGCGCACCATTCCCGGGCAAGTCGTCCGCAGAGATGGGAATAGCGCTTCGCATTAGAGCAATGCGTCACCCCTTCTTGAGGTGCCGTCGCCCGAGCAGTTCCGCGATCTGGATTGCATTGAGCGCCGCGCCCTTGCGGAGGTTGTCCGAAACGCACCACAGCACCAGACCATTGTCGACGGTCGGATCCTCGCGCACCCGGCTGACATAGGTCGCGTCACTGCCGGCCGCTTCAACGGGAGTGGTGTATCCGCCGTCCTCGCGCTTGTCGATCAACACGACGCCTGGCGCCTCGCGCAGGATGTCCTGAGCCTCCTTGGCCGAGATTTCATTCTCAAACTCGATGCTGACCGCTTCGGAATGGCCGACGAACACCGGCACCCGCACACAGGTTGCCACGACCTTGATCTTGGGATCGAGGATCTTCTTGGTCTCAACCACCATCTTCCACTCTTCCTTGGTGAAGCCATCATCAAGGAAGACATCGATGTGCGGGATCACGTTGAATGCGATACGCGCGGGGAACTTGATCGGCTCGCGCATTTCGCCTGCAGGCATGAACACGCTGCGGGTTTGCTCGAACAGCTCGTCCATGCCGTCCTTTCCGGCACCCGAAACCGACTGGTAGGTGGAGATGACCACCCGCTTGATCGTGGCGGCATCGTGGAGCGGCTTCAGCGCCACCACCAGCTGCGCGGTAGAGCAGTTGGGATTGGCGATGATGTTGCGCTTGGTATAGCCGTCGATCGCATCGGGGTTCACTTCTGGCACGATCAACGGCACATCGGGGTCCATCCGGTAGAGCGACGAATTGTCGATCACCACGCAGCCAGCCGCCGCAGCCTTTGGGGCATATTCCTTGGCCGGACCGGAACCGGCGGCGAACAGGGCAATGTCCCATCCGGTAAAATCAAAATGCTCAAGGTTCTTGCATTTGAGCATCCGGCCAGTGTCGCCGTACTCGATCTCGATCCCGGTAGAGCGCCCGCTGGCAACCGCTGCGATCTCGTCGCAAGGAAACTCACGCTCAGCCAGAATGTTGAGCATCTCGCGGCCCACATTCCCTGTCGCACCCACTACAACTACCCGGTAACCCATCAATTCAATCCTTGCGCATATGGAAACGGCCGGTCTTCCTGTCTGGGAAGCCGGCCGTCTCGGTCTGTGTGTCAGGTGATCTGTGCCAGATCAGCTTCCGCTCATTCCTTGCCAGCCGTAGTGGCGGTCCGAATAGTTTTGCGCTCAGCAATACGCGCGCGTTTGCCGGTGCGGCCACGCAGATAGTAAAGCTTGGCACGGCGAACCACACCGCGGCGAACCACGGTGATGCTGTCAATGTTGGGCGAATAGAGCGGGAATACCCGTTCCACGCCTTCGCCAAAGCTCATCTTGCGAACCGTGAAGTTCGAGCCGAGGCCGCGGTTGGAACGAGCGATGCAAACACCTTCATAGGCCTGCACACGGGTCCGTTCGCCTTCAACAACGCGCACGCCAACGCGCACGGTGTCACCGGCCCGGAAATCGGGGATCTGCTTCTTCGACTTGAATTCCTCGATGGCTTCCGCCTCGAGCGTCTGGATCAGGTTCATGAACCCTTGTCCCTTTCTTCACGCCGCGCGCCAGAGGCAGACTGGACCCGAGCGTCTGAATGACGCTCCCAAAGATCCGGCCTGCGTAACCGTGTGTCATCCTCTGCCTGTTGTTTCCGCCAGGCAGCGATTTTCGCATGATCCCCCGATCGCAGCACTTGCGGGATCTCGCGCCCTTCCCAAATCGTGGGCCGGGTATAGTGGGGATACTCCAACAAGCCGTTCTCGAACGACTCCTCAGCCCCACTGGAAGCCGCGCCCATTACGCCGGGAAGCAGCCGAATGCAAGCATCAAGCAGCATCAGCGCGGCAGGCTCTCCGCCAGACAGAACAATGTCACCGACCGAGACTTCCTCGATGGTCCGACCAGCAAAAATCCGCTCATCGAAACCCTCAAACCGTCCGCACAGAATGATGACGCCTGGGCCACCTGCCAGCTCGCGCACCCGGGCCTGAGTGAGCGGTTTTCCGCGCGGGGTCAGGGCGAGGACGGGGACGCTGAAATCCTCCCCGAAACGGGGAGGGGGACCATCTGCAGGATGGTGGTGGGGGCTATCGGCAGAACGCAAGGTCGCATCAGGAGGCGAGCCCCCACCACCGCCTTTGGCGGTCCCCCTCCCCGTTTCGGGGAGGAATTTCGCCACCGCAAAATCCACCGCCGCGCCCAATACATCTGCCCGCAGCACCATCCCCGCCCCGCCGCCTGCGGGCGTATCGTCAACTGCCTTGTGCTTGCCGATGGCAAAATCGCGGATCTGGACGCAATCAAGCGACCACTTCCCCTCGGCCCGAGCTCGCGCAGCAAGCGAAACACCAAGCGGCCCGGGAAACATGTCTGGATAGAGAGTGAGGATTGTGGCGGCGAAGGTCATCAAACCGTCCAGTTCTCAACCTTCAACCCCGGCACGTCGGCGAAGTCAGCTTCGTTATTCGTCACCACCATCGCACCGATGCTCAGCGCATGTGCTGCAAGCAGGCGATCAAACCGCGCTCGCTTGAAGGGCAACTTCGCGTAAGCGCGCGCCGCCGCTTCATCGAAAGGGATGATCGGTACCACGCTGACGAAGTCCTCGATCACCTCGATGTCTGGTGGATGCCCCAGATTCTCGCCCATCATGATCTCGGCAAAGCTGACAGCGGAGATAGCTACTTCACCCGGCTCACATTGAGCGAGCCGCTGGCGTAGCGCGTCGTGTGTGCCGAGCATGGCATAGATCGAACAGTCGGAGTCGAGCAGATAGCTACTCACTCAGCTTCCTTCGCCTGTCGCGCAGCAATAGTGCTGGGCCGTTCATCGAAGTCCCGGCGTTCGGGAACCTTGAGACCCTTGGCCTTGCCCCAGAAGCGATCTACATCCAGCTTCTGCTTGGGCTTTTCAGCAGGCTCCAGAGCATAACCCTGCTGCACTTCGCGCAGCACCATTTCCGAACCCTCTTCAAAGCCGAGCGCCTTGGGCAGGCGCAGCGCCATCGAATTGCCCGACTTGAAGACTTTGGCGCGGTATTCCTTTGACATGGCCATCTCCGTATATACGCAATGTATATACTACTCGACGTAAGCAGCGTCAATCAAGATGCGATCCGTCCATTCTGGGACAGCTTCTTCCTTCATCGGGACCATGAAGCGCTTTTTGTCGGGGCGCTCGATCTCAAGGATGTCACCTGCACCATAATTATCGACCGCGATGCAGTGGCCCAGATCTTCGCCGCTGGTGGAAACAGCAGCCAGGCCGATCAGATCGGCGTAGTAATATTCCCCCTCAGCCAGCGACGGCAGGCTGGAGCGCGGTACGTCCAGCACGGTGCCGCGCAAGGCCTCGGCGGCGGTGCGATCGGTGACTTCGGCAAAGCGGGCAATCGCACCGCCTTTCGTGTCGTCACGCAGCTTTTCGAGGGTTAGCTTGCCATCATTGAAAGTGCTGTAGCGCTTCAGCGCTGCCACACCTTCGCCAAACAGCTTAAGGCGGACCTCCCCCGTTATGCCATGCGCACCGCTAATGGCAGCCAGCGTAACGGGGGGGTCCTGAGCCAAGGTTTAGGCTTCGGTCTTGTCTTCAGCGGCGGTTTCTTCGGCTGCAATTTCTTCAACTGCGGCTTCAGAAGCAGCTTCTTCTGTGGCTTCAGCGGCAGGAGCTTCTTCAGCAGCAACTTCCTCGGCAACTTCGGCGGCCGGAGCTTCTTCAGCGGCAGCTTCAGGGGCAGCTTCCTCAGAAGCTTCGGCGACCGGGGCTTCCTCAGCAGCGGCTTCAGGAACAGCTTCTTCAGCAGGCGCTTCGGCAGCGATTTCTTCAACAGCTGCTTCAGCCGCAACTTCTTCGGCTGCGACTTCTTCAACAACTTCTTCAACCACCGGAGCGGCTGCAGCGGCGGCAGCAGCTTCTGCCGCATCAACGGCCTTCTTGGCCTTGTCTTCAACGCGTTCCATGGCCTTCTTGCCAGGTTCTGCCTTGTTCGGGTTGTTGGTCGCGGTGCGTTCCTTGATCCCGGCCTTGTCGAGCATCCGGGCAACCCGGTCGGTCGGCTGCGCGCCAACGCCCAGCCAATAGCGGACGCGGTCTTCGATGAGCGCAACGCGCTTTTCATCATCCTTGGCGAGCAGCGGGTTGTAGGTGCCAACCTGCTCAAGATATTTGCCGTCGCGCGGAGCGCGGCTGTTGGATACGACGACCTTGTAATACGGGCGCTTCTTGGAACCGCCGCGCGAAAGCCGGATAGCTACTGACATGAAATTACCTTTCTTCTAAACCAGTTAAGTCTTATTTCTTGAGAAACTTTGAGAGATCGGGACCAGAGCCGCCGCCAAGGCCGGGAAGCCCAGGCATCGCTGCCCCCATGCCCCCGCCGCCAAACAGCTTGCCGAGGCCAGCCAGGCCGCCCATCTTTTTGATCTGCTTCATCGCGCGCTCCATTTCCTGGTGCATCTTGAGCAGCTTGTTGACATCCTGAACCTGCATTCCAGAGCCATTGGCGATACGGATCTTGCGCTTGGCATTGAGCAATTCGGGACGCGTGCGTTCCTTGGGGGTCATTGATCCGATGATCGCGTCCATCCGGATCAGCACCTTATCGTCCATCCCGCTTTGCGCCATCGCTGCCTTGGCTTTCTTCATCCCCGGCATCATACCCGCCAGCGCGCCAAGGCCGCCCATCTTCTGCATCTGGCCCAGCTGCATCCGCAGGTCGTTCAGATCGAACTGACCCTTGGCCATCCGCGCTGCCATCTTCTCAGCATCAGCCTCGGCAATGCTGGCGGCGGCCTTTTCGACAATCGAGACGACATCGCCCATGCCGAGGATGCGGCCGGCAACCCGCACCGGATGAAACGGCTCGATCGCGTCAATCTTTTCGCCGGTGCCGGCAAATTTGATCGGCTTGCCGGTAACTGCCCGCATGGAGAGAGCCGCGCCGCCGCGGGCATCGCCGTCCATCCGGGTGAGGATTACGCCAGTCAAATCGACTTGGCCGGAGAAGCTTTGCGCCACGTTCACCGCATCCTGCCCGGTCAGTGCATCGACCACCAGCAGCACTTCCTTGGGAACCGAGATCGCGGCAACCGCCTTCATCTCGTCCATCAGCTGCGCATCCACATGCAGGCGGCCTGCGGTGTCGAGCAGCAGCACATCAACTGCCTGCAACTTGGCCGATTGCAGAGCGCGGGTGGCAATATCAACCGGGGCTTGCCCGGCAATGATCGGCAGCGTGGCCGTGCCAATCTGCTCGCCCAGCACCGCCAGCTGCTGCTGCGCGGCCGGGCGATTGACGTCGAGCGATGCCATCAACACCTTCTTGCCGTGCTTTTCCCTGAGCAGCTTGGCCAGTTTGGCAGTCGTCGTCGTCTTGCCCGAGCCCTGCAGGCCGACCATCATGATTACGACCGGTGGCAGCGCTTCCAGATCAAGTTCGGCAGTCTGTTCCCCGCCCAGCATCTCGACCAGCGCATCATTGACGATCTTGACGACCTGCTGACCCGGCGTGACAGACTTCAGGACCGATTGGCCAATCGCTTTTTCGGTAACATCATCAATGAAGCGGCGGACAATCGGCAGCGCGACATCGGCTTCGAGCAGCGCGATCCGCACTTCGCGCATTGCATCAATAACGTCCTGCTCGCGCAGCGCCCCACGCCCGCGCAGCTTGTCGAATACGCCGCCAAGGCGATCTGACAGACTGTCGAACATAGGCCAAATACTCCGATACGCGAAAAAAGCCGGTGGGCGAAACCTCGCCGACCAGCCTGCTGCAAAAACTCATTACTCACCCAAGGTGAGCTACTCTGTAACCGCCTCCCGCGCTTGCGCTTGGGAGTTTTTCCGAAAAACGTCCCCCGGACGTTCTCTTTATCGGAAAAACTGGTGGAGCCTAGCGGGATCGAACCGCTGACCTCCTGCATGCCATGCAGGCGCTCTCCCAGCTGAGCTAAGGCCCCATTCCATTCATCGCCAATCGCCCCGAAAGACCATCAGCACCAGCCTTGCAGCCGGGACGCAGCCCTCTAAAGGCGCGTTCCGGCCAATGCAAGGGCGGATTTAGTGCTCGTCGTCGTTGCCTTCAACGCCGGGAACGCCAAGATCTTCATCACCGCCCAGATCAACGTCGTTGTCGGGTGAATCATTGTCTTCGTCGATTTCCAGATCTTCTTCGGCCAGATCACCGTCCTCGGTGGTTTCAACCTTTTCCTTCTGGACTTCCTCATAGGGGATCGGCTGCTTCGACTTGAGCACAGGTTCAGGGACCCAAGCATAGGTGCATTCGATGCAGGTTACCGGATCATCTTTGCCCAGATCGTAAAAGCGGGTGCCGCATTTCGGGCAGCTTTGCTTGGCGCCCCATTCAGCCTTGACCATGAAAATTCCTTACACTGGCCTTCCGCCAAGGCGGCAAGCCGAAAAAACTGTTGCGTTGATGGTGATGGCATAAGCCAGAATCAAGCGAGGGCGCGCCTTGCCATAGCGCGCGCGCGCTGTCAAAAGCCGCGCGCTTCCTAAATCG
Organism: Novosphingobium sp.; assembly: GCA_031374105.1. Lineage (GTDB taxonomy): Bacteria > Pseudomonadota > Alphaproteobacteria > Sphingomonadales > Sphingomonadaceae > Novosphingobium. The sequence continues at coordinate 10,176 of JANMNP010000015.1, forward strand.
TCTGATCCGAAAGCTGACCCGTGACCGCTACCGATCCTGCCGTCCCCCGCCCCCGTCGTTTCTTGCCCGCTGGCCCGTTGCGCGGCACGATCCGCGTGCCGGGTGATAAATCGATCAGCCATCGTGCGCTAATGCTTTCGGCGCTAGCTGTGGGCGAGAGCCGCATCTCAGGCCTGCTTGAGGGTGAAGACGTTTTGGCCACTGCCGCCGCGATGCGCGCCATGGGGGCTCATATAGAGCGCGTCGGAGACGGACAATGGCGTGTCCACGGCGTTGGGGTCGGCGGATTGCTCCAACCGCAAGCCGCACTCGACATGGGCAACAGCGGCACCTCAACACGGCTGCTGATGGGCCTGGTCGCTAGCCACGCGATCACCGCCAGCTTCATTGGCGATGCCAGCCTTTCGGGCCGCCCGATGGGCCGGGTAATCGAACCGCTGAGCCGGATGGGTGCGGATTTTACCGCTTCACCGGGAGAAAAACTGCCTCTGATGCTGCGCGGCGCTGCCCCCGCAGTGCCGATTACCTACCGCCTGCCAGTCGCCTCGGCGCAGGTTAAAAGCGCAATCCTGCTGGCGGGCCTCAACACCCCCGGAATCACTACCGTCATCGAACCAGTCCCAACCCGCGATCATTCCGAACGGATGCTGGCGGGCTTTGGCGCCGAGCTGACGGTCGAAACTGCGTCCGACGGTGTCCGCACGATCCGCATCCGCGGCGAGGCAGAGCTGAGGCCGCAGACCATTAAAGTCCCCGGCGATCCTTCATCCGCGGCCTTCTTCATGGTCGCGGCGTTGATCGTGCCTGGATCCGATATCCTCATCGAAAATGTCGGCATGAACCCGACCCGCACCGGGCTATATCATGTGCTGCGCGCCATGGGCGGGCAGATCGAGACGGTAAACCCGCGCGAAGTGGGCGGCGAACCAGTTGCGGATTTGCGGGTGCTGCATTCGGCGCTGAGCGGCATCACGGTTGACCCAGCCGTGGTCCCGAGCATGGTCGATGAATTCCCGGTGCTGTTCGTCGCAGCTGCGCTCGCCAAGGGGCGCACCGTCACTGCTGGCCTTGAAGAACTGCGCGTGAAGGAAAGCGATCGCCTGTCCGCCATGGCCGCCGCGCTCACTTCAATTGGCGCGCGGGTTACCGAGACAGCCGATGGCCTGACCATCACCGGTACCGGTGGCGAACCGCTCGAAGGAGGCGGCCCGATCACCACCCACCTCGACCACCGCATCGCGATGAGCATGGCAGTGGCCGGACTGGCCAGCCGTGATGGCGTGGAAGTAGACGATACGAGGCCTATCGGAACCAGCTTTCCGATGTTTGAAGCGCTGCTTGATGGACTGTCAGTATGATCATCGCCGTCGATGGACCCACTGCATCTGGCAAGGGCACGATTGCTAAGGCGCTCGCAGCGCATTTTGGCTTGCCGCATCTCGATACCGGGCTGCTCTACCGCGCGGTTGGGCGGCAGGTCGCGCTGAATGGTTGGGATGCTGACAACGAAACGGATTCGCTGGCAGCATGCGCCTTTCCGGACAGCCTGCTGAGCAATGCCAAGCTGCGCAGCGAGGAAAGTGGCGGCCTTGCCAGCCAGGTCTCAGTCCATCCTGCCGTCCGCCGCGCGCTATTCGAACGCCAGCGTGCCTTCGCCACTCAGCCCGGCGGCGCGGTGCTGGACGGGCGCGATATCGGCACCGTGATCGCGCCGGAGGCCGAGGTGAAACTGTTTGTCACCGCCAGCGTATCGGCGCGGGCCGAGCGGCGGTTTTGCGAAATGCAGGCCATGAATCGTGCTTCAGACCTGTCCAAGATCGAGACCGACCTTGCCGCCCGCGATCAGCGCGACGCCACCCGAGCCACAGCGCCGCTGCTGGCTGCTGAGGATGCGATCATTCTCGACACCTCGCTGCTGAACCGGGACGAGGCGATTGCGCGGGCGATTGCCTTGGTAGAGCTGCGATTGGCGGGGTAATTGGTTTCACGCGGAGACGCGGAGACGCGGAGGGGGTCCGCCAAGAGCGAAGCTCCTTCTTCCAATCCAGACCCCCGGATTGAGGTAAGGTTGCAATACCTCATGAACCTGCGGCGCGCACAATGCCCCCGCGCCTCCGCACCTCCGCGTGAAACCCATTTTCCTTGCTTTCCGCGCGTCTCTAACCTAAGCGCGCCCGGTCCGATGGGCCATCCGGCTTTGAGGGCGCCTACCATGGCATCCGGCCCGGCAGGCAGATCGGCCCTTTTGGCCCGCCCGCGGCAATAGTGCCACGGCGGAGAAAGACCGGCGGAAAAACCGCCCGGCCGGAAACATCGATGTTAGGATCCACCTGTATGGCCACTACGGCTTTCCCCACGCGCGACGATTTCGCCGCGATGCTCAACGAATCACTCGGCGGCAGCGCCGATGGCGGCTTTGAAGGCCGCGTCGTAAAGGGCACCATTACCGCAATTGAAAACGACAAGGCCGTGATCGACGTCGGCCTGAAAAGCGAAGGCCGCGTCAGCTTGCGCGAATTCGCGCAGCCCGGCCAGCCGCATGGCCTTTCAGTTGGCGATGAAGTTGAGGTCTATGTTGACCGCGTTGAAAATTCTGACGGCGAAGCAATGCTCAGCCGTGACCGCGCCCGCCGCGAAGCCGCCTGGGACAAGCTGGAAAGCGAATTTGGCGAAGGCAAGCGCGTTGAAGGCGTGATCTTTGGCCGCGTTAAGGGTGGCTTCACCGTCGATCTTGATGGCGCAGTGGCCTTCCTCCCCGGCAGCCAGGTCGACATCCGCCCGGTCCGCGATGTGCAGCCGCTGATGGACATGCCGCAGCCGTTCCAGATCCTCAAGATGGATCGCCGCCGCGGCAATATCGTTGTCTCGCGCCGTGCCGTTCTCGAAGAAACCCGCGCTGAACAGCGTTCTGGCCTGATCCTCAACCTGGTCGAAGGCCAGATCATTGACGGTATCGTCAAGAACATCACCGATTATGGTGCGTTTGTTGATCTGGGCGGGATCGACGGCCTGCTCCATGTCACCGACATGAGCTATAAGCGCGTCAATCACCCCAGCGAAGTCATCAATATCGGTGACACGGTCAAGGTCCAGATCGTCCGGATCAACCAGGATACGCAGCGCATCAGCCTGGGCATGAAGCAGCTGGAAAGCGATCCGTGGGAAGGCGTGATGGCCAAATACCCAGTTGGCGCTAAGCTTTCAGGCGTTGTCACCAACATCACCGAATACGGCGCCTTTGTGGAACTGGAAGCAGGCATCGAAGGCCTGGTCCATGTTTCGGAAATGAGCTGGACCAAAAAGAACGTCCACCCCGGCAAGATCGTTTCGACCAGCCAGGAAGTCGATGTTCTGGTGCTTGAAGTTGATAGCGACAAGCGCCGCATTTCGCTTGGCCTCAAGCAGGCCCAGTCAAACCCATGGGGCGATTTCGCTGAAAAGAACCCGGTTGGCTCGATTGTCGAAGGCGAAGTCAAGAACGCTACCGAATTTGGCCTGTTCATCGGCCTCGATGGCGATGTCGATGGCATGGTCCACATGTCGGATATCGCCTGGGGCATCTCGGGCGAGGACGCGCTGGCGCTTCACCGCAAGGGTGAACCGGTCAAGGCCGTGGTGCTCGACGTTGATGTCGAAAAGGAACGC
>JANMNP010000038.1:0-13567 GCA_031374105.1 Novosphingobium sp.
ATCTCGGCGAGGGCCATGGTCTGGAACCGCAGGAGCTCAACCAGCTCGCCGCCACGGTCGACCTTGCGGGCGGGCACGTCCGAAACGCCGTGCTGGCCGCGCCTCCCCCACCGGGGAGGAATTTGTGATACTCAATAAGCCTTTGCGCCACCAAGCAGCACAAATCCGCGACCAACTGATTCGGCATGGCTGCCGCGCATTCCTGTGACGAAACCGCCACATTAACCGCAGCTGTTATCTTTTGGCTCTGCTAACTAGTTGCAAACAATGGTAAATATTTTAACGCTCTTTTTTAGTTGTAATGCGCCCAGCGAAGGCAGAAAATAATGCCAGTTCCGAGGTTCCAGGCGCATGATGGACCGACGCAAATGTCGGTTTAATCAATAATAAATCGGTCGCGCCGGTTCCAGCATTCACCCGCCTCGGACAGGCCAACCGGAAATAGAAGCCGGAGCCATCAGTTAAACAAGGTGCCGCCTTTTTCCACAGGCACGCTCAATAACAGGGTGTTAAACAATGCGTACTTTCATCACAAACTTCATCGCTGACGAATCCGGCGCTTCGGCTGCCGAATATGCTCTGATCCTGGCCATCATCGGCACTGTGATCGTAACTGGTGCTCTCGCACTTGGCGGCGCTATCGGCACTGCCATGACTGACGCTGGAACCTGCATCACTACGCCTACCTCGGCTAACTGCGACTAACTTCAGACGTGACCCCGCCGCCATTCCGGTGGCGGGGTTATTTTTGCTGTAGCTGCATGTTGAACGGTATCGGGGGCGTATCAGGTGAATCAACGCAATAGTTTTATCCTGGGCATATCGATAGTGATCGGACTGATCGCTATCTATCTGGCGAACGCCTATTTTTCCGGCGTGGTTACACGCGAGGAAAAGATTGCCGAACAGGCCCGTATGGCGCGCATCGTTGTCGCCAGTCAGGATCTGGCGTTCGGAGTGCCGCTCACGCCCCAGAATTTGCGGCTGGCCAACTGGCCGGCCAATTCGGTTCCGACCGGTGCATTCACTACGGTAGAGCAGGCCACCAAGAACGGCCGGGTCGCGCTGCGCCCGATCGTGATTGGCGAGCCGGTGCTCGCCTCAAAAGTTTCCGGCCTTGATGGCCGCGCCACGCTTTCGGCCAATCTCCCGGCTGGCAAGGTAGCCTATTCAGTTTCTATCGATGCCGTGGCCGGGGTTGGCGGATTTGTCCGACCGGGTGATGTCGTTGATGTGCTGCTCACCCGCCAGATCCCCGGCGAAGGAGCAACCGGCAGCGACAAGATGACCGACGTGATCCTTGAATCGGTTCCGGTGCTGGGCATCGATCAAGTATTGAATGAGAACAGCACCGAACCAGTGGTTGGGAAAACCGCCACACTGGAAGTGGATACGCTGGGCGCGCAAAAGCTGGCGCTGGCCCGCGAACTGGGCAATATCAGCCTGACGCTGCGCAATGTTCAGGATCAGATCACCGGCGCACGCAGCACGGTGATCGCGCGGCAATTGTCTGCCAACCGCTATTACATTCCGGCCAAGAAGGGCAGCTCTGGCCCGCCCGCGCAGATGGCCAGCGCCGCCATCCCCCTTCGGGCAGGAATGCTGCCGGGCAATCCGTTTGCCGCCATACCGCGCTTCAAGGGTCCATCGATGACCATCGTGCGCGGCGGAAAAACCAGTGAGTATGAGGTGCAACGTGGCTATTGATCGCAAACGACCAGCGGCCCATCTGGCTGCACTGGCGCTGGTCGCATCGCTGGCCTTGCCCCATGCTGCGCTGGCGCAAAGCAATGGCGCATCGCTGCATGCCGGAACGCTGGAAGTTCCCATCAACAAAAGCCAGGTGGTCAGCGCCGACCGGCCAATCGCCAAGGCGATGGTCGGCAATGATGAGATTGCGGATATTCTGCCGATCACTGATCGTTCGATCTATGTGCTGGGCAAGAAGATGGGCACCACCAGCCTGACCATGTATGACAGCGCTGGCCGGGTTATCTCGGTGGTCGATATTGCGGTCGGCCCCGATGTGCTGGCGCTGGGCGATCAGCTGCGGCTGCTGGTTCCGGGCGACAATCTGGAAGCGCGGATCACCAATGAATCGGTGGTGCTGACCGGCACCGTCAACAGCGCCGGTGCCGCATCCCGCGCCGCGCAGCTGGCCAAGGCCTATGCCGGGGACAAGGTTATCAACCTGATCAGCATGGGCTCCAGCCAGCAAGTGATGCTGGAAGTCCGCTTTGCCGAGGTTAGCCGCAGCGTTGGCAAGGAAATCGGCGTTGGCGGATTTGCAAACTCGCGGGGAGGTTCGTTCGGCGGAGCATTCGGCAAGGGCGCGGGGATTATCCCCGGCGACATTGCGGCTGGCACTCCCGATGTTCTGGCAATCGGCGCGATTTCCAATTCATTCGCCGTGCTGCAGCAGGCCTTCAGCCTGGGCAACCTCTCGGTCGATGCGACGTTGAATGCGCTCGAAACCAAGGGGTTTGCCAAAACGCTGGCCCAGCCGACGCTGATCGCGCTGTCGGGCGAAAAGGCTTCATTCCTTGCAGGCGGAGAATTTCCCGTTCCGGTTGCCCAATCGGGCGGCGGCGGCGGCACTGGCAGCCAGGCGCTTACGGTCGAGTTCAAATCTTTCGGCGTCAGTCTGGCCTTCACCCCAACCGTATTGGGCGACAAGACCATCAGCCTGATCGTTGAGCCAGAGGTCAGCTCGATCGATCCGACAGCCTCGCTGACCGTGGGCAATATCTCGATCCCCGGCCTGCGCACCCGCCGCGCGCATACCACGCTGGAACTGTGCGACGGGGAAAGTTTTGCCATCGCGGGCCTGCTGCAGAATGATTTCAAGACCACCGTGGATCAGGTGCCGTTTCTGGGTTCGATCCCGATCCTGGGGGCGCTGTTCCGCTCCAGCAATTTCCAGAAGGGCGAAACCGAGCTGCTGATCGTGGTGACCCCGCGTCTGGTCGCTCCGATCAAGCCCGGACAGGTGCGCCTGCCGACCGACCGGGTGAAGGATCCCAGCGAGTTTGAGACTATCCTGCTAGGCGAATCCTATCATCCCAAACCGCTTGAACCAGTAGCCGCGCCGTCGCCAGCGCCGCGCGAAACCAGCGCGGCCGATCAGCCTGCGCCCGCCTCTCCGCAAGCTTCCGCTCAATTGCCAGCCGTTAAGGATGATGGTTATGCCTATTAAGCTGAACCGGGCGGCACTCGCCCTTGCTGCTGCCTCCGCCCTTGGCGCCTGCACCTCCGATGGTTCGGGCTCGTTCATGAACAGCACCGATAATTTCGGCGAGGCCAACCGCCAGACCATGGCGGCGCAGGTGATCGATCCCAACCCGGAATATGATACGGATATTCCCGCTACCAGTGCCGAGCATGCAGCGCAGGCCGCCGAACGCTATCGCACCGACAAGGTGAAGCAGCCGGACAAGATTCAGACCTCATCTTCCGGCACCCCCTGAAGCTGATTGGTTGCAAGAAAGGGAGATGATCATGCCACGCCGGACGATCCAGTCCCTGATCCGCGATGATCGCGGCGCTGTTGCGGTAACCTATGCATTAAGTCTGACCGCGCTGGTGGCGATTGCGGGCCTCGGGTTTGACTATGCCCGGCTGGTGACGATGGATTCAGAATTGCAGAACGGTGCGGATCAAGCGGCTTTGGCTGGTGCCACCCAGCTTGATGGCAAAAGCGGCACCTGCGCGCGCGCCAGTGCTGCGGCCAGAACGCTGGTCAGCAACATCACGATTTTGGCCAATGATGGCGCAGGAACCGCGATAACCATGGCGAATGAAAGTGCCTGCGATGCAGTGGGCAGCATCCGCTTCTGGGAAGACCGCGACAAGGCCACCGCCGCAACATCAGAAGCCAACGCCAACTTCATCGAAGTGGTCATTGATGCCCGCGTCGCCAATTATGCGCTGACGCCGATCGTCGGCGCGCTTCGTTCAGGCAATATCAGCGCGGCTGCACTGGCGGGGGTCGGCTCGTCGATCTGTAAAGTGCCGCCGCTGATGATCTGCAGCCCTGATCCCGGCAATCCGTTCAATGCGGCAGGTCGGATCGGCTGGGGCGTGCAGGTGACAGGCAAGGGCTCGGCTGGATGGGCACCGGGTGACTTTGGCTTTCTTGAGGTTGGCTCGGGCCAGAAGGCTGATCTGGAAAAGGCGCTGGCCTTTGCCTCAACCACCTTTGATTGCGCCCCGATTGATGGTTCGAAGCCCGAACCTGGCAATGCCCAGGGCCTGTTCCGCGCGATGAATACGCGGTTCGATATTTATGATACCAGCGGCAATCCGCTGGGCAATTGCCAGACCCAGGATTGCCCGCCCGCCAGCAATGTCCTGAAGGATCTGGTAAAGCAGAACACCAATGTGAATGGCAACGCCTGTAAAACGCATAGTTCAGGCTGGAAGCTGCCCGCAAGTAATCGCCAGTTTTGGCCGAAGCAGGTGGCGGGAACGGATCCGATGCGACAGTTCAACGATGCAGCGCATTCACCTTCAATCGATGCCATGGGGCTGACCCGCGACATGTGCCACTATACCAGCTATGGCTATGCCTGCCGCAACGCGACCGGTCTGACCACAGATCGGTTCGGCAATGGCAATTGGGCGCGCGGCGATTATTTCAACAAATATCATTCTGGCCGCATTCCCGGCTCGGCTTCAACCATGACCCGCTATGAAACCTACAAGTGGGAGCTGGCCAACGGTCATACCGGCACCATCAATGGCAGCGCGGCGGGCGGGGGCAACAAGCAATACAGCGCCCCGGTTTGCTCAAGCCTCAGCCCCGGAACGATTGACCGGCGCGTGCTGAGCGTGGCGGTGGTGGATAATTGCGCGTCGCTTTCGGGCCATTCGGTTTCGGTCAGCGTCGGCGAATGGGTCGATATGTTTCTGGTAGAGCCGATGTTCGATGCCCGCGGCAACAGCACATTAACCGATTCGATCTATATGGAAGTCATCGGCCCCTCTTCGGTTGGCACCAATGGCGGCGCGACCGGATCGCAAAGCGTCCGCCGCGACGTGCCCTATCTGGTGGAATGACGATGCGGTGGCTCCCTTCCCTTCGCGATGACAGCTCCGGCGCGGCAGCGGTGGAAATGGCGCTGATGCTGCCGCTGTTGCTGATGCTGATGTTTGGCACCTTTGAGGGCGGCCATTATCTGTGGAGCGAGCATAAGGTGGTCAAGGGCGTGCGCGATGGCGCGCGCTATGCTGCGCGGACCAGCTTTTCCAACTTTGACGGCTGCCCAACTGTGGTTGGTGAAGCCGCGATCAAAAAGCTGATCCGCACCGGCTACCTCAATGGCGACAATCCGTCGATCTCTGGAACAGACAATCCGGTTGTTCCGGGCTGGGCTGATGCGAATGTCACGGTTACTTGTGCCTATGTCTCCGGGCAGAGCGGCCTTTACGGGACCCGGGCAGGGATCGCTCCGATCGTTACGGTTACGGCAACTGTTGACTATCCCTCGCTGTTTCAGATGTTCGGCATCGGCTCTTCCGGGGTCAATCTCTATTCTACCGCGCAAAGTTCGGTGATGGGACTATGACCGCGCTCCGCCGCTTCCTTCGCGATACGCGCGCTGCTTCGGCTGCCGAATTTGCACTGGTGCTGCCGCTGATGCTGCTGTTCCTGTTCGGCATCATCGATGTCGGCAGGTTCGCCTGGGAGATCAACCAGGCGGAAAAGGCCACGCAAACTGGCGCGCGCTGGGCAGTCGTAACCGATATGATCCCCAGCGGGCTGGCAAGCTACAGCTTTGCCACCTCGGGCGGGATCGAGCAAGGCACCGTGGTGCAGCCCGCCAATTTCCCAGGGGTAAGCTGCACCAGCAACGGCACTACCACCACATGCACTTGTGCAAGTGGCGGAACTTGCAGCTTCCCATTGACCGCCAGCAATCCCGCATTCCAGAGACTGGTTGGCCGGATGGATGACATCAAGGGTGGGATCACCTCAGCAAATGTGGTGGTGGATTATTCCTGGTCAGGGCTGGGTTTTTCGGGTGACCCGAATGGATCAGACGTGGCACCGATCACAACCGTAAGGCTTCAGAACGTAACCTTTACCCCGATTACAACCCAGATATTCGGTGCGCCCACGCTTACTCTCCCCTCCTTTGCCTATTCGCTGACCATGGAAGATGGCAGCGGGTTGGCGTCAAATTAGGCCATTATAATGGGCAATCTCGATCTTGAATTCTGGCATTTGAAAGGGTCTGCTTTGGGCGGAAACGCGCGCGTTCAAATTGTTGCCAGCGCGGCATATGTTGATGCATTCGCCGGTAATATCGACGCAGCCCGTCTGCAGGGTCTTCGTATCAACGCTTTAGCTAGCGATGAGGCCGTGTCTAAGCACATGATTGGTGATGCAACGCTGCTGGTGGTAGAGGTTGAGCCGGGTAATCGTGCATCGATGCAGCGGCTGGGCGACATACGCTCGGCCCATCCTGATCTGTTGCTGGTGGCGGCAATCAAGGATGCGACAGTCTCGCTGGTCCGCACCCTTGTGCGGCAAGGGATTGCCGATGTTGTCTCAATTCCTTTCGATGCCGAAGAAGTGCTTCAGGTTGCGCTTGATGCGGTGGCAAAGAACGAGCCGCGCCTTTCTACAAGCGTTGCGCTCGCACCGATGGTCTCGGTCGTCCGGTCGATCGGGGGTTGCGGCGCAACCTCTATCGCCACCCATCTGGCCGCCGATCTGGGCGCGCACGATCCCAAAGGGCGCGGCGCCATTATCGTCGATCTTGATCTTCAGTTTGGCAGTGTCGCCGATTATCTGGGGGTTCAGGCGCGCGGCAATCTGATGGATCTGCTCGAAGCCGAAGACCGGCTGGATGAAGATTTGCTGCGCTCGGTAGTGGGCCAGACCAGCGATGGCCTGTCGGTTATCGCAGCGCCCGAAACCATCATGCCGCTTGAATCGGTTGATACTGACCGGCTGCTTAATCTGATCCAGCTGCTGCGCCGCGAATACAGCTACGTCGTGCTGGATCTGCCCGCCAACTGGACCAACTGGACGCTGTCGCTGGCGATGGAATCGAATGCGATTGTGCTGGTCGCCGAATTGTCGATTGCCAGCCTGCGTCAGGCCAAGCGCCGTCTGGAACTGTTTGAATCTATTGGAATTGAAGGGGCAGCGGTTGAGGTTGTAGTCAACCGGCTTGAGCGCAAGCTGTTCCGCACGATTGATCTTGATGATGTTGCGGCCACGCTTGGGCACTCTGTGCTGGGCACCGTTTCGCTCGAAGCACCGCTGATCAACACGGCGCAGGATCAGGGGCGGCTGGCCAGCGAGTTACAGCGCAAGAGCAAGTTCGCTACGGACATCGCAGCTATTGGCGAATTGCTGCGCAATGGACGCCTGGCCAGTAACCGCTGATGGTGTGGCAGCTGAAACGCGCCTCGGGAGCATCGCGGGCCTCGGCGGACAATAGTCCGCCAGCAGACGCTGCCTCGGCTATAAGCACAGCCGGTGATACAGTCGCGACTGAGGCGATGGCCGCCCGGATTCTTTCGCTCAAGGTGATGATTCACCGGCAGCTGCTTGATCGCATCAACCTGTCGCTGCTGGACAAGATGCCGCCAGAGCAGATCAAGACGGAAATCTCGGAGATCGTCGGCGAGCTGCTTGAAGCCAATGGTGAGGTTCTCAACCGGGTAGAGCGGACGGCATTGGTCAATGACGTGCTGGACGAGCTGCTGGGTCTTGGCCCGCTTGAGCCGCTGCTCAAGGATGAAACGATCAACGATATTCTGGTCAATGGTCATGAATCGGTGTTTGTTGAACGGTTCGGCCTGCTTGAAAAGACCTCGACCCGGTTTCAGGATGAACGCCATCTGTTGCGGATTATCCAGAAGATCGTCAGCGCAGTGGGCCGCCGGGTGGATGAATCCTCGCCATTCGTCGATGCGCGGCTGGCTGATGGTTCGCGCGTCAACGCGATCGTTGCGCCGCTGGCAATCGATGGGTCGCTGCTGTCGATCCGCAAATTCTCGAAGAAGCCGATCAGCATGGCCCGCATGGTCGAACTTGGCAGCGTCCCGCCGCAGCTTGCGGAAATCTTGCAGGCTATCGTCAAGGCGCGCCGCAATATCCTGATTTCGGGAGGGACCGGATCGGGTAAAACCACGCTGCTCAACGCGCTGTCTTCGTTCATTGATGAACGCGAACGCATTGTTACGATTGAAGATTCCGCCGAACTCCAGCTGCAGCAGGATCATGTCGCGCGGCTTGAAACCCGGCCCTCCAACATGGAAGGCAAGGGCGAGGTCAACCAGCGCGATCTGGTGAAAAATGCGCTGCGCATGCGGCCAGACCGGATCATCCTGGGCGAATGCCGGGCCGGCGAAGCCTTCGATATGCTCCAGGCCATGAACACTGGCCATGATGGCTCGATGACGACAGTGCACGCCAATACGGCGCGCGATTCACTGTCCCGCATCGAGCAGATGATCGGCATGAGCGGCATCGAAATTGCCCCGCGCTCTGCCCGTGCGCAGATTGCAACTGCCATCAACGTCGTAGTCCAGATTGGCCGCCTCAGTGACGGCAAGCGCAAGGTGCTCAGCCTCTCAGAGATTACCGGGATGGAGGGTGAGACCATCACGATGCAGGAAATCTTCCGCTTCAAGATAACCGGACGCACCAAGGACGGCGCGGTTGAAGGCTATTTTGAAGCGACCGGGATCAGGCCCAAATTTGCCGCCGAACTGGAATCGCACGGCATTACCCTCGACGCCTCGTTGTTCAGGCCAGAATCGCGGTTGGGTCATCCATGACAGAACTGCTGGTCCGGCTTGGTATCCTCGTAACGATCTTCGCGTCAGTGTTCATACTGTCGCAGGTGGTGCTTAAGGTGACCTGGGACCGGCGCGATCAGACGGGCGCCGTCAACCGGCGGCTGCGGATGCTGCGATCAGGCCTTGCCCGCGACAAGGTTACGGAAAATCTGCTGAAAAACGCGCCGCTAACCCTCGGGCCGGATGCCGATATGTGGATGCGGCTGCGGGTCCGTATGGCCCGAATGGTGATGATGTCAGCGATCCCGATCGATGCGCGCAAACTGCTGATGGGCTGCCTTTTGGCCTTTCTGGCTTTGGGCGGGGTAATTCTGCTGCTTGTCTGGTGGTCGCGGTTCCAGATGACCTTCGGGGTTATCCAGCTGGTCATCGCAGTGGCTGCGGCGGTATCCTTGGGGCTGCCCTATCTGGTGATCAGCCGCAGGGCGCTGTCCCGGCGCAGACGCATGGAAGAGCAATTTCCGATCGCGCTGGATGTCTTTACCCGATCACTGCGGGCCGGCCACCCGATCGCTGCTGCGATTGATCTTGTCACTACCGAGATCGGTGATCCGATCGGCAGCGAGTTTGGCCTGGTCTCCGATGAGATAGCCTACGGCGCCGATCTGACCGATGCCCTGCTGGCCATGGCCGAGCGGTGGGATCTGGAAGACATGCGGATGTTTGTCGTGTCCGTCTCCGTGCAGAGCGAAACGGGCGGCAACCTGGCGGAAATACTTGAAAGCCTGTCCTCGGTGATCCGTTCCAGGGCGAGCATGTATATGAAGGTTCGGGCGCTTAGTTCGGAAGGCCGGATGACAGGCTGGATGCTCACGGTCCTGCCGGTGCTGACATTTCTTACCGTGTTCCTGTTGAGTCCCAAGTTCTATCTGGACGTGGCACAGGATTTTATCTTCGTTGTCGGCTTTCCCATGCTGATGGTGCTCTATTTGATTGGCATATTCTGGATCAGAAAGATAATTGACCTAAAGGTTTGATATGATTGAATTGATCGCCTCTAACTCGCTGGTGAGAACCGCCATATTGATTGTTCTGTTCGCCATGGTGGTCGGCCTGGTGATGACCGTGCTGCAAATGCTGGCGCGGCGCGCGGCGGTTCGCGGCGAGCTTCAGTCAATCTCGGCAAGCACCGGTAGCCTCGCCGGGGCTGACACGCTGCGGGGCCGCCGCGATGATGCGTGGACCAAGCTGGCCGACCGGATCGAACGGGCCGGACTTGATCTGACCGATACCAAATCAGAGGCGCTGCGCGGCAGGCTTGTGGCAGCAGGGTATGATTCCCAGGCAGCGCCAAGGATCTACACGCTTATCAGGCTGTTCTGCGTTATCGCCTTTCCGTGCCTGCTGGTCGGTGCCAGCCTGCTGGGCGGGAGCGAGCTTTCGGTTCTGCAACTCTACATGTTTGGATCGGTCGCAGCCATTGTCGGGCTGTATCTGCCGGTTTTGTTCATCAGCGCAAGAGCCGACCGGCGCCGCGAAGCGATCCTGCACGGCTTTCCCGATAGCCTTGATCTGATGCTGGTCTGCGTCGAAGCTGGGTTGGGATTGGAGGCCGCTTTGGACCGTGTTGGCCGCGAGATGGCGATCTCTCAGCCGCTTGTTTCCAACATATTGACGACAGCGACATTGCAGCTCCGCGCCGGTGCATCCCGCGAAACCGCTTTGCGCCGGATGGCGGCAACCACCAATGTCGATGAAATAAACTCATTCGCAACCCTGCTGATCCAATCGGACAAGCTTGGATCGAGCATCGCAACAACCTTGCGGGTTTATTCGGATGAGATGCGGGAAAAACGGCGCATGCGTGCCGAGGAAAAAGCCCATCGTATTCCTGTGCTTATCTCCATTCCGCTGGTTGCATGCTTGCTTCCGGTGATGATCGGAGTGCTTATTCTGCCAGCCGCTGTGCGGGTGGTTCGTGAAATGTTACCCGCAATGCAAGGAGGATAAAATGCAGCAATCTTATGCAAAGCTGACTTTGGCTATCGCCCTTTCGCTTCCACTGGGAGCATGCAGTTCGATCTTTGGCAGCCACACGGCTGCGCGCAGTACGCAGCAGTTGCAGCCTGCTGAAAATGCCGCTCCGAAGCTGGCTCTCGGTTCAACTGACGAAGGGCGTGCGCACCTTGGTGCAGGGCGGGTGGGCCTGGCGATCGAAGCCTTTCAACGCGCGCTTTCTTCTGGCGAGCCGGTTGCACCGGCACTGAACGGAATGGGGGTCGCCTATGCGCGTCTGGGCCGTTCGGATGCAGCAAAGCGCTTTTTCGAACAGGCCAGCGCAATGGAGCCCGCGAACGAGAAATTTGCGGCGAACCTTGTAAATCTTATGCGCTCTCCTGCATTTGCGGCTCGGCAGAATCGCGAACTGATGGGCCAGCTAGCCAATGGAACTGGCGATCCCAGCCCGTCGACTGCTAGCGATTCGCCAAGGCTCGGTCAGCTGCAGCGTGTTTCCCGCAGCGAAGTCCGGATTGCCGCCGCCCCTTCGCTGGCAGCGCCATTGCAGTCCGCGCAGGTCGAGCGGGGACAGATGCCCGTTTCTGATCGCAAGCAAGCCGCAGCCGGGCAGCGCATCGCTCCGGCCTATCCGGTGAGGATAGAGTTCAGCGGCGCTTCGCGGAATAAGCTGATGCGCGATGGCGCAGTTGCTGCTGCTTCTGTCCTGCCCAAACAGGCGCGCCCTGCGGCCTCGCAGCGCTTGCGCAAGTCGGCTGTGGGACCAGATTTCTTGTCGGAATCGGCCAAGCCGGAATATCCGATCCGGCTTGTTCTTTAACCTCCGCAAAAGGCAGGATCTGAACCTGGATGATAGTACACGCAAGTCAGTTCGCGCTTATCGGATTTGCGCTGTGGGGGGCATATACTGACATCAGGTTCAGGCGGCTGTCCAACCTGTTGTGCCTGCTTACGTTGATCGCTGGCCTTGCTTTTGGCTATGCGCTGCATGATTTGCAATGGGTGGGAATGTCATTGCTCCACGCATTGGCGGCCCTCGTGATTGGAATGCTGCTGTTCCGGTTCGGAATTGTTGGGGGAGGCGACGCAAAGTATTTCGCGGCATTCGCGGCTTGGCTCCCGATCTCGCTATTTTTCTATCAGACTTTGCTGGTTTCGCTCGCCGGGGTTCTCGTCGTCGTGCTGTCATTTACCTATCGAAGGCTGGCTGGAAAGCAGATGGCCGGGATGCATAGTAAGGACAAAACGCATACTATCCCTTATGGCGTCGCAATTGCAGCTGGCGCCCTCCTCACCCATTTCACAATCTGACTAGCCACTTTCGGATTGCAACGGCTGCTGGCTTGAAGGCTGACCCTGCATGATATAGCGGCTGTGATCAAAGGCGCGGAGGGGTCAGCTATCCCTTCCCAGCCATGGCATCCGCGTTGAGAGGTAAGCTGCAACCATGATCCGCAATTTTGACGTCGTGATTGTCGGGGCCGGCCATGGCGGTGCGCAGGCTGCGATTGCGCTCCGGCAGGGGGGCTTTGCCGGATCGATCGCGATGATCGGTAATGAGACCGAGCCGCCCTATGAGCGTCCGCCGCTATCTAAGGAATACCTCGCGCAGGAAAAGCCGTTTGAACGGCTCTATATCCGTCCTCCGGCCTATTGGGCCGAAAAGGATGTTGAGCTGCTGCTGGGGCTGGAGGTCGTGTCACTCGATCCGGCTGGTCATTTTGTTACCACGGCAGATGGCGTGAGGTTCCATTATGACAAGCTGATCTGGGCCACTGGCGGCAATCCGCGCGCTCTGTTTTGCCCGGGCAGTGACCTTGCCGGGGTTCATGCCGTGCGCAATCGTGCCGATGTCGACACGATCATGGAAGAGCTGAAAACGGCCAATCGGATTGTGGTGATTGGCGGTGGTTACATCGGACTGGAAGCGGCCGCTGTTCTGACCAAGCTGGGCAAGCATGTGACTTTGCTTGAGGCTTTGCCCCGCGTGCTTAACCGCGTTGCCGGAACTGAACTGTCAGACTTTTTTGAGGCTGAGCACCGCGCCCATGGGGTTGATCTGAGAACCGGATGCGGGGTTGTCGCGCTGGTTGGCGATGGCGGGGTCAGCGGGGTAGAATTGTCTGATGGCACGCTGCTGCCAGCGGAGATGGTGATAGTCGGGATCGGGATTGTTCCTGCAATTGAGCCTTTGTTTGCCGCAGGCGCAGCTGGCGGGAACGGCGTGGATGTTGATCCGCAGTGCCGCACCTCGCTGCCCGATGTGTTTGCGATCGGTGATTGCGCTGCCCATGCCAATGATTTTGCCGATGGCCAGGTGATCCGGCTGGAATCGGTCCAGAATGCCAATGACATGGCCAGCATTGCCGCCAAGGCAATCTGCGGTGAAATCAAGGATTATGCGGCAACGCCGTGGTTCTGGTCGAACCAGTATGACCTGAAGCTACAGACCGTCGGCCTTTCGACTGGCTTTGACCAGACGGTGCTGCGCGGCGATCCCGCGACGCGCAGTTTCTCGGTGCTCTATTTCAAACATGGCCGGCTGCTCGCGCTCGATTGCGTCAACAATGTCCGCGACTATGTGCAAGGCCGCAAGCTGGTCGAGCAAGGACTGGTTGTTGACCCCGAAGACCTTGCCGATCCAGACCGCCCGCTCAAGGAATGGGCTGCACTCTAAAATCCGCCTTATACCAATCTGCGATGAGAAGAACCTATAGCTCCCCTCCCCGGTGGGGAGGGGTTGGGGGTGGGGGTTCCACGCTAGCGATGACGCGAGGCCAAGTGGCCTCGC
>JANMNP010000040.1:0-26718 GCA_031374105.1 Novosphingobium sp.
GGCCTCGATGGCGATGTCGATGGCATGGTCCACATGTCGGATATCGCCTGGGGCATCTCGGGCGAGGACGCGCTGGCGCTTCACCGCAAGGGTGAACCGGTCAAGGCCGTGGTGCTCGACGTTGATGTCGAAAAGGAACGCATCAGCCTAGGCATGAAGCAGCTTGAAAAGGGTGCTCCGGCGGCTGGCGGCGTTGCCGCTTCCACCGAAGGCACGCTGAACCGCGGCCAGGTTGTTACCGTCACGGTCCTCGAAGTTCGCGATGGCGGCCTTGAGGTTCAGGCGGGAGACGATGGCGCAACCGGCTTCATCAAGCGCACCGATCTTGGCCGTGACCGTGACGAGCAGCGTCCTGATCGCTTCCAGGTTGGCCAGAAGCTTGATGCCATGGTCACCGGGTTTGATCGCTCCAAGAAGCCGAACTTCTCGGTCAAGGCGCGTCAGCTGGCCGAAGAGAAGGAAGCTGTGGAGCAGTACGGCTCGTCGGATGCCGGTGCTTCGCTGGGCGACATCCTGGGCGCCGCGCTCAAGGGCAAGAAGTAAACACATCGTCCCCGGCTTCACCGGGGAGACGAACACAAAAGCCCGTCCGGAGCGATCCGGGCGGGCTTTTGCTTTTCGGGCGATCCGCTAGACTAGGGTCAGGAGATCGCCATGCTCGAAGTTCACCAATTCCCCTGCCTGTCTGACAATTACGGTTTTCTGCTGCACGATCCCGCCAGCGGCGAGACTGCCTGCATCGATACACCTGACGCCGCAGCCTATCTGCGCGAGGCTGCGGCGAAAGACTGGACGATTACCCAGATCTGGAACACTCACTGGCACCCCGATCATGCTGGCGGAAACCAGGCGATCAAGTCTGCCACCGGCTGCAGGGTCACTGGCCCGGCGGAAGTCGCCAAGATCGCCCCGCCCGACCGAGTGATCGCACACGGCGATTCCGTATCGTTGGGAGCGCACACTGCGCAGGTGATTGATGTCAGCGGGCATACCAATGGCCATATCGCTTACCACCTCCCCGAAGCGGGGATCGCGCTGGTTGGCGATGCAGTGTTCGCGCTGGGCTGCGGGCGGATGTTTGAAGGACAGCCGGATCAGTTCTGGGCCAGCCTGAGCCGGATCAAGGCCCTCCCGCCCAAAACCCTGCTCTATTGCGCGCATGAATACACCCAGAGCAACGCACGCTTCGCGATCCATGCCGATCCGGACAATGCGGTGCTGGCGAGCTATGTCGAGGAAATAACCACCAAACGCGCGGCGAGCGAATGGACCGTACCGACCCGGCTCGACCGAGAGCTTGCCACCAACCCATTCCTGCGGGCCGACGATCCGGTGTTATCGGCAAGGTGGGGTGGCGGCGATGCTGTGGCGACTTTTGCCGCGTTGCGCGCCGCCAAGGACAGCTTTTGACAGCGATGCAAGCGCTGCTGGTTACCTCGCTGTCCCATGATTTGTCGGGCACAGAAATAGCCGAACTGCCCATCCCGATGCGCGCTCAGGGTCAGGTGCTGGTCCGGGTCCATGCGACCTCACTCAATTTCCCCGACCTGCTGATGACGCGCGGTGAGTATCAGTTGAAGCCTGCGCTGCCCTTCATCCCCGGCATGGAAGTCTCAGGGACGGCGGTGGAGGCCGATCCGGTCAGCGGTTTTGCCGCAGGTGATGCGGTGGTTGGATCGTGCCGATTGGGCGGAATGGCCGAATATGCAGCAATCGATTCGGCTGCATTGCGGCTACTCCCGGCCGGGATCGATCATGCCACCGCCGCCAGCTTTGGCGCTGCCTACAACACCGCTTATGTCGCGCTGGTCGAACTGGGCCAGCTCAAGCCAGGACAATGGGTGCTGGTGCATGGCGCCAGTGGCGGTGTAGGCTTGGCTGCTGTAGATCTTGCCAAGGCGCTGGGCGCGCGGGTGATCGCGGCCTCAACCTCGGCCGAAAAGCTCAAGGTGATCGCACAGGCCTACCAACCCGATGCCACCCTGCTCGCGACAGGCCGCTTCAGGGACAGTGTGGCAGAGATCACCGGCGGGGCGCTTGCCGATCTGGTCTACGACCCGGTCGGTGGAGATATTTTCGACGAAAGCACACGCTGCGTGGCGTTCGGCGGCAAGCTGCTGGTGGTGGGGTTCGCTTCGGGCCGGATTCCGCAAATCGCGGTCAACATTCCGCTGATCAAGGGGTTCTCCGTGGTGGGCGTCCGTGCCGGGGAATATGCCCGGAGGTTCCCAGAGCGCGGGATGGCTGCGCGTGAGCTGCTGTTTGGCTTGCTCGAAGATGGCAAACTTCGCCCGCGCGTGGATCGTGTGCTGCCGCTGTCACGCTGGCGCGCGGCGTTTGACGCCATGGCTCGGCGGGAGATTGTCGGAAAAATTGTTTTGCTGCCAGGAACTTAGGGTCAAACCAAGCTTTGCCTTAAAGCCCGGCAATAGACTCATCAACAGGGCCTTATCGGCGGCGGCGATGCAGTGGCGACGTTTGCGGCATTGAGGGAAGCGAAGAACAGCTTCTGACCGGGCAACTTCAGGGATGCCTTAATGGATGTACTTGTCCGCGCGCACCGTGAAGATCAGATTGTAACCGTTGCCCGGACTCTTGACGATTTTGGTCTTCTTCTCACCGTCGCGCCAGATAAACAAGATGCCGGCCGATGTCGTATCGAGCATGGCTCCGCTGCTGCCGTAGCCGATGTAGCTGCCGAAGGTAGTGCCTGCAGTTTCGGGCGTTCCATGATCGCGCAATAGATCGGCATGCATCCGGGCGAAGCAGTTTGCCTCGCGGTCCTGCCCGAGAAAGATGATAGAGACGAGCTGATCCTTGATCCGGCGGTAGGTCATCTCAGCGAGGCAGCCGGGATAGACCTCGACCCGCTTTTTGGGTTTCGTGGCCTTGAACGCCTTGATCTCGGCCGAAGTACTGGCGGTAGTGAAACCGTTCCACAGTTCGATCCGATCAGCAGGGATGGCCTCTGTCGCCAGCACCGGAGCAGTTACCACTGCGGCAAGTAGCCCGGATACGAACCCGATGTTGCGCATGAACTCACTCCCCGGCGAAGCGCTATACCGCAAGCTCGCAGCACACAAACAAAAAGTCCCCGCCGAAGCGGGGGTCTTCCGTCACCAGCCGCCGCTGGAAACTGTAAACTTCAAAGCCCGGCAATAGCCTCATCAACCAGTGCCTTATCGGCGGCGGCAGTGTGGTTCTTGGCAATCAGTCCGCGCGCTGCAACGGTGGCGAGTTCGGCGGCCTTGGCGCGCAATTCCTCGATAGTCCGGCGCTCAGCGGCCCCGATTTTTTCTTCGGCCATCTTTTCACGGCGCGAAATCAGCGCGGTGGCATCCACCTTGGCCTGTTTGATAATTTCATCGGCTTCGCGCGACGCGGCTGCCTTTAGTGCGGTTGCTTCATCATCCGAAGCCTTCATCTTGGCCTCATACTCTGCCTTGAGCGCTTCGGCTTCCTTGCGCAGATTGGCCGCTTCATCAAGTTGCTGGCGTATACCGGCGATCTGCTTGTCGAGCGCGCCTGCGATCAGTGCCGGGACTTTCATCCGCAACATGATCAGGAACACCGCGACCATGGCCAAGGCAACCCAGCCGCCCGGATCGAAACCCCAGGCACTGGCCTCGGCAGCCTCATGTCCAGCAGCGGCTTCGGCAGCGGCAGCGGCAGCGAGCAAATTTTCAACCATGAGCGAGCACCGCCTTTACTGCACCAGTGGCATCTTTAGCTGTCACCGACATGCCGGTGATCTTGCCGACAATGTCCTGCGCTGCATCAGCCGCTACCTGCTCGATACTGGCTAGGGCAGAATTGCGCGCCTTGGCGAGCGATTCTTCGGCGGCAGTAAGCCGCACAGCAATCGCCGCATCCGCTTTGATCAAGCGCTTTTCTGCGTCGGAGGCCGATTTGACCTTGGCCGCCGCAGTGATTGCCTGGGCATCACCGCGCATCGCTGTCAACCGGGTTTGCAGCGCGGTCTCAGCCTCGTCAGCGACAGCCCGCGCGCGGTGTGCAGCAGCCAGATCATTAGCAATCTGGCTGTTGCGCGCATCAACCGTCGCTTCGATCTTGGGGACCATGCCCCGGCCGATAACGAAATAGATAACCGCCAGCACCAGCAGCAGCCAGAACCACTGCGACGCATAGGCGAGCATGAGTTGGTTGAGTTGAGGCATCAGTCACCCTTGAACTGGCACCTCGCCCCCGGACAGGCCGGAGTGCGAGGCGCTAAGTTCCAAAATCAAACGGCGTAAAGAATGATCATCGCCAGTGCGAAGGACATCAGGCCGAGCAATTCGGCAGCAGCAAAGCCGATGAACAGACGGCCCTGCTGGCCATCAGCCGCAGCCGGATTGCGCAGCGCGCCCTGAAGGAACGAGCCGAACACATTGCCCACGCCGGTGGCAGCAACGCCAACACCGATAGCAGCCAGACCGGCACCGATAACTTTTGCTGAAGCGAGATCCATGATTAACTCCTGTTTCGAAATACTTGGGTAATTTGTCGAAATTTATCTCAATGCAGGTGCACTGCATCCTTGATGTAAAGCGAGGTTAGCAGCGCAAAGACATAGGCCTGAATGGCGCAGACCAGTAGTTCCATCGCGCTCACCCCGATGATGAACACAAAGCACAGCGCCGAAATCGCATAGCCAAAGCCCCCGGCGTTGATGCCCTGAACGATGAAGTTGCCAAACACATCAACCAGAATATGCCCGGCAAACATCGCGATGAACAGTCGCAGCATCAGGCTGAACGGGCGCACCAGGAACGATACGAACTCTATCGGGACGATCAGCAGCTTGAGCACGAACGGCGTTCCATGCGGCACAAACAACGAGAAGAAGTGGAAACCGTGCTTCCAAAGCCCGACAACGATCACAATCGAAAAGCTGATGATCGCCATCACGCCGGTAACCGTGAACTGGCTTGTCACCGTGAAGGGATGCGCTGCCCGGACCAGCCCGAACGGCATCATGCCCATCAGATTGGCGAACAGGATGAAGGTGAAGATCGTAAACACCCATGGCATGTATTTCTTGCCCTCGGTGCCGATATTGGCCGAGACCATCCCGCTGATAAAGCCGGTCAGGCCTTCTACCGCAACCTGCCAGCGACCGGGGATCAGCGAGCGCTTCATCCCGCCCATCATAAACACATAGATTGCGCCCAGCACAATCAGCATCCACAGCGCACTGTTGGTGAACTGCAAAGCTGAGCCCGTAAGTTCGCCGCCACCGATTGGGTGGATTTCGAACTGGTGCATTGGATCGATCTTGGCTTCAGCCGCCACCGGTAAACCCCTATAAACGCTAACCAAAAGAGCTTCCGGATTATTCCGGGCGTTCCTTTGAAATTCGCCAAATTTCCCTGCCCGCCGCAACTATTCCAAGGAACAGCATGACGAGCAACGCCTTGGGGCTACTGTCCAGCTGGCGGTCGATAAGCCAGCCGATCAGCGCACTGCCCAGCGGAAATCCGATTAGCGTGGAAAGGACCCGGTTGCCTTGTGACGAGCCTTTGCCCGTCATTCCAAGATTACCTGGCGAAACTCCGGTTCGGACCTTCTCGGCTTGCCGGACCTTGGCGAGCTTTTCGTCGAGTGACGTAAGCCGCGGGTCTTGCACACCTTCCGGGTCGTGAACGGGGTCGTTCGCTGCGATGTCGATTCGTCCGCCTAAGTAGGAAAACCGCCAAGAAACGGGTTTCCCCGCCAAGGCGCGAACCCCTTAGGAAAGGGGGGCCATAGTGTCAACCGGGTGCGATGCTGCGCTGCCGCAATAGGGATCGAATCAGGCAGCCGGCGGGCAGCGACTATCACGCAGCGGCGGCTCGCTGGTGCGGGTCCGCCAGGCGCCGTCGGCGCCTTGATACTTCTCGCCCGGCACGGTGCGCGCGATTGCCAGGCAGCCCGAAGTGAAGGCATATTCCTCCACCGTAGCCGCCTGCGCCTGCGCCTTTGCCGCATAAACCGCCTTGCGTTTGATGTTGATATCGTCTGCCATGGCGCGGACCGCCTGGCTAGGCGCATCAGGGAAGCCCAGATAACCGTCAGTCTTCTCGCCCACCTGACCAGCAGCACGGGCTGCGGCATAGGCAGGATCACGCTGCTGCGCGATGGCAGGCGCGGCCAATACGGCCAGCACGCTCATCAGCGCTGCACTGTTGCGGAACAAAATGCTCATCATCAACTCCAGACTTCAAAAAATGTCAGGATTGCTCTCGATCGTGTTCCCGGCATCAGCCGCGAGACGATAGATCACCTCCTGCTTGATGTTGATATTAAGCTCGATCACGATCGGCTTATCCGGTGCATTGACTGAAATGCACCCGCCGAGCGCCAAAGCGCCGCCTATCACCATCACCAGTCGCCTTGCAGCAATCTGGCCCGACCTCCCCGCATCAACTTGGTGTTTCCTGTGCGACTGTCCCTGCATGATTGCAGTTCTCGCAGCACTGGCGCGGTTGGTCAATTCAAGCTGCGTCATGGCTTTATCTCACTGACTGGGGGCTGAATGGGTGGTGCAGGTTTTATGGGGCGGCCATCCTTGTCGATCAGCCCAAGCGCACGAGGATCGGCGACATAGCGCGAATCATATAGCGAGCGGAACGAGCCGATCAGTTGGAAGAATGGCGCGCGAAGATTGACGTTGAACTGGATCGGCAGGTTGGAAAGTTGGCGGGTCGCAAAATTGCGCTTCGCTCCGGCTCCCTGCTTTACGCCGTCGAATTTGATCCTGGTCACGATCTCACCTTCCAGTGAGCCATCCAAGGCGATCCGCATTTGCCGGTAATCGAGCGATTTCAGTGCATCGAAAGCAAAATTGGCAAAAGAGCCAAGGTCTTTGTAGCTTAGCTCGCCAACATAGGAGACATTGCCGCCCGGCGCGCGTGAGGTAAGATATCCGCCCGCGATCCGCCCGCCATTCTCATCAAACACCAGCGGCAGAGTGCCGTCGAAAACGCCGGTGGCCGAAATATTGCTCAGTTCCATCCGTGACACGAATTTGGCCGCATTCATCCCTTCAACGCTTAGCTCATAGCGCCGCACTTCGGCTGCGCCCAGCACCATACGAGAGGGCGCAAGGGTCAGCGTTCCATCCAGAAATGGCCAGTTCGCGCCATTTATATCGAGCACCCCATCCGGTTTGAGCGCGAACGAGAGTTGTCCGTCATTCACCTCAATCCCCGGATTAATCGAAGCGATTTTCAGGCGCTGATCCGGCGCGGTGACAAGGCCAAGCAAATCGGTGAACACCACTGTTCCCGAAGCCCCTTTTACAGGGCCGAATGCGGCCGCGAAATCAAGGCCATCAGTAGTAAAGCGCCCGGTGCTGGTGGTGTGATCGCCCGACCAGTCTATCCGTCCGCCGCCGCGAACCACACCCTTTGCGTTGGCGATCACACCCAGCGCCAGCCGGGTCAACGTATCAGGCTGAAGTTTGCGATCAAATTCAACCCCCGCCACCTTCAGATCAGCGTGTCCTGTTCCCGAGCCAAGATTGTGCCCAATAGCCACGCTGGTGACTTCCACCCCGCTAGCCGGTTCACGCAGCACGGCATTGGCGATTATCTGGTTGTCAGCCAGAGTCAGTGTGCCGTCACGGGCAACCAGCGGCTGAAACCGATCATCGATCTGGCGATCTTCCAGCCGGAACGCACCCTCGCTGATCGACAAACGCCCATTGGCATAGCGCCAAGCCCCGCCAGCCGCGAAAATATCAAGCGGAACAGCTGGCAGCAAAACGTCGGTGTCCGCAAAGCGTCCGGCGATGTCCTTGCCAATTTGGGCCGAGAGGTCATTGATCCGGAAGCTCGCCGCATTAGCCACCGGACCAAGCGATATGTCGAGCCGTTTGGCCGCGACTGCGCCGGGAATGGCAAAGCCAATCGGCCCGCTGGCAATGCGGATCGGGGTGGTGCCTAACCGCCCGGCAAGGCTAAGCGCCGGGACCCCGGCGGCAAATCTGGTTCCCCGGCTGTCCGACCGCAGCATCGCGCCATCGCGGCCCGGGCACAGCGTAAGCCCGCGCTTCTCCAGCGTAAGATTGGCATAGGTCAAGGCATCGAATTTCACAGCTACGCAGCCGCGCCAGGCGGTCAGCCCGCCCCCTGGAGACCAATTGCCATCGAGTGGAACCAACAGATTTTCCGCAGACCCGCCCGGCAAGATACCGCTCATCCAGGCCGAGCCAGAAAAGCCCAGAGCGCCATTGCCAAGCTGCGCCACGATGAGCTGAGGGATCGCCAGTCGTCCGCCCCCAGCCCGATATTCGGACATGGTCAGCCGGGCAGTGGCAGAGCCGCGCGGGCCGGGTTCGATCCGGCCCAGAATTTGCGGCAGGCCCGCTCCGCCAGTGGTAAAATTGCCCGAAAAGCGCGGCTTTGCTTCGCCCATCCCGGTCAGGTTAAAGCGAGACAGGGCAAGCAGCACCTGCCCGCTGCCGCCGCGAAACTCTGCGCGCGGGATCATAAGGTTGGTCGCATCAGCAGACTGGCGCAGGATAAAATTGGCCGCAAACTTGCTGTTCCGGCCTTCGCGCAGCAATGCACTGCGCACTGCCTCGATCATGGGCGCCGCAAAGCTCCCCGCAGTCGAGCGCTGCGCCCGCAATAATGCGGTATCCAGCCCAGCGCCCAATCTCACCCCGTCACCGCTCAGCGTTCCCTCACTTTCGCTCCGGGCAAAATTGCTGGCTGCACGGACTACGCCTTCTAGGCTTAGCGTCGTTGCGTTCAGCTCGGCACTGTTGATCGTCGCGCCGCGCAGATTGTAGCGCGCGGTGAGCTTTCCACTGCGAAGGCTGAAACTGCTGTTGCCGTTCAGTGATTTGGCGTCGCGGTCTTGCCAGGCCAAGTTTCCGCTTGAAAGCACTGCTTTGCCATCCATTCCGTCAAATGCAGTATCAATCTTTGTGTCGATTTGCAGCGCTGCATTGCTCAGGGCCAGCTGCTGCCTCGCACAATCGAGCTGGGCCAGCCGCAGCGGACCAACAAATCGCGGGCGCTCAGCCGTGATGCTGACCTTGCCGAACAGACTGGCGCCCCGGCCCTTGCAGCCTTCGCCATCAAGCTGGGGCGCCGCCGCCGCCAGTGTTCCGGCAAAACCGCCGCGCAAATGTCCCTGCCCTTCAGCCTTTATCCCGACTGGACCGTAATCGCTTTCGATCCGTGCACGACCATCCTCCAACGCAACATCCAGATCAGGCATCCGGAACTTCTCTTTGCTGCCAGTGAACAGCCATTTGTCCAGGCTGCCAAAACTAGCCTTGCCGCCTTGGTAGCTGCCATAAAGCCGGGGGCGGGTAAGCGTGACCTTGCTGATTACTGGCACACCCAGAGCAGGCTCAATCTCGATCACCACGCGTTCGATAGTAAGATCGGGACGGGCCGGATCGCCGACCACGACATCGCGCAGCACTTGCCTGGCTGGGCCGATCGATTCGATTGCATATGTTGCTGGAAGCCCAAGCGTCTCAATCTGTCCGGCGATTATCCGGTCCGCCAATCGTTCACGCGCCAGCCATAGACCGCCCAGAACCAGCGCCACAACGCACAGCAGCGCAGCACCAATCCGCCAGCGCCGCCGCGGGCGTGGTAATTCGGCGGCATCCGGTTCTAAACCCGGCACATCCTCGTCGCTGTCGGCCATCACGGGCACACTTGCGCGCTTGCCTCTTGAAAGGCAATGCAGTGCAAGTTCAAATGGATGAACCACAGGGAAATTTGCGGTGGCAGAAGTGGAGGCGAAACCAAATGATGCCGGCCAGGATTCCTCTGGCCATCGTGCCCGGCTGCGCACCCGGATGCTTGATGGCGGAGCCGAGGCGCTGGCCGATCATGAAGTGATCGAATATCTGCTGATGACGGCAATTCCGCGCCGCGATGTAAAGCCGCTGGCGCGCAGCTTGCTGAAGCGGTTCGGCAGTCTTGCGGGCCTATTCAATGCAGATCCCCGCGCGCTGGCACAGCACCCCGGGATGGGCGAGACCAGCGCGGCGGCAATCAAGATTGTGGCGCTGGCAACCCGCCGCCTCGCCCGTCAGATTGTGCGCGAGCAGCCGGTGCTGGGCAGCTGGCAGGCGCTGATCGATTACCTTCATATCGATATGGCGCATCTGACGGTTGAGCGGGTCCGAGTGCTTTATCTCAATGCCCAGAACATGCTGATCCATGATGAGCACGTCGGCGATGGATCAATTGATGAGGCCGCGATCCATCCCCGCGAAGTGATCCGCCGCGCGCTCGATCTGGGCTCAACCGCGCTGATCCTGGTCCACAACCATCCCAGCGGCTCGCCCGAACCCAGCCGCGCCGATATCCAGATTACCAGCAAAATAGCCGAAGCCGGACGGCTGCTGGGGATCACTGTGCATGACCATGTGATCATCGGGCGCGAGGGGCATGTCAGCTTGAAGGCCAAGGGGCTGATCTAGGGGTGATTGGGGTTACAGGCATTTCTTATTGGTGTAGCAGCGGCCCATCGACACGCGCGAGGTCAGCATGAACGATCAAGTCCTGAGCAAGGTTCCCGCTATCACTCTAGCCTTCTGGGCGATCAAGATCCTCGCGACGACCCTGGGCGAAACCGGCGGCGACACACTCTCGATGACGTTTGATCTGGGGTATCTGATCAGCAGTGCGATATTCATCGTGCCGCTGGTTTTGCTGGTCTGGTTCCAGATCAAGGCCCGCCAATTCCATCCGTTCCTCTATTGGACGACGATCATTGCCTCAACCACAGCAGGCACAACGATCGCTGATTTTGCAACCCGCTCGGTAGGCATCGGCTATCCCGGCGGCTCGCTGCTGCTGCTCGCTTGCGTTCTCGGTTCGCTTTTTGCGTGGCATCGCTCGCTGGGGACGGTGAATGTCAACACCATTACCACCCCCCAAGCCGAGGCGTTCTACTGGCTGACTATCACTTTGTCGCAGACGCTGGGGACCGCGCTGGGTGACTGGGTGGCGGATTCCGGGCCGGGTTATGCAGGCGGAGCATTGATCTTCGGCGCGGCGCTAGCGGTGTTGGCTGGCTGCTATTACGCCACAGCGATCAACCGTGTGCTGCTGTTCTGGGCAGCGTTCATTTTCACCCGCCCGCTGGGCGCGACGATTGGTGACTATATCGACAAGCCGCTCGACAAGGGCGGACTAGACTTCAGCCGTCCGGTTGCATCGCTGGTGCTGGCAGCCGTGATTGTTGCGCTCATCCTGATCCTACCGCAGCGCGCGGGGCAACATCCTGGAGAGAGTTCCCGCGAATCTCGCGTATAAGGGGACAGCGGATATGTGCGTAACGGCGATCGCATGGAACGCCCACCGCGACTGGCAGCTGGTTGCCGTGGGTAATCGCGACGAATACCACGGCCGTCCCGCGGTACCGCTCGCAAAGTGGGAAAATGGCATCATCGCCGGGCGCGATCTGCAATCAAGCGGGACATGGCTGGGCGTCACCGGCGCACGTTTTGCCCTCGTCACCAATTTGCGCGGGTTTGGACTGCCCGATCCGGCAAAAGCATCGCGAGGGACTTTGGTAACGGATTTGCTCAGCGGAACTGGACAATATGCCGATCCCGCTACCTCCCCGCTGGACGTATTCAATCCGTTTAACCTGATCCTCGCCGATTCCAAAAGCGCGACATTCCTCTCCAATCGTCCCGATGAAATCCGCACCGCCCTGACCCACGGCATCTACGGACTCTCCAACGGCGCGCTGGACGAGCCTTGGCCCAAGACGCTGCAACTCAAAGCCGCACTGACTGACTGGCTAGTGAGCGAAAGTGCCGGGATTGAGCCGCTGTTCACCGCATTGCGCAATGAACAGATCGAGCCAATTGGCGTTGCCACTGATGAACCCTCCGAAATCACAGACGAGGCCGCACAAACCCCGGTCTTCATCCGCCGCACGGTTTACGGAACGCGCTGTTCGACAGTCGTCACGATTGATCGTGCCGGTCAGGGGCGGATAGCGGAGCGGAGGTTTGATGCGGACGGCGTTGTCACCGGAGACTCGGCGCAGTCATTTGCCTGGCCGGGTTGATTTCCCTGCCCCCTCCCCCTAGCGGCTCCAGCATAGTCAAACTCCGGAGTCGCTCATGATCCCCCGCTATTCTCGCCCCGCGATGGCTGCGATCTGGGAGCCGGAGGCGCGGCTTGCGATCTGGTTCGAGATTGAGGCACATGCGACCGACAGACTGGGCCAGCTCGGCGTGGTCCCTCCCAGCGCGGGCAAGGCGCTGTGGGATTGGTGGGCGACGGGGCCCAAGATCGATGTTGCCGCGATTGATGCGATCGAGGCGGTTACCAAGCATGATGTGATCGCCTTCCTGACCTGGGTGGCCGAGCAAGTTGGTGATGAGGCGCGCTTCATGCATCAGGGCATGACCAGCAGCGATGTGCTCGACACCACGCTCAGCCTCCAGCTGGTCAAGGCCAGCAACATACTGCTCGATGATCTCGACGTTCTGCTGGCTGCGATCAAGCGCCGGGCGATCGAACACAAGCACACCCCCACCATCGGCCGCAGCCACGGCATCCATGCCGAGCCGACCACCTTCGGCCTCAAGCTGGCGCAGGCCTATGCCGAGTTTGCCCGCTGCAAGGTGCGGCTGGTCAATGCGCGGGCCGAGATTGCGACTTGCGCCATTTCGGGTGCGGTTGGCACCTTCGCCAACATCGATCCAGCGGTAGAGGAATACGTCGCCGAGAAACTTGGCCTGACGGTAGAGCCGGTATCGACCCAGGTAATCCCGCGTGATCGCCATGCAATGTATTTCGCCACGCTGGGCGTGATCGCCAGTTCGATTGAACGGCTGGCGACCGAAATTCGCCATCTCCAGCGCACCGAAGTGCTGGAGGCGGAGGAATATTTCTCGCCGGGTCAAAAAGGCTCATCAGCCATGCCGCACAAGCGCAACCCGATCCTCACCGAAAACCTCACCGGCCTTGCCCGGGTGGTCCGCGCCGCTGTGGTCCCTGCGCTTGAGAATGTGGCGCTGTGGCATGAGCGGGATATCTCACACTCTTCGGTAGAGCGTTACTTCGGGCCGGACGCGACGATCACGCTCGATTTCGCGCTGGGGCGGCTGACTGGCGTGATCGACAAGCTGCTGATTTACCCGGAACGGATGCAGAAGAACCTCGACCGGATGGGCGGTCTGGTCCACTCGCAGCGGGTGCTGCTGGCACTGACGCAGGCGGGGATCAGCCGCGAAGACAGCTACCGGCTGGTTCAGCGCAATGCGATGAAAGTTTGGGAATCGGACGGCGCGTTATCGCTGCTCGAGCTACTCAAGGCCGATCCGGAAGTCTCTGCGGCGGTTCCGGCGGATCAGCTTGAGGCAAGTTTCGGGCTGGAATATCATTTCGCGCAGGTAGACCGGATTTTTGCACGGGTGTTCGGAGAATAGCCGCCCTTCCCATCGCCAGTTTTCCCGCCTAACAATACCCCAACCAATTCAACGGGAGGGAGGCCAAGGCTCATGCAGATCATCCGGACGATCACTTGGGTGCTCATCACAATTGCGATGGTAGCATTCATCGCCATCAACTGGACCCCGGCCCCGGTGAATATCTGGCCGCTGGAGACGGGCTATCTGCACTTTAACTGGCCGGTTGGCTTCATCGTCTTGATCTCCTTCCTGCTAGGAATGTTGCCGATGTGGTTGCTACACAAGGCCGGGCGCTGGCGGCTGACCCGGCGGATCAACACGCTGGAAAACACCGTTCGCGCCACTTCCGCCGCGCCAACGCCAATGGTGGCCACAACCACTCAGCTTGAAGCCAATTCAAAGGACACGCCAGCAGCCTGATATGCACACCAATCCGATCTATCTTGCGCTCGACGTTCCCCGGCTGGATGCTGCCGAAGCCCTTGCTCGCAAAGTCAAAGGCCATGTTGGCGGATTGAAACTGGGTCTCGAATTCTTCAATGCCCATGGCCACCACGGTGTGCATGAAATTGCCAAGATTGGCTTGCCGATCTTCCTTGATCTAAAGCTCCACGATATTCCCAATACCGTAGCCGCCGCGATGCAGGCGATCCATGTGCTGGAACCGGCGATTGTCACCGTCCATGCCAGCGGCGGCCAGGCGATGATGGAGGATGCCAAGGCAGCGGCGGGCGAGCATTGCAAAGTAGTAGGAGTTACCCTGCTGACCAGCCTTGACGAGAATGACATGGCGCGCACCGGAATTATCGGCACCCCCCATGATCACGTGATGCGGCTGGCGGAACTGGCGGAAAAGTCTGGCCTCGACGGGATTGTCTGCTCGGGCCAGGAAGTTGCTGGTGTACACCGCCAATGGAAGAGCGGCTTTTTCGTGGTCCCGGGCCTGCGGCTTGCTGAAGGCAAAACCGGCGACCAAAAGAGGATTGTCACCCCCAGCGAGGCACGCGGATGGGGCGCCAGTGTATTGGTGATCGGCCGCCCGATCAGCCGCGCCGAAGATCCCGTGGCGGCAGCACGCGCGATTGAGGCGACCCTTTAGTTCAGCTGCGCGACAGCCTGATCACTGCAGGGCGATGCGATAACATGAAGGAATTTATCGATGAAGCACTTTACCCTCGCTCTTGCCCTTGCCGCCTTTGCAATCCCTTATGCCGCACAGGCGCATGACGCCTCGTCCGGCCCGGTGGTTGCGGCGGGCAACACTCTGTTGTCGCTATCGGCAGAAGGGCGCTCAAACAAAACGCCCGATCTGGCGGTATTCAACGCCGGGGTAACCAGCCAGGGCAAAACCGCGAGCGAGGCGCTGGCGGCAAATTCCGCCGATATGAACAAGGTCGTCGCCGCGCTCAAGAAAGCGGGCATAGCTGACCGCGATATCCAGACCAGCAATCTCAATCTCAATCCGGTTTATGAGCAGCAGCGCCAGATGCCAAATGGAGCGATTGAGCCAGCCCAGCCCAAGATTATCGGCTATCAGGTAAACAATACGGTCAATGTCCGTCAGCGCAATCTGGCCCAGTTCGGGCGGGTACTCGATACTCTGGTCACCGCCGGAGCCAATCAGATTAATGGCCCAAGCTTTCAGATGGATGATGCTGATGCCGCGACAGACGAAGCACGGGCCGAGGCGATGAAGAAGGCGCGCGCGCGCGCGACCCTTTATGCCCGCGCCGCCGGGCTGAAGGTAGTGCGAATTCTGACGATCACTGAAAGTGGCGGTTATGCACCGCAGCCGCAGGCAATGTTCGTCCGCGCCG
Organism: Novosphingobium sp.; assembly: GCA_031374105.1. Taxonomy (GTDB): domain Bacteria; phylum Pseudomonadota; class Alphaproteobacteria; order Sphingomonadales; family Sphingomonadaceae; genus Novosphingobium. The sequence goes on from JANMNP010000040.1 coordinate 15,211, forward strand.
CCATGTCCGATATGGCCGCAGCCCCAACACCAGTGGCGGCAGGCGAGGTTTCTATGACGTCCAGCGTAACGGTGCTGTTCGAACTGGCGCCTTGACCTCCCATTCCGTCACCCCTGCGAAGGCAGGGGCCTATCACATCTCGCCGCGCTGATGCGACGCTGCGTTTGGATTTGATTTTGGATAGGCCCCTGCCTGCGCAGGGGTGACGGTTTGACTGGGGAGTATGCCTTCTCTAACGCGTTTGCCATGCCCGTCCCCACCATCAAGATCTGCGGAATATCAACGCCAGGCGCGCTTGAAGCCGCGATCAAGGCGCGGGCAAGCTATGTCGGCTTTGTCTTTTACCCGCCCTCGCCGCGACATTTGGAACTGCCCGATGCAGCGGAATTGAGCGCGCGGGCAGCTGGCCACACTTTACGGGTCGGACTGTTCGTTGATCCCACTGATGCCCTTCTGGGCGATGCGGTTGCCGCGGCCCGGCTTGATGTGTTGCAGCTGCACGGCAAGGAAAGCCCTGAGCGCGTAGCCCAGCTCAAAGCGCGGTTTGGCTTGCCCGTATGGAAGGCGCTGCCAGTGGCGGCGCGCGCCGATGTGCTGCGCGCTGATGCCTATACCGATACCGCCGATTTGATCCTGTTTGACGCCAAGACCCCCAAGGGGTCGCTGCCTGGTGGGATGGGACTGGCGTTTGACTGGAACCTGATAGCGGGCTGGAAAGGTGCCTGCGACTGGGGTCTTGCTGGTGGACTGTCTGTCGAAAACGTCGCCGAATCCATCCGGCTGACCGGCGCGCCGTTGGTCGATGCCTCCTCGGGCGTTGAAAGCGCGCCGGGGGTCAAAGATGCTGCTAAGATCGCTGCCTTTTGCGCCGCCGCGCATTCGGTATAACGAAAAGGGCGGCCCGCTGCCGGACCGCCCTTCGATTGTTAGACTGTAGTGCAGCTTAGAACTTGATGCCAATTCCGGCCGAAACCGCGTCACCATCAACGAAATCGCTGAAGAAGTGACGATATTCGCCCTTCAGATAGATGCTGCTGCCCAGCTTGTGCTCGTAGCCAGCGCCAAGGTGAGGCACATCTTCGCCTTCACCGACGGTGTAACCACCAGCCACGAACACCTTGCCATTCGTGCCAGCCTTGATGCCGCCACGGGCAGTCAGGCCGAAATAGGCGTCGCTGCCCGAAACCAGCACCTTGTCTGCCGAAACTTCAGCGCCAAAGAAACCGCTGGTGCCAAGATCATAGTCATACCCGGCGGCAACGCCTGCGGTTGCTTCGCTCGAGCCGCCCGACCAGATCACGCCGCCACGTGCTTCGACCCGGCCTTCGTTGGCGAGAGCTGGTGATGCAACTGCGACCGAAGCCGCGAGTGCGAGAAGAACCTTACGCATAAAAACTCCTTGAATATCAGTCCTCCAACACGAGAACTGGGAGCCTATTGGGTTTCCGATTATTACCAGTCAATGAACAAATCGTTCAGTAAGACCATTCAAGGAATCTCATGTTGCATTGCAGCAACAGTTGCCGGACGAGCCGTTTGTCTGGCACGATCAATGGCAATTGCGGCATCCGGCAAAGCCTAAGGCTGGACAGCGGAAGATCGCTCTGCCAAGCGATTTTGCGCCATGACCCCAGCCACCCCAACCCCGAACAGCTTCCGCACCCAGCCTGATGAACGCGGCCATTTTGGCCAGTTTGGCGGGCGCTATGTCGCCGAAACGCTGATGCCGCTGATCCTTGAGCTGGAGGCCGAATATGATCGCGCCAAGGCCGATCCAGCATTCAAGGCCGAATTTGACGATCTGCTGGAACATTATGTTGGCCGCCCCAGCCCGCTTTATTTCGCGCCGCGCCTGACGGAAGAACTAGGCGGCGCGCAGGTTTGGTTCAAGCGCGACGAGCTTAACCACACCGGCGCGCACAAGATAAACAATTGCATCGGCCAGATCCTGCTGGCGATCCGGATGGGCAAGACAAGGATCATTGCCGAGACTGGCGCGGGCCAGCACGGCGTTGCCACCGCCACGGTCTGCGCGCGGTTTGGCCTGCCTTGCGTGATCTTCATGGGCGCGACTGACGTGGCGCGGCAATCGCCCAACGTGTTCCGGATGAAGCTGCTGGGTGCCGAGGTGGTTTCGGTCACCGCAGGCGCTGCCACGCTGAAAGACGCGATGAACGAGGCGCTGCGTGATTGGGTCGCCAATGTCCATGACACATTCTACATCATCGGCACCGCTGCTGGTCCGCATCCCTATCCGGCAATGGTCCGCGATTTCCAGAGCGTGATCGGCAAGGAAGCCCGCGCCCAGATGCTGGCCCGCACCGGGCGTTTGCCCGATGTGCTGGTTGCCGCAATCGGCGGGGGATCGAACGCTATCGGGCTGTTCCATCCGTTCCTCGATGATGCTGACGTGAAGATGCTGGGCGTGGAAGCAGCCGGGCACGGGCTGGACAAGGAACACGCCGCATCGCTGGCTGGCGGCGCGCCGGGTATCCTTCACGGCAACAAAACCTATCTACTGCAAGACGATGACGGCCAGATCATCGAGGGCCACTCGATCAGCGCAGGCCTCGATTATCCCGGCATCGGACCCGAACACGCCTGGCTGCGCGATGTCGGCCGGGTGGAGTATACTTCGGTGACTGACACTGAGGCGCTCGCTGCCTTTCAGCTGCTGTGCCAGACCGAAGGGATCATCCCAGCGCTGGAACCCGCCCACGCAATTGCGGCAGTGACCAAGCTGGCCCCGACCATGCCGAAGGATGCAATCATCCTCGCCAATCTGTGCGGACGCGGTGACAAGGATATTTTCACGGTGGCCGAAGCGCTGGGGGTGGGGTTGTGATAAACCCTTTCTCGATCTTCGCTACGGCGTTCTTTGTTGCCCTGCTGCTGTTGATGTATTTTTCCCATATTTTCGACCGATATGTCGCTCCCAAGTCCGGTCGCGATTCAGTCAAAAGCAACCTCAAAAATGGCTTGGGAGCAATTGCAGGCGTTTTGCTTGTGAATGCTCTCTACTTCGGAGCTTCTTTGGACAAATGGAAGTGGGAAGCATTGGCTGGAGTCGCGATTGCTGCTGGCATTTGTGTTGTCGTTGATTTTTTCGTCCTCCGTCGCAGTGGTCGAGAGTCAGAATGACGCGCCTCTCCGCCACCTTCGCCAAAGGCCCCGCCCTCGTCACCTTCATCACCGCCGGTGATGGCGATACTTCTGCCAATCTCGATGCCCTCGTCGCAGGCGGGGCGGATGTGATCGAGCTGGGGATGCCGTTCACCGATCCGATGGCCGATGGCCCGGCGATCCAGCAGGCCAATATCCGCTCGCTGGATGCGGGCACCACGACCGCAGACATCTTCGCCATCGCCGCCGCTTTCCGTGCCCGCCACCCGCAGGTGCCGTTGGTGCTGATGGGCTATGCCAACCCGATGGTGCGGCGCGGGGCTGATTGGTTTTCTGCCGAATGCGTAAAGGCAGGCGTCGATGGAGTGATCTGCGTCGATATTCCGCCCGAAGAGGACGATTCGCTGGGGGGACAATTGCGCAGCGCCGGGATCGCCCTGATCCGCCTCGCCACGCCGACCAGCGATGCGGCGCGGCTCCCGGCGATTCTCGAAGGCTCGTCGGGATTCCTCTATTACGTCTCGGTTGCGGGGATAACTGGCAAGCAACAGGCAGCACAAGCCTCGATCGCGGAGGCCGTCACCCGGCTAAAATCCGCAACTAACATACCTGTGGCAGTCGGCTTTGGCGTGCGCACCCCTGAGCAGGCTGCGGCCATCGCCAGGGTGGCCGATGGCGTAGTGGTTGGCTCTGCATTGGTTGAACTGATCGCACAGCACGGCGCAAATGCTGCGGGGCCTGTGCGCGAATTGACTGCTTCGCTTGCCGATGCGGTCCACGGTGCTAGACAGGCCGCATGAGCTGGATCAACCGCGTTCGCAATTCGCTCCCCTTCACGCAGAAGCGGGACACGCCTGACAACCTCTGGATCAAATGTCCTTCGTGCAGCGAGATGCTGTTCACCAAGGAGTATGAGGAAAACCTGTTCGTCTGTCCGCGTTGCGAACATCACGGACGGATCAGCGCGAATGTGCGGCTGGCGCAGCTGATGGATGCAGGCTTTGAGCTGCTTGCCGCGCCGAGCGTGAAGGAAGACCCGCTCAAATTCCGCGACAGCAAGAAATACACCGACCGGCTCAAGATCGCCCGCGCCGCTAATCCGCACGCGGATGCCTTGACCCATGCCTTTGGCGCGATTGACGGGCATAAGGCAGTGGTCGGCGTGCAGGAGTTCGCCTTCATGGGCGGATCGATGGGCATGGCGGTGGGTTCAGCCTTCGTTGCCGGGGTAGACCGCGCACTGAAAGAAAAATGCGCCTATGTAATCTGCACCGCGGCAGGCGGCGCGCGGATGCAGGAGGGTATCCTCAGCCTGATGCAGATGCCCAGAACCACGGTGGCGATCCGCCGCCTGAATGCAGCGAACCTGCCCTACATCGTCGTGCTGACCGATCCAACCACCGGCGGGGTTACCGCCAGCTACGCCATGCTGGGCGATGTCCATATCGCTGAACCTGGCGCGCTGATCGGCTTTGCCGGGCAGCGGGTGATCCAGGATACGATCCGCGAAAAACTGCCCGAAGGGTTCCAGCGCGCCGAATATCTCCATGCCCACGGGATGGTTGATATGGTGGTGGCGCGCAAGGATCTGCGCGAGCGACTGGCGACTGTGCTAGGGTATTTGAGCCCTGCGAAGGCGGCAGCGTAGATGCCCCTCCGTCAGCCGCTACTCGGCTGCCACCTCCCCATTTGCACTACGTGAAAATGGAGAGGACCTGCGCCGCTTGTGATCCTCCCCATTTTTGCGAAGCACAAATGGGGAGGTGGCAGGCCGAAGGCCTGACGGAGGGGTAATTGCGCGACTTCGCCACCTCTGACAGCCCCGCCGTTCAAGCCCAACTGAACCGCCTCGGCGCGCTGTCGCTGCCTTCGGGCCGCCTCGGGCTGGAGACGATCCGGGCGATTCTGGCCCGTCTGGGCGATCCTCAGCTGCACTTGCCGCCGACCTTTCATGTCGCAGGCACCAATGGCAAAGGCTCCACCTGCGCTTTTCTGCGCGCCATGCTGGAGGCGCAGGGACTGACCGTTCACTGTGCGACCAAGCCGCATCTGGTCCGCTACAACGAACGCATCCGGATCGCCGGGAAGCTGATCGAGGATGATTTGTTGGCCGAGCTGCTCAAGGAAGTGCTCGACCAATCGGACGATCTTTGCCCCAGCTTCTTCGAAGTCACCGCCGCCGCCACTTTCCTGGCCTTCGCGCGCTTTCCCGCCGACGCCTGCGTGATCGAGGTGGGGCTTGGCGGGCGGTTCGATGCCACCAATGTACTGGACCAGCCCGCAGTCTGCGGGATCGCCACTCTGGGGATTGACCATGAGGCTTTCCTGCTGGTGCCCGAAGAAGGCGTGCCGCAAGAACCGCTGTGTCGGATCGCGTTTGAGAAGGCGAGCATTGCCCGGCCCGACGTGCCGCTGGTGACGCAGACTTACCCGCTGGCGGTGGCCAAGACGGTGATCGAGACGGCCATGCAAATCGGCGCGCGACCGGCTCTGCGCGGGCTGGACTGGTGGGCCGAGGTTTCCGGCGATGGGATCGCCTATCGTGATCATCTGGGCGCGCTGGCCCTCCCCCTTCCGGCACTGGCGGGCACCCATCAGGCAGATAACGCGGCGCTGGCAGTGGCAATGCTGCGGCATCAGGCGCTGGTCGAGGTTTCGCCAAAGGCTATGGTTGAAGGTATCCGCACCGCAAAGTGGCCAGCGCGGCTGCAGTTGCTGGGTGATGGTCCGCTGACCGAGCTTGTGCCCGGGCGCAAGGTGTGGCTGGACGGCGGGCATAACCCCGATGCGGGGCTGGCGATTGCGCGGTACTTTGCCGATGCACCGCCTTTCCACCTGATAATCGGCATGCTCTCTGCCAAGAACCCGGCAGCAATCGTTGCGCCGCTCCGGGGCAAGCTGCTCAGCCTGTCTGTCGTCCCCGCGCCGGGGCATGAGGCCCATGCGCCCGCAGACTTCGCCGCACATAGCGATCTGCCGGTCGCCAGCTTCAGCAGCGTTTCGGACGCTCTCAACGCCTTGCCTCCCGGCGGCGACGTGCTGATCGCCGGGTCGCTCTATCTGGCGGGCGAAGTGCTGCGGCTCAACCGCGAGTTTCCGGATTAGGCTCCTCGCCCGCCGTGCCCATCGAGGCATCGATTAGGCCAGCACGGCTCATCCACCAGAACAGCACAATTCCCGGAATCGCGGCCAAAGTGGTGAGCAGGTAGAAATTCACATAGCCCAGACTCTCAATAAAAGCCCCCGCAGTCGTGCCGGTCAGGAACCTGCCTACCACGCTGGCACCCGCTGAAATCAGTGCATATTGCGCTGCCGTAAAGCGCAGGTCACACAGCGCCGAAAAATAGGCGACCACCACCACCCCGCCATAACCGCTGGCGATATTTTCAAACCCGATCGCTCCCGCCATGCCAAGGTTGGAATGACCCGCTGCTGCCAGCGCCGCGAAGCTGAGGTTGGAGACCCCCATCAGCACCAGCGACACCAGCACTGACCGCTTGAGGCCGAGCTTGGCATAGGCGACCCCGCCGATGAATACGCCGATCAGATAGGCCCAGAAGCCAACGCCCACATCATAGATCGCGATCTCATCATTGCTGAAGCCAAGGTCATCAAATAGCAGCCGGAAGGTGAGGTTCGCAAGCGTATCGCCGATCTTGTGGACCAGGATGAACAGCAATACCAGGAACGCGCCTTGACGCTGGAAAAACTCTGCAAATGGCCCGGCAATCGACGCCCAGACTTCGGCGAGGCCTTTTTTGGTGGTCGGCTCGCGGTGCCGGGCTGGCTCGCCCATCAGCAGCGCAGTGATCATTGCCGGCAGAGCAAAGGCCGCGCAGGCCATATAGGCGCTACTCCAGCCCATCCGTGCCGAGACGACCAGCGCTAATGCGCCCGCGCCTGCCGAACCGATCCGCCAGCCATATTGCGACATGCCCGAACCAGTGCCGAGTTGGTGAGGCTTGAGTGTTTCGATCCGATAAGCGTCGATCACAATATCGAAGGTCGCTCCGGCTACGCCCACAAGGATTGCAGCAATCACGGTTGCTTGCAGGCTGGCGCTTGGATCGACTAGCGCAAGGTTGATGACCGCAGCGAAAACCAGCACGCCCGCAAAGACCATCCATGAAACGCGCTGCCCCAGCCGGCCAAGCAGTGGCAAACGAATGCCATCAACAACCCAAGCCCAGAAAACCTTAAGATTATAGACCAGAAACGCCAGCGTGAAGGCGGTGACTGTCTTCTTGTCGATCCCCTCCTGCGCCAGCCGCGTGGTAAGAGTCGCGCCGATCATTGCATAAGGAAAGCCCGAAGATACGCCGAGGAAGAAGGCCGCCAGCGACTCTCGTTCAAGATAGGGCTGAAGTGCCGGAATCCGGGGCGCAAGCAGGCGGATCAGGACAACGGCGACAGCAATGATGGTGATTGTCGTCCACATGTAACTGCTCCTGAGAGATTTTGCGCGAGACTAGCGCAGAATTAGGCTATGCCTAGCCCTGCGATGGCGACGATCCACACCCTTCCCGGACCTTCACCCACCCCCGGTCAGCTGGCGCTAGCCCGTCAGATCGTCGACGGCTCCACCAGGGCTGCTCCCGGGATCACCCACGTTCCCGCTGCCGTCTATACCGACCCCGCCCATGCCGCTCGTGAACAGGCGCTGCTGTTCGATCGGTTGCCGCAGGTTCTGGCCCCATCGGCGCTGCTGCCGGATCGCAATATGGCAGTGCCGCATGATGCCACCGGACGCCCCCTGCTGATTACCCGCGACGGCGAGGGTCACGCCCATGTGTTCCTCAACGTCTGCCGCCACCGGGGGACACGGCTGGTCGAAGGCAGCGATCCCCAATGCGGCAAGCGGCTGACCTGCCCCTACCACGCCTGGACCTATGCGCTGGACGGACGGTTGCTCGCTTTGCCCCGGCCCGAGACGTTTCCCGGCCTTGAGAAATCCGATTATGGGCTGCGCGAGCTGCCGTCTTGCGAGGCTGGCGGGCTGATCTGGTTTGCGCCCCAAGCAGACGCAGACTTTTCCGGGCCGGAGTTACTGGGCGAGGATTTTGCTGCATTCGGCATGGCCGATCTCCACCTGTTTGCGCGCCGGACCCATGAAGTGGCATCCAACTGGAAGCTGATCATGGATGCCTTCCTTGAAAGCTACCATGTGGTGCGGCTGCATGCGCAGACCATCGGACCATTTTTCAAGGATGGAATCACCGCAGGCGATATGATCGGCGCGCACCAGCGTTCGCTGGTTGGCCGTGCTGCCGAGATGGAAGGGCTGGACCTTGCCGATATGGCACAGCTGCGCCGCGTGGCCACCTTCGCCTATCAGCTGTTCCCCGGCACGGTGGTGATCATGAGCCCGGATTATGTGAATGTGATGACCCTGATGCCGCAGGGCCATGACCGGACGCTGGTCGAGGATTTCATGCTGATCCCGGAGCCTCCGCATAGCGAAAAGGCACGCGACCACTGGCAGCGTAGCTGGGATCTGCTCGATGGCGGAGTCTTCGCCGCAGAGGATTTCCGCGCTGCCGCATTGGGCCAGCAAGGTCTTTCAACCGGCGCGGTGCCCGAACTGACGCTTGGCATGCTGGAAGGCGGGATCCGCCGGTTCCATGAAATCTGCCAAGAACAGATGTCGGCTGCCGAGGGGTGACGGCAGCGTCCACACCGCGTAAGGGCGCGCGATGAAAGACACCTCTCGCCCCAAAGACGGCCCGCCCAAAGAGGGTGACCGCATCGCCAAGCTGCTCGCCCGCGCCGGAATCGCCTCGCGCCGCGAGGTTGAGCGGATGATTGCCGAGGGCCGGATCAAGCTGGGCGAGGATGTCATCACCACCCCGGCGACGATCCTCACCACCCTCAAGGGCATCACGGTGGACGGCAACCCGGTTAAAGCGCCCGAACCAGCAAGGCTGTTCGCCTTTCACAAGCCGTCCGGGCTGCTGACGGCCGAGCGCGATCCCGCCGGGCGGCCAACGATCTACGCCGCGCTGACCAACGCGCTGCCCAAGGGCACCCCGCGCCTGATGCCGATCGGGCGGCTCGATCTCAACACCGAGGGACTGCTGCTGCTGACCAATGACGGCGAGCTGAAGCGGACGATGGAGCTGCCCGCGACTGGCATTCCGCGCACCTACCGCGCGCGTACCTTCGGTGAAATTTCGCAGGCGCGGCTGGAAGAGCTGATCCACGGCGTGACCATCGATGGCATGCGCTATGGCAAGATCGACGCCAATATGGAGCGCAAGACCGGGCGTAACCAATGGATCGAAATGACCCTGACCGAGGGCAAGAACCGCGAAGTGCGCAATGTTTTGGAATATCTTGGACTGCAAACCTCGCGGTTGCTGCGGATTTCCTATGGTCCGTTCAAGCTGCTCGATCTGCCGCGCGGCATGGCAGTTGAACTGCGCACAGCCGATGTCGAACGGTTCCGCAAGGAGCTGAAAATTCCCGGCGAGGCTGGCACAGCTGTCGCAGCGCTGCCATCGCACGATCAGGCCCGGATGCGCGTCCAGCGCGCCCGCCCTAACCGGCCCACTTCTCGCTGATGAAGGCTGGTCGCTAATGAAGATTGGTCGCTAATGAGGCTGATTGCCGGACAATGGCGCGGGCGCAAGATTGCCGCACCGCAGGGCGAGGTCACGCGTCCGACATCGGATCGCACCCGCGAAACGCTGTTCTCGATGCTGGTCAGCCGCCTTGGTACTTTCGAAGGGCTTTCCGTGGCCGATCTGTTTGCTGGATCAGGCGCATTGGGGCTCGAGGCCCTATCACGCGGCGCGGCGACTTGCATTTTCGTTGAGCAGGATGCCGCCGCGATCCGCGCTTTGCGGGCGAATATCGCGGCGCTTCAGGCACAGCCGCAAAGCGATGTCCGCGCCTCGTCGGTGCTGGCCCTGGGACCAGCCAAGGCTCCGCTTGACCTGATCCTGCTCGATCCGCCCTATGCCAGCGGCGCGGGCGTGGTTGCGCTGGAGAAACTCACCCGACTTGGCTGGATCGGCCCCGCAACATGGATCAGTCTTGAGACGGCTTACAACGAAGTGCCGCAGGTCAAAGGCCTGGAAACCTTGGCAACCCGCAAGGTTGGCGTTGCGCTGATTACACTGATGCGGTTGAAACCAGTTACTGTGCAGGCTTTGCCAGACTGACCCCCACCAGTGTCAGCAATCCCGCCGCAGAAAGTATCAATCCCACCGCCCCGCCGTGCCCGGCATCGCTCAGCTTCTGGGCCAGCAGCGGTGTTACTGCGCCGCCGATGATCCCGCCAGTGTTGAACGCGACCGAAATCCCGCTGTAACGCACTGCCACTGGAAACAGCGTCGGCAGCCAGCCGCCGAGCGGTCCATAGACGAAACCCATCACGAACAGCGCCGCGCTGAGCGTCAGGAATATCAGCGGTGTAGAGCCAGAGGCGAGGCCTGGGCCAAACAACAGCCCCAGCACCACCGTTGCCAAAGCTCCGACCATCAGCACCCGGCGCGGGCTGGTCCGGTCTGCCAGCACCGCCGCGATGATGATCCCCGCCGCCAGAAAACTGTTCGCGCCAAGCTGGATGGTGAGGAATTCTTCGCGGCTGTAACCCAGCGCCTTGGTCCCCTGCGACAGGGCAAAGGCGGTTGAGAGATAGAAGATAGCAAAACAGGCAACTACCCCTGCACTGCCCGCCAATACCGCCGCCCAATGGCTCTTGACCAGCCGGGCGAGCGGCACTGCGGGCGGGGCTTCTTGCGCAATGGCCGCGCAGAATGCCGGGGTCTCTTCGATCCGCAGTCGCACCCATAGGCCGATCCCGACCAGCAAGGCACTGGCCAGAAACGGCACCCGCCAGCCCCATTCGAGGAAATCCGCATCGGATAGCCACAGTCCCAGCAGCAGGAACAACCCATTGGCGGCAAGGAAACCCAGCGGCGCGCCCAGTTGCGGGGCCGCGCCGAACCGGGCTTCCCAGCCCTTAGGCGCGTTCTCCACTGCCAGCAGAGCCGCCCCGCCCCATTCGCCGCCCAGACCAAAACCCTGCCCGAAGCGCAGGATGCACAGCAGCAACGGCGCGGCCCAGCCGATGGCGGCGTAAGTCGGCAGGAACGCCACCGCCAACGTCGATGCGCCCATCAGCAACAGCGAGGCGACCAGTGTTGACTTGCGGCCAACCCGGTCCCCGAAATGTCCAAAGGCGACTGCTCCAACCGGCCTTGCGATAAAGGCAATGCCGAACACCATGAAAGCGGCAATCGTCTGAGTTTCAGGCGCAGAGCCGGGGAAGAACAATATTCCGAACACCAGCGCAGTCGCGGTGGCGAAGACATAAAAGTCATAGAATTCGACCGCCGTACCGACCAGCGCGGCAGACAGGATGCGGGAATGGGCGCGGAT
>JANMNP010000083.1:0-3758 GCA_031374105.1 Novosphingobium sp.
GTCAGTCCGCTGTGGATCGTTGCGGTGTTTTTCGTTCAGACCCTCGGCGAACTCTGCCTCAGCCCCGTTGGACTGAGCACGCTCACCAAACTCGCGTCCGCCTTGCCGCATGCGGTGAGCACTAGAAGGGCGAATAGGGGCGCGAGTTTCGACATGGCTTGATTATAGCGTCCATTTCTCGGGAATGAATGGCCGACAAACAAAAAAAGGTGAGCTACCCCACAGGAGGGCCACTCACCTTCTTACGATTTCAAGCTGACGCTTGATTACATCTTCTTTTCGGCCGCAACGGTAGCGTCTTCAACCGCGCTGGCCGCATCGGCAGGTGCCGCAGCAGCTCCGGAAGCGGCGCCGCTGGCATTAGCAGAGGCATCAACGGCGGGCATAGCAGCAGCATCAACATTGCCCATTGCCTCTTCGGCCGGCATCTCGACGTTATCAGGGGCGGCTTCTTCCTTTGCACTGTCAGAGCTGCCACAAGCGGACAGAGCCAAGGCAGCGACGGCGGAGAATGCAGCGTAAGCGATCTTCTTCATGCAAAAGCCTCTCAAATGAGGATTGGACGGGGCAACTGAAATTCGGCTGCACTGGCGCGCTATTTAACCCAGCACTTGCTCGCGTGCAAATGGGCTGGTCTGGATTTCCCCTCATTCTGACCATTTGACAGGAAAAAACTCCGGACTTGATATCATATAAAGAATTCTTTATATGATACTTCATGCGGATCGAACCTCTCCTTGGTGCCTTGGCAGATCAGACGCGGCTGCGCATCATGCGGTTGCTCAGCGCCATGGAGCTGGCGGTGGGCGAGCTTGCGCAAGTTTTGGGGCAAAGCCAGCCACGCGTCTCGCGGCATGTCCGCATCCTGTGCGATGCTGGCCTAGCCGAACGCCGCAAAGAAGGTAGCTGGGTGTTCCTGCGCAGTGCAATTCAAGAAGGCCGCGCCCCACCACTGGGATCTGCCGCGGCAGGGCTGCTTGAACTGGCCGAACGCGATGATGCCGGCTTTGCGGCGCGCTGCGCCGAAGATCGCCGCCACCTCGCCGCGATCCGGGCCGCGCGCGAATCCAGCGCGGAGATCTATTTCGCCCGCCACGCCGAACAATGGGACAGTCTGCGCAGCCTCCATAGCCCAGATGATCTGGTTGAGGCGGCACTGACCCGTGCGCTGGGAACGGGCAGCCTTGGCGCATTGCTTGATGTCGGCACCGGCACGGGACGGATGGCCGAATTGTTCGGGCCGCGCGCCGACCAAATTACCGCCTTTGACAAAAGCCCGGAAATGCTCCGCATCGCGCGCGCGCGGCTGCAACATTTGCCTGCCGACAAAGTCCAGTTGGTGCCAGGTGATTTTGGCGCATTGCCGTTTGCCGATAGTGCGTTCGATACGGTGCTGTTTCATCAGGTTCTGCATTATGCGCAGGAACCAGAGGCGGTGCTGGCTGAGGCTGCCCGCGTCACCCGGCCTAACGGGCAGATTGCGATAGCCGATTTCGCCGCGCATGACCGCGAAGAGCTGCGCACGCTGCATGCCCATGCCCGTCTGGGCTTTTCGGACGAGCAAATGCTGGCTCTGCTGACCGAGGCAGGCTTCACCGCCGAACCCGCCTTCGCGCTGCCCGGCAAGCAACTTACTGTGAAAATCTGGACCGGACGGCGCAGTGCCAGTTTTGCTTCTAGCTCGGCCAGCAAAGCCCGAAAGGCGCTAATCCAATGACCGCCCCCGAGCCGCCCCATTTTGCCGAGCCCCCGTTCGCAGGACTGGCGGGCGATTTCTCGGTCTCGTTCGAATTCTTCCCGCCCAAGACGGAAAAAATGGAAACGCAGCTGTGGGAGGCGATTACCGAGCTGGCTCCGCTTGCGCCGCGATTCGTCTCGGTTACCTATGGCGCGGGCGGATCGACCCGCGAACGCACCCACGCCACGGTTGCGCGGATCATCAACGAGACCCGCCTGAGCCCCGCAGCGCATTTGACGTGTGTCGACGCTAGCAAGCGTGAAATCGGCGAAATTGCTGATCTATACTGGAGCGCAGGTGTTCGCCACATCGTTGCTCTGCGCGGCGATCCGCCGACCAGCGGTGGGGGCTTTGTGCCCCACCCTGATGGTTATGCCAACGCCGCAGAACTGGTCACGGGCCTCAAAGCACGCCACGATTTCGAAATTTCGGTCGCCGCCTATCCCGAAGTCCACCCTGAGGCGCCAAGTGCCGAAGCCGATCTGGACAATCTCAAGCGCAAGCTCGATGCCGGGGCCACTCAGGCCATCACCCAGTTCTTCTTTTCAACCAGCGCCTATTTCCGCTTTCTGGACAAGGCGCTGGCCGCCGGGATCACTGCGCCGATCCTGCCCGGGATCATGCCGGTTACCAGCTTTGCCTCGATCCGGCGGATGTCGGCCAACACGCAAATCCCTGGCTGGATGGAGGCGATGTTCGAAGGGTTGGACAATCGCCCCGGTCCGCGCGCGCTGGTCGCAGCGACGGTCGCCGCCGATTTCTGCCGCCGCCTTTATGCAGGCGGAGTGCGTGATTTCCATTTCTACACGCTCAATCGGGCCGAGCAGGCCTATGCGATCTGCCAGTTGCTCGGGATGCGCAGCGACGAGGAGCTATTGAAATGACAGCCCGTGAAAAGCTGATCGCCGAGGCTGCAAAACGCATCCTGATCACCGATGGCGCATTTGGAACCGAGATCCAGAACTGCAAGCTGACCGAGGCTGACTATGCCGGATCGCTGGGCCTGACCAAGGACCAGAAGGGCAATAATGACATCCTTGCCCTGACCAAGCCGGAAGTGCCCGAGGCGATCCACCGCGCCTATTTCGCCGCTGGTGCCGACATCGCTGAAACCAATACATTCTCCGCCAACCGGATCAGTCAGGCCGATTACGCCGCCGAGCATCTGGTGCGTGAGATAAACCTTGAATCCGCCCGAGTTGCGCGCCGTGTGGCGGATGAATTTGAGGCCAAAGATGGCCGCCCGCGCTTTGTCGCAGGAGCAATCGGCCCGACCAACAAGACGCTGTCGCTATCGCCAGACGTCAACGATCCCGGCTACCGCGAGATCGACTTCGACTATCTGGCCGAGGTCTACCACGAACAGGCCGCCGCATTGGTTGAGGGCGGGGCGGATTTCATTCTGGTCGAGACGGTGTTCGATACGCTCAACGCCAAGGCCGCAATCATGGCGATCAAGCAGCTTGAGGCAGAACTTGGCCGCGATGTTCCAATCATGCTGTCGATGACCCTGACCGACCTTTCGGGCCGGAACCTCTCAGGCCACACGGTCGAGGCCTTCTGGTATGCCGTACGCCACGCCAAGCCCGTGACTATCGGCCTCAACTGCAGCTTCGGTGCCACTCAGCTGCGCCCGCATGTCAAGGTACTGGCGGAGATCGCGGATGCGCTGATCATGGTCTATCCTAATGCCGGACTGCCCAATGAGCTGGGCGAATATGACGAACTGCCCGAAGAGACCGCCGCACTGGTGGGCGAGTGGGCGCGGGCCGGTCAGGTAAACATTCTGGGCGGCTGCTGCGGATCGACGCCCGCGCATATCGCCGCGATGGCGCAGGCGGTGGCCGGATTGCATGCACGGCAGTTAACCGCGCTGGCACCTGTCACGCGGTTAGCGGGGCTCGAACCGTTCGTGATGGCAGCTTAACCCCCTCCCGCTTGCGGGAGGGGCTGGGGGTGGGTCAGTGGTGACTTTGCGCCCAGTTCCGAAAGACCCACCCCCGACCCCTCCCGCAAGCGG
>JANMNP010000088.1:0-2053 GCA_031374105.1 Novosphingobium sp.
CAGTTCGTCACTATCGGCAACTTCTAGCGCGGCGAGCGCCAGTGGTACGTCGCGCGCGCGGGCATAGCGATGGAGCTTCTCCAGCGTCTTGTCACCAAGGCCGCGTTTGGGGGCGTTATAGATCCGCTCAAACGCCAGATCGTCAGACGGCTGCGAAACGACCCGCAGATAGGCCAGCGCATCGCGGATTTCGGCTCGTTCGTAAAACCTAAAACCACCGATAATCCGGTAGTTGAGGCCGATAGCTATAAAACGATCTTCAAATTCGCGAGTCTGAAATTGCGCCCGCACCAGAATTGCCACGCTGTTGAGTGAAGCGCCTTCGCGCTCCAGCCGTTCGGCCTCCTCTCCCACCCGGCGGGCTTCTTCGGGGCCATCCCATACGCCGATGACGCGGACCTTGTCGCCGCCGTTCATCGCTGTCCACAATGTCTTGCCCAGCCGCTGGCTGTTGGCATCGATCAGGCCCGATGCGGCAGCGAGAATATCGGGGGTGGAGCGGTAATTCTGTTCCAGCCGGATCACCTTTGCACCCGGAAAATCCTTTTCAAACCTAAGGATATTGGCAACTTCTGCGCCCCGCCATGAATAGATCGATTGATCATCATCACCCACCACGCAGATGTTCTTGTGCTCCTGCGCCAGCAGCCGCAGCCACAGATACTGGACCTGATTGGTGTCCTGATATTCATCGACCATGATATATTTGAAGCGCTGCTGATATTGCGCCAGAACCTGCCGATCCCGGCGAAATATGTTGAGCATGTGCAGCGTCAAATCGCCAAAATCGCAAGCGTTCAGCGCTTTCAGCCGGTCTTGATAAAGCTGGTAGAACTTCTGCCCTTTGCCGTTTGCGTAAGCCTCGTTCTCGACCGCATCGAGGTCGGCGGGGTTCAATCCCTTGTTCTTCCAGCGGTCAATGCAGCCGGCCAGCAGGCGCGGGGGGAAGCGCTTGTCGTCCACTCCCTCGGCCCGGATCAGCTGCTTCATCAGCCGCAGCTGATCGTCAGTATCGATGATGGTGTAATTGCTCTGCAAGCCGACCAGCTCGGCATGGCGGCGCAGCATCTTGGCGGCGATTGCGTGGAATGTGCCAAGCCACGGCATCCCTTCTACTGCCGGGCCGATCAGCTGGCCAACCCGCTCACGCATTTCTCGCGCTGCGCGATTGGTGAAGGTGACGCAGAGTATCTCGGACGGCCACGCCCGGCGGGTGTGGACCAGATAAGCCAGCCGCGCGGTCAGCGCCGCAGTTTTGCCGGTGCCAGCGCCCGCCAGCATCAGCACAGGACCATCAGCAGTCTGCACCGCCTCACGCTGCGGGGGATTGAGGCCGGCTAGCAGGGGGTCGGGCGAAGATGCGAGCGAGTCGACCATTATGGATAGAGCTGACGGACGTGGAGAAAGCGGATCAGGTCAATTGTCTGTCTGCGTATGACGTAGATTATGACGTAGTTGGGGTGAACTACCAGCTCACGCGACTTTGCCACGCGACCCTTGCGGCCCAGTTCCGGGAACTGGGGCAACAGATCGAGTTTGCGCGCAATTTCGATAGCCAGTGCAGCTGCGGCGGCAGAGTCTTGTGCGGCGATATAGGTCAGCGAATCGCGGTACTGCCGACGCGCGTCAGCTTCCCAGCGAAGTATGCGCATGCTTGGCCTTGGCGTTCGCAATGATCTGGCGGGCCTCACGCATCACTTCTTCGTGGGGAATCCAAGGTCCCTTCGACCGCAGACCTTCTTCCACCTGTGCGCGGAACCATACATCATAGGCCGCCGCCTTTTCCTCGGTGGTAAATTCGGAGACGATCGGATCAAGTCTAGCCATACCCTCATGCTATCACATCATAGAGAACAAACCAAGAGCGATTGACTCTCGTGCCATTGCTGGCCAGCACCGCCCAATGCATGTTATCCGCGCCCATTCCCGCATCCTGTCTGCCGCGCTGGTCGGTACGGCGGTCGAATTCTATGACTTTTATGTCTTCGCCACCGCGACTGCGCTGGTGTTCGGAATATTGTTCTTCCCCGGCTCTGCGCCTGAAACTCAGACG
>JANMNP010000093.1:0-13208 GCA_031374105.1 Novosphingobium sp.
CCGCGTTCCTCTCGTTCCTGAATGGGAGGAACAGCCCGAACTCCAGCACCGTGCCGCTGGCCGATGCCCGCGCAGGCTATGGTGCGATGCATGCCATCGCCGATGCTCCAGCCCGCAAGCTCGCGGTGATCCGCGATCTCACTTGCCCCGGCCCCGGCGGCGACATTCCGCTGCGGCTCTACGATGCCCGTGAAAATCGCGAACCGGGCCCGGTGATCCTGTTCTTCCACGGTGGCGGTTTTGTGATCGGCGATCTTGATACGCACCACAATTTCTGCACTGAAATTGCCGCAGAAATGGATTTGCCACTGGTGGCGGTGGATTACCGCCGCGCGCCCGAATCCCCCTTCCCCGCCGCACCCGATGATTGCGAGGCCGCCGCGCGCTGGGTGTCGGGCAGTCCCGATCCCCTTGGGCTGACGATCACTGGTCTGATCCCGATGGGTGACAGCGCAGGCGGCAATCTGGCGATTGTCGTGGCGCAGGCGCTGGCCGATCAGCCTGCCAAGGTGCCAGTTGTGCTCCAGGTGCCGATCTATCCGGCAACGGACGAGCGGCCCGATCATGTCTCAATGCTGTCATTTGGCGATGGCTATCTGCTGACCAAAGACACGATGGACTGGTTTATGGAGAGCTATGCAGCAGAGGCTGGAAATTCACGTGGCTTTCCGATCCATGGCAGTCATGCAGTCGCCCCGCCAACCGTGCTGGTCACCGCCGGACTCGATCCGATCCGCGATGGCGGGCGCCAATATGGCGCGCATCTGATCCAGGCCGGGGTTGATGTGGTGTTCCTGGAAATGAAAGGCAGCATCCATAACTTCGTCAATTTGCGTAAAGCAATTCCCAGTGCCCAAGCGGATACCCACGCCATTTTTGCGGCCATGAAGTTGATGTTAGGCAGGGCCAGCGGCTAGAGCGCCGGAATGACAAACAGCTTCGACCACCTCCCCTACCGCGCCTGTGTTGGCGTGATGCTCGTCAATGGCGATGGCCATGCCTTTGTCGGCAAGCGGATTGACAACCGCGAGGGCGATTTCTGGCAAATGCCGCAAGGCGGGATCGACGACGGCGAAGATCTCCACGAAGCTGCCTTGCGTGAGCTGTGGGAGGAGACCGGCGTTCTGGCCGAACATGTCACCCTGCTCGCCGAAACCCGCGAAGAGCTGTTCTATGATCTGCCCGAGGAATTGCTTGGCAAGCTGTGGAAGGGCAAATATCGCGGCCAGCGCCAGTTCTGGCTGCTGGCTAGGTTCAATGGCAGCGACGAGCATATCCGGATCGACGCGCATGATCCGGCTGAGTTTTGCGAATGGAAGTGGATTGAACCAGCGCTGCTGCCGGATCTGATCGTGCCATTCAAGAAACGGGTGTATCGCGCAGTTCTGGAAGAGTTTCGGGATTTGATTTGAAGGCTTATGTTGCGCGTGCCCTTCGACAAGCTCAGGGTGAGCGGGGTTTGGGGCACTTTACAACATCCGCTCATGCTGAGCCTGTCGAAGCACGCGCGCTTACCTAGACCTAGTTCGGCGTCACCACAGGCTTTGCCTGAACCGCCTCGGCGGTAACAACCCGCGGAGCCGGACCCTTCAGGATTGCAGCGGCAAGCTGCTTGCTCGCCTCACAATCACCGCCGCATAGCTGTTGCAGCCGTGTGAGATTGCGGCGGGCCTTTTCGACCGCGCCCTTTTCAACCAGCGTTGTGCCCTCTCCAGCAATGGCCCAGGCGTTGTCCGGCTCACGCTCCAGCGCTTCGCGGTAATAATGCAATGCCTTGCCCTGAAGGCCCTGACGGCGGGTCGCCTCGGCCAGATCAAGAAATATCGCTACCTGTCCCGGCTGGACAGTCAGCGCTGCCTCAAACGCATCGATCGCTGCATCAGGGTTGCCGGCAGCCAGCGCTGCGCGGCCTTGTGTGATCAGCGCTGCTGCGCGCGGATCAATCTGGACGGCTGCAGGCGCGCCAAAGCCAACACTGGCCGTAACCGCTGCCAGCAAAGACAGCGCGAGGGCGGCGGGGGCATAACGCATTATCTGCTCCTTGAGGGTCGGCATCGCGGGTCTATTATCACGGCTTTTCGAGCCTTGCGACGAAAAATCCGTCTGTCTCGTCGTGGCACGGGGTCAGCCGCATGCCCAATCCACGTGGCCGCCCTGCCATTAACCCAGCCGGAACGGCACGCCACCCCGGATGGCGGAGCAGAAACGCCTCAATCTGCCCTGCCCCTTCGGCATCGAGCAGTGAGCAAACCACATAGACCAGCCGCCCGCCCGGACGGACCAGCGTGGCGGCAATATCCAGCAAGCGCGCCTGCAGCGCGGCCAACCGGGCCAGCTCCTTCTCATTCAGCCGCCAGCGGGCCTCCGGATTGCGCCGCCAGGTGCCAGTGCCCGAGCACGGCGCATCAACCAGCACTGCATCCGCGCCAGACTGCCAGCGGGCCAACGCCACATTCTCACGCCCCGGATCAAGCAGCAGAGTCTCGATCATCGCTACGCCAGCCCGCTCAGCGCGAGGATTAAGGCGTGCAAGCCTGCCGCGATCGCTGTCGCAGGCCAGCAGCGCGCCGCGATTGTCCATCATCGCCGCCAGCGCGAGGGTCTTGCCGCCAGCCCCGGCGCACAGATCGACCAGCGCCTCGCCCGGCTGGGCTCCGACAGCCAGGCAAACCAGCTGCGAGCCGCTGTCCTGAACTTCAATCTGCCCCTCGGTATAGGCGGGCCAGGCCTCTACCTGGGTGCCAGACGGGAACCGCAAACCGGCGGGGGCAATAGTAAGCTCGCCAATGATCGGCAGCTCCAGAGTTTCCCGCGAGGCTTTGAGGGTGTTGACCCGAATGTCGAGCGGCGCACGGCCCAGCAGCGCCTTGGCTTCGTCGCCAGCGATGTCCGAACGCTCAAGCGCCGCTTCAAGCCAGCGCGGGGCGATCCCGGATGCGGCAGGGATTTCGTCATGGCTAATCGGATCGGGAGCGTGGTTTGATCCATCAAACAGCGCGGCAAGCTGCGGATCTTCGGCAACCAGCCGAAGCATCGCGGCGCGGCCACTGGCAGGCACTTCGCCGCAAGCCCTGATCCCGCGATAGACCAGCTCGCGAACCGCGCGGCGATCTCCGCTGCCGGCAAAACGGCGCGTGCGAAACCAATCGGCAATGATCCGGTCTGCAGGCGCGCCTTGGGCCCGGGCAGCAGCGATCACCAAGTCTAGGATGTCAATCGCGGCTTGAACGCGCGCGGCGGGGGTCATGTCATGTCAGCGCGAGGGATAATTTGGTGCCTCACGCGTAATCGTCACATCGTGGACATGGCTTTCACGCAGACCAGCGCCAGTGATCCGCACAAATTGCGCATTGCTGCGCAAATCTTCGATGGTCGCCGATCCGGTATAGCCCATCGCCGCCTTGATGCCGCCGACCAGCTGGTGAACCACATCCTTGGCCACGCCCTTATAGGCGACCTGCCCCTCAATCCCTTCAGGCACCAGCTTGAGGCTGTCCTTGATTTCCTGCTGGAAATAGCGGTCGGCGCTGCCGCGCGCCATAGCGCCGACTGAGCCCATCCCGCGATAGCTTTTGTAGGCCCGGCCCTGATACAGGAACGTTTCGCCCGGCGCTTCCTCGGTTCCTGCCAGCATCGAGCCGATCATGATGGTAGAGGCTCCGGCGGCTATCGCCTTGGCGGCGTCGCCAGAGGTGCGCAGGCCGCCATCGGCGATGATCGGAATGCCCGCTTCCGCAGCAGCCCGCGCCGCATCCATGATCGCAGTAAGCTGCGGCACGCCAACGCCAGCGACGATCCTTGTGGTGCAGATCGAACCCGGCCCGATCCCGACTTTAACCGCATCGGCCCCGGCATCGATCAGCGCCCTGGTGGCTTCATAAGTGGCAACGTTGCCAGCGATAACCTGAGCCGAGTTGGACAGCTTTTTGACCCGCTCCACAGCCCTTGCAACGTCTTTGTTATGGCCGTGAGCGGTATCGATAATCACCACATCGCATTCCGCGGCGAGCAACGCCTCGGTTCGTTCAAACCCCTTGTCACCCACCGTGGTCGCCGCAGCAACCCGCAGGCGGCCGGTTTCATCCTTGGTAGCGTTGGGGAAATTGACGGCCTTTTCAATATCCTTGACGGTAATCAACCCGATGCAATGATAGGCGTCGTCAACCACAAGCAGCTTTTCGATCCGCCGCTGATGCAGCAGCCGCCGCGCTTCATCCCCGCTGGAGCCTAGCTTGACCGTCGCCAGATTTTCATGCGTCATCAGCTCGCGCACTGGCTGGGCCGGGTTGGCTGCAAACCGCACATCGCGGTTGGTGAGGATGCCGACCAGCTTGCCGCTAGCCTCGACCACCGGGATGCCGCTGATCTTGTTGGCCAGCATGATCGCCTGCGCTTCACCCAGCGTGGCACCCGGATCAATCGTGATCGGATTGACCACCATCCCGCTTTCAAACCGCTTGACGGTGCGCACCGCAGCGCATTGTTCTTCCACCGTCAGATTGCGATGAAGCACGCCGATCCCGCCCATCTGCGCCATGACAATCGCCATATCCGCTTCGGTCACAGTATCCATCGCCGAGGAAATCACCGGGATGTTGAGCGCGATGCTGCGCGTTAAAAAAGTGCGCGTATCGGCCTGGGTGGGAAGGATATCGGACTCGGCCGGACGCAGCAGAACGTCGTCAAAGGTAAGGCCGAGAGGAATGTCCATATGCGCCACTTTTTGTCTGCGGGGTTAGATTCGTGGCGGCCCATGTAACCGCACCTGCCGCGAGGCACAAGGCGGGGGGTTGTTTGGCTGGGGTTTTTGCTTTTGGGGTGGAAAGCAAACCATTAGTGTGGTGATTACGGCTGGGCATGTCCGTAGGAGCTTGCTGCTGTGAAGCCTCGACGCAACGATATCATTTCAACGGTCGTCGGGGCCATCGCCGGACTCGCGACGGCTGCTTGTTTGTTCTTCACGGTCGGAGTGAGTGTCATGTTCAGCATCTTTTGGGGCTGCTCGCCATACCACCGAGCTCAGCCAGACCCCGAACCGTGCTCAGCGCACAGTATTCCGATCACGCTGCTGGTTGTGACGGCTGTTTGTTTACTCATAGGTTGGCCTGTCTACCGATGGGCGAAACGAGTTACCGCGAGGCATCTGGAGCGCTGACGAATATCGACCTCGAATGCTTGCAATGTCGTCGAAGGTCGAAATTCAATCCACCTCACTCCCCCCTACTTCGCCACAACAGGCACCTTCTTCACATCCCCAAACCACCGCGCCAGTGCCACATGGAACGCCACATCCTCTGCCGCGCCGCCCAGTTCGATCCCCGGTTTCACCCCGTCACTCGGGCGGTGATAATCGCCGTCGAAGAACCGCTCCATCCGGGCGATGTCGCCATAGGCGCTGCTGATCAGCACGGCGGGGACATCATGCTGGAGCAAGGCCCAGCCATCCTGACGCCGGACATAGGCATTGGCCGCAGTGCCATCGACCAACTTGCGCTTCTGCGCTTTGGCAACCTTGACGATCTCCGCATCGAGCCGGGTCATCCCCTTGCCAACGATCCCTAATGGCGCTCCGGCGGGCGCCAGAGCATTGCTATCGATATTAAAAGCCGCAACGATTTGCCCAAGCGGCAACGGCGGGTTCTCGGCAAAAGCCAGCGCGCCAAGCAAGCCCAGCTCTTCCGCCGTGGTAGCGAGGAAGTAGATATCGCGATCAGGCAGCGGCCCTTTTGCCAAGCGCCGGGCGATCTCGGTCAACGAGGCGACCCCGCTGGCGTTGTCGATCGCGCCGTTGCAGATCAGATCCTCCGCCGGAGCAGTGGCACAGACCCCGAAGTGATCCCAATGGGCGATGATCAGCACCGCGCCGGTGCCAGGCCTGCGGCCGGGCAGCTTGCCGATCAGATTATGCGTACGGATCCGCGTTTCGCGGGTGGTCGCTTCAAGTGTTGCGGAAACATCCAGGACCCGCGGAACGAAGCCAGGTTCAGCGGCAGACTTCTCAAGCCTTGCAATCGTCTCGCCTGTCCCGGCCAGAATTCTGGTCAAGCCTTCGGCAGTGATGAAGCCTTCCAGATCGCCTCCCAGCTCATCGCTTGCCAGCGCATAGCCAGACCGTTGCCGCCGCACAGTGACGTTTTCAAGGCTTCGGTCACCATCGAGCACGGTCAACACGGCTGAGGCTCCAGCCTTTAGCAGCGCATTCTGTCGATCTGAATTCTCGATCCCGGCGTCAAGCAACACCGCCACCCGTCCAACCAGTTCCGATCTGACGGGCGCGGCCAGCCCGTTGCCGACAAACAGCATCGGCGCGTTCTCAACCAGACTGCGCTTACCCGAAGTCAGCATCAGGACCGAAGCAGCGGGCAGATAAATCCGCCGCCCCTTGCGGCTGAACTGGGCCGCTGTGCCATCTGGTTCGCGGGCGACCAGCGTTACTGGCGCAAACCAGGCGTGTCCGGGGTCATTGGTGCCTGAAACCAGGCCTATCTCAAACCACTGCTTGCCAAGATAGCGCAGCGTCTTGGCCTCACCATCAGTGCCCGGTTCGCGGCCCTGGTAAGCATCACTGGCCAGCTCTGTAATATGGGCGAGCAGCTGCGCTTCGAGCGCCCGATCCCGGCGCGGCGCAGCAAAAGCTGGCGCAAGCAACATCCCCGCCGCAAGCAGCGAAACAAGCAATCGGTTCATCGCAGGCAAGCCCCGGTTCATCGCGTCAGTCCTACACCAAGTGGCGAGCGCAGCAAGTGCAGCTACGGACCTGCGATACGATAAGTTACGGCGGTGGCAGGAAAGTTACACCAAGGCGCAACGAGCTTGACTCATTTCCCCCTTCCCCGTCGGGGAAGGGTTGGGGATGGGGGAGCGAGGCCACTTGGCCACGCGTCATCACTAGCGTGGAACCCCCACCCCCAACCCCTCCCTCCGCTCATCCTGAGCCTGTCGAAGGACGGGGAGGGGAGCTATAGGTGCTTCTCATCGCAGATTGGAGATGACGAAGCCGCACCGCCTTCATGCGCTACCTGAGTGGATGGCCAAATGGGTCCTGAAACAAGTTCAGGATGACGAGAATTAAAGGGCCAGAGAGCCTATTCCGCCGTCCAGCCGCCATCCATGCTGATATTTGCGCCGGTCATATTGCCAGCCTCATCCCGGCACAGGAATACCGTCAGCGCGGCGACTTCGGCGGGTTGGACGAAGCGTTTGGTCGGCTGCTTGGCCAGCAGCACATCATTGATCACCGCCTCGCGGGAAAGCCCGCGCGCGGCCATCGTATCGGGGATCTGGTTCTCGATCAGCGAGGTCCACACATAGCCCGGGCTGATGCAATTTGCGGTGACTCCAGTGGTGGCAAGTTCCAGTGCCACCGACTTGGTGAAACCGGCCACCGCGTGCTTGGAGGCCACATAAGGCGCCTTGAAGGGCGAAGCGACGAGCGAATGGGCCGACGCGGTCGAGATAATCCGCCCCCAGCCCTTGGCCTTCATCGCCGGAATTGCGAGACGGCAGGCATGGAACACCGCCGAAAGATTGAGCGCGATGATCTGGTCCCACTTTTCGGCCGGGAAATCCTCGACCGCCGCGACATGCTGCATCCCGGCATTGTTGACAAGGATATCGACCGGACCCGCCCCAGAAATCAGCGCCTCGACGCCGGCCGCAGTCATCAGATTGGCCGCGACATGGCGCGCCCCTAGTTCAGCGCAGAGCCCGGTTATTTCCGCATCGCTGCCAAAACCCGACAGCACCACTTCGGCGCCCTCATTCGCCATGGCCCGGGCGATGGCGAGGCCGATGCCCGAAGTGGAACCCGTTACCAACGCGCGCTTGCCTTGCAGAAACATTCTCGACTCCAGTGGCATGATGACTATGCACTGCTTCAATTGCTGGCGGGCGCGGGTCTGTCCAGTATCTTGGAGTAAGAACCCATGCGTCTCGATGATTTCGACCCCAATGCCGTCAATGTCGAGGACCAGCGCGGCAGCGGTCGCTCAATCGGCATGGCGGGCGGCAAGATCGGTTGCGGCACGCTGGTAATCGCGCTGATTGCGGCGGTAGTGTTCGGGGTCGATCCCAGCCAGATGCTTGGCGGGCTGGAGCAGGGACAATCGCAAGGGCCGATCCAGACGCAGGGCGGGACGACCGCGAGCGAAAGCTGCACCATCGATCCGCTCAGCCGCGAGACCTGTAATGCAATGTCTTCGCTCAACAAAACCTGGGCACCGGTGTTCCAGGCGGCGAATTTGCGGTTCGCCCCGCCCAAGCTGGTGTTCTATTCGCAGGCAGGCAATTCGGGCTGCGGCGCAGCGCAGAGTGCGATGGGCCCATTCTATTGCCCGACTGACAACGGCATCTACATCGATACCGATTTCTACAAGGAAATGGAGCAGCGCCTTGGTGCCAGCGGTGATTTCGCCCGCGCTTATGTGATCGCCCATGAATATGGCCACCATATCCAGACTCTGACCGGGATTTCCGACCAGATCCGCAGCGCCCAATCGCAAAACCCGCAGCGTGCCAATCAGTTGCAGGTACGGATGGAGTTACAGGCCGATTGCTACGCCGGGGTCTGGGCCGCCAAAAATCGCGACAAGATCGAGCCGGGCGACATGGAGGAAGGCCTGAATGCCGCGCATTCGATCGGCGATGATACGCTGATGAAAAGCGCAGGCCGCCGCCCGGTCGAAGCCTCGTTCACCCACGGCACCAGCGCCCAGCGGATGGAATGGCTGCGCAAGGGGCTGGAAAGCGGGAATGACGAAACCTGCGACGCCTTGATGCGCCGATGACGCTTGACGATTGCCACAATATCGATGACTTCCGCCTGCTAGCCAAGCAGCGGCTACCCTGGCCGGTGTTCGATTACATCGATGGTGCCGCCGATGATGAGCTGACCAAGGCGCGCAATACAGACGCCTTTGCCCAGGCCGATCTGGTCCCCGATGTGCTGGCAGGCGTTGCCGAGATCGACACTTCGGTGACGATCATGGGCCGCACCAGCGCGCTGCCGCTGCTGCTCTCGCCCACCGCACTCCAGCGGGTGTTCCACTGGCAGGGTGAGCGCGCCGTCGCCCGCGCAGCAGAGAAGTTCGGGCTATGGTTCGGCATTTCCAGCCTCGCCACGGTCAGCATCGAAGAAGTCGGGGCGATGACCGCCGGCCCCAAGCTGTTCCAGCTTTACGTCCACAAGGACAAGGGCCTGAACCGCAGCATGATCGAGCGGTGCCAGGCCGCCAGGTTCGATGCCATCGCGCTGACGGTTGACACGATCGTATCGGGCAAGCGCGAACGCTGCGCCCGCAGCGGCTTCACTTCGCCGCCCAAATTCACCCCCTCATCGGCGTTGTCTTACGCGCTGAAGCCGCGCTGGGCGCTGGATTATGTCTTCCGCGAAAAGTTCAGCCTGCCCAATCTTGACACCCATGTTGCCGAAGGCACCGGCGAGGCGGTATCCATTGCCGGCTATTTCAACACCATGCTCGATCAGTCGATGGACTGGAAAGTAGCCGAGCAGATCAGGAACGAGTGGGGCGGCACCTTCTGCCTCAAGGGCATAATGAGCGCCGGTGATGCGCGCCGCGCGGTCGAGATTGGCGCCGATGCGATCATGATCTCCAACCACGGCGGACGGCAACTGGATGGCAGCCGCTCGCCGTTCGATCAGCTGCGCGAGATTGTGGATGCCGTCGGCGGCGAGATCGAGATCATCTGCGACGGCGGCGTCCGGCGCGGCACCCATGTGCTGAAATCGCTCTGTGCCGGAGCCACTGCGGCCTCGGGCGGGCGGCTGTATTTATACGCCCTTGCCGCCGCTGGACAGGCCGGGGTCGAACGCGCCATCGCCATCCTCAAGGACGAGATCGAGCGGGGGATGAAGCTGATGGGTGTAACTAGCGTCGATCAGCTGACGAGCGACAGACTCCGCTGGCGTTAACCTGAGATCCTCTCCATTTTGCGGAGCCAAATGGGGAGGTGGCGCGGCCGAAGGTCGTGACGGAGGGGTAATTACGCCAGCGCCGACACCCCTCCGCCAGTCGCTGCGCAACTGCCACCTCCCCATTTGCACTTCGTGAAAATGGGGAGGATCAGATCAAGTCTCGCCAACCTCTTTCCGCCCAACCGCGCCCCAATCCACCTTTCGCGTCGCAAACATCACCCCGGCAAGCGCCGCGAACAGCAGCACCGATCCGATCAGCAGTGACCATGCCTCAAGGTTGAGCAGCACGAACAGCAGCGCATAAAGCCCGACCAGCAGCGCGCCGATAAACCGCGCCCTTTGCCAGCTGCCCAGCACTGCCGCGCTATAGGCGGTCAGCAGCCCGATGATCGCAGCGCTGGCCAGCAGATAGGCGGGCGTGAACCCGATCACCTCGGCAAAGGCGAGCAGCAGCACAAAGAACAGGATCAGTCCGGCCCCGGTCAGCAGATATTCTGCCGACGCCACTCTTGCCCCGGCGACAATATCGAACAACAGGAAAGCAAGGAAGGTAAAGCCGATAAACAGAAAGCCATATTTCACCGCGCGGGTGACCTTGGAGTAGAGGTTGACCGGCTCGACCAGATCGATGCCGCAGCCTCCATCCCCAATCGGGAGCCGTCAGAGTAGCTGCCGCCATCGATCACTGGCGGGCCAGGATCCTCCATCATCACTGGTGCCTGCCCCAGCGCCAGCTTGTCGACCGCATAATTGGCGGTGAAGCCCTTGTCAGAGACAGCCCGGCGATCCGGCAGGAAATCGCCGTTGAAGCTGGGACTCTGCCAGATCGAGCTAACCTCCCAGCTGGTCTGTCCGCCGCGCGGGACCAGACTGAGTGATCGGCTGCCGCGCAGGCCAAAGCCATATTCAATTCCCAGCTGTCCCTCACCATTCCAAGGCAGGAAAGCAAAAAAGCCGGCGCCGCCAGTTGCTGCCGGGCCCTTGCCCGGCTGAAGCACCAGCGCCTTGCCATTGGCCATAAGTGTGCCGCCTGTGGTCAGCCCGCGCGCATCCGAAACACCCATCCGCAATTGCGCACGGTCCCACAGCAGGCGCTCGCGGGTCACCCCAAAGCGCGGCAGATCGTCGGGCAGCGCGAAGCTCGCCTTTCCGCTGACCTTGGCTTCATAAAGCACGCTGTGATAGATTGATTTGGACCGCTCCTGCGGCGAGATATTGGTTGTGGCCCGGTTCTCAGTCGGCGAGATATAGAGGAACTTCTCCACCTCAACGGTCCGGGTAACCGTCTTTCCGCCGATCTCTTCATTCTGCGTCTGGGTGGTACGGAAAGGAACCACGATGACTGGCCCCGCCACCACCTGCGCCCCGCCCCAGCCCGCATTGATCGCGCTTTGTGCGGTGCTCGCCTGATCCTGCCGGTCATAGACCAGCGCATAGATCAGCAGCAATGGGATGGTCAGCACCGCGCCGATCAGCGCGACAAACAGCAGCTTCATGCCGGGTGAGCGTTCCTTGCGACTTGCCTCTTCGCTCATGCCCTATCCCTTTGCGACTCAATGATGTGAGCGAAGCTAGCCCGGATACAACGAGACGGCGAGTGCGGATCCACAGGGGATTGGAAATGAGTGCAATGCTAACGGAATTCCGCCCGCTCCCTGAAAATTTCGGGATTTGTTCCGGCTCTTAAGCGCGATTGCCGATCCAACTGCCATGGAAACCCGCCGGCACCCGCGCTGGCAGGTGAATCCGGGCGACCGGATCACTCGCCATATTGCTGGCATCCAGGATAACCAGCTCGCTCTTGTCCGACGCTGGATCATAGACATAGCTCATCAGGTAGCCATCATCTTCCGCTGTGCCTCCTGCTGCTGGCACAAACACGGCCTCGCTGCCCGTCCGGCCGCCGGTAAGGCGGTGCGAGGTCTTGCTGCCCGAGTGCATGTCATATTTGTGATAGGCCTCCACAGTCGGCGCATCCTGGCCGAATTCGCCAGTATAGCCGTAGCGATAAGGCTGCCCGATCAAGCTGTCGGGAACCCGCGGAAAATCGACTCCCTGATCGTCAATCTGCCGTTCAGTAACGGCCCCGGTCTTCAGATTCATGCGCCATTGGTGCAGCATCGGCAGCGGCGGCTTGACCATGCCCACCGCCATATATCCAACCATGCGGCAGCCATCCAGAACCACCTCATCGCCATCCTCATAGGCGTTCATCGTGTGATAAATGTAGCAAGGGTCAATCTCGAACCAGATGACATCCTTGTTTGATCCCGTGCGCGGCATGATCCCGATCCGCGCGCCATAATCATTGTCAAACCGGATGCCCAAGCCCCCGGTTGCCCTGTCATTGAAATCCCAGACCATTGGCAGGTCCATGAATAGCGCGTGATTTTCCGTGATGCTGAAATCATGCATCATCGTCGCGCCCTTGACCTCAATCTGCTCCTGCTGGACCAGCGCGCCCGAAGCGGACACGCGATAATAGGTCAAAAATGGAGGCATAATGCCATAGCCAAAGAACAGCAGTTCGCCAGTTACCGGGCAGGTTTTGGGATGCGCGGTCATATTCGCATTCAGCTTACCGTCGAACCGATATGGCCCCAGAGTGTCCAGTTCAGCTGAGAGCTCAATCGGCAGGCTAAGCTCTGCCAGCGCAAGAATCTTGCCTGCATGTTCCATTACATGGGTATTGGCTATCGAGTTTTCGAGCTTCATCCGCGACTCCTGGCTGGGCGTTTCTTCGTCCAGCAACGGGGTCTTGACGTAGCGATTGCGATACCATGTCGCCTTGCCGTTCTTCAGTTCCACGCCGTGGATCATACCGCAGGCCAGGAACCAGTCCTGACTGAAGCCCGACGGAGGGTTGGCACCGTTGCGAAAGTATCTGCCGTCAAGCTCAGGAGGAATTTTGCCGGTGACTTGCAGATCAAGATCAGTGATCTCGTCAAAAACCGGGGCAAAATTTCCCGCCAGCCAAAACGGCTTCGTCGCCTCGAGAGTCTCAGATGTCGACAATGGCGCTTCCTTCCCACTACGATGTATTGAACTACCAATAGCGCAATGGATCGCGGCTTCTGAGGATGGTGTCGACTAACAAAACTGCGCACAGTCGGGAGGATACTGGCCCGCGCCAGATGCGCCTTTGGCCCGGCCAGCCGCAGGCTGCCGGGGGAGGGCAAGGGACGAATGACCGGCGCGGGGTTGCCGCATTTTGTGCCCGGACTCGGCGGCGCTTGGGGTAGTGCAGAGGTAACGCGCCGAGATTTATGTCACC
>JANMNP010000100.1:0-11207 GCA_031374105.1 Novosphingobium sp.
GAGATGAACCGTGCAAAGCTGGACAATCTGTTCGTTCAGAACGGCACCGGGACGCTGTATTTCCGTGATATCAACGCGCTCAATGCGGGCACTCCCAACAGCGGCACCGGCACCAACACCACTACCGCGTCAGCAGTGATCGCGGGGACGACCTATGGGGCTGACATTAACGCAACCGCCACCGGAAATATCGAGAGCGCGGCTGCAAAGTTCAGCCGCTCGATCTATTCTGCCTATGTCCAGGATGAATGGCTGGCCAGTGACGCCCTTAAACTTACCGGAGGCGTTCGTATCGATTGGTATGACGGCGACCGTCCGACCTATAACCAGAACTTCGTAAATCGGTATGGCTTTGCCAACAACTCCGGCTTCAGCAATATCGATCCGATCATCATGCCCCGCTTTGCGGCAGACTTTGACGCAGGTGATATGGGTTTCCTCAAGAACGTCCGGATCAAGGGCGGCGTCGGTGTGTTTTCGGGCGGCGATCCGGTTGTGTGGTTCGGCAATGCCTTCCAGAACGACGGTTTCCTGACATCGCAGGGCATTCTCAATACGGCCTCGTGCGGTTCGGCGTCGATCAATGTGTTGACCGGCGGCCAGTTTACCGGCGTTCCTGCCTGCGTCAGGGCTGCGGGTGCCAGCTCGGCAGCGCGCGGGCTGGGCGATACCCAGTCGATCGATCCCGATCTGAAAATGCCGTCGGTCTTGCGCTTCAATGCGGGCTTTTCCGCGCGGCTGGGTGATGGTGGCAGCTTCTTCAGCGGCTGGAATCTTAATCTCGACTACATCTACAGCAAATACGTCAATCCGCTGACCTTGGTTGATCTCTCTCAAATCCCCGATGCCCGTATTGGGCTTAGCGGTTTCAGCATAGATGGCCGCCCGATCATCCGTGCGATAGATCCCACCGCTGCGGGCTGCACCGCCCGGCTGGTCAACGATGGGGTCAACCTGTCCTATACCAGCGTCAACACCCCGTGCTTCACCACATCGCGCGATGACGAACTCCAGCTGACCAACGCAGGAAGCTATCGCTCGCAAATTGCATCGCTTATCCTGTCGAAGAACTTTGAAGGGGGTCTGTTCACGAAGGGCGGCTCAACCTTCCTCAACCTGGGCTATGCCTTCACCGACGCGCGCGATCGCCGCAGCATGTATCGTTCCACAGCGGGTTCCAATTATGATGGCGTCGCTGCATTTAGTCGTCAGAACCCGGATGTATCGCGCGGGTTCTTCTCATCGAAGCACAACATCACCTTGGCCGCGCAGTTCAAGGAAGCTTTTTTTGGTGAGGATGCCAAGACTGGCTTCGGGTTTACCTTCGTCGCGCGTTCGGGTCGGCCTTACAGCCTGACCTTTGGCGGCTCGGGCGCATTTTACGATAGCGTATCGGGGTCCGATAACGCGCTGCTCTATATCCCCACCGGGATATCCGACCCCAACCTTGCCCCCACTTCGAACGCCGCAGCCGTGCAGAGCCTGGTGAACTACGTCAGTGCCCTGCCTTGCGCCCAGAAGTATGCTGGTCGCACGATCCCGCGCAATACCTGCGAGAACGGCTGGTTCTATGACCTTGATCTCAACTTCTCGCAGGAATTCCCCGGCCCGATGAGCGGCCGGGACAAGTTCCGCCTGACGGTGACCATGGACAATTTCCTCAACTTCCTCGATTCGGACTGGAACGTGTTCCGCCGCCGTGACTTCGAAGGGCTGGTCAATGTCGCCAACGTCCCGGGAACGCCGGTGGATTCGGCAGGCCGCTATATCATCAGCGGCTTTGCTGCCGACGATGTCGCCCAGATCCAGTCAAGCTCGTCGCTGTGGCGTCTTAAAGTTGGGTTGAGCTACCAATTCTGATCGGGCCTGATCAGGCAGCTATGAAAGGGGGAGGGGCACCATGTGTCCCTCCCCTTTTTCATATGCAGTTCAACCAATTGCTCCTATTCAGCGATTGCTACTCTTGAGGGGAAACTAGCGATGCCGAAGCTGCACTACCGTCCGCTGATCGTTGCAGCTCTGGCCGCAAGCGCATTGGCTCCGCTGGCAGCGGTGCAGGCTCAGACCCGGGCTTGTCCGGAGGCAAGCAAAGCGCTGGTCGTCGGCAGCGTGGCCCCTGTCGCACCCGCCGCGGCCAGAAGCTTTTCAGTGGATTTGAAGGCCGGGCAAGGCGTGATCGTTGATCTTGCCTCGCTGGCTCCGGCTGCGGCAAAGCCCGAGGGTGAGGGTGATGCCGCGCCAAAGCTGCGCGCGCTTTCAATTTGCGATGCGGCAGGCAAGCTGCTGGCTCCAGAGCCGGGTGAGGTGTTCGAAAAGGGCGGCAGCGTAAGCTATACCCCCGATGGGGAACGGTTGCGGTTCGTTGCACCTGTCGCGGGACGTTATGTAATCGGTGTGGCGGCAGGCGATGCCCCGCGCGAAATCTTCGCCCGGAATCGCGATCTGGGCACAACCAGCAGCGGCGTGTTTGCGGTGAGGCTTGGCAGCGAGCAAGAAGGCATAGTGTCCTCGGCCAACCCGCAAACTTTCTCATTTGCCGGAACCGCCGGGCAGTGGGTTGAGCTGAAATCAACCTCGGAAAGCGACACCGTGCTGAATCTCGCCGGACCCGCGCGTGATGGCAGCTATGCGGTGATAGCCAAGAACGACGATAGCGACGGGCTGAACCCGCTGATCCGCCGCCGCTTGTCGGCCAATGGCACCTATTACCTTCAGGTTGATTCGCTGGCCAGCGATGCCGCTGCCTTCATCTTATCGTTAAAGAAGATCGCAACCCCGCCGCCGCCCGCACCTCCAGCAGCGCTCAGCGTCGGGATGAACGTCAACGGCACACTGGCAAGCGGCAATGAGGTGAAGCTTTATACCCTGCCGGTTATTGCCGGGAACAGCTATCGGCTGACACTGAGCGCGCCTTATGACGCGGTGATCGCCATCGGCCTGCCCAATCCGATTGAGGCGGAGGACGGTGACGACAATGGCTTCAGCGAGATCAAATCCCAGGATTCAGGCACCAGCGGCACCGAAAAGCTTGATTTTACGGCACGCAGCACCGGCCAGCTGCTGGTCCGGGTCAAAAGCTTTGGCACGATGGAGGGCGAAGGTGGCTTCACTCTGGCGGTGACGAACACTGGCGGCTGATCCGGCTTACTTGTAAACGCAGGCGTCCAGCGCTTCATTGCGCACCACCCCGCTGCGCGCGGCGATTGCGTTGCCGTGGCGGCGGGTAAAGCCGGTTGCGCCGTTGACCGCGCGGCGCTTTGGGGCGGGCAGGGCGGCGGCAATCCGTGCTGCCTCAACCCGGGTCAGCTTGGCGGCGGAATGCTTGTAATAACGCTGTGCCCCCGCCGCGACGCCATAGGTGCCAACGCCGGTTTCGGCGACATTGAGGTACACCTCCATGATCCGCCGCTTGCCCCAGATGTTTTCGATCAGCACGGTGAACCAGGCCTCCAGCCCTTTGCGGAAATAGCCGCCGCCCTGCCACAGGAAGACATTCTTGGCAGTCTGCTGGCTGATGGTAGAGCCGCCGCGAATCCGCCCGCCTTTCGCATTGCGTGCAATCGCCTTCTCGATGGCCTCGGTATCAAAGCCGCTGTGCTCGCAAAACTTGGAATCCTCGCCCGCGATCACTGCGGCGACCATATCGCGGTCAATCCGGCTGAGCGGCTCCCAATCCTTGGTGATCCCGTTGCCGTCCATCACCATGGTCAGCGTAACCGGCACCGGCACCCATTTGTATAACAGCGTCAGCGCAAAGCTGCCGACCACGAACCAGATGATAATCCGCCCAATCCACCAGCCAGCGCGATAGGCGAGGCCGTGCTGGGCGGAAGGGCGGGAGGGCTTGAGGAAGCTGACCATTACGGATGGCTTAGCGGGTAAGGGGGGCAGGTGGCAATCGGGCGTGTGTGGGGGGGTGGTTGAGTTTGCAAAGCGGTTGGGCCAGCCGTTACGCAGGCAAAAAGCCCAGTTCAAACACCATTGGCCGCAGCTTATCGCCCAGCGCGGCATAAGCGGATTTGAACGCGGAGAAATCGACCGGATCGTTCTCACTATTGGCTTCAAGGGCTTTGCGAATTTGATACCAGCCTGCATCGGCGCGGCCGAGGCGATACTCGTCGCGAATTTTGCGAGGGAAGGTGGTGGCGTGGAAGCGGGTCCACAGCGCGCGGCCTTCATCCAGCACGGCCTGTGCCTCGTGAGAGAAGGCCAAACCTTTGATATATTTTGTCATAAAGTCCGAGTCAAATCGGCCATTCGCGCCCACTTCGGCTTCTGTGAAGGGGATGAAATTGTTGGTCAGCGACCATTTCCGATCATTCCATTCCAAATCGTTTGCGCCTGCGGAGAGATTCTTGCCAGCAAACAGCATCCAGATCAGGCAATCGGATTTGAACTCTTCCGAGAGCGGCTTTGACGGTTGGAGAAATTGGTCATTATGGTTTTGCCATGTATGGGGAACCACCATCCGAACAGTGAAAACGATGGCCGCTTGCCAGAGGTTGACGGGAGTGACGTAGTATCCGTTGCCTGCACTATAAACTGACGAGAAGAGCGCCGTTAACGTGCCTGCATTTTGCGGATCGTTGCTGTTTGACAACAGATGCCCAATCGCGCCTTCATGCCAAGAGCTAACTTTCGCGTGGCCATTTTGCGGCGTTACGGCATTTTTCAACGGAATGATTTGCGATGTCGTTTTCAGCCGCGGAAGCCATTCGCTAAGGAAGCGCTTGTTCGGGACATTGAAGAATGTCTTTTCTCCGACCAGATTTCCATCCTTGTCGAGCGCCGCAGCCGTGATCCTGTCCGACGGCGTGTCTTTAGCCAAATCCCAAATGAGGAAGCCGATTGGGAAGTTGCCTTTCAGGCTGTCGAATGATTTGCTGTGCACTACGAATCCACCGAGATAGGCGGCCTTCCATTTCGCACGAAACGCTTCGAAATTGGGCGCATTCACATATTTGAGCGTGCTGAACATAGCCAAAGTGGCGTTGGGCATTTCGAGCATGATCCGGTGCATGAACTGCACAAACAGCTCACGCGCGGCGTAGCCTAAATGATCCATTCCAAAACTGATTTTCTTGCGCGCAATCCCCGTTTTTCCGGCGTTCCCTTGGGAATTTGCGGCTTCGCCATAAGGCGGGTTAATCAGCACCAAAATCTTCTTCGCGCCTGCTTTGCCCGTCTTCGCATCGGAAAGTGCTTGGCGCAGGACGGCGGGTAGTTTGCCCGTCAGGCTGTAGTCAATCTCGCCGAAATCGGTCACGTCATCGTTCAGATAGTCATATTGGAACATCTCCACCCCGGCGAAGGTGCCGCGCGATTTCATGCCGTCGATGTCTTCCTGGTCGAGTGTCGACATATAAAGGTTGCGGGGGACGATGTGGCCGAGTTCAAGATTGCCAACGCCGCAGCACATATCCCAGATAATATACTCCTCTTGCCAGCCTTCGCCCAAAGTTGCGCTGAGCAGATCATACGCCTTATCAACGATATGCGGCGGCGTGTAAAAAGCGCCTTTGAATTTCTGTTCATCAAACGGCAGCAAAATGTCGCGTCGTTCGAGCAGATAATGGCGGTGGCGGGTTTCGGGCGGGCGGTGGTAAATCCGCCAGAAGTTATTGTAACCGCGCAAGGATGCAGGTTCAAACGTGCGGCCATCCTTCATCAGGAAAACCGGCTTTCCAGCATTTTTCAGGAGCCGCGCCGAAAGCCCGGTCATCGCCTCTGCATCACCATCATGCATGATGTCGGCGAAGAACAGCGAGGCATAGTCACCCTCATGCGGCACCGCCATTTCGCGCCCGACCATCTCCACCCATTTGTTGAACACCTGCCGCAGATTATCCGGAGTGATCGGGGTGCGAATGATCTTTCCATCGTTCAGCGCGGATTTGATTTGGGTGAGGAATTCGATTTCCTGGGACGCAATGGCGAAGGTGCTGAACTGTCCGTCAATATGCGCGGCGACCTGGGCGATGCACTTTTTGCTGACGCCGGACGCGGCCTTGGGCCATTCGATCCCTTCATCCGCGACAACGGGCAGCGCCAGTTCGGTTTCAAGGATAGCCGCTTTTTCCCTGTCGATCACGGTCAGAAAGGGCGGGACATGCTCGCCCTTCAATCGCGCATCGCGGACGTAAAAAAGCAATTGGGCGAACATCGCAAACGCGGCGGTGGGGGCTTCCTTCGCCTCGAACCACATGTTCGGCGCGCTGATATCCACCTTGCCCTTGCCCGGTGATTTCAGCCCAATCGCTTTGACATAGGCATCTTTGACTTCTTCCTCAGTTTTGGCTTTGGCGAGGGCTTGGACAAGTGTCATTGAATAGAAACGCCCCCGAAAGATAAATTGCTGCCGTGCTAACTATATAAGCTGGTAGACGTCTGCTTGGCCAAAATCTACGCCAAAACCTGTCAGTCTCCCCCCACATCGCCGCTACCAGATCAGCGGCGCATCAGGTGCGTCCAACACCCGATATGGAACGCCCCCGCGTCCGCAAACGCAGGGGCTCCCGAATTACTACAATCCATCGCCCTCACCCCGCCGGCAGCAACCTGCGTTCCGTGGCAATCCGCGTCATCGCCTTTTGCAGCTTTTCGAACGCGCGCACTTCGATCTGCCGTACTCTCTCGCGGCTGACGCCATAGTGCTGGCTGAGTTCCTCCAGCGTCTGCGGGTCTTCGATCAGGCGGCGCTGGGTCAGGATGTTGCGTTCGCGTTCGTTCAGGCTTTCCATAGCCTCGCCCAGCATGGCGTGGCGCATGGTGGTTTCCTGCGCTTCGGCCACGATCTGGTCCTGCAGCGGGCTGCCATCTTCCAGCATGTCCTGCCATTGGCCTTCGCCGTCCTCGTTGAACGAGATGTTGAGGCTGGCATCGCCGCCCATCATCATCCGGCGGTTCATGTTGACCACTTCGGTTTCGGACACGCCGAGTTTGGTGGCGATGGTCTTCACATCATCGGGATGGAGATCGGAATCCTCATAGGCATCGAGGTTTTTCTTCATCCGCCGCAGGTTGAAGAACAGCTTCTTTTGCGCCGCAGTGGTGCCGATCTTGACCAGGCTCCAGCTGCGCAGGATGAACTCCTGCATCGAGGCCTTGATCCACCACATCGCATAGGTGGCGAGGCGGAAGCCGCGATCGGGCTCAAACTTTTTCACGCCCTGCATCAGGCCGATATTGCCTTCGGAAATCAATTCGGACACCGGCAGGCCATAGCCGCGATAACCCATCGCGATCTTGGCCACGAGCCTGAGGTGGCTGGTGACCAGCTGGGCGGCAGCTTCGGGATCCTGATGCTCGGCATAGCGCTTGGCGAGCATATATTCCTGCTCGGGCGTGAGCAGCGGATATTTCTTGATCTCGGTCAGATAGCGATTGAGGCCATCTTCCCCGCCCAAAGCGGGCACGAGACTTTTCTTGGTTGCCAGGCTTCTTTGCGGCTTAGTCACTTGAATTACCCGTCCTTTCAACGTCGGCTGGGCTTTGTCGGACCCTTAATAGGCATCCGGCGGCGCTCAGCCACATATACTTCACTTATAGCACGATAGCTCAGCTTGAACTCTTCAATTCGACCAACAGTTCCCTCAGATCGGTGGGCAGCGCAGATTCAAAACGCATTTGCTCGCCAGTGACGGGATGGTTGAAGCCCAGCACTGCGGCGTGCAGTGCTTGCCGGGCGAAGTGAAGTTCATTGAGCAGTGTCCGGAGCCGTGCGGGTGCGCGTCCATATGTCGGATCGCCCAATAACGAATGACCAATTGATGCCATGTGAACGCGGACCTGGTGGGTTCTCCCGGTTTCCAGGCGGCATTCAACCAGCGCCGAGTTATCGAGCCGCTCGAGTGTTTTGAAGTGCGTGACGGCGTGTTTGCCGCGGCCACTCTCCCCTTTGGCCTCTACCATTGCCATCTTCTTGCGATCAAAGCGGGAGCGGCCGATCGCGCCCGAGACGGTCCCGGCAGATGGCACCGGATGACCCCCAACAACCGCGAGATAGACCCGTTCGATCGTGTGATCGGCGAATTGCCTGGCAAGGCCCTCATGCGCCGTGTCCGATTTGGCGACGACCAGCAGGCCGGAGGTGTCCTTGTCGATCCGGTGGACGATCCCGGGGCGGGCGACCCCACCGATGCCCGAAAGTTGCCCCCGGCAATGGTGGAGCAGCGCATTGACCAGCGTGCCATCAAGATTGCCGGCAGCAGGATGCACGACCAGCCCGGCGGGCTTATCAACGATGATCAGATGCGCGTCCTCGAACACGATGGTCAGCGCAATGTCCTGCGGCTCGGCAAGGGCGGTGGTGGCCTCGGGGATGGTGATTGCAAAATGCGCACCGCCTGCGGGTTTGAGCGTTGGCTGGTTGACCGGCTGACCTTCCAGCGTGATCCGTCCCTCGGTCATCAGCGCCTTGATCCGTTCTCGCGACAACCCGCTCGCCTCGGCCAGCGCCTTGTCGAGCCGCTGGCCGGTGCTTGCGATCACGCCTTCGATGATGCGTTCCCCTGCTCCCATGCTATGCAGATGGGCATGGACCTGGTGGTGACAAGTGGCGCAATGGCAACACTCATCGCGGAAGCAGCACGCGCCGCGCCGCTGGAGTGCTGCGGATTGCTGCTGGGGAGAGGAAATCAGATCGAGGAAGCGCGCCCCGCTGCCAATGTCGCTGCCGATCCGCGCCGCCATTTCGAGATTGACCCGGCCGCCCTGATCTCCGCTCACCGCGAGGCGCGGATGGGCGGGCTGGCGGTGCGGGGCTATTACCACTCGCACCCCGCAGGTTCTGCGATCCCCTCTGCTACTGACCGGGCGCAGGCGAGCGGCGATGGTCGGATTTGGGCGATAGTGGCGGGCGGGGTGGTGCGGTTCTGGCGCAATTCTCCGGGTAGTTTTGAGGAGCTTCCCTCACGAGTCGTGGAAGGCTAAGGGAGGGTAGGATCGTCAGACAATTACCGGAACCCGTATTATAATGACCGAAATCTCGCTCGACACTTCTGGCCTTGACCTTGCCGCCCTGCTCTGTTCGCGGCTGTGCCATGATCTGCTCAGCCCGGTCGGCGCACTGACCAACGGGCTGGAGCTGCTGGCCGATGAAAAAGACCCGGAAATGCGCAAGCGCTGCTTCGAACTATTGGAGCAAAGCGCCAAGATTTCGGCCGACAAGCTCAAATTCTTCCGCCTCGCTTTTGGCGCTGCTGGCGGTTTTGGCGAGTTGGTTGCGGTGGAAGAGCCGCGCAGCCTGGTAGATGCGCTGGTCGGCAACAATGGCCGGATTACCGCCAATTGGGCGCTGGGCGCGCCTGCCTTGCCCAAGGCGGCGGTCAAGGTGCTGCTCAATTTG
The DNA here is from genome assembly GCA_031374105.1 of Novosphingobium sp. Taxonomy (GTDB): domain Bacteria; phylum Pseudomonadota; class Alphaproteobacteria; order Sphingomonadales; family Sphingomonadaceae; genus Novosphingobium. The sequence continues at coordinate 9,347 of JANMNP010000100.1, forward strand.
TCGATGATCGCAATCGAAGCGCTGGTGCGCGGCGGCACGCTGGATATCGGAGCAGAGCTGCGCGAAGGCGCGGCGGAAATCGTGATCCGCGCCGCCGGGCCGAAGATCGCCTTCGATCCAGTGATTGGCCGCGCGCTGGATGGATCGCTGGCTACCGGCGAGCTTTCCAGCCGCACTGCGCCAGCTTTCATGCTTCAACAGCTGGCTGCCAGCACCGGCGGCGGGCTGCAATTTTCACTCAATGATGAGGCGCTGGTGATGGGCGCGGTCTTGCCGGTCGGCTGATGAACGAACTGATCCACCACGAAACGCCCTCGCCAAACTGGAATGAGCGAGAGCTGCCGATCTCGATGGTGGTGCTGCATTACACTGGGATGACGACCGGAGCCGAGGCGCTGGAGCGGATGTGCGATGCCAAGTCGCAAGTTTCCGCGCATTACATGATTGCCGAGGATGGCAGCGTTCACCGGCTGGTCCCTGAAGAGAAACGCGCCTGGCACGCGGGGCGATCATACTGGCGCGGGATTACCGACATAAATTCGGCCAGTGTCGGGATTGAACTGGTCAATCCCGGCCATGAATGGGGCTATCGCCCGTTCCCCGAGGCGCAGATGGCGGCGCTGCTGCCGCTGCTCCATGCCATCGTCAAGCGCTACAAGATGCCGTTTGCCAACATCGTCGGCCATTCGGATATCGCGCCTGCCCGCAAGGATGATCCGGGCGAGTTGTTTGATTGGGAACTGCTCGCCGCACACAAGCTCGCGCTGCCAAGGCCCAAGCTTCAAATTCCTTCGCCCTATCAGAATGATGGTGCCTTTTACCTTGCGCTCGAACGGTTCGGCTATGACATCGCCGATGGCCATGCCGCAGTGCGCGCCTTCCAGCGCCGCTGGCGCCCGCATGTGATCGACGGGGTGGTCGATGGCGAGACTTCAGCGATCCTGTTCGCGCTGTTGTTGGATCGCGATCAGGGACGTGCTAGGTGATGCGAGCCAGGGGGCCGGGCAGCCGCGTCATTAGCTTGCTAGTGCCGAGGAAAGTCCGGGCTCCACGAAACAAGGGTGGCGGGTAACGCCCGCCGGGCGAAAGCCTTAGGGCCGAAGCTTAGGGAAAGTGCCACAGAGAGCAGACCGCCCTGATGCAAATCAGGGTAAGGGTGAAAGGGTGCGGTAAGAGCGCACCGCGTCTGCGGTAACGCAGGCGGCATGGTAAACCCCACCCGGAGCAAGACCGAATAGGGGCGGCGCGCTGGTTCGCAAGAATCAGCAGACGTGTTTCGCGTTGACCGCCCGGGTTGGTTGCTTGAGCGATGCAGCAATGCACCGCCTAGAGGAATGGCTGCCCATGCGGTGCGGGTCTGAAAAGATACCTCCCGCAAGACAGAACCCGGCTTACAGGCCCCCTGGCAAATTTTTGAGTGGAATGAGGGTAAATGGGCAGAGATGCGCACAAGGCTTAGCATTTGCGCCAGAAAGGCTCGCTACGCGAACAAGCAGGACGCGCTGGCAGCTGCCGCGCGCGCAGACTTCCCGCTGCGGACCTATCGCTGCGACAGGTGCTGGCAGTTTCACCTGACCAGCCGGACGAGGGGCAAGCGGGTGCCGAGGGTGGTGGGGTGATATTTTGAGGCCGAACTCGAGGCCAAGGCAGACTGACTGGACCCCTTTTTTGCTTGGCTCTATGCTTTGGATCCGGGTTGAGGAGGTCTGATTGAGATTCACAGAAGCGCTTGTGTTCGTTTACTCTGAAACTTGGAGATTCCTTGTTCGGGCATGGTGGCTGGTTGCTCTGGTCCTTTTGCCTGAATTTCTTGGGCTATTCCTGGATTTCATACAGTTACCAAATTCTTCCAACGGAACAG
>JANMNP010000005.1:0-39804 GCA_031374105.1 Novosphingobium sp.
CTCCCGCAGGCGGGAGGGGAGAAGGAAGCTCTGCGCTCGGTCATTCAGCAGCTACCTCAACTACCTCAGCAACCTCAGCCACTACCGCTTCCACCACCACATCATCGATATGCGTCATCTTGAGTTTGCCGTTCACCACCGCGAAGGCCATCTTGCCTTCGACCAGATCAAGCGCGTCCTTGCCGAACTGGTCAAACCGCCAGCCTTCCAGCATCGGCAACCCTTTGCGGATACCGGCAGCCAGCAGTTCCAGCTCTTCACTGCGGGCTAGCAGGCGTGAGGCGACATCAATCTCGCGGCTGCGAATCTTGAGCAGCAGCTTGAGCAGATCGGCGACCAGCGCGCCTTCCTTGCCCAATGGCGCGCCGCGGGGGGTGCGCAGCGGCATTTCGGCTTCGGTCATCGGCTGCGCGGCGGCGATAGCGGCCATCATCCGCCGCCCGATTTCGTTGTCCTTCCAGCCTGCCGAAAGCCCGCGCACCTTGGCCAGATCGGACTGAACCTTGGGCGGGTGGCTGGCGATATCAGCGACTGTCTCATCACGCGCGATCCGCCCGCGCGGCAGGTTCTTGTCGCGCGCTTCAAGCTCGCGCCAATGGGCCAGCGCCTTCAGCCGCCCCAGCATTGCCGGATTGCGGCCCGAAGCCTTGATCCGCATCCAGGAATTGTTCGGATCATTGCGATAGTTGGCCGGGTCCGCCAGCTTTTCCATTTCGATATCAATCCACGCCCCGCGCCCGGTCTTGATGAGGCGGGCGAGGATCTTTGGGAATATCTTGGCGAGGTGGGTGACATCGCCGATCGCATATTCGATCTGCCGGTCGGTAAGCGGGCGGCGCGACCAGTCGGTAAACCGGGCGCCTTTATCTACCTCGATCCCCAGCCAGCTTTCGCACAGGTTGGAATAACCGATCTGCTCAGACTGGCTGATCGCCATTGTCGCGATCTGGGTATCGAAGATCGGGTGCGGGGTTTTTCCCGTCAGGTTAAAGATGATCTCGACATCCTGACCGCCTGCGTGGAAGATCTTGAGGACATCTTCATTATTGGTCATCAGCTCCAGCAGCGGGGTCATATCAATCCCGGGGGCGAGCGGATCAATCGCTGCCGCTTCTTCGCTGTCGGCGATCTGGATCAGGCAGAGTTCCGGCCAATAGGTATTCTCGCGCATGAACTCGGTGTCGACGCAGATGAAGTCTGCTTTCGACAAGCGTCCGCACAATTCGGCAAGCGCCGCGCTGGTTGTAATGAGTGGATGTATTTTCATGGTGCTTTTCGTTATGGGCCCGTGCGAGCCCGCGGCTTGACAAATCTGCGTGCTTCGCCTGTTAGCCCGCGGCTTCCCCCTGCCTTATTGCAGACCGATTGGAAAGAGTTTCAATGCATCCCTATCGCTCACACAATTGCGGCGCGCTGACTGCGGCGCAAGTCGGCCAGACGGTCCGCCTGTCGGGCTGGGTGCACCGCAAGCGCGATCATGGCGGCGTGCTGTTCATCGATTTGCGCGATCACTATGGCTTGACCCAGATTGTCGCCGATAGTGACAGCGCGGCGCTGGCGGTGCTCGAAGGGCTGCGGGCCGAGAGCGTCGTTACCATTGATGGCGTGGTCAAGCTGCGCGCAGGCGACACCGCGAACGCCAATCTTCCGACCGGCGAGATCGAGGTTTACGCTCGTACCGCTACTGTGCTGAGCCGCGCCGAGGAACTGCCGCTTCCGGTGGCGGGCGAGCAGGAATATCCTGAGGAAATTCGCCTAAAATATCGCTTCCTCAATCTGCGCCGCGAAACTCTGCACGGCAATATCGTCAAGCGCACGAAGATCATTTCGGACATGCGCCGCCGGATGGAGGGCGCAGGTTTCACCGAATATTCTACCCCGATCCTGACCGCCTCCAGCCCTGAAGGCGCACGCGATTTTCTGGTGCCAAGCCGGATTCACCCCGGCAAGTTCTATGCGCTGCCGCAGGCGCCGCAGCAGTACAAGCAGCTGCTGATGGTCGCTGGGTTCGATCGCTACTTCCAGATTGCGCCCTGTTTCCGTGATGAAGATCCGCGCGCTGACCGGCTGCCGGGCGAGTTCTATCAGCTCGATCTGGAAATGAGCTTCGTGACGCAAGAGGAAGTCTGGGATACGATGGAGCCGGTGATGGCCGGGGTGTTTGAGGCCTTCGCCGAGGGCAAGAGCGTGACGCCTGCGGGCAGCTTCCCGCGTATCCCCCATGCCGAGGCGATGCTGAAATACGGTTCTGACAAGCCTGATTTGCGCAATCCCCTGCTGGTCAGCGATGTCTCCAACCATTTCCGCTCATCGGGCTTTGGCCTGTTTGAGAAGATTGTCGGATCGGGCGGGGTAGTTCGCGCAGTGCCATCACCCGGCACTGCGGATAAAAGCCGCAAGTTCTTTGATGATATGAACGATTGGGCGCGCAGCGAAGGCCACGCCGGGCTTGGCTATGTCACCCGCAAGGGCGGGGAATTTGGCGGGCCGATTGCCAAAAATCATGGCGAAGCAGGAATGTTGGCGCTTTATGAAGCGCTGGGTCTTGGACCAGACGACGGCTGCTTCTTCGCGGCGGGCAAGGAATCGCAGGCCGCCAAGCTGGCAGGTCTCGCCCGGACCCGCGTGGGCGAACAGCTTGGCCTGATTGATCAGAGCAGTTTCAACCTCTGCTGGATCGTCGATTTCCCGTTTTATGAGTGGGACGAGGAGAACAAGAAGGTCGATTTCGCGCATAATCCGTTCTCGATGCCGCAGGGCGGGATGGAAGCGCTCGAAAATCAGGATCCGTTGACGATCAAAGCGTTCCAATACGATCTGGTTTGCAACGGGTTTGAAATCGCCTCAGGCTCGATCCGCAACCAGCATCCTGATCTGATGGTCAAGGCGTTCGAGCTGACCGGCTTGTCCCAGGCCGATGTGGAAGAGCGCTTCGGCGGGCTTTACCGCGCCTTCCAGTATGGCGCGCCGCCGCATGGCGGGATGGCGGCAGGGGTTGATCGGGTGGTGATGCTGCTATGCGGGGCGCAGAATCTGCGCGAAATCACGCTGTTCCCGATGAACCAGAAGGCCGAAGACCTGCTGATGGGCGCGCCCTCGCTGCCTGAGAACAAGGCGCTGCGCGATCTTCACATACGTATCGTTGAGCCGCAAAAGGGATGAATCTGGGGTTGGCGCTTGCCAGCGCGGCTCCTGTTCTTTAGGGCCGAATTCTGTTTTCATCTGCCGTTCACGAAGGGGTTTATCCATGAGCGACACCGCCGACCGCGTTAAGAAGATTGTCGTTGAGCATCTTGGTGTTGAAGCTGACAAAGTCACTGAAGAAGCCAGCTTTATTGATGATCTGGGTGCTGATAGCCTGGACATTGTTGAGCTGGTGATGGCGTTCGAAGAAGAATTCGGCGTTGAGATCCCTGACGATGCGGCCGAGAAGATCGCCACCGTGTCTGATGCGATCAAGTTCATCAATGACAACAAGGGCTGATTTTCAGCTCTTTTCCCGCGCCGCCCTGAGCTTGTTGAGGGGCTGCCAGCCAGATGGCGGGCAGAAACGGGGTTTCGACAGGCTCAGCCCGCAAGGGTCTGGGCCTGTTGCGTTTTTACATTCGGAGTAGCGCATGCGTCGCGTCGTCATTACCGGTCTTGGCCTTGTAACTCCGCTGGGCGCGGAGGTGGAAACCGTCTGGAAAAACCTGCTAGCTGGCATGTCCGGCGCAGGGCCGATCACCCGGTTTGATACGACTGGCCACAAATGCTTGATCGCTTGCGAGGTTAAGCCCGCCGATCATCCCTATGGCTTCGATCCGAACAAAAGGGTCGATCACAAGGTTCAGCGTCAGGTCGATCCGTTCATTATTTATGGCATTGATGCTGCTGGACAGGCGCTGGAAGATGCCGGCCTGACCGAAATGGATGAGGCGATGCGGCTGCGCGCAGGTTGCTCGATCGGGTCGGGAATCGGCGGTCTGCCGGGTATTGAGAGCGAATCACTGGTTCTTGCCGAAAAGGGGCCAAGCCGGGTTTCGCCGCATTTCGTCCATGGCCGGCTGATCAATCTGATTTCGGGCCAGGTCTCGATCAAATATGGCCTGATGGGGCCAAATCATGCGGTGGTGACCGCTTGTTCCACCGGTGCGCATTCGATTGGCGATGCTGCGCGGATGATCCGTGATGATGATGCGGATATTATGCTTGCGGGCGGAGCAGAAGGGACGATCTGCCCAGTCGGAGTGGCAGGATTTGCCCAGGCCCGCGCGCTCAACTGTTCGTTCAACGATCGTCCCGAGCAGGCCAGCCGCCCCTATGACAAGGACCGCGACGGCTTTGTTATGGGCGAAGGCGCGGGCGTAGTGGTGCTTGAGGAATATGAGCATGCCAAGGCCCGCGGCGCGAAAATCTATGCCGAAGTGGTAGGCTATGGCCTGTCGGGAGATGCCTATCATGTTACCGCGCCGCACCCAGAAGGATTTGGCGCCTATCGTTCGATGGAAATGGCACTCAAGAAGGCCGGGATGCAGCCGTCTGACATCGATTATATCAACGCGCACGGCACGTCGACCATGGCCGACACAATCGAACTGGGCGCGGTCAAACGGCTGTTTGGCGATGCAATCGGCGGTGTTTCGATGAGCTCGACCAAGTCTGCTATCGGCCATTTGCTGGGCGGTGCGGGGGCGGCTGAGGCTATCTTCTGCGTGCTGGCTATCCGCGATCAGATCGTTCCGCCAACGCTCAATCTCGATAATCCTGATGAGGGCTGCGAAGGCGTGGATCTGGTGCCACATGTCGCCAAAAAGCGTGTTGTCAGGGCTGTACTCAACAACAGCTTCGGCTTTGGCGGGACCAACGCCAGCCTGATCATGAAAGCCATTTAATCTATGCTGCGGCGCGGTTGCCTGTTGCCGGCTATCGCCGCGCTGCTTTTGGCGCTTGGTGCCTGGAGCCTGCTGGGCGGCTGGTATTCCGCGGGGCCGTTGAAAGCTGACAAAGCCTTCGTCGTTGCTGATGGAGCAAGTCTGGGCACAGTTGCGGCAAAGCTGGAGCAAGCGGGGGCAATATCGTCCGCTGACAGCTTCCGCCTGCGCGCCCGGATATTCGCGGGCGGTGCGCCGATCAAGGCCGGCGAGTTTCTGCTTCCCAAGGGTGCCAGCGCCTCAAAAATCCTGTCCATCTTGCAGGGCGATGAGGTGTTGCGCCGCTTCGTTACCGTGCCAGAAGGCATGCCCTCAATCATGGTCTATGACCGGCTGATGGCGCAGCCGCTGCTGACGGGCAGTATTCAGGTGCCACCCGAAGGCTCAATCCTGCCAGACACTTACGAAGTTGAGCGCGGGGAAAGCCGCCAATCGGTGCTGCTGCGGATGCAAACTGCGATGCAACGAACTGTGGCGGAACTCTGGGCAAAGCGCGCGCCGGGGATTGCTGTGGCAACGCCGCTGGAAGCGCTGGCGCTGGCCGCGATTGTTGAAAAGGAAACTGGCAAGGCGGCAGAGCGGCGGATCGTGGCCGGGCTCTATTCGAACCGCTTGCGGCAGGGGATCATGCTTCAGGCCGATCCGACGATCATCTATCCGATCACCAAGGGCAAACCGCTGGGTCGGCGGATACGACAGTCGGAAATCCAGGCGATCAATGACTATAACACCTATTCGATGATAGGCCTGCCCAAAGGCCCCATTACCAATCCGGGCAAAGCATCGATCGAAGCGGTGCTCAATCCGGCGATGACCGACGCGCTTTACATGGTGGCCGATGGCACGGGCGGGCATTTGTTTGCCTCAACCTTGCAACAACACAACGCCAATGTTGAACGCTGGTTCACCATAAGGCGCGCTCGCGGGGAAATCTGATCTGGCCTAAGGCTCGGCGATATTGAAGCTTCCGGGCAGCGGATCGAGCGAATTGGCCCAGGCTTCCACCGCGCTGCGATCGCCTTCCACCTTGAGACCGGCCGCTTCGAGCTGAGGCAGCGGCATTTTGAGGAACAGCAACCCCAGCAAAATGCGGCGCGTTGCTGTGATGGTGGCGTCCGGTTTGGCAAGCGGTGCCATCCGCCCGATCATCGTGGTGGCCCCAGCCTCGATTCCGGCGGTTTCCTTGCGCTCGGGCATAACCAGATTGATTGCAAGGCGGCGCCCGCCCAGTTTGGTGGGATCAAACCGGGTTGAGATGGAATCGAGCAGCGTTTGGGTGGGGATTGCCGCGATCATATCGGCACTCTGGGTGCTGGTAGGACGCTGGGCTGGGCCTGTTCGCAAGTCACGCGCGGCAGACAGGAACTGGTTCCGCCAGATCGCGCTTTCCGCCTGATAGCCCTGCTGCTCATAGCTGTCAGCCAGCAACGCACGGGCCTGGGTGTTGGTGGGTTCTGAAAAGACCAGCTGGTTTAGTAAATCAGATGACCAGCGATAATCACCTGATCCCATTGCCTTTTTTGCTAGGGCGATAACCTTCTTGGCCCCGCCCAGTGCCGCGACTGACCGCTTGGCCCGTTCAGCCGGGGGGTGCGGATTGAGGTTGGCTGGAACCGCATCATACCAGCCCAGATAGAACTGATAGACCGCCTTGGAATTGTGGCTGTAGGTGCCGTAATAGCCGTGATTATACCAATCATTGGCAAGGGCGGGGGGCTGTGTGACCTGTTCGGCGATCTCTACCGCCGTCTCGCCCCGGTTCATCAACCGGATCGTCTGATCGTGGAGATAGCGGTAGTTGTCGCGCTGTCCGGCCAGTGAATTTGCCACTTCAGCAGCCCCAAAACGCGGCCAGCAATGGCTGGAGATCATCGTTTCGCTGCGGCTCCCGTAAAGCTGCAAAGCCTCGTCCAGATAGCCCGCCCAGGCCCGCGTATCGCGCACCTTGGCGCCGCGCGGGGTAAGGATATTGTGCAGGCTGCAAGTCGACATTTCGGCGGACAGGAAGGTCTTGGCCGGGACGATATAGACATTCAGCTCAGACGGTGCCTCGCTGCCCGAGACTATCTGAAACTCAAGGTTCACCCCATCGACCAGCCGGGTCTCTCCGGTCTTCAAAATCGTATCTGTGGGCGCGATCAGGGTGATTTCGCCAGAGGCTACCCCGGTGCCGATCCCGCTGCCGATCTGGCCCCGGGCGCCCGGCACAAGCCCGGCACCAAACTGATAATTCGCCCGCCGTCCCATCGCGCCGCCAGCCATGATGTTTTCCGAGGCTGATTCCTCGATGAATTGTGCCGGGGCAATGATCGTGACTTTGCCTGCGGTCACATCGGCCTCGCTCACAACCCCGCGCACCCCGCCAAAATGGTCGGCATGGCTGTGGCTATAGATCACCGCGCTGACCGGGCGAGGGCCAAGTTGCTGGCCCACCAGTTCCAGCGCAGCAGCGGCGGTTTCCTTGTTGGTCAGCGGATCGATTAGTATCCAGCCTGTAACGCCCCTGACCACGGTCATGTTCGAGACATCGAAACCGCGCACCTGCCAAACGCCGTCGCTAACCTTGTAAAGGCCGTGTCGCCGCAGCAGACCGATGTGACGCCACAGCGATGGGTTGACCGTGTCGGGCGCAGCGCCCGCGACAAAATCGTAACTCGCCAAATTCCACACCGCGCGGCCATCAGCGGCGCGAATCACTGGATCGGCGCGGCTGGCGATAAAGCCGCGCGCGGCAAAATCAGCGTCACGGCCATCATCTGCCGGAAGTGTCGCGGCCATGCTGCGCTGGGCGGTAATCGTTGATGCGGACGCAGCCTTGGATTTCAGATCAGGAGCAGCCGGTGCGGCCACGAGGGTTGTCGCAGCCGAGCAAAGCAGCCCAGCCAGAATGAGCTTGCGAACGTGAACCGCTTTCATGATGATCTTCCCCCAGACTTCTTTTTTTTGCAGAGTGCGACTTGGTGGTGCAATTGGCAAGCAGGAGACACCAGATCAGCGATCCGCCAGCCCCATTTATCGTCACGGCCGAGCTTCCGCCCGATGTATTGGCATGGGCGGATGCCATACGCCGCCAGCATTATCCGCCCGAGCGCAACAGGTTGGCCGCGCATGTCACGCTATTCCATTCCTTCGCTCCGTCGCTACGGGACGAGCTTCGAGGCGTGCTGGCGGGAATGGCAGGGGGATTTGCTCCACCATCAGCGAGCATCAGTGGCACGCTCGATCTGGGCAGCGGCACCGCCTTGGCAATCACGAGTTCGGCAATGGATCACATTCGCGCGCTGATAGCGGCGCATTTTCACGGTGCGCTGACGGCTCAGGATATGCATGAGCTGAGATTGCATATTACCATCCAGAACAAGGTCATCCGCAAGTCAGCGATAGCCTTGCAGCAAGAGCTGGCCGTCAGCCTGCGCGCGCGCGATTTCACCTTCTGCGGGCTGGCGCTACATATCTATCGCACCACGCACTGGGAAACGCTGGGGCAATGGCCCTTTCGCGGTAAAAGTCGCTGTTGACCCTGCGCAGGAGCTTGCCTAAGAGCGCCGCCTGCCCGGCGATCACGCGCCGCGCGCAGGCCTTTAGGGGCGGAGTAGCTCAGCTGGTTAGAGCAGCGGAATCATAATCCGCGTGTCGGGGGTTCGAGTCCCTCCTCCGCTACCATTAAAGTCATTTATTTCGTTGTTTTTAAACGATAAAGTGACTTTTTTGGCGAAACTAAGACCACAATCGTTCCCACATTTTGCATGGGACTTGGTTATGCGATTCGGGGCGTGATGGAACGGCTTTGGATAGCCGGGTTTGCCAAATCGCGCCGCTGATTGGAAGGATTTGGGGCGCGGCGAGCGCGCCCCGATGGTCCTTCACTGGCGGGGAAGCGGTTCGCGCAGCACGATCTGACCGTTCATCGGGATGACCGAGAGGATCAGCGACAGCCCCCTGCCGTCGCGGTATGGCCAGCCGCCGGGTCCGCAGGATGAGCACCACCACCATTTCAGTGAGCAGCGAAATGGTGAAACAGCCCTCCTGGAACATCGCTGCATCGGCTCGAAACAGCCACAAGTTCGTACAGTCCTGCAACTTCGCTCGTAACTACGGGTGCCAAATTTCGCAATCAACAAAGCCTGATGGAACATCGCGCCGGGATTCGGGTTTACCTTCGATGAAGCAGGCCGGAGCGCGTTCGGGCTGCGGCCTGAAAGGAAGTTCACATGATCAGGAAAGTTCTGCTCGCCCTTGCGGCGGCTAGCTTCGCCTTCACTGCTACTGCTTGCAACACCGTGAAGGGCGCGGGCCGCGACATTGAATCGGTCGGCCAAGCCGGAGATGACGCAATCAACTAGGCGGAAACCTATGCTGTCTCGATTTTTGCCAACACAGGAGGTTAGTGTTTTGACCGATCTCAACAAGGAAGAGAAGATTGTCTCCACCAGGAGCAGCTTCAACGTCGCCAATACCATTGCCGCGATTGCCATGCTGCTGCTGGTGCTCGGGCTGCTGAAGTATTTTGGTGTTTCGCCAATCTAGATTCGCGTTGCGCTCGTTTTTACAGGAGTTGCCCCGATGTTTGCGCTTCCCAAACTTCCTTACGTATTGGATGCGCTGGAACCGCATATTTCGGCGCAGACAATGGCGCTGCATCATGGCAAGCATCACAAGGCCTACGTCGACACGCTCAACAAGCTGTTGGCCGACGACGCCATGGCCGATCTGTCACTGATTGAGGTGATCCTGCAGACCCATGGTGTCGCCGCCCGCCAAGCCATTTTCAACAATGCCGCACAAAGTTGGAACCATGATTTCTTCTGGAAATCGATGAAGCCGGGATGCGGGGGACTGCCGGATGGTGACCTCAAGGTTCTGATTGAGCACGATATTGGCGACGTCGAGGCCTTTACAGAGGCGTTCCGTTCGGCGGCAGCGGCGCATTTTGGTTCGGGCTGGATATGGCTAGTCGTGACCGACGGGGTGGTCGGGATCGTTACAACCCATGACGCCGATCTGCCGCTTGTGCACGGACGCACGCCCTTGCTGTGCTGCGATCTGTGGGAGCACGCCTATTACCTTGATTACCACAACCGCCGCGCCGAGTTTGTCGCGGTCTTTTTCGATCATCTAGCCAATTGGGACTTTGCAAACGCCAATCTGACGGCGGCGGCAGAGGCTATGAACGAGGCTGATTCTGTTCAACCGGAACCAAATGACATGTCAATCGTTCTTCCAGCATCTCACATTGGAGAAATGAAATGAACCTTATCATCATGCTAATCGTCGGCGGCGTTCTTGGTTGGCTTGCCAGTCTGGTTATGCGCACAGATGGGCAGCAAGGAATTCTGATGAACGTCGTGGTCGGCGTTGTTGGTGCCGTGCTGGCAGGCTATTTGCTCACCCCGTTTCTGGGCGGCGCTCCGATTACATCGGGCGCATTTGATGTCAAATCGCTGTTTGTGTCCTTCCTAGGCGCAGTCGTCCTGCTCGCCATTGTTAATCTGATCCGGCGCGGTTCGGTTCGCTGAACCTGGCAGAGTTCGCAAGTCAATTATACGTCTCAAATTGAAAGGAATCCAAAATGAGAACATCATTTAATCGTGCTTCAGCCTTCGCTGCAATGGCAGTCTTCGGTCTCTCTGTTGCTGGTTGCAACAGTCCAGCTGAAAAAGCTGCAGATAATGCCGCTGATGGTATCGAACAAAACGCCGATACTGTACGTGATGAAGCTGACGGTGTCGCTGACAAGATGGAAGATCGTGCTGACACGCTGGACAAGCAGGTTGATGGCGCTGATTCGAGCGCCGAGCAGGCTTTGGAGAACAAGGCTGGCGGCGTTCGCGCCAAGGCGGAAGTCAAGGCTGACGCAATGGAAAACAAGGCTGATGCCGTGCGCAAAGCTGCCGACGGCAATTAATCCAGCTGGCCTGAGCTGTCCCCAGAGGATGGCTCAGGCCACGCGCACCCTATAATGGAAAACGACGTCCGAACCCAGCAGTGGCTGCATCTCATAGGCCTCATCGGGGTGACGCTGGCTGGTCTGTTCCTGTCCTATCTTCTCGCTGCACCATTTCTGTCCGCACTTACATCTGCGGTAGCTCTTGCCGTTCTTTTGACTCCCATTCAACGCAGGGTGGAGCGCAGGGTGAAACAGGCCGGGCTTGCATCGGCGTTGACAGTGACGTTGCTGGCAGGGCTAGTGATTGGGCTGTCGGCCTTTATCGGCGAACGGATTTTGAACGAAGCCGCAACTGCGGCACTGCTCATTTCAGACAATATAAGCAGTGGCGCATGGAGGCGCCTGATCGTTGATCATCCGCATCTGGCACCGGCAGCGGGCTGGATCGAACATCAAGTCAATTTGCCGCGTACTGCGGAAAATGCTGTGTCATGGCTGACTAACGCCGCGAGTTCGCTTGTTCAAGGATCGGGAATCCAGCTGGTCGGCGTATTGGTAGCCTTCTATTTCCTCTTCTATTTTTTGCGTGACCGTCGTTTGGCGCTTGCCGCCGTGGTTGTGCTGTCGCCTCTCAGCAGCGCGGAAATGATCGCATTGAATGCCCGTGTCGCAGATACAATCCGCGCAACGGTTTACGGCACGCTGGTAGTGGCGATGATTCAGGGATCACTGGGCGGATTAATGTTCTGGTGGCTTGGTCTGCCGACGCCGCTTATCTGGGGCATTGTAATGGGATTGCTCGCGATTATTCCTGTCCTGGGAGCATTCATCATCTGGATCCCAGCGGCAATATTCCTGTGGCTGACTGGTCAAACTGGCGATGCGATCATCCTTGTCCTGTGGGGAGTGGTTGTCGTCGGCGGGATAGACAACCTTATTTACCCGATGCTTGTGGGCAACCGGCTGAAGATGCACACGGTTCCGACGTTCATTTCCCTGGCTGGCGGCTTGATCCTGTTCGGCCCGCCTGGGTTGATCCTGGGGCCGGTCGTGCTGACTGTGACGGTGTTTCTGGTGGAACATTGGCGGGGCCAGATTGACCAGCACCTCAGCGCAACTTCAAGCTAAGTGCGCTTGCTGTCGGATGTTTATTTTATCGCAGTTGAGCCCGAAGTGTCATGGCACTGGTTCTATCTCCACAAGGAGAACGAACATGAAGAAACTGATTTTGGGCGCATTGCTCGCGTCACTCATCGTTCCATCAACGCCCTTAATGGCGAAGTCGGATCGCAGCTGGTCCGATCAGCAGCGTGACGAGGATAACCGGGCAAACAAGCGCCACGCTCAGCGGGATCACGGTCGGGATGGTGACGATGCCCGCGGCAATAATCGCCGCAATCACCAGAATCGCGGTCGCCATCTGGGATGGCAGAAGCAAGCCGCCTGGCAGAATTACAACCGCTATGATTACAACCGGTTCGATCCTCGTTACGGCAACTATCAGGCGAATCTTTATTATCGCGACGGTCGATATTATCAGGATCGCCGCCTGACCAACCAGGACCGGATCTATCGCGGTTCGAATGGTCAGTATTATTGCCGCCGCAATGATGGCACCACAGGCCTGATCATTGGCGCAATTGGCGGCGGTTTGCTGGGCCGGGCGATCGCACCGAACCGCTCAAAGACGCTGGGGACAATCCTTGGCGGTGTTGGCGGGGCATTGATCGGGCGGGAAATTGGCCGCGACGGCGTGAGCTGCAACTAGCCCCTGTTTCAATGGCGGCGTGGTTTTGGACCGGACCACGCCACTTCTTTTAATTGCCAACAGGAAGGCCGCATGGCGTTTGACGCAATCGCATTGACCATCCAATCGGCGGTCGCGCCGGTATTCCTGTTTGCAGGGATCGGCGGAATATTGAATATCGTGGGGATGCGGCTGAGCCGGTCGATCGATCGAACGCGGGTTCTTGAAGACTTGCATGCCACTTCCACGGGCGTCGAACATCACAAATTCATCGCTGAACACAAGCTGCTTGAACGCCGGATCATGCACAGCAACCGCGCGACCACCCTGTCCGTCGCCAGTGCGCTCGCGGTTTGCCTCGTCGTCATTATGTTGTTCGTCGGCCAGATCTTCGCAACCAATCTGGGCAACTGGATTGCACTGGTCTTTGTGATCGCGATGGTATTGCTCGCCGGCGGCTTGATCGAGTTTCTAACCGAAATCCAGATCGCAGTTGGTGGCTGGCGGGTGCACAAACAACATTCACGTGATCAAAGTTCTTAGGGCAGGATCTTAAAAGGGAGTTTCACAATGCGTAAAATTCTACTCATGTTGCCGTTGTTGGCACTGATAGTTGGCTGTTCGGACAATGACAGTTTGGAAAACAAGGGGCGTGAGGCAGGTGCCGCCGCCGACAAGGCGATTGATCGCGTGGACAAGCGCGTTGATGCGGAACGCGAAGGACTTGAAAAGCGGACAGCAACTGTCCGTCAGGATGCGCGCGGAGTCGAACAAGACCTGAAAGACGGCCTCGACAAGGTGGATAGAGCGGCCGATGCGGCAGCTGCGGAGCTCAAGAAATAGCTACTGATCGGGCAGCGATGCAGCTTGTTTATACTCCTGGCGCAGGGGATAGGTCAGCTTGACGACCGTGCCGATGCCGGGCGTGCCGACGATGCTCAATTCGCCGCCGAGCTGTTGCGCGAATGCGTCCATCAGCTCTCTCCCCATGGACGCTGCTATTTGCGCTGAATCGAATCCTATTCCGTCGTCCGAAACTGACAGCGCTGCCTGATCATCCTCCGCACTGAAATGGAGGATGATCGTGCCGCTCTGTCCGCTGGGGAAAGCATGTCGATAGGCGTTGGTAACTGCCTCCACCGCGAGCAAGGTTAGCGGAACCGCGCTGTTGATAGGTACAGTCTGAGAAGCGACATCGCAGGAAAGTTGGATCGCACTCTGCCCCCGGTGCAACGCGCGCAACTGCGAGCAGAGCGCGGTCAGCAGGTGGGCGATGTTGACGTTGCCCTGATCGCTGTCGTTGCTTTCCTCATAGAGCAACCGGTGGATCTGGGCGAGTGCGCCAATCCGGGCGCGGGTCTGACTGAGCGCTTCGCGCGCGGCGGGGTCACTGATTTTGCTGGATTGAAGGTTTAGCAGGCTGCTGACAATCTGAAGGTTGTTCTTAACCCTGTGATGGATGTCATGGGTCAAAGCCGTCTTGGCATCGAGCGCAGCCTGAAGGTCATTGTCTCGCGATTCAATGGCTTTCGCCATGCTGTGAAGATCAGTGCTAAGCAAGCCAATCTCTCGGGGTGCTTTCGCATAACTGTCTGGATCACCGGTAAAGTTTCCCTGTGCAAATTGCGATGCCAGGTTTCGCAGCGCCTCCAGCCACTCTAAAATCAGGCGCGTTGTGCCCATCCAGATTGCTAACGACGCGATGAGCACCGCGAAAATTGGCAGGATAAGGTTGATCCGCACCTGGCCAAGAGCGGTAGCCATCAATTGCTCGGTCGGTTCGGCATAGACGACAAAAAGCTCGCGTTCATAAAGTGGTGCGATGGCATACATCCAGTTGGTGCCGTCCGGCCCTTTGGCCTCAGCAATCTTGGAATCGCCTGCCTTCACATCGAACTGCGGCAAAGTATGGCCTGCGCTCGACAAGACAACCGAACCGTATTTATCGATCACGGCTGCTGCTGCGCCGGGTTCAAGCTCTGCCAGCGCCAATGATCGTTCCAGCCAGGATGCATTAATCGCAACCGTGACCGCGCCATCATTTGCTCCATCGTCGGAGGTGATGGGCTGCATGCCAATAAGCACGCGTTCCTTGGCAATCTGCCCGATCACTGGCGCGCTGATCGTAAATTGCTGAGTCTTTATGCCGCGCTGCCACCATGGCTCGTTCGCAAAGGAAAGCGCTGCATCAAATGGCAGCGCCGAACATTGGACCCGGCCTGCTGCATCAGATCGTGCCAGATTAAGCAGTGCCGGACTGCTTCCAAGGTTGTCCTTCAGCGCATCGTGACACGTCGCACCGCCTGAACGGACCATTGCATTCTTGCTTAGCGAATACAGCAGCTGCTTGCTGATAATAAGGGGGTCACGCTCGCTTCCCGCTGTGGCCAGCGCGCTTGTAACAAGTCGGTTGCTGATTAGACTGCGCGAATAGTTGAGGGAAGACAGAGCCTGAAAAACGCTCAGCGTGCCTATCGGTAGCAGCGCAGCAACGACGACCAGCACCAAACCGTTGCGCAGGGTTACCGGACGCACTGGGCGCAATCCCCTCTCTGCCTAGCCAGCGGAAGCCGCCATTCTGTTGTCACGCTGCTCTTGCAATTCTTTTCCCGAGCCGGACTTGGTACGCTGCTGCGGGGGTGCGAACAAGGCATCATCTGCCGGGCCATCGATCAAAACCGATAGAGCTGCACGTCCGCGCGCGAGGCGGCTTTTGACGGTGCCGATCGTGCAGCCGATAATCTCTGCCGCTTCCTCATAGGACAGGCCATTAGCACCAATCAGCAGCAGTACCTCACGCTGTTCGGCCGGGAGTTTTTGCAGTGCTTTGGCAACATCATCCACATTGATCCCGTTCTGCTGCGCAGGAGCGGCGATCAGCACCCGCTCAGCAACTTCGGGATCGAGCGAGGTTGTCCGCGAATTCTTGCGCAGCGTGGTGTAAAACTGGTTGCGCATGATCATGAACATCCAGGCCCGGAAATTTGAGCCTTGGGTATAGCTGGCGCGGGCCGCCCAGGCGCGCATCATCGTGTCTTGCGCCAGATCATCCGCCATTTCCCGGTGACGGCACAGCCCGCGCGAAAATGCCCGCAGCGACGGCAACAGGGCGACCAGTTGATCCCGAAACAACCTGTCAGGATCAGCGTCCGCCGGGACTGAGACGCGGGACGGTTCCATCAGTTCGCCACTTTTTTTGCGGCAATCTTGGTGTCTATCTCATCCAGAAGCCTCAGAAAATCATCAGGCAGTTCCTCGCTCGCAACCGCGTCATGCATTTGCTTGAGCGCAGCGGCAATCGGATCTCTGCCAGGATCTTCATCATAGCTGAACGGCTTGCTCGCTTTTGCCATTGCTTGTCGCTCCGCCAGCGCTTGTTTCGGGTCTGGTCCATTCAGTGTGGGTGATGTATTGAAATTTGTCACCGAAATCCTCGTCAGCAGCGAAATGCGATGACGAAAAAGGCCATCGACATAACCTAAACTGGCGGACAGCAAAAAAAGTTCCATGGGCGGGAACAAAAATCGTTTCGCGGGGTATTCACTGTTGTAACGAGGAGCGGACATGTCATTGAGAGAAGCGGTCGGGCCAGAACTCCCGTATTTGCGGCGCTATGCGCGCGCATTCATGGGTTCGCAGCGATTGGGCGATAGCGCTGTTCGAGAGGTGCTGGAAGCGTTGCTGCTAGCTCCGGACGAGTTTGATACGGCCAAGCCGGCGCGGGTGGAGCTCTACCGCATCTTTCACAGATTGTGGCAGCCCGCCATGAATCTGGATCGAGCCAGTTCCGGTGGCGGCGTGGTTTCAGGCTTGCCGCTGCAAAGCCGGCAGGCGCTGCTGCTGACCACAGTTGAAGGCTTTAGCATTCAGGAAGCCGTCGCCATTACAGGCAGAAGCTCGGGCGATGTTGCAGCGGATATTGCGGCTGCGCGGCAATCCATCACCGATTGCCTGCAAGCCTCGGTTATGATCATCGAAGATGAAGCAATTATCGCGCTGCATATCCGGTCCATCGTCGAAAGCCTGGGCCATGGCGTCGTCGGTATAGCCCGCACCCGGAGCGAGGCGGTTGCTTTGGCGGAAAGGACCCAACCCGAACTTGTCCTTGCCGATATCAGCCTTGCCGATGGGTCGAGCGGGATTGACGCTGTAAAAGACATATTGAGCGCGATGAGCGTGCCAGTGATCTTCATCACGGCCTTCCCTGAACGCCTGCTGACAGGGGAGCGACCAGAGCCAACCTACTTGATCACCAAGCCGTTCGAGCCGGAAACCGTGATCACGACGATAGGGCAGGCACTGCTGGTTCATCGCGAACGCGAAGCAGAGGCAGCCGAGGCGAGTCCGGCGGTGCAGGCAATGGAAGATGACGTGCCCAATCCGCGCAAGCATTTTGATACGCCCGAAGCGCTGCTGGCCGATCCTGAGCTGAACACTGATGAAAAGCAGACCCTGCTGACCGAATGGGATTCTGAACTCGACGGAAGGCTGAATGCCGAAGCCGAAGGGATGAGCGCGTCCGACCCGATCAGCGCCCGCAAGGAAGGGCGGCTGGCCGATGAGGCGGGTCATGCGAAAAGCGCACTTACGGCTATCGTAGGGAAGACAGGATAAGGTGATGGCGGCCACGCCGCCTTGGTCGGGCGAGATTGTGCCGATAGCCATTTTCGAAGGGCCAGAACTATATAGTTTTTCGACAGGCCTCAATCTTGTTGTTGCGCCAAATTCCCACGAAATACGCCGCTGATGGCCGTTATTCTTGTCGTAGAAGATGATATTTTTATTCTCGAGAGCCTTGAATGGGTGATGGAGGATCTGGGCCACAACTCGCTGCTCGCAAGCGATCTTGCGGGCGCGCTTATCCACCTTACGGCCCCGCACCATATCGATGCCTTGTTCGTGGATATTCGTCTCGATAGGCTGACGTTCGGCGGCTATGACGTGGCCAACCAGGCGATTGGTCTCAGACCAGATTTACCAGTGCTTTACACCTCGGGAAGCCCGCTTACCGATGATATGACCGCGCGGTTCGTTCCCGGCGGGCGCTTCCTTCAGAAACCCTATTCTTCAGCACAGCTCGAATCTTTCATTGGCCAGCTGCTTCGCTAGATTTTTGCTGAGGTATCCGAGGATTCTTGCTGTCCCGGTCAGAACATTGAGTTAGGACATATCATCACAATTTTACCAACGGAATTGACCGCAGAAAACCCGCCCCCTTCCACTGTCGGGAACGCGGCTCGGCAGACGGAAGAGTCTATCCTCAAAGCCGATGCGCTCCAAAGCGCTATTTTCAACAGCGCCAACTTCTCCAGCATCGCCACCGATGCCAAAGGTGTGATCCAGATCTTCAATGTCGGTGCCGAGCAGATGTTGGGCTACACGGCAGCCGAAGTGATGAACACGATTACACCTGCGGATATCTCTGATCCGCAGGAGCTGATCGCGCGCGCGCATGCTTTGAGTGCCGAGTTGGAAACACAGATCACGCCGGGCTTTGAGGCACTGGTGTTCAAGGCGTCTCGCGGCATTGAAGACATCTATGAGCTGACCTACATCCGTAAGGACGGCACCCGGTTTCCGGCGGTCGTTTCGGTCACTGCGCTGCGCGATGCTGCGGGCACCATTATCGGCTATCTATTGATCGGTACCGACAATACGGCGCGAAAAGCGGCAGAGGAAGCGCTCTTGCAGGCGGGGGCCCTGCAAAGCGCAATCTTCAACAGTGCCAACTTCTCTAGCATCGCAACCGACGCCAAGGGCGTGATCCAGATCTTCAACGTCGGGGCCGAACGGATGCTTGGCTATACGGCAGCCGAAGTGATGAACACGATCACGCCGGCGGACATTTCCGATCCGCAGGAGCTGATCGCGCGCGCTCAGGCATTGAGTGTTGAACTCGCCACCGAAATAACGCCCGGTTTTGAGGCTCTTGTGTTCAAGGCCTCTCGCGGCATCGAAGACATTTACGAGCTGACCTATGTCCGCAAGGATGGCACAAGGCTTCCGGCGGTCGTGTCGGTGACGGCACTTCGCGATGCCCAGGACGTCATCATCGGCTACCTTCTAATCGGCACCGACAACACCGCCCGCAAACTGGTCGAGGAGGAGCAAAAACAATCCGACCAGCGCCTGCGCGATCAGCAATTCTATACCCGCTCGCTGATTGAATCCAACATTGACGCGCTGATGACCACCGATCCAGCGGGCATTGTCACAGACGTCAACAAACAGATGGAGGCGCTTACAGGGTGCACCCGCGACGAGTTGATCGGGGCACCGTTCAAGGATTGCTTCACAGATCCGGACCGTGCGGAGGCGGGGATCAAACGTGTGCTGAACGAAAAGTCGGTGACAGATTATGAGCTCACCGCTCGCACTCGTGATGGCAAAGAGACTGTGGTTTCCTACAACGCGACGACTTTCTATGATCGCAGCCGCACTTTGCAGGGCGTTTTCGCCGCGGCTCGCGATGTCACCGAGAGCAAACGGGTTGAACAGGAGCTGCAACAGGCCAAAGCTGCGGCCGAGAGTGCCAGCAGGACCAAGTCCGACTTTCTGGCTAGTATGAGCCATGAGATTCGCACGCCGATGAATGCGATCATGGGTATTGCCGATCTGCTGGCAAAGACCTCGCTCACCGCCGAACAGGACAAATATGTCCAGATTTTCCGGCGCTCAGGCGATAATCTGCTGAATCTCATCAACGATATCCTCGATCTGTCGAAGGTTGAAGCATCGCAACTCGATCTGGAGCGAACTGGCTTCTCGCTCAGCGATCATCTGGAGAAGGTGATCGAGATGGTCGCACCGCGCGCTCAGGAGAAAAACCTCATCCTGGTGTGCGAGATTGACCCGAGCGTCAGCAACGATCTCGTCGGCGATCCGACGCGGCTGCGCCAGGTGCTGCTCAACCTGCTCGGCAATGCGATCAAGTTCACAGAAGCCGGCAAGGTCTCTTTGAAGGTTGAGCCGGATGGGGATTGTTCGGTGTCGACTGCCTTGCGGTTTACCGTTTCGGACACCGGCATCGGGATTGCCGATGACAAGCTGACCAGTGTCTTCGAGCGCTTCACTCAGGCCGATTCTTCCACGACACGCAGGTTTGGTGGATCCGGCCTCGGTTTGACGATCTCCAAACGGCTGGTCGAGTTGATGGGCGGACGCATCTGGGTCGCCAGCGAAGTCGCGGAAGGAAGCGTCTTCGGCTTCGCGGTCCCGTTTGAAATCTGGGCTAGTGCAGGCCAGTCGGTTAGCGCACCGATCGGCGCCGATGCCGAAGCGCCGATGCAGGAACTGCGTATTCTGATGGCCGAGGATTCACCCGATAATTGCACGATCGCCTTGGCTTATCTTGAGGATACGCCCTACCAAGTCGATGTGGCCGAAACCGGGCTTATCGCTTGCGAAATGTTCATGGCGGGGCATTATGATCTGGTGCTGATGGACCGGCAAATGCCGGCAATGGACGGATTAACCGCGACGCGGACGCTTCGGGCTTGGGAGCAGGCCAATGGCCGCCCGCCAACCCCGATCATTGCACTGACCGCCTCCGCCTTGATGGGCGACCGCGAGATGTGTCTGGCGGCGGGGTGCACTGCCTATCTGACCAAGCCGATCAAGCAGGATGTCCTGCTTCAGGCGATCAGGGATTATTCTGCGGCTGGGCCCCGCCCAGAAGGCGATGTCGGCGGCTCAGATGCCAACTTATCACGATCGGCGCGAAGAATGGCGCAGCGGACTCCCGCATATTTGGAAAACTGCCGGCAAAATGTCATCGTTATGCAAGACGCTCTGGATCAGCTCGACTTTGAAGCTGCGACGATTATCGGTCACAGACTGCGGGGCTCCGGAGGGGGATTCGGCTATCAGGCAATTACCGATTTCGGCGCAAGCATCGAGCAGGCTTGCGAGGCCAGTGACTTACATAGTGCTCGCGCGAAATTGAGCGATTTATCCAGCTACTTGGACAGTGTTGAAGTCAGAATCTGATATGAGCAGTGGCGTAAATTGCGAACCAGTTCCCTCTCATGCCGATATCTCAATAAGGCGGGTCATGCCGGTTCGCAGTGGTAGAGGCTAGCCAAGACAGGACCAAAGTGGGCAAAAATGTTGCGCTGCCTGGGGAACATTGCGCCTTCCCGTCCGTTCCCCCTTCATACACTGCCGAGGGAGCTGCACCATGGCCGGTCACGAACCAGAATATGTCGAAACATCATCGCTGATCGCTTCCGACATGGTGGAGGGCACCTCTGTCTTTAACAAAGACGGAGAGAAGATCGGTCATATCCTGAATTTCATGGTCAACAAGCATAGTGGTCAGGTGGAATACGCCGTGATGTCGTTTGGCGGCTTCCTTGGGATGGGTGAGGATCATTATCCGCTGCCTTGGAGGAAGCTGAAATATGTCGTCGCCCGGCACGGCTTTGTGATCGATATCAGCAAGGAAAAGCTTGCCAGAGCGCCCAAACATGAGCGCGAGAATCTCCCCATTTATGACCCGGCCTACGGCATGATGGTCAACGGATATTATGGCATAGGACGATAAGAATGACCTTGCTGGCGAATTACCCTCCTTCCGCCAGCGCGCCCCGGTTATTCCCCGCCCCGCCGGGACGCATGCCTTCATACCCCCATTTAGAGCCGGATCGGCATTCGCCTGACTCAGTCAGGCTGGCAGCAGTGAGGTTCTCTTCCATGGTCGAGGCTCCGGTCACGGCGCAACTAGCTTCGCCCCGGATTGCCCTGATAGGCGGATTCACCCCCCGGCGCTGCGGCATCGCGACATTTACCGCCGATATCCACGCCTCCATCACCAAAGGTTTTCCGGGTGCAACAGTCGATATCTATGCGATGGCACCGATTGCCAACGACATTGCATTTGCTGCGCACGTGTGCGGCGTGATCGTCGAGAATGATGCGACTAGTTTCATCACCGCCGCCGCCGCGATTGAAGCGAGTGGTGCCGACGTTGTCTGGCTGCAGCATGAATTCGGCCTGTTCGGCGGCCAAGCAGGCGATATGGTCCTGGAATTGATCGACCGGATCGCAACGCCTTTGATCGTGACGCTGCATACGGTGATGCCCGATCCCGATGCCGATCAGTTGCGGGTAATGCGACGGCTGGTGGCGCGGGCCTCAAAGCTGATTGTCATGTCGCAGCGCGCTGCAGACTTGCTCCGGACCGTGTTTGGCGCTGACAAGGATCAGATCGTCCTGATCCCGCATGGCGTGCCGGATCGCCCGTTTGGGCGGTCTGCGCAGTTCAAGGCCGAATTCGGGTTTGAGGGACGGCAGGTAGTGATGACCTTTGGCCTCCTTTCACCGGGCAAAGGCATTGAGGCGGTGATCACCGCGCTGCCCCAGATTGTCGCGCAGCATCCAGACACGCTCTATTGCATCGTCGGAGCGACCCATCCCAACCTGCTGGCGCGTGAAGGCGAAGCCTACCGCGAACGCCTCCAAAGCCTGGCCAGGCAATTGGGTGTTGAGGACCATATCCACTGGATCAATGCGTTTCTGGAAGTCGATGCGTTGCTCGACCTGATCGAATCGGCTGATATTTATGTAACGCCCTACCTCGGGGTCAATCAGGCGACGTCGGGGACATTATCTTATGCGCTGGCACTGGGCAAAGGTGTCATATCAACGCCCTATGCCCATGCTGCAGAGCTTTTGGCCGATGATCGCGGAGTGCTGGTTCCGTTCAATGACAGTTCCGCACTGGCGCGCGAAGTAATCGCTCTGCTCGCTGCGCCCGAGCGGCTTCTTGCAATACAAGAGCGGGCTTATGCTCACGGTCGATCTATGATCTGGTCCGAATTTGCTGCGCGCTCCATGGCAGTTGTCTCGGACCTGCCGCCTGGCGTAACAAATCCGCGAGCGACGCCATCACCACTGGACACAATCGAGGGCCTGTTGCGCATTTGTGACAGCACCGGGATCATCCAGCATTCGATCTTTTCGGTGCCTGACCGGGCACACGGCTATTGCGTCGATGATAACGCCCGCGCACTGATGCTGATGAACCGGATTGGTGATTATGCAGAACCGTATCGGGCCCGGCTCACTGCTGTCTTTGCCGGTTTTGTCCAGAGCGCGTGGAACGATCAGAGCGGCGAGTTCCGCAATTTCATGGGCTATGCCCGCAACTGGCTGGAAGCCGCCGGATCAGAAGACAGCTGCGGACGAGCGCTCTGGGCGCTGGGGGCGACGGCGCATGAAGGGCGAACCTCCTCGCTGCGCCAGTGGGCGCGCGGCTTGTTCGATCAGACAGCTTTCAGCGCGCTCGATTTCGGCTCACCGCGCGCGACGGCCTTTGCGATGCTGGGCGCGGACTATTTGCTGGCGTCGCATGGCGAGGACAAAGCTGCACAGACCTTGCTGCTCAGCGGCGCAGAGTTTCTGATTGGCCGCCTTGCCGAGACCCGACGCGCGGACTGGCTGTGGTTTGAAAGCGTTCTGGCCTATGACAATTGCAGGATGCCCGAAGCTATGATCCGCGCCGGATTGCGGCTGGATCGGCTTGAATTCCTCCAATGCGGGCTTGAGACGCTCGCCTGGATTCTGGATTTGCAGACCACTCCTTCCGGGCTCTTCCGTCCGGTAGGGTCTGATAGCTTCGGGCATGAATACTCCGCACCGCGACCATTTGACCAACAGCCTGTCGAGGCATGGGCAGCCATCGACGGGGCCAGCGCCGCCTTTGACGCCACACATGATCGCAGCTGGATCACCCATGCCAACCTGGCCTACGCATGGTTTACAGGCGCCAATGATCGCGGCGTCGTGGTCGCCGATCCGCTCACCGGATCCTGCCATGACGGGATCAATCCGCGCGGCCTGAACCTGAATGAAGGCGCAGAATCGGTGCTTGCCTGGCAACTGGCAGGCTGCACTATGGACCGGCTGATGGTGAAGGCTAGTACAGTTCAAGGGTAGCTCCGCATGGTCGAACTGGTCCAACATGAATTACGGCTCCATGCCGATCCGGGCCGCGTAGTGGTGCGCCCGTTCCATCTCGCCTGGCAGGCATCCGGCCCCGATATTGACCGCGTGCGCAAGCTGGTTGCTGACATCGTTGGACTTGATCCGCGCACCGTCCGCGCCGAGTTGAGCATCGTACTCAACGATTTTGCGGATCGCCACTGGCAGATCGAGCGGGTCTTTGATGATCGTTACACACAAATCGAAACCGCACTTGAGCTCGATGGCAGCAGCCTGCGGCGTCAAACTAAACGTCTTATCGGCGCCTATTTCTGCCACGAATACAGCTTTGCCGCAGCGGCGCTTATGAACCCGAGCGTGGTGCGGCATCCGGATCAGTCCGGACTGCAATCTGGCAGCGTGAGGATCATCTTGTCGCTGCGGGCAGTCGGCGAAGGACATATCTCGACCATCGCGTTCCGCGAGGGGATCATTTCCTCCGGCCGCCAGATCAGCCTGTTGCCGCAGCCGCCCTTTGCCACTGCCGCGATGTTAGGCAAGCCGAGATCCGACGCGGAAGATGCAGCCGTATCGGTCTATCGCCACCGCGAAAGCACCATTTCGGGCACGGTGATCTTCCCGATGACCGAAGCTCAGCGCAATGGGCTTGAGGATCTTCGTCTAGTCGAGTTTAAATGCGGCAGCGGTAAAAGTGAATGGATCGGCACCTATACCGCTTACAGCGGACGCGAGATTCGTTCCGAACTCTTGCGTACGTTTGATTTCCAGGACTTCACCCTGACGCCGATCATTGGCGGCGCCGGGCGAAACAAAGGCATGGCACTGTTCCCGCGCAAGATTGATGGGCAGTTCCTGATGATCGGGCGACAGGACGGCAAGAACCTCTATCTGCTGCGCTCCGATACACTCGATCATTGGGAAGGCGGCGAATTGCTGCTCGAACCACGTTTCCCCTGGGAGTTGGTTCAGATCGGCAATTGCGGTGCACCAATTGAACTGGATGAAGGCTGGCTTGTGCTGACCCATGGCGTTGGCGCGATGCGCAAATATGCGATTGGCGCGGCGCTGCTCGACAAACTTGATCCATCCAAAGTAGTTGGCCGAACTGCCGTTCCGATCCTGTCCGCTGCCGATGAAGACAGGGAGGGCTATGTGCCCAATGTCGTCTACACCTGCGGTGCGATCCGAGTGGGTGACGACCTGTTCCTGCCTTATGGTGTGGCGGACAGCTCGGTGTGCTTCGCTTTCATCGCAATCAGCGATATTCTTGCACAAATGGGATGATATGGCGGTCGGTCCTGTGCCAACACAGGGAGTATTGGATAGGACCGACCGTCATTCAGATTGCCAAGTATCCCTACCTCGGGAGGGACGAAGGGATCGGGTCTTGGCAAGCTCCCAAGTGCTGTCCGAGGCGGGGGGGATGCTCGGCATGCGAGTGAAAGGAAGCTCAGTGTTTAAACCCGCTCAAGGGTGAATGGTTGCATCGGGCGCGAAAAATATTCTGCCTGAATCGCCCGCAATGCTTCATTCTACCTGACCGTCGACGACATTGATCTGACGATCACAGTGCTTGGCAACATCTGGATCGTGCGTCGAGATAAGAAAAGTGGTTTTGTCGGCGCGGTTTATCTCTCTCAAGAGCGCCATCACGCGGGCACTGTTTTCCCGGTCCAGACTGCCGGTTGGCTCATCGGCAAGTACAAGTTCAGGCTTGTTCATAAGCGCGCGGGCGATTGCTACCCGCTGCTTTTGACCGCCCGAGAGCCGCATCGCCGCAAAGTCCATACGATCAGAAAGATCCACCCGGTCCAGCAGCATTCGCGCACGGTCTCTGATGTCTGGTGAGATTCCGCCTGCCGGCGCAGCAGCGGGGAATGCAACATTTTCCATCGCTGTGAAATCGGGGAGCAAGTGGTGGAACTGGAAGACGAACCCGTAATGCTTGTTGCGGATGGCAGAAAGCTGCTTGTCGGAGAGTCCAGATACGGTTTCGTCCATGAATGACAGGGTGCCGCCGCTAGGTTCCATCAACAGACCCAAGATATTGAGCAGGGTCGATTTTCCTGAACCCGATGGTCCTGACAATGCGACCATTTCGCCGGGTTCAAGAATGAGATCGACGCCTTTCAGGACTAGGGTATCCAATTCACCCGTACGGAAGCTCTTGGTGATCCCCTGAGCTTGCAGCAGGGTCATTGCTGAATTGCTTCGACCGGATCAAGCCTTGCTGCAGCTTGGGCGGGAAGTATTGCCGACAGCGCAGAGCCGACGACCGTGAGAGTTATCACGAGCAGATACCCTCCTTCTGACGGCGCAATTGGCAACGACGGTTCTCCGGTAGGGCCAGTCAGCCCCTCGCTTAAGAACAAACACAACCAGTAACCAAGGCCAGCTCCAATCAGTGACGCAACCAAACCGATGATGATGCCCTGAAAGACAAAGACCCAGGCGACAAATGCTCGGGAAATGCCAAAGCTGCGCATGATCCCGATTTCCCCGCGCCGCCGCACGCTTGTCAGCAAGAGGGCGCTGGCAATCGAAATCATGATCGCGATCATCGCAAATCCCTGAATAAAACTGCCCGTTCGCCCTTGTGACTCCAGGGCAGTTTGCAGGTTGCGATTTTTCTCCTGCCAGGCAGTGATCTTCAGGGGCATTTGACGTTTAAGCTGCGCTGCGACGGACAGCGCCAGCGCAGGGTCATCGAGTTTGATGGACACGGATGTGACGCCATTTGGGAGCGAGAGCAGCGGCCGGGCGACCGCGATTGACAGATAGGCGACACGGCGATCGACATTGGAAAGGCCGACGCGGAATATGCCGGTCACCGGAATGAGCCGCTCAATCCCGCGGTCTGAGCGCAGCAGAACAGGAATACCCGCGCGGAGACCCAAATCTTCAGCAAGCTCTGCCCCTATTACCAGCCCACCGGTCGACAAATCGGAACTGCCATCGACGATTGATTTGGTGAGTGGAATGATTGCGTCAATCTGACTCGGATCAATTCCCAGCAGCGCAATGGGCGCGACGGCAGTTCCGCGCACCAGAAAGCCGTTTCCGGTCACCTCGGGGACAACCGCGACAACATGGTCGAGCCGCTCCGCCTGACCGACGATCAGCTGCCAGTTGCGAATTTGTTGCCGCTGAAAAGTCGAAATCGGTTGGGCTGCGAACCGACTGTCGGCACTCATGACTTGAGCTACCCGTGGCAGCGGTTCTATCTCGACATGGGCGATCTGTCCGGTCGTTTGCGCCGTTAGAAATATCGCCAGTCCGCGAATGAGGGCGGTCATGAAAACGAAAACAATGACACTCAGGGCAACGCCGCCGATCAGAAGTCCACTTTGGACGCGGTTTGCGGTCAAATAGCGGAAGGCGACCCGCAGTGCGAACAGCATCAATCGGTCCTTTCGTTCTTGACCTCATTGGGCTTGACTGAATCACCTGCGCTCACAGTCAGCGGATCAAGCACAACTTGCGCCCCTGCCTTGATCCCTCCAGTAATAATCACATTGGCACCAGGCCAATCAACCAATGCCACAGCGCGCATGACCGCCTTTCCAGACTCAATGACGAAAACTTTGTTCTGTCCCAGATTCTTGATCACCGAAGAGCGTGGGATCGACAAGGCGCGATCCATTTTTGCGACGATGATGGTGACGTCGATTGAGCGCCCGGACCGCAGGCTACCGTCGCCATTGTCGGCCATGAACCGCATCAGCCTGCCGCCACTGGCTGGATCAATGCGCGGCGCAATTTCGCTGATCCGGCCGGAAAATTGCTTCCCGCTACCAGACGGAGAAAGGGTGATTTTTGCGTCGATAGGAACCTGGTCGGCGTAAACCTCGTCGATCTCCGCTTCGATTTCTACCGCACCGGCGGAGCCGATTTCGAAGAGGATACTGCTTACCGAAACAACCTGTCCTGCATCCACCGGGCGAACGAGAATTGTCCCGGTCATCGGGGCATAGACATTGAACTCTCGTGCCTTTGCCGTGGCTTGCCCGGCTGTCGCTCGAGCCGCGTCAAGGCTGGCAACGGCGACATCTGCAGCCGCATTTGTTTCGTCCAGCATTGCGCGCGTGACCCATCCGTTGCGGGCAAGCGATTGGACGCGGCGCTGCTTTATCCGGGCAAGCACCAATTGCGCTTCGAAGTTTTTGATCTGAGCTGCCGTGACGGCGACGGCGGCGATCTGCTGATCCGAACGGATCTGCGCAAGCAGCGTTCCTTTGATGACCACGTCCCCTTCATCATGCAGCAACGCTACAATTGCGCCAGCATTTTCGGGTTGCACATGAACAACGTTGGCGGAACGAACGCGCCCGACCACTGCCAGAACCTGCTCGGCAGGCCCGGCAGTCAATCGTATAACGCCAACCGACTTGGGTGCGGTAGCCCGCAGAGCGATCGCAAAGGCACCGAGCAAAAAGATCTCCAACACCAGGATTTGAATGGCTCGTTTCCGGCTGAACTTCATCCAAGTGTTCACCCGTCAATCCCGCAGTTGCATCGCCCATTCCTTGAGTGCCACAATTTGCGCCCCGATCAACTCCCGTGTTTTCTCATCGGTCAAATTTCCGTCCGCGCCGAACCGTGTATGCGCGGCGCTAATCATGATTTCTGGCTGGTTGAGGACATGGGCGTCGAGAAATACGAAGACTTTACGCAGATCATATTGCGACCGCGCAGTGCCGATCATTCCCATGCTCGCGCCCAGAATTGCGACGGGCTTGCGACGGAATGGCTGATCGGGTGCTTTTGAGGCCCAATCGATAGCATTTTTCAGCACACCGGGAATGGAGTAGTTGTATTCCGGAGTGGCAATCATCACGGCGTCAGCGGTGGCGATTTGCTCAACCAGACTAACCACGCTTGGCGGCAAGCCCTGCTCACGTAGGTCGTCATTATAGAGCGGAATGGCCGAGATGTCGGCGAGCCTGATTTCCACGCCATCTGGGGCAGATTTCTGCGCGGCACGCAGCGCGGCGCTGTTATAGGATTCCTTGCGCAGGCTGCCGGATATGCCCAGAATGTGGAAATCTCTCATGCGGGTAACTCCTGACTGCGGGACAGTGCAAGTTCGATTCCCTCGGCAAGTTCGCCTTCATGGAACGGCTTTTCAAGAATGACTGCGTCAGGTCTGAGCTGCCGCACTTTGAGCGCATTCCCGGTGGTGTAGACATGCGGCACGAAGCGGGCTGCGAGAATCCTATCCACCGCCGACAGGCCGTTGCCCGCTGCAAGGCCTGCATCAACGATCAGCAAGTCTGGCTGGTGCAAGGCCGCCGCCGCGACCGCTTCGTCTTCCGACGCCACGACCGCGCAGACCTCATAGCCCATGTCTGACATAACCTCTGACAGCAGCAGGCCGATGATCGCTTCATCTTCGACAATCAGGATGGAAAGTGCTGGCATCAGCTCTCTTTTGACGGATCAATTTTCTTGGGCGCAAGGTGCGATTCGACGAAATAGAGTTGCTGATCGATCCCGCGCGAAATCTCGGTGAACAAATCGGCGGTTGTAGGGTCTTCGATTTCGGCCGATTTGGCAATCGCTTCGATGATCGAACCGCCGAATGCCGCCAATGCGCCCGCTACCGCGAACAGATGTTGCAGCTCATCGGCCACGCCAAGCGGATAGGGGATCAGGAAGGATTGCTTGACTGCAACCTGGATCGTCCCGTTTGCCGTTCCACCAAGCCCGGCGGCGCGTTCGGCGAGCAAGTCCGAATAGTTCTCGACCTCGCTTGAAACCTGATCGAACAGCTTGTGAATCGCAATAAAACCCGGGCCGCGAACATTCCAGTGCGCCTGCTTCATCTGGGCATGGAGATCAATCGCCGCCGCCAGATGCTGGTTGAGCAGTTCAACGGACTGAACCCGTATCTTTTTCGGCAGTGTGTTGTGGGTTTTTTGCATGGGGTGTCTCCGTTGCCGGGCGAGTTTGCTTGGCGAAACTGGGTTGGGTGGTGAGATTGGGAAACGTCCCAATTGGCAAATGGTTCCGCTTCCTGCCTGATTGACTTGTTCCGACAAAGCGCCGCTATTCAGCCATTCCAGTTTGCACCGCGCGGAACAAACCGACGTTTGCGCTATTCTGGCACTGCTGGGTTCTGCTTTGAGGACGGGAGATTAATGCCAGATAAGCGGCCCAAGCCTACGTTTTCTATCGTGGCTATCGGCGCGTCGGCGGGCGGACTGGATGCCTGCACCAGATTGATCAGCGCCTTACCCGCACACTCCGGCATGGCCTTTATTCTGGTCCAGCATCTTGATCCCAATCATGAAAGCCTGATGGCAGAACTGCTTGCCGGACATACTGCAATGGCAGTGCAACAGGCCCGCAATGGGGATACAATAGCCCCTGAACATATCTACATCATCCCGCCTGGCAGCTATCTTGCGGTGGCGGGTGGCAGCCTCCGACTTTCGACACCGGGCGCTCGTCATGGCGCGCGGTTGCCATATGATTTCCTGCTCCATTCCCTTGCCGAAGATTGCGCCGAGCGGACCATCGGCGTGATCCTGTCTGGCACGGGTGCGGATGGCTCGCTGGGTCTGAAGGCGCTGCATGAGGCTGGTGGTTTCACTATCGCGCAGCAGCCTGATGAGGCTGAATATGACGGCATGCCCAAGGCGGCGATTGCAGCAGGTGCGGTTGATCTGGTTCTGCCAGTGGCTGATATTGCCGCCGCACTGATCGATCCGGAAAAGCGCAAGCCAAGTGCAGCCGAAGCCCCATTGTCTGGCCCGAACTGCGTGCCCGAAATTATCGATCTGCTGCGCACATCAACTGCGCATGATTTCACGCAATACAAGACGGGCACACTCCAGCGGCGGATCGAGCGGCGGATGGCGATCGCGGCGATCAAGGCGATGCCGGACTATCTGGGCCGGTTGCGCGATGATCCGGCTGAGCTTGATCTGCTGGCCAAGGATTTACTGATAAACGTCACCAGTTTCTTCCGCGACGCGGCGGTGTTTGAAAGGCTCGAAAGCAAGATCATTCCTGACATGGTCCGCGATCAGTCGGCCAATCGCCCCTTACGCGTATGGATTGCCGGGTGCAGCACCGGCGAGGAGGCCTATTCGCTAGCCATATTGTTCCGTGAGGCGATCATCGCCAGCAAGCGCGATATCAAGTTGCAGGTGTTTGCATCGGACGTGGATGCTGATGCCATTTCGGCAGCGCGCGAAGGGCTGTATCCCGAAGCCATAGCAGCGCAGATCAGCCCCGAACGGCTGGCGCGGTTCTTCGTCAAGGACGACCATGGCTACTGCGTATCGCCGGAACTGCGCGCGGCGGTGGTGTTCACCGTTCAGGATGTGCTGGCCGACCCGCCATTCTCACGCCTGGACATGATTTCCTGCCGCAATCTGCTGATCTATCTGGGGCCAGAGGCACAGGCGAAGGTGATCGCGCTGTTCCACTTTGCCTTGCGCGAAGACGGCACCCTGCTGCTTGGTCCTGCCGAAACAGTTGGCAGCCATGATGATCGCTTCAAGATCATCTCAAAGGAGTATCGGATTTACCGGCACATCGGTGGCAGCCGCCCTGGCGATGTAAAGGTTCAACTGGGCCAGGGCGAACTGCCGCGCACGCCGATCCGGGCCGGTGCCAATCTCTCGTCCCCTCAGAACAGGGTTGCTGATCTGGTGCAGAGACTGGTGATAGAGGCGCATTGCCCGGCAGCGATGCTGATCAATCTCAAGCATGAATTGCTCTATTCAACCGGGCCGACCGAACATTATCTGCGCGTTCCATCGGGCAGCCCCAGCCATGATATCCTTGCCATGGCCCCCCAGAGCTTGCGGACCAAGCTGCGTTCGGCGATCCAGCAGGCGATCCAGGCGGGCGGCCCGATCATCATCACCGGCGGGCGCAGCCAGCAGGGCGGGCAGCAATATGCCTTCGACATCCATGTCAGGCCAGTGGAGCATTACGGCCAATCGCTGCTGCTGGTGTGTTTCGTTGATGTGCCGCTCAAGCCCACCAGATCGGGCCGCACTGCATCGCCACAGAATGCGGCGCGGGTTGCAGAGCTTGAACACGAGATGGAAACCTTGCGCATTGAATTGCAGGGCGCGATCCACAATCTTGAGATTTCCGGCGAGGAACAACGCGCGGTCAATGAGGAAGCGCTTTCGGTCAATGAAGAGTTCCAATCGACCAATGAGGAGTTGCTGACCTCCAAGGAGGAATTGCAATCGCTGAATGAAGAACTCACCGCGCTCAACAGCCAGCTGCAGGAAACGCTTGACCGGCAGCGGGTCACTTCGAATGATTTGCAGAATGTGCTTTACAGCACCGATGTGGCAACCCTGTTTCTTGATACAAAACTCAACATCCGCTTTTTCACCCCCGCCACAACAGCGCTGTTTAACCTGATCCCAGGCGATGTCGGGCGTCCGCTTGCTGATCTGAAATCGCTGTCTGCTGACAAAGCGCTGTCCGAAGATGCGCATAAGGTGCTTGAGCATCACGAGGCTGTCGACCGCGAGATTGAAACAGCCAACGGCGTGTGGTTCATCCGGCGGATTATTCCATACCTTGCTGATGAGGGAGCGGTCGAAGGGGTGGTGATCACCTTTACCGATATCAGCGAACGCAAGCTGATCAGAGAGGCGTTGGAGGCGGCCAGAAAAGAGGCTGACCGCGCCAATGCCGCCAAATCGCACTTTCTTGCGGCAGCCAGCCATGATTTGCGGCAGCCGCTCCAGACTTTGGCCCTGTTGCAGGGCTTGCTCGCCAAGGTGGTTGAGGGGCCAAAGGCACAGCGGCTGGTCACGCGGATTGATGAAACGCTGGGCGCGATGTCGGGCATGCTCAACACCTTGCTCGATATCAACCAGATCGATGCCGGCACAGTTAAAGTCGCGATTTCAACTTTCCGGGTGAATGATATCCTCGAGAGGCTGCGGGATGAATTTGCCTATCACGCGGATGCCAAACGCTTGTCGCTGCGGCATGTTCGCTGCAATGTCTCGATTGCCAGTGATCCGCAACTGCTGGAACAGATGCTGCGCAATCTGATCACCAACGCACTCAAATATACCGCCACCGGAAAAGTGCTGATCGGGTGCCGCAGGCGCAGCGGTTATGTGAGCCTTGAGGTGTGGGATAGTGGTGTTGGCATATCCAGCGAGGACATCGAGGCCATT
The DNA here is from genome assembly GCA_031374105.1 of Novosphingobium sp. Classification (GTDB taxonomy): domain Bacteria; phylum Pseudomonadota; class Alphaproteobacteria; order Sphingomonadales; family Sphingomonadaceae; genus Novosphingobium. The sequence goes on from JANMNP010000005.1 coordinate 32,659, forward strand.
TTTGATGAGTACCACCAGGTCGATAACGCCGCCCGCGAGCGCAGCCGTGGCCTGGGTCTGGGGCTTTCGATCGTCAAGCGGCTGGGCGGCTTGCTTGGCCACAATGTTTATGTCCGCTCGGTCCCCGGCAAAGGCTCTGTCTTTGCAATTGATGTGAAAGAATTGCCGGACCAGATCGGCCTTCAGCCAGCCGAACCAGCCGCTGCAGCATCAGACAATGGAGCGCGTAGCGGCCAGATTATGATCATCGACGATGATCCCGAAGTGCGCGAATTGCTTGAAACCCTGCTTGAGGGGGATGGGCATCAGATCAAATCTGCGCATAATGGCGTGGCGGCCCTGGAGCTTGTCAAACACGCGAAATTCATGCCCGATCTGATCCTGTCCGATTATAATCTCCCCGGCGGAATGAACGGGGTGGTGGTGACCGGAAAGCTATGCGAGCAGATCGGACGGCAGGTTCCCATTATCATCCTGACCGGCGATATTTCGACAGCAGCCCTGCGCGATATTGCCGCGCATGATTGCAAGCAGCTTAACAAACCGGTCAAGCCGATGTTGCTGTCACAAACGATCAAGCGGATGCTGGTTGGCTTGTAGCTGGCGAAGCTCAAACCAGGCGGGCATCACTAAGGCCTGTTGAGTATCACAAAATCCTCCACCCGTGGGGCAGGGCTATCGCATATGACGCCAATCTTCCTTTACTCGTCACCCTGAAACGAGTTCAGGGTGACGAAAAAGGGATGATATTTCATATGCGATTGCCCTGCCCAATGGGGGAGGATTTTGGGGTAGACGGGTTCTAGATTGGGTGATTCAGAATTCGGGCACTCTGCCCCAGCACCACTGCACCGGATGATGCTGGCACAGTCATCGCGCTTGCGGAACTTTTCTGACCGGCATCGGTTTACCCCACATAATCGGGGCAACCGTTCCGAACAGGAGTATCCTGCCATGACCAAGAAATTTCTCGCCGCCTGCTTGGCGGCAACCGCAATGATCCCCGTAAGCGCCCATGCGCAGCAATCCTGCGAGCGCCAGCAAAATACGCGCGTGGCTGCAACCGTCGGCGGTGCCGTGGTTGGCGGCGTTGCCGGCAATGTGATCGCAGGCGGCGGCGACAAGACGATCGGCACGGTGATCGGCGCAGTTGTTGGCGGGGTGCTGGGCAATCAGGTTGCCAAGCCTGATGCAAATTGCAGCCGTGCGTTTGGCTATTATGATGAGAACAACCGCTGGCACGCAACCGGCATCAATTCCGCGAACACGACCGGGTATTATGATCGTAATGGCGATTGGGTAAACGGCGCGCCGAACGGCTATTACGATCAGAACAATCGCTGGGTTTCAAACGCTGGATCGCAATCCGACAATGGCTATTATGGCGCAGAAAACCATTGGGTTCCGGTTTCCGCGAATGGCTATTATGATCGGAACGATCAATGGATCGCGGGCTCACGCGCTGGTTATTATGACGATCGCGGGCGCTGGGTCGCAGGATACGCCACCGGCAATTATGATGGCAGCGGACGATGGATACCTGGCTCCACTTCGGGGCGAACCGATAACAACGGCAATTGGGTGAATGACCCGCAGAACGGGTATTACAGTGCCGATGGTCGCTGGGTTTCCGGTAACAGCTATGGCTATTACGACACCCGCGGCCGCTGGGTTTCTACCGGGCAAATGACTGACCCCAATGCGCGGCGCAGCGATGCCTATGGCTATTATGACGATAAGGGCATGTGGCATGTCGGCACTGCTGACCGGGCCATTGCGCGTGGCTATTATGATCGCAACAACCAGTGGGTCGAAGGCACGCCAAACGGGCATTACGACGCTCAAGGGCGCTGGGTCGCCTCCACTGGCGATGCCTCAGCCGCTGGATACTATGATACCCAGGGCCGCTGGGTGCCTGCCTCCGCCGATGGCTATTATGACAGCCGCGGCCAGTGGGTTACCGGCATGGCGAGCGGCTATTATGACAGCAACGGGCGCTGGGTGGCCGGTGCGACCATGGGGCACTATGATTCCAATGGCAGATGGATGGTCGGCGCAGCCAGCGGTCACCGCGACAGTGATGGCAACTGGATGGCAGCGGGCCAACCCGGCTATTATGACAACCGCGGCCGCTGGCACGCTGGTGCAACCTCGGGCTATTACGATGGCCGGGGCAACTGGATCGCCCGGCCTTCAGGCAACTATGGCAATAATTATTCAATGCCGCGTGAAATCCGTGCCCGCGAAGCTTGGCTGGAACGCTTCATCCGCGCAGCCAGGAACGAAGGCAGACTGACCCGCGCGCAAACCGAACGGGCACTGCGTGACCTGAATGCCATCCGTCGCAGCGAACGATATATGCAACGCGATCGTCAGGGCAACCTTTCAAACCGCAACGAAGCGATGATCAATTTGCGGCTCGATCGCCTGAGCACACGGCTCCGGGTGCCGAGCTTCGACGATGGCCGACGCTACTGATCGTTTCAATTAATTGGGAGACCACAATGCTCGTCGCTCATGATACCCATGTCATGGTGATTGATGCCGCGCACAAGTCCTTGCTCCGTAACCGGGGCAAGGACTTTGCGCTTGATCTGGAACGGATCGATCACCGTCAACGCCACACGCCCCGCACATCAGATATGGGGTCTGACAAGCCCGGCCGAAGCTTTCAAAGCGCGGCCAGTTCGCGCAGTGCCTACGAGAGCACTGATTATCATCAGCAGGAAGAGGACGATTTCGCCGAGGCGGCGGCCGACCAGCTCAATGCGCTGCTGACGAATGGCACCACTGCCATTCTGATCGCTGCGCCGCATGTGCTGGGCGTGATGCGCAAGCGCCTGACCCCTGAGGCCCGGTCACGGATTACCGCCGAGATCGACAAGGACTATGCCCAGAGATCGATTGCTGACATCACCGCATTGCTAATCAGCTTGTAGGCATCTTGCGCTAGGGGCTGTGAACCAGGCCGCTTTTATCCATATCAACTGCATTCTGCCGGGCGCTGCCAGTGGTTACCAATAATGCGCCATGAATTGCAGTCAATCGCTCCCGCTAAGCATACCAAAAAAGGCCCGCCACCGCCGGAAAACCGGCTATGGCGGGCTAGGCTGGTGCCTGCAAACAAGGGGGTCGCATCCAGACACGCTAGGGATCGGCTGACATTCTCGAGATGATGCACAGCTGAACAACAGAACGATCAAAGCGGACAGGCGCCCATAATCTGTGATCGTGAATCGGCAATTGTAGAGCAAGTTCTGAAGCCGCAAGTGAACCTGCGCTATGCGCGCGAGAGATTTGCTCTCAAAGGAAAGACCAGCAGCACCGCCTTGCAGAAATGCTGCTGGTCACTCTGCAATGGAATCGGTGCTTGACCATTGCAGAAACTCTGCCTGTGCGATCTTGCACAGGTAAATTATTGATCAGATCTTGTCGCCCATCACGCCTTTGGCGGCACCAACAATCTTCTGCACCTGGCCCTTGGCCTGCTGAGTGCCGCCTTCGATGATCAGATCGGGGCGGTCTGCGCGCTGGCCGACCGAAACCTTGGCCTTGCCAATAGCCTCATTGGCCGCGCCTTTTGCCTTGTCGATATATTCACCCATGGTCGTTCTCCAATGGGCCGCACAACGATCATGCGGCATAGAAGTGAAACCAGTCAGGTGCGGTTTGGTTCCACGTTCAGACCGCAGTTAAATGCGTCCCATGAACAGCAGGATTAGCACGACAATCAGGATTACCCCGATGATGCCGACCCCGCCATGACCATAACCGTAGCCGTAGCCGCCTAGCCTGCCGCTAAACCCGCCGAGGAGGAAAATGACGAGGACGATGACGAGAATGAGGCCAAGTGACATGATAGCGCCCTTTCAAAGATGTGAATTGTGCAGGGGCGACCTGCCCCCTGCAACAGCAGAACCTTAACGGCAGCGGGTCTCGCCACGATCAATGGCCTGCCCTATCAGCGCGCCAGCGGCGGCCCCGATGATTGTTCCCAGAACTTCCGAATCGCCCGGTGCGATCTGGTTGCCCAGAACCCCGCCTGCAATTGCGCCGACGATCAGACCCGTCGTGCCATCCGAACGGCGGCAATAATAGCGCCCGTCTTGGCCCCGGTAGATCCGGTCCCTGCGCGACAGACGGCGCTCGCTACGCCTGCTATCTTCGCGATAATAGCGACCAGCGTCATAGCCGTTATAGCTGGGATCAGGGCGGTTATAGTCGTAATAGCGCCACTGCCGGGCAGGGCGGTCATAACTATTGTTGCTCGCACATCCGGTAACCAACATCGCGCAGGCTAAACCTATCGTCATAATACGCATGGCATTTCTCCTCTGATATGTTGCCTGAGGTCTCTCGAGATGGCGTGACCGCTCTGGAGAACATGCTTCTATCCAGAGGAATAACCGTCCAACTCGCCGAAGGTTCCATTAGCAAGCCGGTCTGGTTTCTTCGCCGCGCAGCTGCGCCAGCCAGGGCATCATAAACACCCGGTCCAGCAGCTATTCGTCTTGGCCGGGCGGGCGCTTTTGCCAGAACTTGCCTGTCCGACCAAGCTTGACACCGTGGTCGTAAAGCCCGCGCATATAGGCCGTTTCGAACAGCTTGTGGCCCTCGCCGGGATAGTCCTTGTCAATAAAGCTCATGTTGAAATCGATCCCGCGCGCCTTGGCGTAAAGGTAGCTCAGACCAACCGTTGCGGCCATCGAGCTGCGCAGGTTCAGGCTGATCGACCGGGACGCGATCTGAACGGTGCGCGGCTTGACCAGCCGGAACTCGCCGTTCAGCTTGTTGTTGACGATCATGTAGATGTGCAGCGGCCTGGTCCCGGCAACGGGCCGGGTCCCGGTAATCGCTTCGTCCGGCAGGGTAAAAATCTGGGCTGTAGTGCCGCCATCGACATGCATTTCACTGATAGCCCTGCCGCCGACGTCGGCGCGGATCATGACGGGCGTGAAGAAGCCAGGAATTGCCGATGACGCCAGCAGCACCTGCCGGAACAGTCGATAGCGGCCCGGAGCATCGCTCGCCGCGATCGTGCCCATGTTCCAGATGACCATGCGCTGGTCATCGAGATTGGCCGTGCCAACCATCAGCCGCAGTCCCCGAAGATGTTCACGCCCGATCCGGTCGATATTGATTGTCGACGAGGCAGGGAGATAGGCTGATTCGATTTCGGGCGGTTGCGTTGAAGCTGCAGTTGTGTCCGAAGCGTTACAGTTGCTCCGCGATGGCGGACCACGGGAGATACGATTTGGTCGCGGTTCACCGTTTATCGATCTGCGGCTTTCGTGCGGCGGTGGCATGGATTTGCTGTTCAATGAGGTTTTCGACGATCAACTTGGCGAACGATTGATAAGCGAAATTGCGGCGCGTCGCTCGTTCTCATTGGCGATGCCGCGCACGCAGGGTACAATTCCGTTGTCGTTAAACGCAGATAGATTTGGCGTCGCAAAAAATTCCAAATTTTGCACCGTCAATCACATCTCGCGGCTGCGGCTTGCAGATTTGGGGTAAGGGGCGGCGGTCGAAAAGCTTCGTGACCTCGCTTTGGCATGCCCGGCGGATGTAATTGTCGGATCGCCCGATGCGGCATTGACCGGCGGTGCTGGCGCGTTCGTGCACCTGAAATCACCGACGGACGATTTCGCATCGGCGCTCGACAAATGGACGGCAACGGTGTTTTTGTTCCACGATCATGACTGGGAATTGACTGCACTGCTGCGGATACTGGACGGCTCTGGTTTCTACATCGGCGCGATGGGCAGCCGGGCAACACAGGCAGCGCGCCGTTCTATGCTCGAAGATGCAGGCGTGCCCGCAAGTGTCGCCGATCTGATCTCCTGCCCCATAGGTCTGATACCGTCCATGCGTGATCCGGAACTGCTGGCGATTTCTATTCTGGCCGAAGTCATGCAGCGCTATGATGATTTGTCATTGAGCTAAACGGCATAGAATAGCGATTCTGGCCGAAGCATCGCGACATCAATCGAAATTGAAATTTTCCGTATCGACACACTGGATGTGCGAAAAAAGTGTCGATGCTCCGGCATGAGAACCACAAGGCTTTGGAAATGAACTCTATTAAAGACTATTTCCGAAATTCCATTAACCCGGCTGCCCTGAACGAGCCGCTGACTTTTCTGTCAATTCCTTCAATTGTTCGGCAGTCGGTAAGCGTTTGGCCGGTTTTTTTGGGGAAGGGCGGGGCGTCAATTCTGGTTTAATGGCATCAGCCATCGCCGCCGGGCCGAGCGCTGGGGCCGCTTCTCGCGCAGTTACTCCCGCGCTTTCGCCAATTTCGTAGTTTGTCGTCCCAACTGGAGAACCACCATAGCTCTCGCCGGCCGTTTCAGCATCCTGGGCAAAGCTCATGTAAGATCGGTTGCCCTCGCGCAGTTTCAGGCCGTTAACTTTAAGCTTGCGAGCACCAAGGGTGTTGGCCTCGGTCGTGATCAGCTTGTTACGTTCCTGCCGCTTTTCGATCTGCTGTTCGATTGCTTGCCGGCTTTCGCCATCGGCAAACATCGCAAGGCATGCAGTAATTGCCAGCGTTCCTATCGCAAATTGCCGAAACAACTTTGGTGAAATTGGCAAAGGGTGTGCAGCGCGGGCCATGGCCGATTCCATAGCGCGCAGAGGTTAATCGGCTAAAATTACCTATGGTTAATAGTGGCCGAAGTGAAAGGGGGAACTTCTGCGGCTCTTGGATCTTGTCTTCCAGTGCTTGGCCGAAGCCTGTCTGGGGCCTGAAGGGCTATCGGGTGCCAGTTTCCATATTTTCAACCAACTTCTGTAAAATTTACCGACATTTCACTTCTCCCGCCTAATCCGGAGCCTGCTTGACATCAGGGATACGGTCGCTGGAATTATGATCCGCCTTTTCAAACACTACATCCCGCATGCCGTGCTGCTGCTGGGCCTGATTGACATCGGCCTGCTGTTGTTCGCCGGGGATTTTGGGTGGCGACTCAGGGCTCGGCAACTTGAGCTGGACCTTGGGCCAATAGGTGATCGCGCCTGTCTACTGGTCGCGTTTGCCTCTTTGTTGCTGACCTCGATGATTGCGGTGGGAGTTTACGGTGAGGATTGACTGCGCTCGATGCGGTTTGAGACGGCCCGGCTTATGGTGTCCGTCTCGCTGGG
>JANMNP010000031.1:0-31445 GCA_031374105.1 Novosphingobium sp.
GGTCCTCCATCCTAAAATCCCCCCCCTTGGGGGGTGGGGGCGCCCACCCGGGGGGGGGGGCCTATCCTCCGGGCGCACCGCTGCGTGGAAGGATGGCCCCCACCACCACCTTCGGCGGTTCCCCTCCCCCGGCGGGGGAGGATTTGCTGAGCGCCGCCAACGCCTTCCACAGCCGCCTGGCCGCCTTGCGCATTCTCGATCCCGCCTGCGGCACCGGTAACTTCCTGTATGTCGGACTGGAAAATCTGATGCGGCTGGAAGGCGATGTGATCGAAGTGCTGCGCCAGCTGGGCCAGGATACCGCACCCCGCGTTGGCCCGCAGCAGTTCCTGGGGCTGGAGCTGAACCCGCGCGCGGCGGTGATTGCAGAGCTGGTGCTGTGGATCGGCTGGCTCCGCTGGCGGATGAAGAACGATCCCGATGCCGCGCCCGATCCGGTGCTGACACAGTTCGGCAATATCAACTTCGGCGGCCATGCGGGCTATGACGCGGTGCTGCGCCACAAGCCTACAGGCGAGGCGGATACCGACAATCCTATGATCCCCGATTGGCCGGAGGCTGATTTCATCATCGGCAATCCGCCCTTTATCGGCGGCAAGGATCTGCGCAAAAAGCTGGATGGCGAATATGCCGAGGCCATGTGGGCCGCCAACCCGCGTGTGCCAAAATCGGCCGATTTCGTTATGCAGTGGTGGGATCGCGCCGCGCATATTCTGGTGGCGGATGGCAGCCCGTTGCTGCGGTTCGGGTTCGTGACGACCAACAGTATTACGCAGACGTTCAGCAGGCGGGTGATCGAGGGTTATCTGGCGAAGCAGCCTCCCCGTTCCGGGGAGGGGGACCATCCGCAGGATGGTGGTGGGGGTTCCCCTCCGGACGCAACCCCGCGCAATGCGGATAGCCCCCACCACCACCGTTCCGGCGGTCCCCCTCCCCGAAACGGGGAGGATCGCGCGCTCTCCCTCATCCTCGCCATCCCCGATCACCCCTGGACCCGCGCCACCAAAGACGCCGCCGCCGTGCGCATCGCCATGACCGTGGCGCAGGCCGGGCAGCACGACGGGCGGCTGGTCGAGATCGTCAGCGAGAGCGGGCTGGACAGCGATAATCCGGTGCTGGTGGAGAATGTTCGGACCGGACGGATCAACCCGGATTTGAAACTGGGGGCGGATGCGACGAGAGTGGTGGCTCTAAAAGCCAACGACGGATTATCATCGCCCGGCGTTAAACTCCACGGCGCTGGCTTTATAGTCACGCCTCATGAAGCCGCGCATCTTGGACTTGGTAAGCGCGAAGGTCTTGAGGCGCATATTCGCCCATATGTCCATGGTCGAGATCTACTCCAACGCTCGCGCGGAGTGATGGTGATCGATCTATTCCAGTTGGACGAAAAAGAGGTGCGACAGCGCTTTCCCGAAGTCTACCAGCATGTCCTCCAAACCGTGAAACCGGAGCGAGACACCAATCGGCGCAACTACCGTCGGCTCAACTGGTGGCTCTTCGGAGAAAATAATCCTTTGATGCGGAAGTCACTGACTGGGCTGCGGCGCTACATTGCCACCGTTGAAACCGCCAAACACCGGATCTTCCAGTTCGTAGACTGCGAGATATTGCCGGACAATAAGATTATCGTCCTCTCATTCGAGGATGCGTTCACACTCGGCGTGGTTTGCTCTAAAATCCATCAGCATTGGACTTTCGCTCGATGTGGATTGATCGGAATGGCAAATTTTGATGCGGGACATGTCTACGTAAAATCAAGCTGCTTCGACCCCTTCCCCTTTCCCGACGCCACCCCGCAGCAGCGCGCCACAATCGCCGACCTTGCCGAAGAACTCGATGCCACCCGCAAGACGGCGCTGGCCGAAGTGCCGGGGCTGACCATGACCGAAATCTATAATCTGGTGGCCTGGCTTAAATCCTCCCCGGACCGGGGAGGGGGACCAGCGAAGCTGGTGGTGGGGGCTGGCCCTCCACGCAGCGCTGGCCCTCCGCTCAACACCGGGTTGAAGGATGGCCCACTCCACCCCCCTTCGGGCGGTCCCCCTCCCCGGAACGGGGAGGATTTATCGGACCGCGCCCGCGCCGCCCGCGCCGGGATCGTGGCCCGCCTCCACCAGCAGCTCGATGCCGCAGTCGCCGCCGCCTATGGCTGGCCGACTGATCTGCCCCCCGCCGAAATCGTTACCCGGTTGGTGGCGCTGAATGCCGCGCGCGCTGCCGAGGAAAAGGCGGGCACAATCCGCTGGCTGCGCCCGGAATACCAGATCCCCCGCTTCGGCACAGCGAAGGCTTAGCCCCCAGCCCTGTCACCGAACTGACCCCGAACCGTCATCGCCGCGCAACTTGCCGGGCCTAACAGTCGGTCAATGAAGTTGCCGGGGAGTTGCGCTGATGCTGTGGGCCAAATCCGATCTGCTGGAAGCGCCGCCGCTTCGGGCCGAGCCGACCAGCGGGGTTCCCGATTGGCTGGCCCTGCCTGATCCCAAGGGGTTTCGGCCAAAGCGGCGTTACCGGACGGTTTGGATATCGGACATTCACCTTGGCACGCGCGGCTGCAATGCCGATCTGCTGGTCGATTTTCTGCGGTCAATCGAATGCGAGACGCTGTATCTGGTGGGCGATATCGTTGATGGCTGGCGGCTGCGCAAAGGCTGGTATTGGCCTGATTCCCACAATGAGGTGGTCCGCCGCCTGCTGAAAATGTCGCATCGCGGCACCCGGGTGGTGTTTGTTGCGGGCAACCATGACGAGATGCTGCGCGACTATGCCGGCTTCTCATTCGGAGGGGTGGAACTGGCGCTGGAGGCGATCCACCTCACCGCCGATGGACGGCGACTGCTGGTGACCCATGGCGACAGTTTTGATGGGGTGGTGCTTTATGCCCGCTGGCTCGCCTTCCTGGGTGACAAGGCATACGATATATTGCTGCGCGCCAATGTGCTGTTCAACACTGTCCGCCGCCACCTGCGGCTGCCCTATTGGTCGCTGTCCGCGTTTGTCAAACGCAAGGTCAAGAACGCTGTCCAATATGTGTGCAGCTTTGAGGAAGCGGTTGCCCGCGAGGCGATGGAGCGCGGGTTCGATGGGATCGTCTGCGGCCACATCCATTGCGCCGAAATCCGCCAGATTGGCGCGATCACCTATTACAACGATGGTGACTGGGTCGAAAGCTGCACCGCGCTGGTCGAAGACGCGCAAGGGGTAATGTCGCTGATCGATTGGGCGGCAGAAACCGCAAGCGCCGAACGCAGCATCACGAAAATGGAGCTAGCAGAATGAGAATCGCCCTCGCTACTGACGCCTGGCATCCGCAAGTGAACGGCGTGGTCCGCACCCTTAGCGCAACCGTGGCCGAGCTTGATCGCCGGGGTCATGAGGTTGAGCTGGTAACGCCGGAACGGTTCCTGACCATGCCGATGCCGGGCTATTCATCGATCCGCCTGGCGATGGTGCCGCGCTTCAGTGTGCGCCGGATGCTGGATGGCTTTGCCCCCGATATTGTGCACATCGCCACCGAAGGCCCGATCGGCTGGAGCACGCGCGGCTGGTGCGTGGCGCGCGGGGTTCCGTTCACCAGCGCGTTCCACACGCGGTTCCCCGATTATGCTGCGGTCCGGACCGGCATCAACGCTGAGCGCTTTTGGCCGATCATGCGGCGCTTTCACGGGCCCAGCCGCGCCGTGATGGCGGCAACGCCCAGCCTTGAACAAGAGCTGGCCACGCGCGGATTTGCGCGCACCTGGCGCTGGAGCCGGGGCATCGACCGGGTGCAGTTCAATCCAGTCGGCGAAACCCACCCGGCCCTGCGCGATCTGCCCCGGCCAATCCTGCTCAATGTGGGCCGTGTTTCGCGTGAGAAAAACCTTGAGTCGTTTCTGGGCGGCACTGCTGCGGGCACCAAGGTGGTCGTTGGTGATGGCCCGGCACTGGAAGATCTCAAGCGGCGCTATCCTGACGCAGTTTTCCTGGGGGCACTGTCGGGCGAAGAACTTGCGTGTGCCTATCGCAGTGCGGACTGCTTTGTTTTTCCCAGCCGGACCGATACCTTCGGCCTTGTCGTAATCGAAGCGCTGGCCTGCGGTGTGCCAGTTGCAGCCTATCGCGTCGCCGGCCCTATTGATGTGCTGGGCCGCGAAGGACGGGGGCCAGACAATGAAATGCCCGCGACTGTCGCGGTGCTTGATGATGACCTCGATCTGGCAATCGCCAAGGCGTTGCGGCTTGATCGGCAAGCGGCAGCGGTGTTTGGCGCCCGCCACAGTTGGGAGCGGGCAACCGATCAGTTTCTGGCTGGGATTATGTCGGCGCACAGCGAACATGGCCGCAAGCGCGAGATGGAACCCGCCTAGCCGCAGCAATCCGGGATAGGCTGGCGTTACCGCTTTGTCATATCAGAGCCACGAACCGGTCGGTTTATGATCGCCCCACCATCACCGGGAATACGCTCAAGCGTAACAGGGCTGGCCTATCTGCCCTCTTGTCAAACCTGACAGACCAAGGGGTATTTATGCGCAGCGTTACAGTTTTCCTTTTTGCTTCAACCGCATTGATCGCCAGCCCGGCGCTTGCCCAGATCGAATCGGCTCCTGTCGATGTTGGCGCAGGCGAAGAAAGCGCGATCATCGTGCTTGGCCGCGGCCAAACCCGTCAGGTTCAGGAAATCAAGGCAAAGGACATCCTTCTGCTGACCCCGGGTTCCAGCCCGATCCGCGCGATCGAAAAGCTGCCCAGTGTCAACGTTCAGGCGGCTGATCCGTTCGGCAACTATGAATGGTCAACCCGGGTCACGATCCGCAGTTTCAACCAGAACCAGCTTGGCTTCACCTTCGATGGAATTCCGCTGGGTGATATGAGCTATGGCAATCACAACGGCCTGCACATCAGCCGTGCCGTCAGCCCCGAGAACATCTCCAGCGTGCGAGTGGCGCAAGGCGGCGGATCGCTGGGCACGCAATCGACCAGTTCGCTTGGCGGGACCGTAGAGACGTTTTCGCTCAGCCCGGTGGACCAGTTCGCTGCGCAGGCCAACGGCACCTATGGCAGCAATGATACCGGCCGGGGCTTTGTGCGCGTCAATCTGGGCAGCGCCGGCGGCGCACGCGGGTTTGTGTCCTATGGCTATGCGACAACCGACAAATACAAGGGCCAAGGTTCGCAGGATCAGCAGATGATCAACGCCAAGCTGGTGGTGCCAGTTGGTTCGGCAGAGATCGACGGCTGGCTCAGCTGGTCAGATCGGCGCGAGCAGGATTATCAGGACATGTCGCTCAGCATGCTTGATCGGCTTGGCTATGGCTGGGACAACACCTATCCCGATTATGCCCGCGCGATCCTGTATGCCGATATCGGCAACAACCGCGGCGAAACTGGCGCGCCCATTTCCAACGCGGCTGCGGGGACGATTTATCCCAATTCAGTCACCAACGTCGATGACGCCTATTTTGATGCTTCGGGCCTGCGGCAGGACTGGATTGGGGCCATCGGATTAAAGGCATCATTGGGCGAACAGGTGAACTTCGCGCTTAAGGGCTATTACCACCACAACCGCGGCCGCGGCCTATGGGCAACCCCCTATGTTGCCAGCCCGAATGGCGTGCCAATCTCGGTCCGTACTACCGAGTATGAGATGGACCGGATGGGTCTGTTTGGCTCGGTCGATGTGAAAATGGGCATCAACTCCATCACCATCGGCGGCTGGTATGAGAACAATAAATTCGATCAGGCGCGCCGTTTTTATGCCTTGCAAAGCCGCACGCAGCCCGGCCTGTCGTTCCGTGACTATCCGCAAAACCCGTTTGCCACGCAATGGGAGTTCGATTTCACAACCGAAACCCTGCAATATCATGTCCAGGATCAGTTGGATTTCGGCGTGCTTAAGGTCAACCTCGGCTGGAAAGGTTTCCGCGTCAGCAATGAAGCAGTCGCCGTGATCCAGGCCAGCTTCCCCCAAGGCAAGATCAAGGCGCAGGATTGGTTTCAGCCGCATGCCGGCGTCGTCTATGCGCTGAACGATAAGGCCGAGGTTTTTGCAGGCTTCACCCAATCAACCCGCGCCTTTGCCTCAGCAACAACAACCGGGCCGTTCTCAACCAACCAGATCGGCTTCGATGCGATCAAGGACACGCTCAAGCCGGAAAGCTCATCCACCTATGAGCTGGGAGCGCGGTATAATTCGAACGTGTTCAACGGGGTGATCGCGGTCTATCTGGTAAACTTCAAGAACCGCCTGCTTTCGGCCGCCAGTGGGGCAACGATCCAGGGCAATCCTTCCGTACTCCAGAATGTCGGTGCAGTGCGTGCCGTCGGCTTCGAGGCGGTGGGCGACCTAAAACTGGGAGGCGGGTTTGGCCTGTTCGCATCATACAGCTATACAGATTCAACCTATCGCGATGATGTGTTCAACCGTTCGGGCACATTGCTGGCGGCGATCAAGGACAAGACTGTGGTTGATTCGCCCAAACATCTGATCCGCGGTGAACTGAGCTATGACAACGGTCCGATCTTCGGCCGCATCGGAGCGAACTACATGTCAGAGCGGTTCTTCACTTTCACCAACGACAAGTCGGTCCCCGGCCGTGCAATCGTTGATGCTACGCTTGGCTATCGGCTGAATGACAAGGTGGAAATACAGCTCAACGCAACGAACCTGTTCGACCTGCAATACGTCTCGACGGTCGGTTCGGGCGGGTTTGCCAACAGCGGGGATCGCCAGACCCTGTTGGTTGGCGCACCGCAACAGTTCTTCGTTTCGCTCAAAGCAGGGTTCTGATCATGCGCGTTCCGTTGCTCGCCGCGCTGGCACTCTCGATTTGTGGCAGTGGCACGGCAAATGCCGAACCGGTGCTGCTCATCTCAATCGACGGGCTGCGCCCCGGTGATGTCATTGCGGCCGAGCAACGGGGGCTCAAGCTGCCCAATCTGAAACGATTCCTGACGGAAGGCGCCTATGCCACAGAGGTCACAGGCGTCCTCCCCACGGTTACCTATCCCAGCCACACCACCTTGCTGACCGGAACCAGTCCGGCGCGGCATGGGGTGGTGAATAATACAAGTTTTGATCCATCCCAGCTCAACCAAGGTGGCTGGTATTGGTATGCCAGCGACATCAAAGGGCAGACCCTGTGGTCAGCCGCCAGCGCGGCCGGATTGAAGGTCGCCAATGTGCACTGGCCGGTCAGTGTCGGTGCGCCGGGAGTGAACTGGAACCTGCCGCAGATCTGGCGCACCGGCCACCCCGACGATGCCAAGCTATTGACCGCCCTGGCCACGCCCGGTTTGGTCGCAAAGCTCGAAGCGGCAGTTGGCGAGGCCTATGCGCAGGGAATCGACGAAAGCATTGAAGGAGACGAAAACCGCGGCCGGTTCGCGGTTCGGCTGATTGAGGCTGAACGTCCCGAGTTTATGACAGCCTATTTTACCGCGCTTGATCACGAGCAACATCTGGTTGGTCCAGGCACAGCTGAGGCGCATGCAGTGCTGGAACGGATAGACGCAATCGTCGGACGTCTGATCGCCGCCCAACTTGCTGCCCATGCCAATGGCGTGATTGCAATCGCCAGTGATCATGGCTTCGAGGCTATTGGCCGAGAGACAAATTTCTTCCGCGCCTTCATCGATGCTGGGCTGATTCGGCTGGACGCGCAGGGCAAGGTGGCTGGTTGGGAGGCCATGCCCTGGCCCTCAGCGGGTTCGGTCGCCATAGTCCTGACGCGGCAGAACGATCCAGAGCTTGAGCGCCGCGTCGGGGAATTTCTGGCCCGCCTCAAGGCAAACCCTGCCAACGGTATTGCGGACATCGCCGACAAGGCGGAGATCGCAAAGATGGGCGGAAATCCTCAAGCCAGTTTCTTCCTCAACCTGTCGCCAGATACATCCTCGGGCGCCTTTGCCGGGGCTGTTGCACCGCTCCATTCGGTCCCCAAATACAAAGGCACGCACGGCTACTTCCCCAGCGCCCCAAATCTACGCTCCAGTTTCATGATCATGGGCGCGGGCATCCCTAAAGGCCGATCTCTGGGCAAAATCGACATGCGCGCGATCGCCCCGACGATTGCCAGCGTCCTTAAAATTGATTTCAATGACGCCGAGCTGCCGCCTTTGCCGTTGTAAAATTTATGTCGTGAAATGGAAATTATCCGGTCTTCAAACTGACCCGATGGAGTCACTCAGGAACTCTAGTCGCCCCTTGTAACGCTCATTCAAGGGACATTGACATGCCATTCCAGATTCGCACGCGGCGCAGCCAGCAGTTGCACGCTATCCTGCTGTCCGGAGGCGCGATGATTTTGCCGCTGGCCTCGGCGCAGGCGCAGGACGCTGCGATCGACCAATCCGAAACGGCTATCGTGATCAATGGCACGCGTCCAATTGCAGAGTCTGAAGCGGCAGCGCTCAGCGTTCAGAAAAACTACGATTCGCTGGTCAGCGTGGTTGCGTCGGATTCGGTGGGACGTCTGCCGGATCAGAACATTGCCCAGGCCACTGGTCGACTGCCTGGCGTGGCAGTGGAGCGCGATCAAGGCCAGGCCCGCTACATCAGCTTGCGGGGCGCTCCGAATTACTGGACCACCTTGTCGTTCGATGGGATCAACGTGGTCAGCCCGGAAGGCCGGGATGCGCGGTTCGATTCAATCCCCTCGGCCATCGCCTCGCAGATCATTGTCTCCAAAGCAGTGACGCCCGACATGCCAGGCGAGACCGTTTCGGGCAACGTAAACGTCATCACCCGCTCCGCATTCGATTACAGCGGCCTGCATTTTGCCGGGAAAGCTGGCTACGGCGTGGGAGAACTTGGCAACCGCCCGCAGTATGAGGCGTCTGCAGTGGTTTCGAGCCGGTTCAAAGCGGGCGATGGCGAGATCGGCGTGTTGCTCTCGGGCAGCTTTTACCAGCGCGACATGATCACCGACAATTTCGAGACTGATTATGAGCGGGTCAGTCAGGATCAACGCCCAGGCAACGAAACGCGGTTCTGGGCGCAGGAGAGCGAAAACAAGCTTTACCGCCTGACCCGCAAGAACTGGTCCGTATCGGGCCGGGTCGACTGGAAGCCCGACGCAGCGAACACAATTTCCCTGCGTTCAATCTACACCATTTTCATTGATGACGAGGCGCGAGACAACTATCGCTTCGATCTTGATGACCGGCAGTCCGATCTGTCGAACAGCACGGCAGCCTGTGCAACCTCAGTCAACCCTACCCCCCTCAACACTGGCTATGGCGACGTTTGCATCGGCAATACCCCGCTCAGCGGCACCGTCTATGGCATCGACATCCGCCAGCGTTCAACGCTGCGCGCTTTCCGCCAGTCAATCTTCACCAACACGCTGGAGGGCAAGCACGAGTTTGGTGATGGCTGGCAGGTCAACTGGCTGGGCAATTACACCGAATCCAAGGACGATCGCTCGGTAGTGGGCGAAGCGACCTGGGATAGCCCTTCGACCCGCGCTCTTCGGCCCACTGTCAGCTATGACTTCACCGATCCCAACCGTTCGAGGCTGTTGCTGTTCACTACGGTGCAACTGAGCGGCCCGACGCGCTATCAGGCTGGAACCGCAGTGACTGGTATTGACAGTTTCAACAAGCCGCTCAGCTCCCTCAACGTGCTCGACGCGGTCGACACCACCAAGGCCTATACCGGCAAGCTGGTCGTCTCGCGCGAGACGAGGTTTCTTGGCGCTGATGCCATTTTCAAAGCCGGATTCCAGTTCGATCAGCGCACTAAAATTGTCGACGAAAAATCCTTCTCAGCCACCGCCTCTGCCAATGCTGCGCAGCTTGCCACAATCGGTATTCCTACCGATTACAACCAGTTCAGCCTCGATCAAGCGTTCCTCGGAACGATCCCGATGGGCTACACCTTCCGCTACTTCGACCCAGCCAAGATGCGCGCGGCCAGCGATGCAGCGCGATCAAACTTTGGTCTGACCGCAAGCCCGACCAACCTCGACAACTTCTACAATGTGCAAGAACAGGTCTATGCTGGTTTCCTGATGGGAACGCTGCGCTATGACTGGGGTTCGGTAGTAGGCGGTGCACGCATTGAGCATGTCAAGAACAGCGGCGTCGCTTATGTGCCGGGCAGCGCAGGTGCTGCCACAGTTACGGCTGAATCCGATCAGACGCTGATCTTCCCCAGCCTGCACTTCAACTACAACCTCGACGATACCAAGAAGCTGCGCCTTTCGTTCAATTCAGGCGCTGCACGGGCGGATTACGATCAGCTGCGCCCGAATGTAACCATCAATGACACCAACGGAACGATTTCGGGCGGCAATCCGGCGGTCAAGCCCGAACGGGCATATGGCGTCGATGCTTATTTCGAATGGTATCTAGAGCCGCAGGGCTATCTGATGGCGGGCGTCTTCTACAAAAAGGTTGAGGATGTGCTTTATCGCCAGACTCGCACCTTTGGTTCCAATGCCCTTGATACTGGCGTGATCGACCGTTCGGGATACATTTTCTCTGGCATCACCAATGGCGGCGATGGCCGGGTGTTCGGTTTCGAAGCGGCAGCGCAGCTCCAGCTCGAACCCTGGACTGAATCACTTGGTCTGCCCGATTGGATGGGCGGCTTTGGCATTACCGCCAACCTTACAGTCAACAACAGCGAAGTAACCAAGCCTGCAACCGGAGCAGTCCCGACCCGCAAGGTTCGCCTGCCCGGTACTTCGGATGTCGTCTATAATCTGGGCGGCTATTACGAGAAATACGGTCTTTCACTGCGCCTCCAGTATCAGAACCGCAGCAAATGGCTTGACGGTATTGCCGATGATCTGACCGATGCTGGCGACACCTATTGGGCTGCCGATAACGAGCTCGATTTCTCAGCCCGCTATGCTATCACGCCCAACTTCGAGGTCTATTTTGACGCCTCGAACCTGCTCAATCAACCAGGTCGCCGCTTCTCAGATCCGGCTGGCTTGCTGTCTGCCGGAACAACGACGATTGCTCCGATTCCGACGGCAAGCTCCGAAGTGCAAACGATCGAATGGGAGCGCTTTGGACGGCGCTATTCGGGCGGAATAAGGATCAACTTCTGATGGCGCGGCACGCACTCTGCCTCGCGGCCATATTGATCGCAGCGCCGGGCGTGCCCTGTGCAGCACAGACATCCGAAGTCACTGCACGCGGCGAAACCGCTCCGGTTGGCACGGCCAATGCCGATGCAGCAGATGACCCAGCGATCTGGCGCAATGCGAGGCAGCCTTCCAAAAGCCTGATCGTAGCGACCGACAAAAAGGCCGGCCTTTATGTCTATGGCCTGGACGGCGCGGTAAAGCATTTTGCGCCCGCCGGACGGCTCAACAATGTCGATCTGATCGACCTTGGTAAACGCGGCATCATCGTGGTTGCGAGCGATCGGAATGACCTGGCGCAAGCAAAATTGCGACTCTACCGGCTAGATCCCAAGACGGCGGGTTTGACTGATCTCGGCAGTGTTTCTGGCGGCGCGGGTGAAGCTTACGGCATTTGCCTGCTCCACACCAAGGGCGGGCTGCTGGCATTTTCAGTGCTCAAGGAAGGTGCGATTCACATGGTTCGCATCGATCTGAGGGGCAGTGAGGTAAAGGGCGATATGGTTCGCACATTGCGTGTCGCTACCCAGCCCGAAGGCTGCGTTGTTGATGGCCGCTCGCAAACCCTGTTCGTCGGGGAAGAAGCCCGCGGGATTTGGGCTTTCGATATCCGCGCCAATTCACAAGATACAGGCCGCCTTGTCGCCCGCGTCGATGGGGTGCAACTGGTCGCAGATGTCGAAGGTCTGGCCTTGGCGCCAAAAGGGCGGCGCGGTGGTTGGCTGGTCGCCTCAAGTCAGGGCGACAACGCCTATGCGCTTTACAGCTTGCCAACGATGCAACCTGCTGGCCGCTTTCGGATCACAGCGGGCCAATTCGGCGCAACCGAGGAAACCGATGGCATCGCTTTGGCCACGGCAGGGTTCGGCCCCGCTTACCCGCGCGGCTTGCTGGTTGTGCAGGATGGGATCAACACACCCGGCGCCCAGAATTTCAAGCTTGTTTCATGGGCTGATGTGCTCGCCGCAATTAGCGCAAGATCAAAGAACAAAGGCCAGCGCTGAGCGCTAACGAACTGCCAGCGCCTCAGCACGACGCAGGCTTTCAACGCCCAGCCGTGCTGCCTTGCGCGAATCCATCCAGCGGCCATCGGCCATTTCCAGATCTGCGCGATCGCGGCTGGCAATCGCAGCCATGTAGAATTTGCGGGCCTGATCTGCATGGCCAAGCCTGGCATGCGCAGTGCCCAGATTGATCAACGCTGCAGGATCACCGGTTTCAAGCTCTGGATTGGTCTGAATCCGGGTGATTGCGTCTTGCGGCCGGCCTTGTGTCAGCTCGGCAAAGCCGACATCCGAAGCAGCGGTGCTCGCCTCCACGGTCACAACCGAACCAATTGGTTGCGCCATCAGGACGCCTGCTAAAAGCATGAATGCAGACATTGAATTTCTCCCAATCACCATTCCTTGTGAGAGATTTCTATGCCCTTTTTGACCTGCCCGCAAAAAGAATGTGCGATTGTCACAAAAACGAAACAATCACCTTGCGGGCCGCAGGCGCGGTTTGATTCGGGA
Organism: Novosphingobium sp.; assembly: GCA_031374105.1. Taxonomy (GTDB): domain Bacteria; phylum Pseudomonadota; class Alphaproteobacteria; order Sphingomonadales; family Sphingomonadaceae; genus Novosphingobium. The sequence goes on from JANMNP010000031.1 coordinate 12,596, forward strand.
GGGCCGCCGCGCCCTAAAATACTGCTGTCATAATCCAGACATTTAACTGTCGTTGGCCCCGTCACAATAACGAAAACAAACTGTCACCTTGCACCCCTACCTCGCAAGTCGCGGCGGCAATTTTTGCCTGAGTCGCGCGATGCTCGAAAGGGAAACCACCGTGAAACAGATTCAGAGCTTGTTCCTTGTCGGCTGTAGCGCGCTGGCGCTCGCTGGTTGCGGACCGAGCGATATCGCCTCGCCGGGAACTGGCGGCAATGTCATCATCAACCCCGCCCCTGCCCCAACGCCCACGCCAACCCCAACCGGTCCGGCAACCGTTACTGCGGCGGCCGGCTGCCCGACTATTGCCGACCCGCAGGGACTGGCAGACGGCGGCACGATCACTGGCCCTACTGGCACCTGGCGCGTTTGCCGCCTGCCAGCTGTTATCAAAGCCTCAACCTCGCTTCCGAAGATTGCGGGACTGCTCTATGAAATCAGCGGCCGGGTTAACGTGGGTTGCGATGGCGGATTTGCGGCACCTACTGTTGGCGCGCCGTTCAGCTCGACCACCTCGGGGTGCACCACTGCACTGACAGCCGATACCAATGTGACGCTGACGATTGCAGCGGGCGCGATCCTTTACGGGGCGACCGGCCAGTCCTGGCTTGCCGTCAACCGCGGCAACAAGATCAGCGCGATTGGTTCGGCAACCCAGCCGATCGTCTTCACCAGCCGCGACAACATCCTTGGCCTGAATGATGACACCTCGCAGGGCCAATGGGGCGGCGTTGTGTTGCTGGGACGCGGGATCGTTACTGATTGCAACGTCGGCAGCGTGGCATCCAGCACCTGTGAACGGGACACCGAAGGTTCGGCTGACCTTGCCCGTTATGGCGGGCGCGACAATGCTTATAATGCCGGCCGCCTCAGCTATGTCCAGATCCGCTTCTCAGGCTTTGTGCTGGGCGCCAACCGCGAGCTGCAGGCGCTTACCACCGAAGCCATCGGGACTGGAACCGTGCTCGATCACATCCAGTCGCACAACAGCTCGGACGATGGCGCAGAGTTCTTCGGCGGCGGGGTTAACCTCAAATACTACATCGCGACTGGCGCGGATGATGACAGCCTTGATGTTGACACCGGCGCACAAATGAATGTCCAATACGCCATGCTGCTGCCCCGCGCGAGCAAGGGTGACGCGCTGTTCGAAATCGACAGCAACGGCCTTGAAACAGATACTCCGCGCACGACGCTGAAGGTTGCAAACTTCGTGGCGGTGCAGCAGCAAGCCAGTTCCGACAATGAGGCCAACGACCTTGCAGCATCGCTGTTCCGCGGAAATTCGGACACGACGCTGGCCAATGGCATCATCGTTGCCCCAGCCAACGAATGTATCCGCATGAATGGCTCGGGCGCAACGCCTGCAACTTTGACCACGCAATCGGTTACGCTGCAGTGCAACGCCGCCAAGTTCCTGGGAAGCGGCAGCTTTACTGCGGCGCAGGTCCTGGCGCTGTTCGGATCAGGCGCTAACAACAACAACGATGCCTTCACCCCGACGCTGACTGGCCTGTTCCTGAACGGTGCCAATGAAGATGCCGTTCCTGCCTTTAACGCATCGTCGCTGGCGGCCTTCTTTGACCTGCCCAGCCCTAACCGCATTGGCGCGGCCTGGTCTGGCAACAACAGCTGGTACACTGGCTGGACCTGCAACAGTTCGACCGCAAACTTTGGCTCAAGCTCAGGCTTGTGCACTTCGCTTCCGATCAACTGATCTTCGGCTGTCGAACCTGAAAACGGGGGCAGCCGCCAGCGGCTGTCCCCGACTTGCCATCTAAATCCAAGGCCAGATCAATTCCGGCCATCTTACATCTCGGGGAAATCCAATGCTGTTCACTTCGCGACTGGCTGCAGGGCTTCTGGTTACGTCAGCGCTGTGCGCCCCAGCCCTTGCCATGGCCCAGGCCCAACCAGTCTTGCCGCAAGAACCACCGCCCGTCGCGGCAACAGCAGGCGAGCCCGCATCCGAAGGTGAAACGGCTCCGCCCGAAGAAGACATCGACATTTCCGTCCCCGGCGGCACCGAGATTCTCGTTACCGGTAACCGCGAACGCAATGTGGTCAAGGCATCAGACCAAGTAATTTCGGTCCTCTCCTCAGCTGAAATCGCACGAACCGGAGAAGGTAATATTGCGGGTGCGCTTGGCCGCGTCACCGGCCTCAGCGTGGTGGGTTCCGGCTATGTCTATGTTCGCGGTCTGGGTGATCGCTATTCGCTGGCCTTGCTCAATGGCTCGCCCTTGCCCAGCCCGGAACCACTCAAGCGGGTCGTCCCGCTTGATCTGTTTCCCAGCAGTGTTGTGGCATCATCGCTGGTGCAGAAAAGCTATTCGGTGAACTTTCCCGGCGAATTTGGCGGCGGGGTGATCAACCTCACCACCAAGGCTATTCCCAACGAAAGTTTCGTTACCGCAGGTGCTGGAGTTTCGGGTGACAGCGAGACCACAGGCCAGTTTGGCTATTTCTATTACGGCAGCAAGACCGACTGGACCGGCTATGACAATGGCCAGCGCAACATTCCGACTGCGCTTGCCACATTCTTCGCTAGCGGGGACCGGATCAGTTCGGGCACTGTCAATACCCAGGCAATCGCCGGACAGCTGGTCAACTTTCGGAATTCAGTGGTTCAACGCTTAGGCAATCTTCCGCCTAATTTCTCTGTCAGCCTGACTGCCGGCAAGCCATTCACCATTGGCAGCGTTGAAATGGGCGTAATCGCGGCCTTTGGATTCAGCAACAAATGGACCAACAAGGAATCGCGCCAGCAGGCGTCGTTGTCCGCTGATCTTTCGACGCTTGAATCCGATTTCCGCCGGGTCTCCACCGAGAATCGCGCCGTCACCAACGGCTTGCTTGGCCTGGGGATCGAGTTTGGCGGCAACAAGATCCGCTGGACCAACCTATACATCCACGACACCATCAAGCAGGGCCGGCTGGCGCTGGGCAACCGCCAGCAAACCAGTGTCGATTTTATGCAGCAAGACACGGCATGGTTCGAGCGTCAGCTGATCGACACCCAGTTTGTCGGCGAGTTCGAGCTGGCCACTGGTCTGAAGCTTGATCTGCGCGGAGCCTTCGCCAATTCGAAGCGTAATGCTCCCTACGAGCTTTCCTACGAGTATGTCCGCAGCAATTCATCTGCTGATCCCTATGGCGCCTATTTCGTCAATCGCCTGAACAACGGCAACGGCGGTGATGCGACAGTCAGCTTCTCTAAACTGGATGAGAAGCTGTGGTCGGCGGGGGCGGATCTCAGCTATCTGTTGACCACCGATCTTAGCGCGACCATCGGCGGCGCATTCACCGATACCAATCGGGTCAGCTCGCGCCGCGATTTCCAGTTTCAGGCACCCAGCAGCTTTCCAACCGGGGTAGGTCTGCTTCGGCCCGATTTGCTGCTGGCCCCCAATCTGATCGACTATTTCAAGATCGCATTGGTGGAAACCAACGAGGGCAACCCGGCGTTTGAAGCCAAGCTGCGCAACTGGGCTGGCTATGCAAAGTTCAACTGGCAGGCGACCGGCAATCTCAGCCTTGATGCTGGTGTTCGCTACGAAAAGGCGACCGAAACCGTAACCCCGATCCAGGTGTTCACGGTGCCCGGCGCTTCGACCGCGGGAACCAGCCTTGAGCGCGCCTATTGGTTGCCCGCTGCGACACTGACCTGGCAGTTCCAGCCCAGCATGCAGTTCCGCCTCAATGCGTCAAAAACAATCGCCCGCCCGCAGTTCCGCGAGTTGATTTATCAATTCTATTTCGATCCTGACACCAACCGTCAGTATCAGGGCAACCCGCTGCTGGTCGATAGCCAGCTGTATAACGCCGAGGCACGCGTGGAATGGTACATCGCGCCCGAACAGCGCATGTCGCTGGCTGGCTTTTTCAAGAAGATCGAGAAGCCGATTGAAAGCTACATCGCCGGTGGCGATCTGGTGACGTCCTTCGCCAATGCGCCCGAAGCGACACTATATGGCGCCGAGTTTGAGCTGACCAAATACTTCGATCTATCGGGGCTTGGCGGTGAAAACAGCTTCTTTGCTGGACGCAGGATTGTGACAGTCACCAACTACACCTTCACCAAATCCATGTTAAAGGTTGGGGCATCAGATACGACCGCTGTGTTCGGCGCATCATCAACGATTGCCCGCGACTTTTTCCAGGACGGCTCGCCGCTAACCGGGCAATCCGATCACATCGGCAACGTCCAATTGGGGATGGAGAGCACCGACAAGCTTTCGCAGCAGACCATCTTGCTGACCTATGCCAGCGACCGGGTTGTCAGCCGCGGCCTCAACGGCAGCCCGCCGCAACCCGATGTGATCGAGCGCCCCGGCCTGCGACTTGATTTTGTTGCCCGGCAGGGTTTTGATGTTGGCGGCAAAGAGTTGGAGCTCAAGTTTGAAGCCCGCAATATCACGGGCCGCAAGCATGTGGAGTTCCAGCAGTCGGGCAGCAATGTCATTCAGATCAACAGCTATAATGTCGGGCGTTCGTTCGCACTATCTGCATCGGTGAAGTTCTAGGGTCAGGGCTGATCGAGGATATATCCCAGCGAGCGGACTGTGCGCAGGGGATCGCCTGCCCCCGCCTTGCGCAAGGCACGCCGCAATCTTACGATCCAGACGTCGACCGTCCGTTCATCGATCGCTGGTTCTTGCTTGCCCAGCGCTGCGATCAGCTGTGAACGGGTGAAAACCCGGCCGGGGTGTTCAACGAAAAAGCGCAGCAGCCTGAACTCGTTGGGCATGAGCGGGATCGGCCTGCCCATCCAGCGTGCCTGATAAGCCGCAACATCAACTTTGAGCTCGCCAAGCTCCAGCGCGCGCTGGGAGCCATCGTCATAGTTGGGCAATTTGACCGACAGCACCCGGTCCAGCAATGCCGCGCGATTGACCGGGCCGATCAGATAATCGTCGGCCCCCGCGCGCAAAGCTCGCCGCCGTGCATCGTCATCATCTTCATCCAGGATCATGGTGATATGGGCTTGCGCAGTCAGCGGATCGCAGCGCAGCCTGCGGCAGATTTCCAGCCCCGAAATTTCCGGTAGCACCCAGTCAACGAAAGCCCAGATCGTGCCATCAATCAGCGGCAGATAACCCGACTTGCTCCAGTTGTGGAAATTGATCTGGAGTCCGCTGTGCGTGAAGGGATTGCTCCCGCCGCTCAATTCACTGGTGAGTAGAATGTCGATCTGACGCATAGCCCAGTCCCTTGCTTGGGAGTTGGTCTGGCCTGAATATATGACATGTGCATGACGATAGGGCGACTTTGGACGCGATCGCTTCAGGTCGTGCCCTTGCCGCTCACCCCCGCCCAAACAAAAGGGCGCCGGATCGATTGATCCGGCGCCCCAATGTAAACTGCTGGCTAAAAGCTTAGAAGTCCTGAGTGATCGAAATCTTCGCAGTGAAGCCCAGCGGGCTGGCCGTGAACGGATCATAGTTCTGGTCCAGCCGGGCAAACGGTGGATCAGTGTCCAGGATATTAAGCGCGGAGACTGCAATGGTCGTCCCGGTCTTCATCCGCAGCCGATAGGTGGCATCCAGGGTGGTGAAGCTGGCGATGTTCTTGCCAGTGGTCACCGAAGCGCCAGCCAGCGCGCCAGGGTTAGGTCCAAAGATCGCTGCACCGCGCTGATCGGTATAACCATCGAGGTAGTTAACCTGCAGCCGCAGCGAATGATCCCCGAAATCGCCCTGAAGATAGGCATTGCCCTTCCATTGCGGCAGCGGATAGGCCGTGGTCTGATAGTTGAGCAGCCCGACGGCATCAATGGCAGGCTGGACCACGATCCCCTCAACCGTCACATCCTTGACCTTGTAGTTCAACACGTAAGTTCCAGCGATCCCAGCCGTGACCGAGCCAGAGCCCATGCCCATCTGATAGCTGGTCTGGAAATCAATGCCCGACGTGCTGACATCTGCCGAATTGACAAATTGGGTCCGCAGCCGCTGGACATTACCAATTCCGCAGCCTGCCCCAGTAAAGGTAAAGCGAGCCTGTAAGGCCGCATAAGCCGCATTGCCACAATTGGCGATGCCACTGGCACCAAACATCGCCGAAACGATGCCCTGCACCGGATCCGCTTCGATCGGGCCGCTGAAATCATAGCGGAAATAATCGAGGCTGGCCTTGAACCCGCCAGTGTTGACAATGACGCCAGCGCTGTAGGTTGTCGCGCTTTCTGGCGCGAGGTTGGGGTTGCCGTTGATGTCGATCGCACGGAACGAGGTGCCGATGACCTGCAGCGAAGTCAGGTTGCCAGACAGACTTTGTGAGGGTGGGCCGCGGAAGGTGGTTCCCATTCCGCCGCGGAAGGCCAGCCAGTCAGTCGCTTCGAATTTGGCCCGGACCTGCGGATCAAAGGTTGATCCCACTGTGCCGCCGTAATCTTCGTAGCGCGCGGACATCTGCACATTCAGGGATTCGAGGATCGGCAGCTGCAATTCGGCAAACACCGCCTTTACATCGCCATTGCTGTCACCATTGCGGTTGGTGCCAAGGAAGCCAAGTGCGCCGGTCTGCGGCGAGCAGGTTGCCGCCGGGTTGAGCGGAGTTCCGGGGCACGGGAACGAGTCCAGATTGGCAATATTATTGTAACGACGGCTATAGGTGTTGCGGCGATACTGGCCGCCGATGGCAAAACCAATCTCACCGCCCGGCAGGCTGATTCCAGTCTGACCGGACAGCACCATGTCTGCCACCAGTTGAGTGGTAACCGCCCTTGTGCTTGGCGTCTGGAAGAAATTGTCGAATGTGGCGACATCATTGATCAGTCCGGCACCCGGCGCAGTCGACAGTCCGTTGGTCGAACGCGAACCAGCATAGCCGGGATTGACCGCCCCGGTTACGGCATTGGACCGAACCGCAGTTGAGAACGGGTTGAAGTATGTGCAACCATTTGTCCCGGCCAATGCCGCGATCTGGCCAGCGTTCAGCCCGGCACGCGAAGCCGTGGAGGCATAGGCGCAATTGGCCCCGCCAAACCCGGCCAGCGCGTTCTGGAACATGTCGCCAAAGGTATCGGTGCCTTCGAATGACCGATCATACTGGCTGTATGTCAGGCTGCTTTGCAGCGACAACTTGTCCGAAACGTCAACGGTCAGCTGCGCTGAGACCATCATCTGATCAGAGGTTCGCGGCGACGTTGCCGAACCGCGATCACCAAACAGCGGGTTGCCCCCAAGCAGAACCGGACGGAACAGCACTGGAGCGGAAATTGCCGGCGCAAGCGGATTGCCCGAACCATCCGTCAAACAGCCTGAATTTGCGCCAAACAACTGGCAATAATCACGCAAAGCTGGTGCATAAGTCGGGATCACGAATACGCCGCCGCCGCCTGAAGCCGCATTTGCCGAGGGCGGCAAAGTTGGCAGGTAACTTGGCGAAGTGGTGAGCAGCGTCTCCGTATGGCCCCACAAGGCGTTAACCCGCAGGTTCACCGTATCGCTGAAATCAATTTCAGCATCCATGAACAGCTGAAAGCGTTCCTCTGGCTCCACCAAATTGCCGAACATACCGAATGAGTTGAAGCAGCGGTCGTTGGCCTGGGTGTAAGTAGCACCGTTGGTTGCCAGCTGGGGTGAGGTCGAGCCTGGCAAGCTTCGGGTGCCGCCCAGCGCCTCGCAACCAAGATCGCGGATGAAGTTGAGCCCGTTGAACAACCCAGCCGTCGCGCCAGACGTGGAGATGCCAGTGAACACCGTGCCGTTCGGTGCGGTAAAAGGCACCGTCGCGTTGAAATCGAAGTTGCCGGGATTACCGCCACCACTGTAGCCACCCTGCGGGTTCTCTGCATAAGGACGGACCACAAAATCGCGGTCAATAGTCTGCAATTCGGACCGTTTCTGGTAGCCGGCCGAAACAAAGAAGCGCGCCGTATCGCCATTGTGGCCAAAGCTTACCGCGCCGCCGTAATCACCCTTTGATCCCGCGATATAACGGTAATCCGCCGAAGCCTTGAAGCCATCCTGATTGGTGCGGGTGATAAAGTTGACCACACCTGCAATCGCGTCCGAACCATAAGTGGCGGCCGCCCCATCTTTCAGCACTTCGATCCGGCCGATTGCCGATGAAGGGATCAGATTGACGTCTACAATAGGAATGCCGCTGCCGCCCGACGCAACAATCCGCTTGCCATTCAGCAGCACCAAGGTGCGCTGCGGGCCAAGCCCGCGCAAATTGATCGACGCAACGCCCTCATTGCCCTGTGCGCGGGCATCGAACTGGTTGGCATCACCGATAATCCCGTTCGAGGTCGGCAGGTTCTTGAGCAGCTCGATCACTGAGGGATTGCCCTGTTTGGCAAGCTCTTCGGACCCGATCACATCCACCGGTGCAGGCGCTTCTTCGCTTGAGCCGCGGATCAATGATCCGGTGACGACGATTTCCTTGGCTGGCGCTTCTTCGGCAGCCGCATTATCGATGGTTTGCGCGGCGGCGGGAACAGACAGTCCGGCCAGCGTGATCGCGGCAAGCGAGGCGGCGCTATTCAAGTGAAACTTTCTCATCGTGACCTGCTCCCAAATTATTTTCACATGGGGAGTTTATTGAGCAGCTGGTCTATCCAGCCGCCCCGATGCTCTCCCCGTTCCGCCGCACCTCTTGTCAGGGCACATACGGTATCGGGATGAAACCTAACACACTTGGAACGCTTGTCTACTGCGTTTGATTGCGCAGCGCAGCAATTTCGCGTAGGCGACGACCAAACACCCCGGCCTTGCGCAGTCGTTTTAGCCGACTCGCCTCTGCCGGGGTTTGCCGTTTTTGAGGAAATGCAGATGTCGCGTCGCCGCCAGATTTACGAAGGCAAGGCCAAGATCCTGTATGAAGGCCCGGAACCCGGCACCATCATCCAGTATTTCAAGGATGACGCGACCGCCTTCAACGCGCAAAAGCGCGGCACGATCAACGGCAAGGGCGTGATCAACAATCGCATCAGCGAATATGTGTTCACCCGCCTTTCACACATCGGCATCCCAACCCACTTCATCCGCCGCCTCAACATGCGCGAGCAGTTGATCCGCCAGGTTGAAATTATTCCGATTGAAGTGGTGGTGCGCAATGTCGCAGCCGGATCGATCACCAAGCGGCTTGGGATCGAAGAGGGTGAGCCGCTGCCCCACACGCTGATCGAATATTACTATAAGGACGATGCGCTGGGCGATCCGCTGATCTCTGAAGAACACATCGCCTGCTTTGGCTGGGCCAGCAATGAAGAGATGCAGGACATCTCGTCGATGGCGATCCGGGTGAATGATTTCCTGTGCGGGATGTTCGCTGCGATCAACATCAGGCTGGTCGATTTCAAGCTGGAATTCGGGCGGATCTGGGACGGCGATTATGCGCGGGTGATTCTGGCCGACGAAATCAGCCCCGATGGCTGCCGCCTGTGGGATATGACCACCGGCGAAAAGCTCGACAAGGATCGGTTCCGGCGCGATCTGGGCGGGGAAGAAGAAGCCTATCAGGAAGTCGCACGGCGGCTGGGGCTGCTGCAGGAAGATGTTGGCCCAAGCACGGTGCATGACCTTTCGGTTCACCGGAAGCTGCGGGGGAAATAGGCAGCCGCAGCGCGCGTGCTTCGACAAGCTCAGCATGAGCGGGCCTTGGGAACAGACCCGCTCATGCTGAGCTTGTCGAAGCACACGCGCCCGCCCTTGCCCCATCTGCAACTTTCCTTCACCACGCGGTGATGAACCGCAAAGCCTTCTATCTCCTCACCCTTTCCGCTCTCACGCTGGCCGCTTGTGCCCCGCAGCAGGCGCAGATTGCCTCAGCCCCGTCGCCAAAAGCTGACTGGGCGTTTGAGCAGAGCGACGTTCCCGTCGATCCCGGCTACCGCTTTGGCAAGCTGGCCAATGGACTGCGCTATGTGATCCGCCAGAACGCAACGCCAAAGGGCACCGCGCTGGTGCGGATGCAGATCAATGCCGGTTCGCTTGACGAGGGCGAGGCTGAACGCGGCTTTGCCCATTTTGTCGAACATATGGCCTTCAACGGCAGCACCAATGTGCCCGAGGGCGAGATGGTCAAGCTGCTCGAACGCAGCGGGCTGGCGTTTGGCGCTGATACCAATGCCCGGACCGGGTTCGAGCAGACCACCTATCTGCTCGATCTGCCGCGCAACGATCCGGGCCTGCTTGATACCGCGCTGATGCTGATGCGCGAGACGGCCAGCGAGCTCAATTTCGATCCCGCCGCCGTCAACCGCGAGCGCGGCGTTGTGCTGGCCGAACGGCGCGATAGCAACAGTTTCCAATTACGTAATTTAATCGATTCAATCGAATTCGCTTATCCCGATGCGCTCTATGGCAAGCGGTTGCCGATCGGCACTGTAGAGACGCTGAATGTCGCAACTGCCGATGCACTCAAGGCGTTCTGGCGGCGCGAATATGTGCCATCGCAGACAACCATGATCGTGATCGGCGATTTCGCTCCCGATCAGGTTGAGGCGCAGATAAAGACCAAATTCGCAAACTGGCAATCAGCCCCGGCGGAGACCAAGCCCAATGCTGGCCCAGTTGATCCCGCACTGAAATCGCTCACCGATATCTATCTTGATCCGGGGCTATCAGAACAAATCAGCGCTACCCGGCACGGGCCTTGGCGGGACGAGCCAGACCGGCTGGCACAGCGACGTGAGGATCAGTTGCGCAGGATCGGCTATGGCATCATCAACCGGCGATTGCAGCGACCCGCATTGCGCGCCGATCCGCCCTATCGCGGCGCATCTTTCAGCTCAAACGCAGTGTTCAAGGCCGGGGTCAGCACCAGCCTGGTGGTCAACACGATCGATGGCGGCTGGAAGCGCGGCTTGAACGAGGCCGCGCTGGAATATCGCCGCGCGCTGGAATTCGGCTTTACCAAGGACGAGGTTGCCGAACAACTGGCCCAGGTCCGCACCGCGAGCGAGAATGCGGCCGCGTCTGCGGATACCCGCAGCAATGGCACGCTGGTGGGAGGGATATTGGCCCTGATCGAGGACGAGGTGATTGCTGATACGCCGCAAAACTCGCTCGCCCGGCTCGAAACCTTCATTCCCGAAATCACCCCCGATGCCGTTCAGGCCGCCTTGAAGCGCGAGATATTGCCGCTGGACCAGCCGCTGCTGCGGTTTCAGGGCCGCAAGGCTCCTATTGGCGGCGCCAAAGCATTGCGCGCAGCATGGGATGCCGCCGCAAAGGCCCCCCTCGTCCAGACTGAACTGAAGGCTGCGGCGACCTTTGGCTATGGCGATTTTGGCGCTGCCGGAACTGTTGTCAGCGACAGCCTGGAACCCAGCCTTGGCATCAGAACCATCCGCTTTGGCAACGGTGTCCGGCTGAATCTGAAACATACCGACCTTGATAAGGACCGGATCATGGTCAGCCTCAATCTTGATGGCGGCAACATGCTGCAAACGAAGGAAAATCCTAACGCGGTTGCACTAGCCTCGATGCTGCCGGTGGGCGGGCTTGGCAAGCATAGCCTGGATGAGCTCCAGACCATGCTGGCGGGGCGAACCGTTTCTACTTCGCTCGCCCCGGGTGCAGAGAGTTTTTCCGGCACCACCAGCACCACTCGCCGCGATCTGGAATTGCAGCTGCAGGTCATGGCGGCATTAATCACCGATCCGGGCTATCGGCCCGAGGGTGAGGTGGTGTTCCGCCAGGCGATGAACAATTATTTCGCCGCCTTGCGCTCTACCCCCGCTTCCGCACTTTCGGCAGACCTTGGCAAGATCCTGTCAGACAATGATCCGCGCTTCTCGCTGGGCACGGTCGAAGCTTACCGCGCGCTCAGCTTTGCGCGCCTCAAGACCGACATTGCCGACCGGCTAGGAAATGGCGCGATCGAGATCGGCATGGTCGGCGATTTTGATGAGGCGCAGGCCATCGCCCTAGTCGCCAAGACGTTTGGCGCGCTCCCGCTGCGTGAGGCCGAATTCCGCCCCTATCTGGACCAACGCCAGCGGCCCTTCACCGCCAGCCGCACCCCGCGCATTTTGCGCCATAGCGGGCCCAAGGATCAGGCCCTGATCCAGCTGATCTGGCCAACCCGCGATGATAGTGATCCGGTTGAGGCGCTGCAGCTTGCGCTGTTGGAACGCGTTGTCCAGATCGAACTGACCGACACATTGCGTGAGAAGCTGGGCAAGTCCTATTCGCCCGGTGCAAGCAGCGAAACCTCGCCATTCTGGCGCGGCTATGGCACTCTTTCTGTCTCAGCCTCGGTGGATGTGGCAGAGGTTGCCGCTACCCGCGCCGCAATTGCCGAGACGATTGCGCAGCTGCGCGACGCTCCGGTCAGCGCTGACATCCTGCAACGCGCCCGCGCGCCTAGTCTGGAGCGCTATGACAATGCGCTGAAAAGCAATCGCGGCTGGATGTCGCTGGTTGAACTGGCGCAGTCAAAGCGGGACCGGATCACGCGCTTTCAGGCTGCCAAAGCACGGCTGGTGGCGATCACCGGCGCCGATGTTCAGGCAATGGCGAAGCGCTATCTCACCGCTGCCAGCGCGGTAGAGGTGACCGTGCTGCCCGAGGGGATCGATGCGGGAGCCAGCCCGTCCGCAAAACCTTGAGGGCTTGGTCTGACAATATTGCATATTTCATCACACCAAATCGATCTTGGCATCTTGCCCCCACCAGCGGAGAGCGGCATAGGCGCGGGCGAGTCTCCTGTTCACCAGCGAAGGGCCCAGCGATGAAAGTCCGCGTATCTGTAAGCCTCAAAAACGGGGTGCTCGACCCGCAAGGCCGGGCGATCCATCATGCGATCGAGGGGCTGGGTTACAGCGGTGTCAAAGACGTGCGGCAAGGCAAGCTGATCGAGCTTGAGGTTGACGACAGCATCTCTGACGAAGCGCTTGACGATATGGCGCAGCGGCTGCTGGCCAATATGGTGATCGAGAACTACCAGATTGAGCGAGTGGGCTGATGGCCAGCTTCCGCTCTGCCGTCATCACCTTCCCCGGCTCCAACTGTGATCGGGACATGGCCGATGCGTTGGAGAAGGTTTCGGGCAGCGCGCCCCTGCGGGTGTGGCATGGCGATGCCGAACTGCCTTCGGGGCTGGATTTCATCGCCCTGCCCGGCGGTTTTTCCTATGGCGATTATCTGCGCTCTGGCGCAATGGCAGCGCGATCGCCGATCATGCAGGCGGTTGTCGATGCGGCGGCGCGCGGTGTCCCGGTTCTGGGGGTTTGCAACGGCTTTCAAGTGCTTACCGAGGCTGGTCTTTTGCCCGGCGCGTTGATGCGCAATGCTGGCATCCGCTTCGTTTGCCGCGAAGTGGCGCTGACTGTTGAGAACAGCCAGTCACTATTCACCGCTGGCTATTCGGCAGGCCAGAGAATTTCCATTCCGGTGGCACATCATGATGGCAATTACTTTGCCGATGATAGCACGCTGGACCGGCTTGAAGGCGAAGGACGGGTAGCGTTCCGCTATGCCGAACCCGTCAACGGATCGGCCCGCGACATTGCCGGCTTGCTAAACGCGGCGGGCAATGTGCTTGGCATGATGCCGCACCCGGAACGGATGATCGAAGCGGCCCAAGGCGGCAGTGATGGACGGGTTTTGTTTGAAAGTGCCCTGAATGCCCTCATCAGCGCCTAACTAAGCCGCCGCGCCGCCGCGCAGCATTTTGGACCTTCCGAACAGCCCACGTGCTTCGACGGCACCCATCGGACGGCCAAAGTAATAGCCTTGGATCTTCTTGCAACCAAGCTGGCGGATCGTTTCCAGCTCGGCCTCGGTCTCAACGCCTTCGGCTGTGGTAGACATCTCAAGACTATCTGCCATCGCCACAACCGCGCGGATAATCGCCAGACTCTCCGGATTGCCAGTCGCCGCGCCCTGAACGAAACTGCGATCAACCTTGATGGTCGAGAAGCGCAGGTTCCGGATGTAACCTAGCGATGAATAGCCTGTGCCGAAATCATCCAGCGCAACACCGCAGCCCAGCCCCATGATCTGTTCCAGCGCAGACCGAGCGGTTGTGGCATCGCGCAGGAAGATGCTTTCAGTCACCTCGATCTCAAGCCGCTGGGCGGGCAATCCGCTGCTGGACAGCGCGCCTACGACAGTGGCAATGAAGCCGGGATCAAGCAATTGCTCGCCCGAAGCGTTGACCGCCACCTTGACGTTGGCTGGCCAGAACATCGCTTCGCGGCATGCCTCACGCAGAACCCATTCGCCGATCGGTACGATCAGTCTGGTGTCTTCAGCCAGCGGTATGAATTTTGTCGGACTAATCGAACCATGCTCTTCGCTGTTCCACCGCAGCAGCGCTTCAAAGCTGACAATGTTCTCATCAATCGCATCGACCACCGGCTGATAGTTGAGCGTGAATTCGTTGCGTTCGAGCGCCCGGCGGAGTGAGAACTCCAGCTTGCGGCGCTCTTCGGCATGGGCATGAAGCGCTGGCTCATAAGTGAAATGCTGCCCGCCCCCTTCGTCCTTGGAGCGGTAAAGCGCCAGATCCGCATTTCGCATCAATGTCTCTACAGTCGTGCCATCGCGCGGCCCGATTGCCGAACCAACGCTAGCACCAACGTAGAGCGTATGATGATCCACCTCGTATGGCCGCGAAAGCAGCTCGATCACCGCCTCGGCCACGCGGACGACCCGGCCAAGGTCGCTGGCGTCACGCACCACAATCGCGAATTCATCCCCGCCCAGACGGCCAACCAGCTCATTCTCGGAAACCAGCGTCTTCAGCCGTTCGGACACCCGGGCCAGCAGCTGATCGCCAACCAGATGGCCCAGCGTATCATTGACAGACTTGAAGCGGTCGAGATCGATCATCAGGAAGGCGCATTTGGTGCGCCACTGATCAGCATACCGCATGGCTTCGCCCATCGCCTCTGTCAGCATCATCCGGTTGGGCAAACCAGTAAGCGTATCGTAGCGGGCCAGATAGGCGATCTTGTCCGAGCTATCACGCTGCTCAGTAACGTCTGAGCCAACCCCCCGGAAGCCATCGAACACGCCGCTTTCATCAAGCCGGGGCGTGCCTGAAATCTCCCACCAGCGTTGTTCGCCCTTGATCGTGACGCGGACCAGCAGATTGGAAAAGCTTTCCCGCCGCTTCAGCCGTTCGGCAAGGTCATGCAGGCTGGATGGGAACTGCCCGGTGTCCCAGGCCGGTCCCGCTATCAGCTGGATGAAGGGCTTGCCGTCAATCGATTCCGGCTCGACCCCAAGCGCGAAAGCAAAGCGCGGCGACACGGACCGGACCCGGCGCGATGTGTCGATTTGCCACAGCCAATCTGCCTCGCCCTCCTCAAACTCACGCAAGAGCAGCGAAACCACTTCGCTCTTTTCCGCCATTCCCGCTTCGGCAATCCGGGCAACCAGAAATGTCCGCGCGCTTTCGATCGCACCAAAACCGACCACAACTCCGAAAACCAGCGCCAGAACGACCATGTCGAAGTTTCCGCCCAGCAGGAAGCTGACGATTGCGGAGCCGCCGACGATGCCGGTAAACATCAGATTGCCGAGCGGAACTGCCGGAAGGATGACCGCCGATGCTGTCATCAGCATCGCGGTAATTGCCCAAAGTTCAAGCTTGGTGGTGGGATCGCCATAGGGCGAGAAGAAAGCCATCGGAACGACCCAGGCCAGCGCATTTACAACCGAACCGATGGTCTGCCTGTTAACCTCGTCCCGCGACATTCTGCGGCGATCAGCATCGCCAAGCGATCGATCATAACGCGCGCCATAAAACAGCGTCGCCGCCAGCAACGCAAGCCAGCCAAGCAGTAGAGCGATATGGATGGAATCATAGTAGAGGCGAATAACGCCCAAGGCTGCAATCCCATGTGCCAGGCTGCGGGTAAGCGTAACCTTGGCCAATCCAGAATACTGCAAGCCGCGCATTCTGCCCCAATCGCCATCGACGGGGTCAGCCAGCCCCAGCACTGCCATGACTGGCAGATTCTTGGGAAGGGCGGCAGAAAGGGCGACGTTGTTCTTTTTCACCAGCCCGTCTTAGGCCAGCAATCGTTACGCCCGAGTAAACCCGGTGCGACTTTCGGTCTATTCGACGGTCACTGATTTCGCGAGATTGCGCGGCTGATCAACATCGGTCTTCTTCACGCAGGCTACGTGATAGGCCAGCAATTGTACTGGCACTGCATAGACCAGCGGCGCGATCAGCGGGTGAACCTTGGGCATCTCGATCGTGGCAAGGCAGCCCTCGCCTGCCTCTTCCAGCCCATCGCGGTCAGAAATCAGCACCACCTTCCCGCCACGCGCCCGCACTTCCTGCATATTGCTGACGGTCTTTTCAAACAATGGTCCGGATGGGGCGAGAACAATCACCGGCACCGCCTCGTCAATCAGCGCAATCGGGCCATGCTTCATCTCACCCGATGCATAACCTTCGGCATGGATATAGCTGATTTCTTTCAGTTTAAGCGCTCCCTCAAGAGCCAGCGGATAATCCGGACCACGCCCCAGATAGAGCACGTCGCGGGCTGGCGCGATCAAATGGGCCATAGCGGCAATCTCGTCATCATGCGCCAGCGCAGCGTTGAGGCTGGCGGGTGCTTCGAGCAAATGCTTGACCACCTCGGCCTCCTCCGCGCGGTCCATCTTCCCGCGCTTGACCGCCATGTGAGCGGCCAAAGCAGCAAGAACCGCAAGCTGACACGTAAAGGCCTTGGTCGATGCTACGCCGATTTCAGGGCCGGCATGGGTCGGCAGCAACAAATCGGCCTCGCGCGCCATTGAGCTGGTAGGGACGTTGACGACCACAGCAATGGTTTGCCCGGCCGCCTTGCAATGGCGCAATGCTGCCAGTGTGTCGGCGGTTTCGCCGCTCTGCGAAATAAATAGGGACAGTCCCCCTTTTTCCAGCACCGGATCGCGGTAACGGAACTCACTGGCGAAATCGATGTCGACCGGCAGCCGCGCGAACTGCTCAAACCAGTATTTGGCGACCATTCCCGCGTAGTAGCTGGTCCCGCAGGCAACGATGGTGACGCGGTTGATGGTCGACAGATCAAAATCGAACTGCGGCAGCGCAACCGATTGATCGACCTGGCGGATATAGCTGCGCAGAGTTTGCGCCACCACTGTGGGCTGCTCGAAGATTTCCTTCTGCATGAAGTGGCGGTAATTGCCCTTTTCGATTGCCGCAGCCGATGCACCTGATGTGGTAACTTCGCGGGTTACTTCATTATTATCACAATCAAAAATCTGAGCGCCATCCCGCGTGACAACCACCCAGTCACCCTCTTCCAGATAGGTGATCTGCTGCGTGAGCGGCGCCAGCGCCAGCGCATCCGAGCCAAGATAGGTCTCCCCATCGGCATGCCCCACTACCAGCGGCGAGCCCAGCCGTGCGCCGATCAGCAGATCGGGGTGCTGGCGAAATGCGATAGCCAGCGCGAAAGCGCCGCGCAGCTGCGGGAGGACCGCCTTGACCGCGTCCTGCGGTGAAGCGCCCGCCTCAACCAATTCGGACACCAGATGCGCGACAACTTCGGTATCGGTCTGGCTTTCAAATGTCCGCCCGCGCGCAGTCAAAGCCTCACGCAGCTGGCGAAAGTTTTCGATGATCCCATTGTGGACCAGCGCGATTTCGCCGGTGGCATGCGGATGAGCATTACTGGTAGTCGGCGCGCCGTGGGTCGCCCAGCGGGTATGGGCGATGCCGATGGTACCAGGCGCGGGATCGCGGGCCAGCTCGCGGACCAGATTAACCAGCTTGCCCTCAGCCCGGCGGCGGATCAGCTGGCCGTCCTTGACCGTGCAGACCCCGGCGCTGTCATAACCGCGATATTCCATCCGGCGCAGGCCATCGACCAAGCGGTCTGCGACTTCTTCCTTGCCGACGATGCCGATGATTCCGCACATGAATAGGGTGCCTTAGCTAGAGGATATAAGGAACGCGGATGCCTGGCATCTCGGCCGGGAAATCCTTTGTATTTCGTGTGATGAGCACCCGGCCTCGAATTTGCGCAGTGGCCAGAATAATTGCGTCGGGCGATTTCAAACGAGGCCGCTCGCGCCGAAGTGCCGCTGCACGGCGCGAGATTTCTTCATCGATTTCATCGAGGCCGAAGCGGGACAGGAAGACCAGTGCGTCCTGAACCATCGCTTCGCTCCCTTTTGAAAGCACCTCGATCCAAGCCATGCGGCTGATCCACGGCCGCGAAGCCAGCCCCACAGCGCGCTCAATCTCGGTGCGTGCCGGAGGATACCCCGCCAATGCATCGATCACGATGTTGGCGTCGAACGCAAATCCGCTCACTTGCCGTCGGGCCGCTTGGGCTTGGGATATCTGCCCGCCAGCATATCGAGGTAGATCTTCCGCTGGCGATCATCCTCCGCGTCAAACATGTCGGGCGATTCGGCACGGACTTCCTCGTAATCGTCGTCCCAATAGCGCGTCCATTCGGCGCGGCGTTTGCGATCATATTCGTGCGGATCTTCAGCCAGGCCGTTGCGCGCCCACAGACCAAACCCCGCGTCGAGCCAACTCATATCGCCGCCTGACCCTTGCGGACGATAGGCCGCTACAGCCTCCCGCAAAACCGCTGCGCGCGACTTGCCCTGCTCATAAGCGAGCTTGTCAAGCCGCTTGATGTCTTCATCGGGCAGATCGGCGAGGATGCGGGTCATAGTGATATACTGATATCATATCATGATATCATGTCAAGACGCCGTCACCCCTTCTCCGCCTTGCGCTTCTTCATCGCATCGTGGAACCGGTCAGCCCAGCCCGGCTTGACCAGCTGTTCGGCACGGTCCGTCACTGCGCGCCGCCAATCGGCAGGACCGAAATCCGGGTGCGACGGGCATCTACGGTC
>JANMNP010000032.1:0-1831 GCA_031374105.1 Novosphingobium sp.
TCTGCGCCTGCGAACCACGCGCGCCCGAATGCGCCATCATGTAGATCGAGTTGATCGGCAGTTCGCGGCCATCCTCGCCGACTTTGACCGACGAGATTTCCTTCATCATCGCGGTCGCAACCTGATCGCCGCAACGCGACCAGGCATCGATTACCTTATTGTACTTTTCCTGCTGGGTGATCAGGCCGTCCTGGTATTGCTGCTCATAATCCTTGACCAGGGCGCGGGTCTCATCGACCAGCGCGACCTTGCTGTCGGGGATGACCATGTCGTCCTTGCCGAAGCTGATCCCGGCCTTGAAGGCGTTGCGGAAGCCAAGGCTCATAATCGCATCGGCAAACAGCACCGTGTCCTTTTGGCCGGTGTGACGATAGACCTGATCGATAACGTCGGCGATTTCCTTCTTGGTGAGCAGGCGGTTGACCAGCTCGAAGGGAACCGTGTGGCTCTTGGGCAGGCATTCGCCCAGCAGCATCCGTCCAGGCGTGGTGTTGTAGCGCTTGAGATACTGCTTGCCAGCCTCATCGGTCTGCGGAACGCGGGCGACGATCTTGGTGTGCATGGTCACCGCGCCGCAATGCAGTGCCTGATGCACTTCGGCGATATCGGACATCATCATGCCCTCGCCCGGCTCGCCCTGACGGTCCATCGACAGGTAATAGAGGCCCAGCACCATGTCCTGCGAAGGAACAATGATCGGCTTGCCGTTGGCTGGCGACAGGATATTGTTGGTCGACATCATCAGCACGCGGGCTTCAAGCTGGGCTTCGAGCGAAAGCGGCACGTGGACGGCCATCTGATCGCCATCGAAATCGGCATTGAAGGCAGAACAGACCAGCGGATGCAGCTGGATCGCCTTGCCTTCGATCAGCACAGGTTCAAACGCCTGGATGCCAAGACGGTGAAGCGTCGGCGCGCGGTTTAGCATCACCGGATGTTCGCGGATTACCTCGTCCAGGATATCCCAGACTTCCTTACGCTCCTTTTCAACCCACTTCTTCGCCTGCTTGAGGGTCATCGAAAGACCCTTGGCATCAAGCCGCGCGTAGATGAACGGCTTGAACAGTTCGAGCGCCATCTTCTTGGGCAAGCCGCACTGGTGCAGCTTCAGTTCCGGCCCGGTGACGATCACCGAACGGCCCGAATAATCGACCCGCTTGCCAAGCAGGTTCTGGCGGAACCGGCCCTGCTTGCCCTTGAGCATGTCTGACAGCGATTTCAGCGGGCGCTTGTTGGCCCCGGTGATGACCCGTCCGCGGCGGCCGTTGTCGAACAATGCGTCAACCGCTTCCTGGAGCATGCGCTTTTCGTTGCGGACAATGATGTCCGGCGCGCGCAGCTCGATCAGACGCTTGAGGCGGTTGTTGCGGTTGATCACGCGGCGATAGAGGTCGTTGAGATCGGACGTTGCAAAACGGCCGCCGTCCAATGGCACCAGCGGGCGCAGTTCGGGCGGGATGACTGGCACGACATCGAGGATCATCCATTCCGGACGGTTGCCCGAATCGATGAACGATTCCACGACCTTAAGCCGCTTGATGATCTTCTTGGGCTTGAGTTCCGACTTGGTAACCCGCAGCTCTTCGAGCAGATCGACCTTTTCCTGAACCATGTCGAGGCTCATCAACATGTGCTTGACCGCTTCCGCGCCGATCCCGGCGGAGAAGGCGTCCTCGCCATATTCGTCCTGCGCGTCGAGCAGCTGGTCTTCGGTCAGCAGCTGATACTTCTCAAGCGCGGTCAGGCCCGGCTCGATCACCACATAGCTTTCGAAATAGAGGATCCGCTCAAGCTGCTTGAGCTGCATGTCGAGCAGCAGGCCGATCCGCGA
>JANMNP010000035.1:0-6775 GCA_031374105.1 Novosphingobium sp.
ACGTCAGTATCAATCGCTGTTTCGAGCACGGCCGGGATCAGTGTGCCTTGGGTTACGGTTGTTTTAGGGTCAATGCTGGCAGTTGCTGTCGCGGTTGCTCCGCCGGTGCCGCCAAGGCGGCTGGCAAAGTCATCGTTCGAATTGCCAGTTCCCACGGGGGCACCTGCGGGTGCTGCGGGTCCGATGAGCGGAGCGGGCAAGGCGCTGGCATCAAACACCACAGTCGGCGATGAAAGCGGGTTGGCTGCGGGCATCGTTGCTGTTTGCGGGGGGGCTGCCAAAACGGCCTGTTGCTGCGGCGCGGTCAGCGCCGCGCCGGGCGGAGTAATGGCCTGAGGCGGAACGGCGGGGGCGATTTCAACCGGCACAGCAGGTGCGGGGACCGCAGCCGCTTTCGCCGCCAGCTGCTGTTTCTCGGAGCGGGCGGTATCCAGGCTCCACAAGGTTACTGCCCCCAATAGCGCCACCAGTGCCACGCCAGCCGCAAGGCCAAGCCCTTCGGAACGGGGCTTTCGCTGGGTTACGGCGGGCAGGACATTGCGAGTGGCCAGATCGATGATCTCGGCGCCCTTGGCTTCGCGCGGGTCGCTGTCGTTGTCAGCTGCACCACGCACGGGAATTTTATTGTTGAGGCGCATAGCTATTGCCCACTTCCTGCGGCTTGGGGTTCGGCGGTTGCCAGCGCGGAAGGCACTGCGGCGGGCGGCTTCACTTTGCGGGGTGCGCCCTTGTTTTCAAGTGTAGCGCTGTCTTTGCCTGATCGCAGGACCACCAGATCCGGCACTCCATCGATAACGATGACATCGGAGCGCACCGCGAAATTCACGGGACCCTCTTCGCCCTTTTCATTGCGGATCAGGATAGCGGGAATGGGTGTTCCGACACTCCAGGCAAGGAATGTGGCACTGCCATCATCATACACCCGCGCCGGAAGAAGTTTGGCGTTGCCCTTGGCGCTCCAAGCAAAATTGAGGTTGGCGGGATCAGACTGGGCCAGTTCCAGCGCAGCTGCGGCAGCCTGTGCCTCTGTTTCGTTAATGCCGAGCATTGGAGCAGCAGACTTTTCAGACTTTGGCGGATCGGGATAGGTGAACCGCAGTACATAGAGCGGGTTGCCACCGGGTGCTGCGACCAGATCGAACAGGTAAGTGTGGCGATCAGTCACAACCGTCATGTTGGTTCGCCCGCGCGCCGTCAGCGGCTTGACGAACAGCAAATTGGCCCGCTTGTTCGGAGTGATCTGCCAGCTGGTTGAATCGCCCACCGCAACATTCTCGATGTGCTCATCCTCGGCAAAGGTGATGGTTGCCTGAACTCCGGCGCGGCCATCGATGCGCACAACCTCGTCGCTATTGTAAAGCCGGGTGGCGAGACGCGCATCACGCGCATGGGCGGGTGACACAAGCGTGAGCAGGGCTGCTGCAATCGCTGCCGTGCGGATCATCGGATCATCTCCCTAGCTTGGCTGGTGGGTGCACGAAACCGGCTGCCGATTCCGCGCGCGCGCTGGCGGGCGAGCGGCGGCAGGCCCGATGTTGCGTTAATCGCTGGAGCCATTACGGTCCGGCCGTTGCGGGTGATTGTGGTGGATGGTGGCGCTGGTGACTGAAACTGCGCATTGTCGAGAGGTATCACCATCGCCGCCGACCTGCGGGAATTATTGGCCGAAGCTGCCTGTTGCATTGCAGAAATCTGGTGAGACTGCTGCGTGACGGCGGGCATGGCAGAGAAACCTGCTTGTGATCCCTTGTTCTCTCCAGCGGCAAGGCCAAACACTTGCCAGCCTGCCACCATGGTTCCCGCCACACGCAGCACCATCGACATCAGGGCAATGTAAACCGCAGCTATCATGAACAATGCCATGGCAGCGCGCCCATCGATGCCCTCAGCGCCGCGAAGCCCGGCTATTACAGGCACCATCAACTCAAGCATAAATCCGCCGCCCAGCACGGCAAACAAAGGGGTGACAGCGGTCAACACCACGCCCCGCAGCCAGCCAACGAACAGCCCTCTGGTCCCCGCAAACAGCGCGAAAACGACAAATATCGGCCCAACTGCGAGCAGCACCGCCAAGGCAATTCGCGCTGTAACCAATACGCCAACCGTGCCGAGCAACAGCATCATGGCCGAAAGCCACATCAGGTTTGTCGGCGTAAAACTGCTCGCTGCTGCTCCCGCGCCAGCCGCTCCCGCTGATGATTGATTGTCAGACACCAAGGCGGCGGTTTCGGCGATAGCGTTAAACACGATATCAATGCGATCCGCGAACATCAGCGTCGCAGAACCTTGCGATCCCATCAATGCTCCCGCAATCTGGTCCGGACCGCCGATTGCCAGATTCCAGACTACGCTTTGATAGGCGACCCAACTGGTTGCAAAAGTCAGTACCAGCCCTAGGGTCATCATTCGCGGGGTAAGCGCAGAGATGCCAATGCGGCTGCGCCCGGTCAGCAAGGAAATGGCAAAAAAGGTAATGTAGAGTGTGAGCAGTATCGTCAGCAGCGGCATCAAAGGGCCGCCTCCGCCAAACAAGCGGCCAAAGGCGCTGGCGGTGGTTTCGCTGGCCACGCAGTCCACCGCACGCAGCGCGGCTGCTACGCCCGCGCTTGCGCCGTCCACCAATGGCCGGCAATCGGTCATTCCGCAGCCTCAATCCAGAACGGCACTTCATCTGGATCGGCAGAACCCGGCCAGTTCTGGCCCGTGAGAGCCGGATACCATGCGCTGGGGCTATCGCCGTGTTGACTGCGCAGCGCGTCCAGCTTGCGAACAACACTTTCGCGTCCAGACAGCAGCATCAACACTTCCGGCTCGCCCGACAGATCGAGGCGCACGACGACCGAGGCATCGGGCTGCCGGATCAGGAAGCAGCGGCTGTGCGCCGGCAAAGTGCGGATCAGGTCCAGCTCATGTTCGGTCAGGCCAAAGCCTTCGCAGTAATCCTCGGCGCGGGCGCGGGCGTTGGGCATGAAGATCATCGTCGCGGTCTGCTCGACCAATGCGGTCGATATCCGGCTGTCGAGGGCATCGCGGGCAGATTGGGTGGCAAAGCCAACCAGCGCGTTGCGCTTGCGCAGGGTTTTCAGCCAGTCACGGATGCGGGCGGCAAAAACCTCGTCGTCGAGCGCCTTCCAGCCTTCATCGATCAGGATGATAGTCGGCTGGCCATCCAGCCGCTCCTCGATCCGGTGGAACAGATACATCATCACCGGGGTGCGCAGGCGCGGGGTTTCGAGCAGCGCGGTCATATCAAAGCCAAGCGTGGGTGCAGACAAATCCAGCCGGTCCTCAGCATTGTCAAACAGCCAGCCATGCTCGCCGCTTTGCAGCCAGGCGTCGAGCCGTCCGGCTAAATCGCCGGGTTCGGGGCGGCGGCTGCCAGCCAAAAGCTCACGGAAGTGCGATAACCGCCGCAGCCCGGCATCATTGGCATAGGCTGCGTCCACCGCGCCGGCGATGGTGGCCAGCTCTTCGGGGCCTTTGGCGGCCAGCAGTACCGCCAGCCAATCGCGCAAGAAGGCCCGGTTTACGGGCGTATCGGGCAGGGCGAGCGGGTTAAATCCGGTTGGATGGCCTGCGGTAATCCGGCTGTAATGCCCGCCGATCGCGCGAACAAACACCTCGGCACCGCGATCCTTGTCGAACAGGATCGTGCGCGGTGAGAATTTCTGCGCCTGCGCGGCCAGAAAGTTCATCACCACCGTTTTGCCTGACCCTGATGGGCCGATGATCGAGAAATTACCCAGGTCACCGTGGTGGAAGTTGAAGAAAAACGGCGTGCTGCTGGTGGTTTGCAGCAGTGTAACAGCATCGCCCCAGTGGTTGCCATCGGCCTGTCCAAGGGCGAAGCCGTGCAGGCTGCCAAAGCACGCCATATTGGCGCTGGAGATCAGCGCGCGGCGGACCAGATAGGCCTCATTGCCTGGAAACTGGCCCCAGAAGCATGGTTCAAGATTGACATCTTCGCGCACCGCAATCGCCCCGGTATCGGCGAGCGCGGCGGCGCAGGACGCGATGGCATCGTCCAGCGCTTCGAGCCGATCAGAGCGGACCAGCACGCTCAGATGATGATCGCCAAACGCAACTGCACCAACACCCAGCGCATCGCGCGCGGACAGCATCTCGCGCCGCTCGGCAAAGGCCTCTTCATCGGCTGATTTTAGGCGGCGGACGGCAAGATCAATCCGTTCACGGGCAATCTGGCGATCTGACGGCGCGTAGCTTTCAGTCAGCACCAGCTCGCACGGCAGCCGCAGCAGCCCGTCCATCAGTCCGGGCGAGGTGCTGTCGGGATAGTCCTTCAGGCTCAACAGCGCGGCAAATTCACTTTGGGCCGAACCGTCCAGTTCCAAGGCATCAAGGCCGAAGTTGATCCGGCGATAGGGGATCATCTGGCCGATATCGGTGCCCTCTGCCGGGCGGCGCACCGGGCGCATTTCGCCGTTGTAGAGTGCGGACAACAATTCCAGAACTTCAGAGCAGCGACCGCCGCTAGCATCATAATCGCCCAGCAGGCGCGCGCCATAGGGGCTCAGCGTGGCAATCATCGCACTGGCAGCGGCCCTGAGCGCGCGCACATCGGCGGGATCAGCCTCTACCGGCGCCTTGCCGCTCCGCTTCATCCAGCGCGACACGCGATCAGCAAAACCAGCCTTGCCGCGCGCTGGTCGGCGGATCAAAGTGATGAACTGATCGTTGACGTAAAGGGCACCGCGAGCCAGCTTTTCGCGCCATCGGGTGTCGATATGGGCGGCAATAGGATCGTCGAACGCGGCATCCAGTGAGGCATGGACCCGCCGCCGGATAACGTGGTGATACAGCACGAAGCGCGCATCCAGAGCGCTGCGCAGCAACACTTCGCGGCTGGCAGCATGTGAGTTAAGCTCGTCGCTGTCGGCAGTTTCAAAAGCCAGCCCGGGAACCTGCAAGGCAATCATTACCGAACCATCGCGCAGCAGCACGACATTGTCGTCGATCAAGGAGTGATAGGGCAGGCGGTCGCCCGCCTTTGCTTCCTTTTTCGCCCAGATGGCAGCGCCAGAGAATTTGGTCATCACCGGTGCTCCTTCAAGCCGCGTAGCTGTTGCAGCCCCAGCGGTGCCAATTGCGCACGCGGGGGCACCGGCTCACCTTGGTCAACCACAGATCGAACACACGCGGTTCGCGCAGGCAGGCGAGATAGCCAACCACGTGGATTGCCAGGGCGATGGGCAGGGCCAGAAAGCTGCGGGTCATCAGAAACAGCTCGGTTGTGACGGCAGCATTGATAATGAAAAAACTATAGGTGACGCCCGCAAACATCTGGGGCCGGGTCAATGCGCGGTGCACCTGAAAGCGGGCGAGATCCATCGCCGTTCAGCCCGCTGCCGCTGCGGACTGGATGCCCGAGACTATAGACCCGGCACCAAACAGGATGAAGCAGCCAATGATCACGGTCGCCCCAAAGCGCCAGTTCATCCGGCCAGTCAGCATCATAAAGCCGACCGCTGCCACAGCCATGACTGCCACCGCCGTGGCAACATTGCCCATCAAAGTGCCTTGCAACCAGCCCAATGCAGCAACGATGGGGCCAGACCCTTGCGGATCGGCACTTTGCGCAAGCGCAGCAGTCGGGATCATTGCCAAAGCGGCTGCGGCACCTGGGAATCTAAGGAATTTCATCAATCTATCTCCGGACTGGTTCAGCCAACCGCGCCATGATCGCGGCGACATATCGCTGGGTTTCCGTAATGCGAGGGATTCCGCCAGCCCGCTTCACCCGGCCAGGGCCGGCGTTGTAGGCAGCCAGCGCCTTTTCAATATCGCCACCGAAACTGTCGAGCTGGATGCGCAGATAGCGCGCGCCGCCTTCAAGATTGGCCGATGGACTGGCTGAATCCACCCCCATTTCGCGCGCTGTGCCGGGCATCAATTGCGCCAGGCCGCGTGCCCCAACCGGCGATACTGCGCCAGTGCGCCAGCGGCTTTCCTGCCAGACCAAGGCTTCAAGCAGGGCAGGGCTGATGTCATATTTCGCAGCAAGCTCGGCCACGCGGCCCTGCCATTCTGCTGGCCCCGCCGTATCCGATACATCTGTGAAAGCAGCAGCGTGTGGTGGCGAGAGTGCGCTGGCCTGTGGGTCACTTCCAGTCGCGGTTTCAAGCCCGGCAAATTCACGCGGACCGCCCGCGATCCAGCTGCTTTGCGAGCCTGAGATTTCCATCACATCGGCGCGTGCGGCTTGCGGAATCGCCATTGCCGCCAACACCAGCGTCAATGCGGCAGCTGTTCCAGGCATGTTGCGACTCACATCATTCTCCTGCACTGCGAATAGCGCGATTAATGTGACAGCTATGTGACCGTTGCCGCGCAAAATCGGTGCTGTAACGCCCGATTATGGAGTAATTGCGAGCACCGAGACCCTTGCGCCGTAAGAGTCGCAAAACTTGATAGCCTAGCCCAAATCGAGAGTCTGCCCCTCGCCATTCCTAATGGTGGATATGCAGGCAGCCGTTGAAACGAGGTGCGCCAGAGTTGCCGCGCGCTTCGCCTCCCGCCCACCGGCTGTATCAGTTTAATTCTGGTGCATTGGTCACGCGGTTCCAGTATGATGGGGCCAGCCTTGTTGCGGAATATGATGGAGGAGGTGCAATGCTGCGCCGCTATGTTCATGGCCCCGGCAGTGACGAGCCGATTGTGTGGTATGAGGGCGCAGGGACCAGCAGCCGCCGGTTCCTGCAAGCGGACGAGCGCGGCTCGGTAATCGCGGTCAGCGACAGTTCGGGGGCCAGCCTTG
>JANMNP010000044.1:0-50559 GCA_031374105.1 Novosphingobium sp.
CAGATCGCCGCTGCGCGCTTCCATATCTTCGCTGGCATAGCCGTTGCGGCCCGAGGCGTAGAGCACTGGGAAATCAAGCTGCTCGTCGGTGGCGTCTAGGCTGACGAACAGATCGAACACCTCGTCCAGCACTTCCTGCGCACGGCCATCCTGGCGGTCGATCTTGTTGACCACGACGATTGGCTTGAGGCCCAGTGCCAGCGCCTTGCCGGTCACGAACTTGGTTTGCGGCATCGCGCCTTCGCTGCTGTCGACCAGCAGGATCACGCCATCGACCATCGACAGGATCCGCTCCACCTCGCCGCCGAAATCGGCGTGACCGGGGGTGTCGACAATATTGATGTGGGTGGTGTGGCCGTGATGATCGTCCCATTCGACCGAGGTGCATTTGGCCAGAATCGTGATGCCCCGCTCTTTTTCCAGATCGTTCGAATCCATCGCCCGTTCTTCCACCCGCTGATTGTCACGGAAGGTGCCGGATTGGCGGAACAGCTGGTCAACCAGTGTGGTTTTGCCATGGTCGACGTGCGCGATAATGGCGATATTGCGCAAGGGCAGAGAGGCGGACATCGGGTAACTTCCAGTCAAAAACGGGGACGGGCGGGCACGTGCTGCGCCGCAACATGCGCGCGCCCCTAGCGGATAAGGTGCCAGCGGGCAAGCGATGCAGCGGAAGGCTTGGTTGGAAGCTGGTGTGACGGATTGGCAACAGCCTTGCGAGCAAGCTTACAAGTTCAATGATTACAATTGTGCGAAGCCCGTGTGGTTCCTATGCAGGGCGCAAGAAAAATAGGGTTGTTGATCAGGCAGGCAAACTTGCCTTGGCGCCAGCCCATGCTTGGAGAGGGCATAAAACACATGAAACTATCCTACACTCGCGCCAGCCTTATGGTCGGAGCCGCCGTTGTTGGCCTGACGCTGCCCAGCGTTGCTTTTGCGCAGGAAACTGGCGAAGAAGCGCAGCCGGCAACGGATGCTGCGGCTCAGGCGGATGATACCGCCATGGGTAATGAGATCATCATTACCGCGACCAAGCGTGAGCAAACCCTTCAATCGACGCCAGTTGCCGTTAGCGTGACCACTGCCCAGACGATTGAACGCGCCCAGATCCGCGACATCGCCGATCTCGTTTCAGTCGTCCCCTCGCTGCGCGTCAGCCAGAGCCAGAGCGCGTTTGCTACCCAATATTCAATCCGTGGTTTCGGCACCAGCGGCAACAACCTTGGGCTTGAGCCTTCGGTCGCGATGTTCGTCGATGGGGTTTATCGCAGCCGCTCGATCGCTCAAATCAGCGATCTTCCCGATATTCAGCGGGTCGAAGTGCTGCGCGGGCCGCAGTCCACCCTGTTTGGCAAGAATGCCTCGGCTGGCGTGATCTCGGTTGTCAGCAAGAAGCCTTCATTCAATCTGGGTGGCAGTGTTGAGGCGTCCTATGGCAATTACAACGCGATTGTCGGCAAGGCCTATATTACCGGTCCACTCAGCGAGACGATTGCGGCCAGCCTTTCGGTCGGTATCAACAAGCGCGATGGCTATGTCACCAATGCCTTTAATGGTGATGACATCGGCAACCGCAACCGCTGGTTCACCCGCGGCCAGATGCTGTTTGAGCCCAGCGATCAGCTCAAGATCCGCCTGATTGCAGATTATGACCAGCTCGATGAAAAATGCTGTGCTGTTTTCAACCTGCGCCGTTCAGCAGCTTCCGGCGCAGTCCTTGCGGTCGGCGGCCAGTTGAATGATCCTAACACGCCATTCGCGGACGTGATCTACAGCGATGTTGTGCCGTCCAGCAAGGTCCGCAACTATGGCTTCTCAGGTCAGATCGATTATGAAATTGGCCCGATAACGCTAACCTCGATCACCGCCTATCGCGACACCAAGATGGATGCCAATCAGGACGTTGATTTCAGCAGCGCGCCGCTGGCTACTGGTGCCAACATCGGTCAGGCCCGGCTCAAGACCTTTACCGAAGAATTCCGGGTTGCCACCAATCTGGATGGCCCGCTTAACGTGTTGCTTGGCGGATATTACTTCAAGGAAAAGGTCGATTCGGCGGATAGCATTGTCTATCAATCAGGGTTCCGTAATTATGCCAATCTATTGATTGGTGGCCCGGTAACGTTCCCATCAAATGACTTCGCGGTAGACTCCCTTGAAGCGACTCTAAGCTCTTTGAGCGGTCAGAATTATATCAACAAATTCTTTATTCCTGGCCAGGGTTTCTTTAACAAATTCAAACAAGACAACGAAGCTTATTCGATCTTCGGTAACGTGGATTTCGAAGTTAGTGACCGCCTCACATTGACCCTTGGCGCAAACTACACCCGCGATTCCAAGAACGTGAGCAGTAATTCGCTCAGCACAGACATCTTTGCGAGCGTTGACCTTACCGCGCTCGGACAGACGGCCATCTTCCAGCAGGGGCTGGCAACACAGATCGGCAATATCCTGAGTTTGGGTCGGTTGGCCACTGGCGCTGAAATCGGAGCTTTCGCAACGTCAAGCGCGGCGAACAACGCGATCTACAACCAAGTCGTAGCTGGCACCTCGGCCTTCGCTGCCGCCAACGCTTCTAATCCAGCAGTCAACCCTCTGCTTGGGCTCAGGCCGTTCCAGTTCTTGAAGCCGATCCTCAATATTCCCAATTCGGTTGAGAACGGCCAGAGCCGTGACGGTGATTGGTCCTATGTCGCGCGCCTCGCCTATGAAGTGAATGATCATCTGAATGTCTATGCCAGCTGGGCAACCGGTTTCAAGGCCAGTTCTTGGAACCTGTCGCGCGATAGCAATCCGCTGCCAGCTGACCTGATCCGCATTCGGGCGGCGGGAATTGCAACGCCAAATCTGGGGTCTGGAACGCGTTTCGCACGGCCCGAAAATTCCGAAGTCTTCGAGCTGGGGATCAAGGGTAACTGGGGCATTGCCTCGGGCAATCTGACGATCTTCAAGCAGTCGATCAAGGATTTCCAGGCCAATACCTTTATCGGAACCAGCTTCGTCTTCGCCAATGCTGAAAAGCAATCGACCTTCGGGGTGGAATTTGACGGGCGGGTTAATCCCACCCGCGAACTTTCGCTGATGGTGGCGATGACCTATCTTGAACCAAAGTATGACAGCTATGTTGGCTCGGTGTTCGGGGATGTTTCGGGCGAAACGATCGGCAATATCACCCAGCTTAGCGCTACGTTTGGCGTTCAGTGGGACAAGGAACTGGCCAGCGGCGATCACTTCATCCTATCAGGTGACTTCCATTATGAAGCGCCGGTTCAGGTTGAGCCGGGCCTGACCAACTACATCGTTCGTAATCCTGGTAGTCCGCCCAACTACGCACCCGCCCGCATTGCGGCAGCTGCATTCCGGCGCGAGATCAACGATCTCAACGCCTCGATCACCTATGCCTTCGATATGGGCCTTGAACTGACGGTTTGGGGCCGCAATCTGCTGGATCACCGCTATGTTGCGGATATCTTCGATTCGGTGGCGCAGAACCAGTCGGTCTCGGGCTATACCAACCAGCCGCGCACCTATGGCGTGGCCGCGCGGTTCCGCTTCTGACGGCTTAAGCCTTCAAGGGTTACGGAAAGGGGATCGGGAAGCCGGT
Source organism: Novosphingobium sp. (assembly GCA_031374105.1). Taxonomy (GTDB): domain Bacteria; phylum Pseudomonadota; class Alphaproteobacteria; order Sphingomonadales; family Sphingomonadaceae; genus Novosphingobium. Next base: position 3,605 of record JANMNP010000044.1, read on the forward strand.
CCCCTTTTCGTTTGTCAGTCTGGCGTTTCTATGGTGACTTCCAGTTCTGGCCGGATTTTTGGCCATTGCTACCAAGGGGGAATATGATGCTTGACTGGATGCTGATGCCATATCGCCGCTACACCGATTTTTCGGGCCGGTCGCAGCGCAAGGAATATTGGATGTTCGCGCTGTTCTCGGCCATCGTCACGCTGGTTGTCCTGGCGCTGATGTTCGGCGGCATGCCAGCCATGGATGAATATGGGGCTCCCGGTGATCCGGGCATGATGTTCTATGTCGGCATCGGGCTGCTGGTGCTGTTCGGTTTGGGCTCGATTATTCCATCAATCGCGGTTCAGGTGCGGCGCTTTCACGATCAGGACAAATCGGGCTGGTTCGTGCTGCTGGGCCTCATCCCATATGTCGGCGGGATTGTGGTGTTTGTGTTCATGTGCCTTGATGGCACGCGCGGTGCCAATCGGTTTGGCGATGATCCAAAGGACCCGACAAGAGCGGATGTGTTTTCCTGAGATATAAAGCCCCTCCTCTTTAGGGGAGGGGTTGGGGTGGGGCCTCTCCGCTGGGTCAACCCAAGAGGCAACGCCCCACCCCACTGCGACTAGGCAGCTCGCTGCCAAGTCTCGTTACCCCTCCCCTGAAGGGGACGGGGCTTGGCTTAAAGCTCTCTCAGCGCCTGCGCCGGGCGCGCCCGCAGCAGGGGGAGCGATCCGGCCAGCGCGAAGGCGATCACCAGCGCCAGGCCGCTGCCCAGCACGCTCAGCACGATGCGCCAATCGGGCAGCCAATCGAACTCGAACATCTGAACGATCACCAGCCAGGCGGTAGCGCTGCCCAGCGCCAGGGCCACGCCTGACAGCAGCAACGCCAGCGCGCCATATTCTGCCAGCTGGAGCAGCAGCAACTGCCGCCGGCTTGCACCCAGCACCCGCAGGATCACATTGTCGTAAAGACGGCTGGCCCGCGCCGCAGCAATCGCCCCCAGCAGCACGGCAATCCCGGCCAGCACTGCCACTGATGCAGCGGCCAGTATCGCGTTGCTGACCTGGCGCAGCAAATCACGCGCCTCGCGCAGAACCCCGCCGACTTCGATCACCGAACTGGAGGGGAAGCTGCGGACCAGTGCGCGCAGCAGTTCTCCTCTGGTTTCACCGGGCGGCAGATCAATCGTTGCGGCCAGATTATGCGGTGCATCGGCGATGGCATTCGGGGAAAACACCAGCACATAGTTGAAGCCCATGCTGTCCCAATCGATCCGGCGAAGCGAGGTGATGGTAGCAGTGCGCTCCACCCCAAGCACGCCGATGGTCAGCAGGTCACCCAGCTTCAGGTCGAGCGCTTCGGCCAGCGCCTCGTCGATCGAAACCTGCGGCGGGCCGGTATAGGCAGCGGGCCACCATTTGCCGGAAGTCACCACATTGCCCTCTGGCACGTCGTCGCCATAGGTCAGCCCGCGCTCACCGCGCAGGGGCCATGCCTCTTCGGGGATGTCTTTGAGGTCGGAAACCCGGACCATGCGGGTCGCCGGACCATAGGCAAGGATCGCCCCGCGCAGGGCCGGGGCAGTGCGGACCGAGGCCTTGGGCGCAATCTTGCTCACAGCGGCGGTAAACTCTGTCACCCGCTCACGCGGTACATCGAGAACGAAATAGTCAGGTGCCTTTTGTGGCACCCGTGCGGCGATGTTCTGATCAAGGCTGGTCTGCACAGCGGCCAGCAGCACGAATGCCGACAGGCCAAAGCCCAGTGCAGTCACCAGAGCGCCAGTTTGCGCGCCGGGGCGGTGCAGATTGGCCAGCGCCGCGCGCAGCAGCGGATCGCGCGGACGGGGAAGCCGCGCGGCGAGCCAGCGGATCGCTTGCCCAAGCAGGCCAAGCAGGCCCAGAACTAACACCGCTCCGCTCAGGAACCAGGCTGTGACTATCGGCTGCGCTGCGGTTGCCAGTGCCAGACCGGCAATTGCTGCCATGCCCAACCCCACCGGAACAAGCGCATCGCGGCCCGCTTTGCCAAGCGGCGAAACCCGCGCCCGCATCAGCGCCATCGCTGGAAAGTGCCTGGCCCCCAGCAACGGCGGTGCAGCAAAGATCAGCGCTACCAGCAAGCCATAGGCGCTGGCCCGCAGCAGCGCGGCGGGATCGAACACGAAGCCGGGTGACACCGGCAGCAGGCTGCCCAGCGCCTTGCCCAGCAGCGGGGTTACAGCAACCCCTGCCGCCAGCCCAGCAAGACTCCCGACCAGTGCCGCTACTGCGATCTGGATCAGGTATATCCGCGAAATGTCGCCACTGGTCGCACCTAGCACCTTTAACGTAGCGATGCTGCCGCGCCGCGCCTCAAGATAGGATGAAACGCCGCCACCAATCCCAATGCCCGCGATCACCAGCGCGGCAAGGCCAACGAGGACGAGGAACTCGCCCATCCGGCTGACAAACCGTTCGGCCCCGGGGGCGGCCTTGCTGCGTTCACGGATGGTAAGTCCTGCCGCCGGGAACTGCTTCTGCAACGCGGCCTGCGTCTGCAGAGCATCACGTCCGGGGGGGAGGGTGATACGATACTTGCTGCGATACATTGCGCCCGGCAGGGTCAGGCCAGCAAGCGTGGGGAAACCATCGGTGACGATCACCACCGGGCCCAGTGCGAAGCCTTCGCTAAGCCGATCCGGCTCATCGGAAATGATCCCGCCGACGCGAAGTGGCTGCCCGCCAATCTTGAAGTTATCGCCCAGCTTCAGCCCAAGCCGCTCTGTCGCCCCTTCGCCAAGCCAAGCCTCGCCATCACGCGGCGCACCGACTTCACGCCCGTCTTTAAGGGTCAGGCGTCCCAGCAGCGGCCATTTGGCGTCTACGGCCTTGAGCTCAACCGGCGCTGCCAGATCGCCCGCGCTCGCCATTGCTTGCATTCGCGTGCCACCAGACACTGTGCCGAGCGCCTTGAACGCTGCCATTTCCTGTGAACTGGCAGAGCGCTGCCAGACCTCCACTTGCAAATCGCCGCCCAGCATGGCGCGGCCGCGCGTTGCCAGTTCCTGCTCGATTGCGCCAGTCAGTGTCCCGATTGCTGCCAGCGCGCCGACGCCAAGGAACAGACAGACCAGCAGCAGCCGCAGCCCCCGGAACCGCGCATTGAGATCGCGCCGCGCGATCCGCCATGCAGTAGACCATGGCAGGGAATTGCTCACGCCGCGCGGTCGCTGGCGATGCGCCCATCGGCCAGCGCAATTACCCGCTCGCACCGCTCAGCCAGGGCTGGATCGTGGGTGATGATTACCAGCGTGGCCCCGGTTTCGGCGCGGCGGGCAAACAAAAGCTCGACGATCCCGGCGCCAGTGGTGGCATCAAGGTTCCCGGTCGGCTCATCGGCAAAGATCAGCGGCGGACGCGGGGCGGTGACGCGGGCTATGGCCACGCGCTGCTGCTCACCGCCCGAAAGCTGGGCCGGGTAGTGGGTCAGGCGGTGGGCAAGTCCAACTGCTTCAAGTTCTGCGGCAGAACGCGGCCAGGCATCATCCATGCCCGCCAGCTCCATCGGCGTTGCGACATTTTCTTGCGCGGTCATGGTCGGCAGCAGATGGAAGGCCTGAAGGACGATCCCGATTCGTCCGCGCCGTGCCTGCGCCAGGCCATCTTCTGACAGCGTCGCAAAATCAGCACCCGCCACGCTCAGCGCGCCAGAACTTGCCCGTTCCAGACCAGATAGTACCGCCATCAGCGAGCTTTTGCCCGAGCCTGATGGGCCGAGCAGCGCCAGCGTTTGGCCATGCGGCACAGTCAGGTCGATCCCGCGAAGGATCTCCACTGCGCTGTCCCCATTGCCGAGGGTGAGGGTAAGGTTCGAGGCGGAAATCGCCGGGGAGGGGCTTGTCACAGCGCCGCAATGCCATAGCTAGGGGTATTCCGGCAAGGAGGTTGCAAAATGAAATCAATCTGGGCGCTATCTTTGGCGGTCTTGGCTCTGGCAGGCTGTGGTTCGCAAGCTCCTGTGCCACAGCCAAGTGCGGCTGCTGAGGCACTTGAAGCGCCGATCATGGGCCAGGAGCTAAAGATTGTAGCGCTCGGAGACAGTCTGTTCGCCGGCTACGGGCTGGAGCCGGGTCAAAGCTACCCAGCGCGCCTTGAGGCGGCCTTGCGCGCGCGCGGGATCAATGCGCGGATAATGAATGCCGGGGTTTCGGGCGATACCACGGCGGGCGGGCTTCAGCGGCTTGGCTTTACCCTGAACAGCCTGCCGCAAGCGCCCGCGCTGGCCATCATAAGCCTGGGCGGCAACGATATGCTCCGTGCTCTACCGCCAGAGCAAACCCGCGCCAATCTGGATGCGATCCTGACCGAGATGGGCAAACGCAAAATCAAGGTGCTGCTGCTGGGGATGCTCTCTGCGCCCAATCTGGGGGCGGATTACCGCGCGAAATTCGATCCGATCTATCCAGCGCTGGCGAAGAAGCACGGCGCGGCGCTGGTGCCGTTCTTCCTTCAGCCGGTGGTGGGCAAGCCAGAGCTGATCCAGGCGGATCATATCCACCCGACGCTGCCGGGGATCGATCTGCTGGTGTGGTCAACTGTGGAGGAAGTGGCGAAGGCTTTGCCTATTATAATCGCTCCAACGCTCCCTCGCTAACCCGCCACACTGCGGCCTCGCCCACAATCGCCGCAAAGGGCGCGGCTTCGGTGCCGGTCAGCCAGACCTGAGCCGCGCCGCCACGCAACCGCTCAAACAGTGCCTCGCGGCGGAGCGGATCAAGATGGGCCGCGACCTCATCAAGCAGCAGCAGCCTTGGCCGCACATCATCAAGCAACCCCGCATGGGCCAGCGTGATGGCGATCAGCATCGCCTTTTGCTCGCCGGTTGAACATTCTGCGGCAGGCTGATTTTTGCCCGCCATGATCACCGCCAGTTCATCGCGGTGTGGTCCAATCAAAGTCCGCTGGGCAGCGCGATCACGGCGGCGTCCCGCAACCAGCGCCTCGGCCAGTCCGGCTGCCTCGATCGGACCGCCGGGCTGATAGCTCAGCGAAGGCCGCGCAAAGGGCGCTTGCGGCAAGTGTGCCAGCGCCTCGTCCAGTTGCGTGACAGCGCCAGCACGGGCCTGCGCCAGAGCGGCTCCGGCTTCGGCCAGCTGGGCATCGAGCGCATCAAGCCATGCCGGATCGGGCTCGGCGGTTTCGCCAAGCAGCCGGTTCCGCTCGCGTAGGGCATTGTCATAACGCGATGCGGTGCGCGCGTGGCCCGGCTCAAGCGCCAGCACCAGCCGATCGAGGAACCGCCGTCTAGCACCCGCGCTTTCGGCAAACAGCCGGTCCATCGCCGGGGTCAGCCAGCCGGTGCTGAGCCACTCGCCAAGTTGGAGCGCCGCTGCCTCAGCCTGGTTGATCTGCACGATACGCCGCCCCGGCTGCTCGCTGCGAACGCCAGTGCCGATCTGCAGAATACCGTCGCTGCCGGTTAATTCCGCGCTCACCGCGAAACCCCCGCTTCCGCCCTGTCCTGGCATCTCGGCAAGAGCGGCGCGGCGCAAGCCCCGGCCGGGCGCGAACAGCGATAGCGCCTCAAGCACATTGGTCTTGCCTGCTCCGTTCTCACCGATCAGCAGGTTGAACTTTGTCGTTCCATCAATCCGCGTATCGCGGTGATTGCGAAAATCATTCAGCAGGATCCGGTCGAGCGCCATGGTGCCCGGCGATAGTCTGGGAAGGGCACGATTGCCACGCAAAAGGGGATAACCGAAAGTTGGTAATTTACACCAATATTTATATATTCATCGTGGCGAAAGAATCAGGCGCGAGGATAGGAATGGCGTAATTTAGCCATTTTCCCAGTTTGGCACGGGTTATGCAGTCATCATGGCATTCGGTGGAAGCTTCCACTGACACCAGACAACAGAAGGAAACATGCCATGACCAACACCAATTTCACCAGCCGCTTCGCAGCCGCTGTCTCTGCCCTTGCCCTTTCGCTGGTAATGATCAGCGGCACAGTGGCCGTCCCCGGCAGTGCTCAGGCGCATGATGCGCAGGTTGCATCCACCTATGTCAGTGTCGTGGCATGAGCGCGCTTGATCGCCAGCGCGGCAGCGGCGCACCTACCACGGGCGGCTTCCGCCTGAACAAGGATCGCGGCAAATTCATGGGCGTGAGCGCCGGGATAGCCGATTACTTCAATGTCGATGTCACATTGGTCCGGCTAGGCTGGGTGATCGGAACGCTGATCGGCTTCGGATCGCTGATCCTGGTCTACCTAGCGATTGGACTCATCGCCGATTGATGGAAATGCTGTTGAGTCCCCGCGAAAGCGGGGACCTCGGGCCTCATCGCGCGAGACCAACCAGTGAATGCCCATGCCTGAGACCCCCGCTTTTGCGGGGGATCAACCCGCACCCGCCTTGGCGAAAGGTGAGAAATCAGTGCCGGAATCGAACACTTCGGCCCCCTCGCGCCGCTTTAGCCAGCCGACCACCACATAGGTGACTGGCGTCAGCAAAGCCTCCCACACAACTTTGAGCAGCCAGTTGGTGACCATTACCATCAGCACCTGTTCGTTCGACCAGATCCCCAGAAACGCAACCGGGTAGAAGATCGCACTATCAACCGCTTGCCCGAAGAAGGTTGAGCCGATCGTCCGGCTCCATAAATGCCTGCCTTGCGTGAGGATCTTCATCTTGGCGAGGACAAAACTGTTGACGAACTCGCCCGCCCAGAACGCGATCATCGAGGCGGCAACAATCCGCCAGGTGCTGCCGAACACGCTTTCATAGGCGGCCTGTCCGCCCCAGCCGTCCGCCGCCGGCATCGCCACCACAGCCCAGCTCATGAATGCCATGAAGGCCAGTGCGGCAAAGCCCATCCACACGCAGCGCCGGGCGTTGGCATAGCCGTAAACCTCGGTCAGCACATCGCCGATCACATAGGAGACGGGGAAAAACAGAATCCCTGCGCCAAAAGTATAACCGCCCAGTGTCGCCAGCTTGCTTGCCCCGATCAGATTGGACAGCAGCAGGATCGCGACAAAGGCGGCCATGACATAGTCGAAATAGCGGAAATGGCGCCGCGCGCCGGTGGTGCCATCAAGGCGAGACAAGGGTTCGGTCATACTCTGCAACCTAACCCGATTTGCACGGGCTGCAAACCATGCTTAAGGCGGCTTTGCGCGCGCCCGTAGTTCAACTGGATAGAGCACGAGCCTTCTAAGCTTGGAGTTGCAGGTTCGAGTCCTGCCGGGCGCGCCAATTATTTTGTTAAATTACATTAACTTACCAAGATAATCTGAATTATCTTCGGACATGTGACAATTGTCACATCCCGGTAATGACCATCCGCCTAAAGAGGCGCTGCGACCCGACCGGGGGCTTCGGCAGCCGGCAACTAGCCCTCGTATGCAAATACGGGGGCTATTTTTTGGCCTAGCCCCGGCTCACGCTTTCGATGGACTCTTGGGTAATCGGATAGCCAGCGTCATCTGGAATGGTCAGCCACCGTGTTCCGTCGCGCAGTTCAACCGAAGGGGTAATCATCTGGCTGGGGTAAATTTCAACGTGGGATAGTGCGGCTTCGAAATCCTGGAACTGTGCCAGCCGTTCCAGATTGCGGCGCGTTGGAAAGATCACCTGAATCTCGCCGGTATCAGCCAGTTCCAATGCGGCGGCGGCACTGGCCCAGAACAGATGCGTGTTTTCGGTCTCATCAACCAGCAGATCGACCGCGCCTGTGCCAAGATCAGCCAGATAGAACCGCGTGTCATAGACGCGCATATGCTTGTGTTTGGGGCGCCAGCGCGAAAACGGCACCAGCCCGGCCAGATCAAGCGTCCATCCCATTGCTTTCAGTACCGGGGCCAGCGCGGTTTGCTCTAGCAGCAAGGCGCGGGCAGTGTGAGCCTGTTCCAGCGTAGCGCGTTGGTGCATGCCGACGACCAGCCCGGTTTCCTCAAGCGTTTCGCGGACCGCCGCAATTCGCGCAGCCCATTCATCGCGCGATTCAGGATCGGATGCTCCAAGCGCTTCGGCCAGTTGGAAGTCTGCTTCATCCACCCGCCCGCCGGGAAACACCGCCGCACCGCCAGCAAAGCGCATTTCCGTAGATCGCTGGACCATCAGCAGTTCGGGGGACCCGCCTTCAGGGTTGCGGCGAAAAATGACCAGCGTGGCAGCAGGGGTGGCGGGCGGCGCTTCGTCCGTATCGGCAAATTCGTCTAAAATATCCATCTATCCAACCGTGCGTTGCCCAACGCGTTTTGCCAAGCACTAATCTAAGCAGGTCGTGTCGGTAAACTTTACATAGTGATTGCCTGATCCTATCATACAAGCATTGGAACTCCTGCAAACGCGCCATTTTTCGAGTTTGGCACGAGAGATGCTTATACGGTGATACCCCCAAGCAGTCTCGAATAGAGGCGGGGCCGCACCCTGGTCTCCGCGGCTCCGCCTCCCCGAGATGCTTCTCCCAAAATCGCCGGAATTTGCCCGACTGGAGTGGTTCTGTATTTGATGGAATCGCCTATCGAATCCCCCTTCCCATCGGGGAGGGGTTAGGGGTGGGGGAACTAGGCAAATGGTGCGCGTAAACACCGGCGGTAGTACACCCCCACCCAACCTCCCCCTCCAGGGGGAGGGGTTAAGTACACTGATATAAAACGGAAAACTCTAAGAGGCTGTTGCGATAAGTTTGAATCGCATCACGCTTTAAACGGCCTGTGCGCTTACGAAGCGGGCGCAACCTTGGCTTCGGTCATCAGATCCTGGAGCTCACCAGCCTCAAACATCTCCATCATGATGTCGCTGCCGCCGACGAATTCGCCCTTCACATAGAGCTGCGGTATCGTTGGCCAATCAGAGAAGGCCTTTATGCCTTGGCGAATCTCCATGTCCTGCAACACATCGACGCTTTCATAGCCAACGCCCAAATGATCGAGGATGGCGATCGCCTTGCTGGAAAAGCCGCATTGCGGGAACAGCGGGGTTCCCTTCATGAATAGTACGACGTCGCTTGAGCTGACGATCTGGGCAAGGCGGGCATTTGCATCGGACATGGCTGGATCAACCTGATCGGAGAGGGTTCTACCGCTCAATTGGGAACGGCGGTGGTCAGTTGCAAGGCATGAAGCTCTCCGCCCATCCGTCCGCCAAGCGCATCATAGACAAGCTTGTGCTGGGCGACGCGGCTTTTTCCCGCGAATGAGGGCGATGTAACGCGGGCGGCATAGTGGTTGCCATCACCGGCCAGATCCGTGATCGCAACCACAGCATCGGGCAGGGCGGCTCGGATCATTGCCTCGATATCGGCGGCGGCCATTGCCATGTTCAGACTTCGCCCATCAGCGCGCGGCGGGCATCCACCTCTTTGGCTTCCAGCGCGGCGCGCACATCGGCCTCGCTGGTTTCGATCCCGGCCGAAGTCAGATCGCCAAGCAGCTTGCGGACGACATCTTCGTCCCCGGCTTCTTCAAAATCGGCCTGAACCACGCTTTTGGCATAGGATTCGGTTTCAGCCGCCGACAGCCCCATCAGTTCTGCCGCCCAATGGCCCAGCAAACGGTTGCGCCTGGCATGGATGCGGAACTGGGTTTCTTCATCATAAGCGTATTTGGACTCTTCAGCGCGCTCACGATCATTGAAATTGGTCATTGGTCGTTTCCTTGTGGATTAGTAGGCTCAGCCGGCCGGTTTTGGCGGCAGCGGGGTTTGGTATGCATCGTGACAAGCCTTGCACGCCCCGGCGGTGCTTTCAACTGCGGCGGTGAATGCGACCTTGTCATCGGCCCTTGCGGCACTGACCAGCGCAGCGGTGGCACTGGTAAAGGCAGCGGCCTTGGCATTGAAATCGGCTCGATTGGTCCAGATTTCGGGTCTGGCACGGGTTCCGGCGACATTGCGGGTGCTGGCAGGAAACATTGCGGGCAGTGCGGCAGCCCATTTGGCCAGGCCGCTTGCCGGAAAAGCGGCTCCCTTGACCGAATCAGGCTTGGCAGCAGCGCCGCGAACCGCGCCAAGCGCAACCGCAGACATGATCATCGAAGCCTCGCGGGTATTGACGATGTCTTGCGCCGTGGGGACTGGCGGCGCGGCTGGCGCGCGAACCTTGGCCTGCGCCCCCCATGCGGTGATCAAGAGCGCTGCCGCTCCGATAATCCGTGCTGCTTTCATGCCAGTTCTCCCAGTTATCCGTTCATAGTCACCACAACTTTGCCGATGGCCTTGCGATCAGCCAGCAGCGCTATCGCTTCGCCGCCGCGCTCCAAAGGCAGTGTAGCAGAGATCCGCGGATTGATCTTGCCTTCCTTGAGCAGGCGGAACAACTCAGCCACATGGACGGCGTTTTCCTTGGGGCTGCGGGCAACGAATGCGCCCCAGAACACCCCGCAAACGTCACAGCTTTTCAGCAAGGTCAGGTTGAGCGGCAGCTTGGCGATCCCAGCCGGGAAGCCGACCACCAGAAACCGCCCTTCCCAGGCGATCGAGCGGATCGCGGGTTCGGAATATTCACCGCCAACAATATCATAGATCACATTGGCACCATTCGGTCCGCAGGCAGCCTTGAACTGATCGATCAAGGCCTTGGACTGTTCGCGGTCAAACGGCGGTCGGCCATAGATCACCACTTCGTCTGCACCGGCCTCGCGCGCAACCTGCGCCTTTTCCTCGCTGGATACAGCAGCAACCACCCGCGCGCCGAACGCTTTGCCCAGCTCAACCGCTGATAGCCCGACGCCGCCGGCCGCACCCAGTATCAGCAGCGTATCGCCCGGTTTGATGTGGCCGCGATCCTTCAGGCCGTGGATCGTAGTGCCATAGGTCATCAGGATCGAGGCGGCGGTTTCAAAGCTGACCCCAGCTGGCACCGCAAACAGGCTGGCAGCAGCCAGAACAACTTTTTCGGCAAGTCCGCCATTGCCGGTACCCGCCAGCACTCTATCGCCCACTGCCCAGCCGGTCACGCCATCCCCAAGCGCCTCGATCACGCCGGAAATCTCGCCGCCGGGCGCAAAGGGCCGCTGCGGCTTGAATTGATAGAGATCGCGGATGATCAGCGTATCGGGAAAATTGATCGCGCAAGCCTTTACCGCGACCAGCACCTGACCGGGACCGGGGGAGGGCACATCAATCTCGTCGAGTGTGAGGGTTTCGGGTCCGCCAGCTGCGTGCGATCTTAGGGCTTTCATACTTGAGCTCCGGTTCCGTTTGCGAGCCAGGGCAGATTGGCCCGTGCGCCTGTTTCATAAACGCTGATCGCATCGCTGCGTTCCAGCGTCAGCCCCACTTCGTCCAACCCGCCCAACAAGCAGGCCTTGCGGAAGGGGTCTATCTCAAAGGTGAAGCGATCCTGAAAGCGGGTGGTGACAGTTTGATGTTCAAGATCAATCTGGACCGGGTCGGTCTTGGCAACCTCCATCAGCCGATCAATCTGATCCTGCGGCAAAACCACTGCTAGGATGCCGTTCTTGAAAGCGTTGCTGGAAAATATATCCGAAAAGCTTGGCGCGATGACGGCAGTGATGCCCAGATCGAGCAAGGCCCATGCAGCATGCTCGCGGCTGGATCCGCAGCCGAAGTTGTCGCCCGCGATCAGGATCGGCGCGCCAGAAAACTCAGCCGAATCAAAGATGTTGCCCGGATCTTCGCGGATCGTCTCGAACGCCCCGCGCCCAAGGCCTTCGCGGCTGATTGTTTTCAGCCATTTGGCCGAAATGATCACATCGGTATCGATATTTGCACGCCCGAACGGAATCGCCCGACCAGAAACCTCACGGATGGCTTGCATCAATCGGTCTCCGGTGCGTCTTCGGGATGGAGCGGCGGCGCGGTTGGCTTGGGCTCCTTGCGGCGCGAGGCATAAAGCAGAGCGGCGGCGAGAGCAGCGGAGCCGATCGCGGCGCCAGCGATGGCAGCCTTGCCGGTCCAGCCGGGTTTTTCGGTTTTCTTGGTCATGGGATAGCTATGTAGATGTGGCGAGCGGGTTTCAAGGGCGGCGTGGAATATTTGGTTCACGCGGTGGCGCGGAGGGGGTTTAGTGCAGACTCAATAAACCGCTGATTCCTGCCGCATCGTGAACGCCCCATCGCCAGACCAGCCCTTGCCATCGGGAAAATGGAGCGGAACGCCTGCAAGTTCTTCTGCAGAAAAGAGTCGCATGTTCGCTCCCATTCGGCCCTGCGCGATGTGGGGCATCGGTGTCCAATGCGTGGTGCAGCCACAGGACTCGCAGAAATGGATGCGGGCGACAGGCTGTTCTCGATCAACTCTTGTATAGACTTGTGTCTCCCCAGTGATCATCACCTCTCCTGGCTCAAAATAGCCCCAGATCACACCGAGCTTTCCGCAAAGCGAGCAATTGCAATCAAACAGATACTCGGGCTTATCGGTAAGTTCCAGCGTCACTGCGCCGCAATGGCATGACCCTTTCACCCCACCAGTTCCCGAACATCCGTCAACCGCCCGGTCACCGCCGCCGCCGCTGCCATCGCGGGGCTCACCAGGTGCGTCCGCGCTCCCGGTCCCTGCCTGCCGACAAAGTTCCGGTTGCTGGTCGAAGCGCAGCGTTCGCCCGGCGGAACCTTGTCGGGGTTCATGCCGAGACACGCCGAGCAGCCCGGTTCGCGCCATTCTAGGCCGGCTTCGATGAAGATCTTGTCCAGCCCCTCTTCCTCGGCCTGACGTTTGACCAGGCCAGAGCCGGGGACGACGATCGCCCATTTCACACCCGCTGCCTTGTGGCGGCCCTTGAGCACGGCGGCGGCGGCGCGCAGATCTTCGATCCGGCTGTTGGTGCAGCTGCCGATGAAGATGTTCTCGACTGCGATGTCGGTCATCTTCGTGCCGGGGGTGAGGCCCATATAGGCGAGCGACGCGCGGGCGGCGTCCTGTTTGGAGGGATCGGCAAAGCTTTCCGGCGCGGGCACCACACCGCCGATTGCCACCGTATCTTCGGGGCTGGTGCCCCAGGTCACGGTGGGTTCGATCTCGGCGGCCTGGATCACCACACTCTTGTCAAACCGCGCGCCGGGATCGGTAGAAAGCGACTTCCACCATGCCACTGCGCGGTGCCAATCATCGCCCTTGGGCGCGTAGGGGCGGCCTTTGAGGAAAGCGAAAGTCGTCTCGTCGGCTGCGATCAGTCCGGCGCGGGCACCCGCCTCGATGCTCATGTTGCAGACGGTCAGGCGCCCCTCGATGCTCATTTCCTCGAACACTTTGCCGCGGTATTCGATGACATGGCCGGTGCCGCCTGCGGTTCCGACCACGCCGATGATGTGGAGGATCAGATCCTTGGGGCTGAGGCCGGTGGGCAGATCGCCCTCAACCCGCACTTCCATGGTTTTTGATTGGGCCAGCAACAGCGTTTGGGTTGCCAGCACATGCTCAACCTCGGACGTGCCGATGCCAAACGCTAGCGCGCCCAGCCCGCCGTGGCAGGCGGTATGGCTATCACCGCAGACGATGGTCGCGCCGGGCAGCGAGAATCCCTGTTCCGGCCCGACGACATGGACGATGCCCTGCGCGGCATCGGCATCGCCGATATAGCGGATCCCGAATGCGGGGGCATTACGCTCCAGCGCTTCAAGCTGCGCGGCGCTGTCCGGATCGGCAATCGGCACGCGCAGCCCTGCGCCATCGCGCCGCGCGGTGGTCGGCAGATTGTGATCAGGCACTGCCAGCGTCAGATCAGGGCGGCGCACTTTGCGGCCCGAAACGCGCAATGCTTCGAACGCCTGCGGGCTGGTTACTTCATGGACCAGATGCCGATCTATATAGATCAGACAGGTGCCCCCAAGGTCATCGGCATCGCGGCGCTCCACCACGTGAGCGTCCCAGATCTTTTCGTAGAGAGTGCGAGGTTTGCTTGCCATTTGGCTGCCCTAGACCCAGCAAGAGATGAATCGCAAGCAACTGGTCATGGAATTGTCAGCAAACAGCCCCTACATGATGCATATGACAGCAGCACCGCATTATTTTCCGATCAAGATCCTCCCCGATGACATCGACTTCATGGGGCATGTCAACAACGCCCGCTATCTGTCTTGGGTGCAGGACGCTGTGCTGTCACACTGGCACAAGCTGGCGCCCGCCGAGGCGGTGGCGGCGCATGGCTGGGTCGCGCTGAAGCACGAGATTACGTATCGCAAGCCCGCATTCCTTGACGATGATGTGATCGCCAATGTCCTGCTGGAGCGGATTCAGGGCGCGCGGGCTTTTTACGAAACCATCGTCAAGCGCGGCGAGGAAGTGCTGGCCGAGGTTAAATCGAGCTGGTGTTTCATTGATAGTGAAACGCTGCGCCCGGCCCGAATCGGCGAGGAGATTGCGGCATTCTTTTTCCCGAACCTCTCCGAAAGTTAAACGGGCACCCAGCGCCTGCCGGATGCCCGCCAGTCACAGCTGACTAGCCGCGGCGACCGTCATAGTCGCGGCGTTCCATTCGCAGCATCGCACGAGCCCGATTGATCCGCCATTCCAGTGCCGCCACCTCGTTACGGGTTAGCCCGTTGCGAGAGTAGGACGCGTAGAGCGATTGGATGGTCCGCACATCGTCGCGCAGCCTGCTCCATTCGCGGTGTGATATCCGACCCCGACGCTCGCTGCGGTTGACTGCCTGACGCAGATCGTTGATGTCGCGGCGCACCATCGCATTGGCGGCAGGGGTAGGGCGCCAGTTGCGCTCGTAAGTGTTGTCCTGGGGGTAATTCTGCGCGCTCGCAGGGACAGTCGCCCCGCCGATGGCAAGCGCCAGTGCGAGCGGGGCAGCGAAATATTTGAAGTTGGCCATCGGTAGTCTCCATTGCGTTATGAACACTAAACGCACGAGACCGCATTATGTTTCGCCCTATAATGTCGCAAATTGTCGTGAGGCGCTCAGCCTTTGCTCTGCGCTGCCGGAAAGCCTATGATGCGCGCATGTCACTCATCTCCGCCAGTTCGATCGTGCTTGCCGCAGTCCTCGCAATGGAAGGCATCGCCTGGGCCAGCCATAAATATATCATGCACGGGTTTGGCTGGGGCTGGCACCGTGACCATCACGAGCCGCATGATAAACGGTTTGAAAAGAACGATCTATTCGGATTGTTCGGCGCTGCGCTAAGCATTTCGATGTTCGCCATGGGCAGCCCGCTGGTGCGCGGGGCTTCGGCGTGGGAGCCGGGAACCTGGATTGGACTTGGTGTTCTGTTTTACGGGATCATCTACACTCTGGTCCACGATGGGCTGGTCCATCAGCGTTACTTCCGCTGGGTGCCAAAGCACGGCTATGCCAAGCGGCTGGTTCAGGCGCATAAGCTCCACCATGCGACAATCGGCAAAGAGGGCGGGGTCAGTTTCGGTTTTGTGTTTGCGCGCGATCCGGCGGCGTTAAAGCGCGAACTGGCCGCACAGGCGAAGGCCGGGGCTGCGGTGGTGCGTCAGCCGGAAGCAGCGCCTTCGGCATAACGCGCTGCCGTTTCACGGATCAACGCAATCATGTTGGGCACGCCCTGGGTGCGGTTGGAACTGAGCTGATTTTTGAGGTCAAACGGCGCCAGTGCCGCCGCCACATCCATCACCGCAACTTCATCGGCGGGCTGGTCCTGCACGGCGGACAGCACCAGCGCGATGATCCCCTTGGTGATCGCGGCGTTGCTGTCTGCCAGAAAGTGGAGTTTGCCGGCCGCAACGGTGGGATAGACCCAGACGCTGGCCGAGCAGCCGCGAACCAGCGTCGCATCGGTTTTTAGCGCATCAGGCATCGGCTCCAGCTCGCGGCCCAGCTCGATCAGCAGGCGATAACGTTCATCGCCTTCGAGGAAGTCATATTCGGAGTGAATGTCGGAAAGGCTGCGCATGGGTGGGCCTTAGCATGGCCGCAGCGTTGCTCAAGAGCTGGGCTGCGGTGGCACGCATACTTCGACAGGCTCAGCATGAGCGGGTGTGTGAAAGTGCGTGATTTTTGAACCAGCCTGATACGCAAACCCCGCTCACCATGAGCTTGTCGAAGGGCGCGCGCTGAGCCCAGGCTACAAATCCACGCCCGCTGCAATTGCTTCCAGCTTGCGGATGCGCTCCTTAAGGTCGGCGATCTCGATCCGGGCCATCCCATTGTTGGCTCCGCCCTCAACTTCGGGGCGCGGCTGATGCTGTTCCAGTTCGCGCTGCTTGAGTGCCAGCCAGCCTTGCCAGCCTTTCAGCATGGCCGCAGCGATAACACACAGGCCAACCAGTGAGGCGGCAGCAATCAGGAGATATTCGCTTTCCATGGCGGGCGCTCCTTCGGGTTATACCAACGCGACCCCTAGCGGTCGCGCAGACTTTCGATTTCGGCGGCGATAGACTGGCTGCGCAGCCGGTCAGAACTGTTGGCATCAGTGGTGATGCGTTCCAGCACCTTGATCCGCTCACGCAGGGATTCCACCTCGCGCTGCAACTCGGCATCTGCGGGCCTGTCAAGCATCTGGACGGTGCCCTTGCGGCTTTCGATGATGCCGTTCTCAGCATTGTACTTGGCCCGCAGCACCCGGGCGATGGAAGTGATGGCGACGATTGAGATCACCATGATCGCGGTCCACATGGTCATTTTACCTTTTCCCGCTTGTCGATCAGCGCATCAATCTGGTGGGTCAGCTGATAGCCGCTGTCGGTCACGATCCGCTCAACATTGCCGACCCGGTCCTTGATCGAGCCAAGCTCTGCCCGCAGCGCGGCGTTTTCCTGACTAAGCAGCTTGATCCGCTCCATCGCCTCAGAGGTGACACCGGGTTTCAGCGACTGACCCCACATGCCCTCCAGTGGATAGCCATTCGAGATTTTCAGCCGTGTCGTGTAAATCCAGCCTGCAATGCCCGCGAGGCTAACGGCAATCGCGCCACCTATCAGGACCGGCAGAAATTCAATCAATTCGGGGGCCATCAGCGGACATCCTTTTCGCGGGCATCGAGCAAGGCCTCAACCTTGCGGCTATCGCGCAGCGCCTCGATCTGGCTGGCAACGTCGTAGCCCTTGTCGGTCACGATGCGTTCAAGAACGCGGACCCGCTCTTCCAGTTCAGAGGTGTGCGAGACATATTGCGCTGCCTTTTCGGCGGTAGCCTGCATCTGCATTTCGACGATTTTGGTCCGATGTTTGCTCCAGATAGCGACGATCGGAATCGACAACGCAAGTATCGGGATAAAGAGCGCCAAGATTCCAGCATCCATGATATTTTCCCCAATTCGGCGCGCTTAGCGCAGCCGTTCGATTTCATCAGACAGGCGCGGATTGGCGCTGACGTAGTAGAGTTCCACGTCGGCCAGGCGGCGGTCGATGTCACGGAACGTGGCGCGGACATCGCGGGCGGTGCGGGTGGGCGATTGGCGCACTCGCTGCCAGAACTGTTGCTCTTGCCGATCAACATAAAGATGCGGCGGCTTCTTGTTGGCGAGCAGCCCGGCGATGAAGTATAACGGCAGAATCGAAAATCCGGTCATGAACAACAGGGCAACAAACCCCAATCGGACCCAGATGGCGTTGACCCCGGTATAATCGGCGATCCCGGCGCAGATGCCCATCAGCTTGGCGTTCTGCTTGTCGCGATAAAAGCTGGTGCGCAGATCGTTCATTTCGAAGTCCTCCCCTTTTTGCTTAACAGACGGTCAAGCTCGCGCATCGGCTCGTTGTCGATCTCGCGGTCATGGATCAGCCGCGACGGTTTGAAATCAGGATTATCGCTGGAAACCAGGCGTTCAACCGTATCCATCCGGTCGTCGAGCCGGCGGGCGAGGGCATAGAGCTCTTCCAGCATCGATTCGTCATCCACGGTCAGTGTCGCAGCGGTTTTCCAGCGCGTCACATAGTGGAGGATGATCCACGGCAGGCCCAGGAAGATGGCTGGCACAAGTATTAGTTCAGTCTGAAACACGGCTTCAATCCTCCTTGTGGGCGGCGCGACTTTCCAGCGCGCGCTTCATGGCTTCCAGTTCCTCGTCGATCTTGTCGGCCCCGGCGAGTGCAGAGATTTCGTCGGCCAGGCTTGGCTTGGCGCTGCCATCAGCCAGGCTCAGCGCATCGGCGCGGCCTTCGGCGTAATCGACCCGGCGTTCCAGCTGATCGAACCGTGACATCGCTTCATCAACCCGCTCGCTGGCCAGCAGCGTGCGCAGCTTGACCCGGTTTTCCGCGCTTTCGAGGCGCGCGGCGATCGCGGTCTGGCGGCTGCGGGCTTCGCGCAGACGGGTTTGCAGCTTCTCGATGTCAATCTCATAGGCGCGCAGCGCATCGTCGAGCACGGTAATCTCGGCCATCAGCTGACCGGCCATGTCGCTGGCCTTCTTCTTTTCAACCAGTGCAGCCCGGGCCAGATCTTCGCGGTCCTTAGACAGCGCCAGCTGCGCCTTGTCGGCCCAATCGGCCTGGAGCCGATCCAGTTTTACCGTGTGGCGGTGCATTTCCTTCTGGTCGGCAATCGTGCGCGCGGCGCTGGCGCGGACTTCGACCAGCGTTTCCTCCATTTCGAGGATGATCATGCGGATCATCTTGTGCGGATCATCAGCCTTGTCGAGCAGCTCGTTGAAATTGGCGGCAACGATATCACGAGTACGCGAGAAAATGCCCATCCAGGGAACTCCAGTTGTGGGAGTGGGGGAACGACGGAGGCGTTCAACCTCGGCGTCAACGCGAGAAGTGCGGCGGGTCTCGCCGGTCAGGGTCTGGGCCGGAACCCGCGGGTGGCGAGGGGACTGATTCTCGCCTGCGGGGGTCCCGGTAAGTTCCGGCCCAAGGGGGTTAAGAGGGTCAAGATCCAGCGGATCGGTCATGCCCGCGATCAAGCCTGCTGCGCCTGGGGCGCGCTCTTGGTCAGGGCGAGTGTCGAACTGTCATCGATCTGCTGTGCCAGCACGAAGACATTCATCGCAAGGACTGCAGTGACGCTGGCAATGATTGCCCGATCAAGCTTGCTGGATTTGCGGAGAGTATGAGCGGTCATGGACTTAACCTTGTTGAAAAATCGCCAGAGCGGCGGTTGTTCATAGTTTAGCAAGCACCGTGCCAATCGAGAAAAGCCCTGAATATTCGCCGTTTTCGGGTCAATTCGACGAATGACATTTGGGAAGGCTTGCGAGGTGTTGGGAAATATCGCTATAAGTTGGGAATGGAACGGGAAACACAGTTTCTGGGACAATCGGGCGCCTTCCTCGATGCGGTTGAACGCGCCAGCCGCGCTGCGCCGATGCGCCGCCCGGTGCTGGTGGTGGGTGAACGCGGCACCGGCAAGGAACTGATCGCCGAGCGGCTCCACCGCCTCTCGTCGCGTTGGGGCGAGCCGCTGATCACGCTGAATTGCGCGGCTTTGCCGGAAACGCTGATCGAGGCGGAGCTGTTTGGTCATGAAGCTGGTGCTTTCACCGGCGCTACCAGAGCGCGGGCCGGAAGATTTGAGGAAGCCGACAAAGGGACGTTATTTCTCGACGAACTTGCGACTCTTTCGATGGGGGCGCAGGAACGCCTGCTCCGCGCGGTCGAATATGGCGAGGTGACGCGGATCGGCTCGTCGCGCCCGATCATGGTCGATGTCCGGATTGTTGCCGCCACCAACGAAGATTTGCCCCGTCTGGCAGAGCAAGGCCGGTTCCGGTCTGACCTGCTCGATCGGCTGAGTTTTGAGGTGATCACCCTGCCGCCGCTTCGGGTGCGCGAGGGGGATATCTATGTCCTTGCCGAATATTTCGGCCGGCGCATGGCAACCGAGCTGATGTGGGACGAATGGCCGGGCTTCTCCAACGGGGCGATGACGGCGCTGGAGGAGCACCAATGGCCCGGCAATGTCCGCGAGCTGCGCAATGTGATCGAGCGTGCGGTTTACCGGTGGGACAGCTGGGGCCAGCCGATCGCCCATATCGTGTTCGATCCGTTCGACAGCCCATGGAAACCCGCCGTGATGCCGCGACTTGAGCAGCCGGGAGAGCAAGCTGCTTCCACTGCCAGTGCCGCCCCGATGCAAACCCATTTCGATTCCATCGAAGACCTGCGCGGCGCAGTCGATGCCCACGAACGCAGCATCCTGGAATATGCGCTGGGCAAGCACCGCTACAACCAGCGGCAAACGGCGAAAGCGCTGGGGCTGAGCTACGACCAGCTGCGCCACGCGATGAAAAAGCATGGGTTGATGGATCGGGGCGGGTAGGGCACTGTTCGCTTGCCCGATGGATTGAGGAGACGGTGATGCGGAATTCATGGCTTGCCAGTAGTCTTGCTCTATCTGTTCTAAGCTCGGCAGCACTCGCCAAGCCTTCAGCCGAAGAACTGGTCGCCGCCTCCGCCGCCGAGGCACGCGGTGAAGCTATGTTCGCCTATGATCGAGCAGCTTGGCATGCGACTGATAAATTCCAGGAAGACTTACGCCGGCAGGGGATTGATCTGGCGAAATTAGTTGCCCAAGGATTCAAGGGATACATCGTTGAGCCGGACGAGGGAGGCCAGTTGCTGACCAGCTTTTATGCTCAACGTGATGGTCGTAGTTTTGCGCTTGCACGTTACCAGGTGACGGGAGGTACCGTTTCTGTAGGCGGCTTTGTCGAACCGGACGGTGCTGCGACCTTTTCGCTTCTTGCACTGCGGATGATTGATGCGCGCGAAAAGGCGATCCAGCAAATGGCCCTGCCCGATCACGGGCTATGTTCGAAAAGCCCGCCCAACACCTTGGTTCTGCCGCCGCAAGTGGATGGGTCGATACCGGTCTATGTTTTGACTTCGACCGCAACTGATGGCGTCTATCCAGCTGGCGGCCATTATCGCTTTGAATATGATGCGGATGGCAATCTTTCGGGTGAGCGGCGCTTCATGAATAGCTGCTTTCAAATCGAATACCGCTCGAAGGACGGCAATACGCCAAAGGTCCTTTTTCTTACCCATTTGCTCGATCCACAGCCGACCGAAATTCATGTATTTGTCCAGCTCAACATACCTGTCTCTCTTGGTGTCATGACAGTAGCCAATCGTGCATTGTGGTCGGTTGAAGCGGGCAAGGTCCGCTATGTGCAAGATATCCCAAAGGAATGATGCAGCCAGCTAGCGAGCTATAGTTTCGCCACTTGCATTCCGCACAAAACCAGCCTATCCGCCCCTCACTACCCCGACATTGTTAGCAACGTTAGGGCTGGCGCCGAAAGGGGCCGGCGCCAAACGGCTTTGCTTTCTGACCGGGAAGATGGAGCAAGCATGGCCAGTATTGCGCGCATTACAGAGGTTGTTGAACCGGAGGCCCGCGCCCTCGGTTTCGATCTCGTGCGCGTCAAGATATTCGGGCGCAGCGAAGCTGGTGACGGCGAAGAACGCGCGCTGCAGATCATGGCAGAGCGGCCCGATACCGGGCAATTGGTGATTGAGGATTGCGCCGCATTGTCGCGCCGGATTTCGGACCGGTTTGACGAGCTGGAAGGCGTTGGCGATGATGTGATGGAGGGCGCTTACCGCCTTGAAGTCAGCTCGCCGGGGATTGACCGCCCGCTGACCCGGCCCAAGGATTTCGCCAAATGGGCCGGGTATGAAGCGCGGGTGATGCTGCTCAGCCCGGTTGATGGCAACCGCAAGACCGTGCAGGGCGACCTCATTGGCATTGAGGGCGAGACGGTTACATTGGAAGACCGCAAATCGGGCCGGGTGGAGTTTCCCTTGGCCGATGTTCATTCTGCCAAGCTGGTCCTGACGGACCGTTTGATCGCTGCAACCCGCCCGCTCGACAGTAGCGGTGCCGACGAAATTCTAGAAGAAGTGGAAGAGTAACCCATGGCCAGCCCAATCTCCGCCAACCGCGCCGAACTGCTCGCAATTGCGACTGCGGTGGCAACCGAGAAGATGATCGACAAGGCGATTGTCATCGAGGCGATGGAAGAAGCGATCCAGAAGTCAGCCCGCAACCGTTACGGTGCGGAAAACGATATCCGGGCCAAGCTTGATCCGCGCACCGGCGATCTGCGGCTGTGGCGAGTGGTCGAAGTGGTCGAAGAGGTTGAAGATTACTTCAAGCAGGTTGACCTTAAGCAAGGCGAAAAGCTTCAGCCCGGCGCTGCTATCGGCGATTTCATTGTTGATCCGCTGCCGCCGGTTGATCTGGGCCGGATTGATGCCCAATCGGCCAAGCAGGTGATTTTCCAGAAGGTCCGCGATGCAGAGCGTGACCGCCAGTATGAAGAATTCAAGGACCGCGCCAATGAAGTGATCACCGGGGTGATCAAATCGGTTGAATTCGGCCATGTGATTGTCAACCTTGGCCGCGCTGAGGGCGTGATCCGCCGCGATCAGCAGATCCCGCGCGAAGCGTCCCGCGTGGGTGAGCGGGTCCGCGCGCTGATCCTCAAGGTCGAACGCCAGAACCTGGGTCCGCAGATCTTCCTCAGCCGCTCGCACCCTGAGTTCATGAAAAAGCTGTTCGCGCAAGAAGGGCCTGAAATCTACGACGGCATCATCGAAATCAAGGCCGCCGCCCGCGATCCCGGCAGCCGCGCGAAAATTGGCGTGATCAGCCACGATAGCTCGATCGATCCGGTTGGCGCTTGCGTCGGCATGAAGGGCAGCCGGGTTCAGGCGGTGGTTCAGGAGCTGCAGGGCGAGAAGATCGACATCATTCCGTGGAGCGAGGACACCGCGACTTTCGTGGTCAACGCACTCCAGCCCGCCACCGTCAGCCGCGTGGTGATCGACGAGGATGAGAGCCGGATCGAAGTGGTTGTGCCCGATGACCAGCTGTCACTGGCAATCGGACGGCGCGGACAAAACGTGCGTCTCGCCTCGGCACTGACCTCATCGGCAATTGACATTTTGACCGAGGCGGAAGCTTCTGAAAAGCGTCAGCGCGAATTTGCCGAGCGGTCCAAGATGTTCGAGGAAGAGCTCGACGTTGATGAAACCCTCTCGCAGCTGCTGGTCGCCGAAGGCTTCACCGAGCTGGAGGAAGTCGCCTATATCGACATCTCGGAGCTCGCCAATATCGAAGGCTTTGACGATGAGCTGGGCGAAGAGCTGCAAAGCCGCGCTGCCGAAGCGCTGGAGCGCCGTGAGGAGGCCAGCCGCGAAACCCGTCGGGCCTTGGGCGTTGAAGATGCGCTGGCCGAAATCCCGCATCTGACCGAAGCCATGCTTGTCACGCTGGGCAAGGCCGGGATCAAGACGCTTGACGATCTGGCTGATCTGGCCACCGACGAGCTTATCGCCAAGAAGCGCGTCGAACAGCGCCGCCGCGAAGGCTCCACCCCGGTCCCGGCCAAGCCGCGCCGCGAAGCTCGCCCTGAAGACAAGGGCGGTGTGCTGGGCGATTACAGCCTCTCGGAAGAGCAGGGCAACGAGATCATCATGGCCGCGCGCGCGCATTGGTTCGAGGATGACCCAGCTTCAGAGGAGGCCGCCAATGCGGATTCCTCACAATGAGCCGCTAGATTCCGACATCTTGGGAGCGCCTGAGCGGCGCTGCATCCTCACCGGTAGCCATGGCACCCGGGATGAGCTGATCCGGCTTGCCATTTCTCCGGCCAATCCTGATGGAACCTGCGAAGTCCACCCCGATGTGCTGGCGCGCGCACCGGGCCGGGGGGCGTGGATCGGGGTGAACCGGGCAGAGCTGGAAACGGCGCTGGCCAAGGGCAAGCTCAAGGGCGCTTTGGCGCGGGCCTTCAAGGGGGCTGCGCTAACGATCCCGGCGGACCTTGGCGCAAAGATCGAAGCCGCCTTGATCCGCAACTTTACTGATCGGCTAGGGCTGGAACAGCGCACCGGGCGGCTGCTGACCGGGTCAGACCGGATCGCCGAAAAAGCCCGGGGCGGCAAAGTTTTCTGGCTGGCCCATGCCGCCGATGCCGGCAAGGATGGATCGGGCAAACTCGATCAAGCCTGGCGTGTGGGCGAGGATGCCGAAGGGACCGGCAAGGCCGGGATCACCTTGCCACTGGACCGCGCGGCTCTGTCTGTGGCATTGGGCCGCGACAATGTCGTGCACCTGGCGCTGAGTGATTCCGCCGCCGCACAGCGCATCGCCGTCCCGCTGCAGCGTCTGCTGCATTTCCTCGGGCCGATTGATGCCGCAACGCAAGATGCGACGGGACCAGAACTGAATACTGCACCGGCAGGCGAACTTTCGCCAGCCGCGACGACGAATTGAACCTGAAGGACGTGACGAAGACATGAGCGACACCGACAACAAACCGACGCTTGGCAGAAAGCCCCTGGGGCTCAAGCGCTCGGTCGAAGCGGGTGAGGTCAAGCAGACCTTCAGCCACGGCCGCACCAACAAGGTGGTGGTTGAGGTCAAGCGCCGCAAGCTGCTCGGCAAGCCGGGTGAAGCTGTGGCTGCGCCTGAGCCCGTGCTGGCAGCCCCGCCGCCGCCGACCGTTGCTGTGGCTCCCAAGCCCGCTCCTCGCAACGTTACGCCCTCTGCTGAATCCCGTCAGGAAATGCAGACGCGTCTGCTGCGCAAAGCTGAAGAAGCGCGGATGGTCGCGGTTGAAGGCGCTAGCCGCCGCGAAGAAGAAGAACGCCTCCGTGTGCTGAACGCCGAACGCCGCCGCGCCGAGGGCAAGGCCGAAGTCGAGCCAGCGCCTGAGCCTGAGCCAGAGATCGTTGTGGCTGTTGAACCGGCTCCAGCGCCAGACGCTGGCGAAGCCCCGGAAGAGACTGCTACTGAGGCAGCTGAACCAGAAGCAGGCGCATCTCCAGCTGTTCCAGCCGCGCGCCGATTTACCCCGGTCGCAGCGCCCAAGCGTCCAGAACCGGCCAAAAAGCCCGCCCATCCGCGTGACAAGAATGTCACCAATGATCGCCGCCAATCAGGCAAGCTGACCGTTACCAAGGCGCTGAACGAGGACGAGGGCGCCCGCGCCCGCAGCCTTGCTGCGCTGAAACGCGCCCGCGAAAAGGAAAAGCGGGCGCATTTTGCCGGCAAGTCCCAGCCGCGCGAAAAGCAGGTTCGCGATGTGGTGGTGCCCGAAGAAATCACCGTGGCCGAGCTGGCCAACCGGATGGCCGAAAAGGGCAACGACCTTATCAAGGCGCTGTTCCGGATGGGCGTGCCTTCTGCGATGGGCGATACGATTGATCAGGATACCGCCGAACTGCTGGTAGAAGAGTTTGGCCACAACATCCTGCGCGTTTCGGAAAGCGATGTTGATATCGATGCCGCTCTGGACGTCGATGCCGATGAAACGCTGGTCGCTCGTCCGCCGGTGGTGACCATCATGGGTCACGTCGATCACGGCAAGACCAGCCTGCTGGATGCATTGCGCGGCACCGATGTGGTTCGCGGCGAAGCGGGCGGGATCACCCAGCATATCGGCGCCTACCAGATCAAGACCAAGGGCGGCGAGCTGATCACCTTCCTCGATACGCCGGGCCACGAAGCCTTCACTGAAATGCGCATGCGCGGGGCGAATGTCACCGACATCGTTATTCTGGTGGTGGCGGCCGATGACGGACTGATGCCGCAGACGATTGAAGCGATCAACCACACCAAGGCGGCCGGGGTGCCGATGATTGTTGCGATCAACAAGATGGACAAGCCCGAAGCCAATGCCCAGAAAATCCGCGAACGGCTGCTTGAGCATGAAGTGGTGGTTGAGGCGATGTCGGGCGAAGTGCAGGACGTCGAGGTTTCGGCCAAGACCGGGGCCGGATTGGACGAGCTGATCGAAAAGATCCTGCTCCAGGCTGAACTGCTTGAACTGCGCTCCAATCCCGATCGCAGCGCCGATGCCACAGTGATTGAGGCCAAGCTCGACAAGGGCAAGGGCCCGCTGGCAACTGTGCTGATCAATCGCGGCACGCTGAAAGTGGGCGACATCTTCGTGGTCGGAACGCAATCTGGCCGGGTTCGCGCTATGCTGGATGACAAGGGCCGCCAGATCAAACAGGCGGTTCCCTCACTTCCGGTTGAAGTGCTTGGGCTTGGCGGTGTGCCAATGGCAGGCGATACGCTGACCGTGGTTGAAAGCGAGGCCCGCGCCCGCGAAGTCGCGCTGTTCCGTCATGAGCAAGCCACTGCCAAGCGCACCACCAGCGCGCCGGTCAGCCTGGAAAACATGTTCTCCGCGCTAAAGGACAAGCAGACCGTTCTGGAATATCCGATCATTATCAAGGCGGATGTTCAGGGCAGCGCCGAGGCGATCGTCAATGCGCTGAACAAGATCTCGAATGATGAGATCAAGGTTAAAGTGCTCAGCTCGGGTGTCGGTGCGATCACCGAAAGCGATGTTTCGCTGGGCTTCTCGACCGGCGCTCCGGTGGTCGGCTTCAACGTCCGCCCCAATGCCAAGGCGCGCGAGATGGTCGATCGTCACAAGGTGCGGATGAAGTATTTCGATGTGATCTACCATCTGACCGAAGACGTCGCCAAGGAAATGGCTGGGCAGTGGGGGCCGGAACGGATCGAAACCGTTGTGGGCCGCGCCGAGATCAAGGAAATCTTCCCTGCCGGCAAGAAGGACAAGGCAGCCGGCCTGCTGGTTACCGATGGCTATATCCGCAAGGGCATCCACGCCCGCGTCACCCGCAACGATGTTATCATCACCAAAACGATCATCCAATCGCTGCGGCGCTTCAAGGATGACATCGCCGAAGTGCGCGGTGGACTTGAATGCGGCGTGGTTCTGGAAGGGACCAACGACATCAAGCCGGGCGATATCCTCGAGGTGTTCGACGTCGAGATGCGCGAACGGACGATGTGATTGTGATTTGGTGATAATTCATGTCCGAAAGTTTCTTCAGTCGCCATCCGCTTCCTCCCGCCCCGGCGACGCTAGGGTGGGAGCTAGTTCAAGAATGGCCTGAAGAAGGTCGGATTGAGATTGCTTTCCATCCCAATGCGTCGATGCTCAATCCACGAGGATCGGTGCAAGGGGGCTTCGTCGCAGCAATGTTGGACGATACGATGGGGCCTGCGCTCGTATCGATGACCGGTGGCAAGGAAGCGCCGGTGACTATTGACATGAATGTTACGTTTATTCGTCCGGTTGCTCCAGAACGCGTTATCGGTCGCGGCAAGGTCATCAGTCGCACCAAAACCACAGCCTTCCTTGAGGCAGAGTTGTTCGACCTGAGTGGAAATCTGCTCGCTAGATCGACGTCCAGCGCTAGAATTGTTCCTACAGGGTTGTGACGGTAGCCTGATGCCCCGCTACGTCGCCCTGTTCGGTTCCATAAATGTCGGTCGCAACCGGCTGAAAATGGCGGATCTGCGCGCTGCGTTCGAGGGCGAAGGCTTCGCCAATGTCGAAACCGTGGTCGCCAGCGGCAATGTGCTGTTCGACCACGCCGAGCGCCCCGAAGTGGGGCTGGAGGAAAAGCTCACCCTGATGATGCGCCACAAGTTCGGAATGGACAGCGTCGCGCTGGTCCGATCGCGCGATGCGTTGGCGGCGGCGATTGCCGAGAATCCGTTCGGCGCGGACGGCGAAGAGAACTTCGTCCACACGCTGTTCCTCGAAGGCCCGGTTGATCCAGACGGCTTTGCCCGATTGCAAAAGGACCGCACAGGACCCGAGCGGCTTGCCGCCGGAACCCGCGCGCTGCATATCGATTATGTCGCCGGTGCCGGTGAGAGCAAGCTGGTCGGCGCGTTTATCGAACGGCGCATGGGTGTGCGCGGCACCGCGCGCAATTTGCGTTCGATGAAGCGGATACTCGCCAAGATGGATGAAAGCGCAGCATAATGGCCATTCCTCCCGCCGCCCCTGAAACCCGCTCGGTCCGCCTGCTCAAGGTCGGCGAACAGGTGCGCCATGTGATCTCCGAGCTGCTGATCCGCCAGGAAGTGCATGACGAGGTGCTGGCGTCCCACGCGATCAGCATCACCGAAGTGCGGATGTCACCCGATCTGCGCCATGCCAGTGTTTTCGTGAAACCGCTGCTGGGTTCGAACGAGGAAGTGGTGCTTAAGGCACTGCGGACCAATACGGCCTATTTCCAGAAAGAAGTCGCGGGCAAACTCAAGCTGCGTTTTGCCGCCAAGCTGAAATTTCTGTCCGACGAGAGTTTCGACGAGGCGGCCCGGATTGAGGAGTTGCTGCGCCATCCCAAGGTTGCGCGGGATCTGGGCGAGGATGAGGGAACTTAGAGTGGCGTGCGACAAATCTGCATCACTGCTCCCCCGCGAAAGCGGGGGTCTCTGGAGGTGGAACAAGACGGTTGCGCGAGGCGCCTGAGGTCCCCGCCTTCGCGGGGAAGCAGGGCATGATTTACATTAACAGCGGCCCGTTCTAGGTTTTTAGCTCTAACCCGGCACCATCCGCGCCGTAATCGTGATCGTCACCTTGCGGCCGACGATCATGTTGTAGGAATTCATCCCGAAGTCGCGTCGGTCGATCGTGGTTCGCGCGGTCAGGGTGATCGGCTCGCGGCCATTTGCGTGGGCTGGGGCTTGCGCGAAACTGACCGCAAGCTGCGCCGGACGGGTCACCCCGCGTGCTGTAATCTCGCCAGCGACGCTCGCGGATTGCGCGCCCGTCATCACCATCCGGCGGCCCGCAAAACGCACCGTAGGGTGATTTTCGACATCGAAGAATTTTGGACCCCTTAGACGGTTTGTCGTGGTGGTGTCGCTCGAAACAAGCGCGCGAGCATCCATAGTTACATCAAGGTCGATTGCATCAAGCGCTTGGGGGGTCAGCACAATCTGGCCAGAAATCCTCGGGAATTGGGCGGTTTTGCTCGACAGGCCCAAAAAGGAAACCTTGGCGCGGACAGTGCTGCCGGCTTCCTCCAACGCATAACGATGGGTCGGTCCGGTGGCGCCGATCAGCAGCACAAAGAGCGGTGTAATCCGCAGGCAGGTAAGGTAGCGCAATCCGGCTCTCCCATGCCCCCGAAGCCCAGCAAGGCTGCGCCTGATGGCGCTTGCTGTCAATCGCTATGGCCTTTGGCGGTGAAGGCTTTATCTGCTGCCTGCCATGGCCAAGCTCTATTTCTACTATGCCAGCATGAATGCTGGGAAATCGACCACGCTGTTGCAGGCAGACTTCAACTACCGCGAACGCGGCATGGCGACCATGCTGTGGACCGCTGCGCTCGATAGTCGCAGCGATGACAAGGCGATCGAGAGCCGGATCGGGCTTGGCGCGGATGCGCACCGGTTTGATGCGGCAACAGACTTGTGGGATCAGATCACCGCTGCTCATTCCGCCCAGCCGGTTGCCTGCGTCTTGCTTGATGAAGCGCAGTTTCTGACCAAGGAACAGGTCTGGCAGCTGGCCCGGCTGGCCGATGAGGCCAATATTCCAGTGGTCTGCTATGGCTTGCGGACTGATTTTCAGGGCGAGCTGTTCCCGGGATCAGCCACCTTGCTCGGCATTGCCGATGCGCTGGTTGAGCTTAAGGGCGTGTGCCACTGCGGCCGCAAAGCCACGATGAATTTGCGGGTCGATGTCACCGGCGCGGCGGTTACGCAGGGCGCGCAAACCGAAATTGGCGGCAACGACCGTTACATGGCACTTTGCCGCAAGCATTTCAGCGAGGCTCTGAAACAATGAACGATACGATCTATCAGGCCGCCGCGCTGATTATTCCGCTGGTCATTGCCATCGTGTTTCACGAGGTGGCGCACGGATTTGTGGCAAAGCTGCTGGGTGATCCGACCGCGCATCAGATGAAACGGCTTAGCCTCAATCCGATCCGCCACGTTGATCCGATTGGGACCATCGTGCTGCCGGGTATTCTTGCAATGATCAAAGCGCCGGTGTTCGGCTGGGCCAAGCCGGTGCCAGTGATCAAGGAACGCCTGCGCAATCCGCGGTTCGGGATGATGGCGGTGGCGATTGCCGGACCGGGGAGCAATCTGGTGCTGGCGGCAGTCGGCGCGGTGCTGCTCGGGCTGTTGTCGCGCAGCATCAGCGCCGCCCCGGTTGAGGGATCGCTGGTGCATTTCGCGCTGCTGAACCTGTTCAACTTCCTCAGCATCAATATCTTCCTCGCGCTGTTCAACCTGCTGCCGATCCCGCCGTTCGATGGCTCTCACATCGTCGAAGGCTTGCTGCCACGCAGTCTGGTCCCAGCATTTGATAGCCTGCGCCGCTATGGCTTTTTTCTGGTGCTGGCGCTGATCGTGGTCTTGCCGCAATTGATCCCCGGCTTCGATCCGGTGGGCAAGGTTGTCGTGCCACCGGTCCAGTGGTTGACCGAGCAGTATCTTGTCCTCGCCAAGGCGGTTGCTGGTGTCTGACTGATGGCGATTTCGGGCTGGATCATCCTCGACAAGCCGCTGGGGCTTGGCTCGACTCAGGCGGTGGCTGCGGTGAAACGCAATCTGCGTGAAGCTGGATTGGGCAAGGTCAAGGTCGGCCACGGCGGCACGCTTGATCCGCTTGCCACGGGTATCCTGCCGATCGCGCTGGGTGAGGCGACCAAGCTGGCTGGCCGGATGCTTGATGCCAGCAAGGAATATGCCTTCACCATCCAGTTCGGAGCAGAGACCGACACGCTCGATCTTGAAGGTAAAATAGTGGCGACCAGTGAGGTGCGGCCCACGCTGGCCGAGGTCTCGGGGGTATTGTCCCGCTTTACCGGGCCTATTGTACAGGTCCCCCCGGCCTATTCGGCGCTGATGGTGGCTGGTAAACGCGCCTATGATCTGGCCCGTGCAGGCGAGGCAGTGGAGCTGAAAGCGCGGGCGGTGACG
The DNA here is from genome assembly GCA_031374105.1 of Novosphingobium sp. Classification (GTDB taxonomy): domain Bacteria; phylum Pseudomonadota; class Alphaproteobacteria; order Sphingomonadales; family Sphingomonadaceae; genus Novosphingobium. Next base: position 34,180 of record JANMNP010000044.1, read on the forward strand.
GTTCTTCAACTGATGGTCGAGCGGACCGATGCCGATAGCGCAACCCTCATCGCCCACGTCTCCAAAGGCACCTATATCCGCAGCCTGGCCCGCGATATTGCCTATGCGCTTGGCACCGTCGGCTATGTCACCATGCTGCGCCGCAGCCGGGCCGGGCCGTTCGGGCTGGAACAGGCGATTTCGCTGGACATATTGAACGATGTGGGTAAGGGCGCGCCACTTGAGAACATACTCTTGCCGCTGGAGGCAGGGCTGGTCGACATCCCGGCTCTCAACCTCAGTCCGGAACAGGCAAGGGCGGTCAAACAAGGCCGCGTTCTGACCGGGCTGGCCTTAACAGACGGGGTCTACTTGGGGAAAGCTGGCGCTGTGCCGGTGGCCTTGGTGGAGCTTTCGGGCGGAAGCCTGACCGTTTTGAGAGGCTTTAATATTTCCGATGTCGCGGAGTAAATATAATGTCGGTTACCGCAGAAAAGAAGCAGGAAATCATCAACGACAACGCCCGCGCTAAGGGTGATACTGGATCGCCCGAAGTACAGGTTGCGATCCTCACCAGCCGGATCATCACGTTGACGGACCACTTCAAGGCGCACCACAAGGATAATCATTCGCGCCGCGGCTTGCTGATGATGGTAAACAAGCGTCGCAGCTTGCTTGATTATCTCAAGAGCAAGAATGTGGAACGCTACAACGCGCTGATCGCCAAGCTTGGTCTGCGCAAGTGACGTGATCGTTTGGCCCGTTTTGGCGGGCCGTTTACGTATCGCGTCATCCCGGCGAAGGCCGGGATCTCGTGCCTCACGGTACGATCTTCGTGCCACAAGGTGCGACCAAGCCTCCTGAGGCCCCCGCCTTCGCGGGGGATCGGGTTAGAAATGGGGCCAGACTTCGCATTTCGGTGAGGTCAGCCTTTGGGGCAAAAACAGCCCCGCACCGGGCCGGAACGGCAACTCCGGCACAAGATGCCCCGCGCCGCAATATGGCCGCGCAGGATCACAAGGAAAACACATGTTCGACGTTAAAACCGTATCGCTGGAGTGGGGCGGCAAGACCCTCACTCTGGAAACTGGCCGCATTGCCCGTCAGGCAGACGGCGCTGTGCTTGCTACCTATGGCGAAACCGTGGTGCTTTGCGCCGTGACCGCCGCCAAATCGGTGAAGGAAGGCCAGGATTTCTTCCCGCTGACCGTTCACTATCAGGAAAAATTCTCCGCAGCAGGCCGTATCCCCGGCGGCTTCTTCAAGCGTGAGCGCGGCGCGACCGAAAAGGAGACGCTGACCTCGCGTCTGATCGATCGCCCGGTCCGCCCGCTGTTCCCTGAAGGTTTCTACAACGAAATCAACGTAATCTGCCAGGTTCTCTCGTATGATGGTGAGACTGAGCCAGATATCGTCGCGATGATCGCGGCCTCGGCTGCGCTGACCATTTCGGGCCTACCGTTCATGGGCCCGATCGCTGCGGCCCGCGTTGGTTATGTCGACGGCGAATATACCCTCAACCCCAGCCAGCCCGAAGCGGCTGCAGGCGCGCTTGACCTGGTTGTTGCTGCAACTGGCGGCGCGGTGATGATGGTTGAATCACAAGCCCGCGAGCTTTCCGAAGAAGTGATGCTCGGCGGCGTGGTCTTCGCGCATGATGAGATCAAGAAGGTCGTTAATGCGATCATCGATCTGGCTGAAAAGGCCGCCAAGGAACCTTGGAAGATCGATCTGTCGGACAATACCGCCGACATGAAGAAAAAGCTCAAGGATCTGGTCGGCAAGGATATCGCCGCAGCCTACAAGCTGACCGACAAGTCGGCGCGGTCCAATGCGCTGAACGAAGCGCGCGCTGCTGCCAAGGCTGCCTATGCCGCCGATGGCGGACAGACCCAGATGGTCGCAGGCAAGCTGGTCAAGAAGATCGAAGCTGAAATCGTTCGCGGCGCCATCCTCAAGGACGGCCAGCGGATTGACGGACGCAAGACCGATCAGATCCGTCCGATCGAAGCGATGGTTGGCTTCCTGCCGCGCACTCATGGTTCGGCGCTGTTCACCCGCGGTGAAACGCAGTCGATCTGCACCACCACACTGGGCACCCGCGATAGCGAGCAGATGATCGACGGTCTGGAAGGCCTGACCTATTCGAACTTCATGCTTCACTATAACTTCCCGCCCTATTCGGTTGGTGAAGTTGGGCGCTTTGGTGCTCCCAGCCGCCGTGACATCGGCCATGGCAAGCTTGCCTGGCGGGCGCTGCAGGCGGTCTTGCCGAGCAAGGAAGACTTCCCCTACACGATCCGCGTTCTGTCTGACATTACCGAGTCCAACGGCTCGTCGTCGATGGCCACGATCTGCGGTGGCAGCCTCTCGATGATGGACGCGGGCGTTCCGCTGATCCGTCCGGTATCGGGTATCGCCATGGGCCTGATCCTTGAGGGCAAAGACTTCACCGTGCTGTCCGACATTCTGGGTGACGAAGATCACCTAGGCGACATGGACTTCAAGGTGGCTGGAACGTCTGAAGGCATCACCACGATGCAGATGGACATCAAGGTTGCCGGGATCACCAAGGAAATCATGAGCAAGGCGCTGAGTCAGGCCAAAGAAGGCCGCGCGCATATCCTGGGTGAAATGACCAAGGCACTTGGCACTTCGCGGACCGAACTTTCCGCTCACGCCCCGCGCATTGAGACGCTGCAGATCGACAAGTCGAAGATCCGTGAAGTCATTGGCACCGGCGGCAAGGTTATCCGCGAGATCGTCGCAGAAACCGGCGCCAAGGTCGACATTGATGATGAAGGCCTGATCAAGCTGAGCAGCTCTGATCCGGCGCAGATCGAAGCCGCGCGGCAGTGGATCCTCGGCATTGTCGAGGAAGCTGAAGTTGGTAAGGTCTATGACGGCAAAGTTGTCACCATCGTCGATTTCGGGGCCTTCGTGAACTTCATGGGCGGCAAGGACGGTCTCGTCCACGTCTCGGAAATGCGCAACGAGCGCGTCGAAAAGCCAACCGATGTCGTGTCGGAAGGTCAGGCCGTTAAGGTAAAGGTTCTCGAGATCGATCCGCGCGGCAAGGTTCGTCTGTCAATGCGGGTTGTCGATCAGGAAACTGGTGAAGCTCTGGAAGATACCCGCCCGCCGCGTGAACCGCGCGGCGATCGTCCTGGTGGTGATCGCGGTGATCGGCGTCCCGGCGGCGATCGCGGTCGTGGTCCGCGCCGTGATGGCGGCGGCGATCGCGGCCCCCGCCGTGAAGGCGGCGGTGACCGTGGTCCGCGTCCCGAAGGTGGAAGCCCTGACCACATGCCGGCGTTCCTCAAGTCTGACGACTGAGCTTTCGCACCTGCAAACAAAACCGAGGGGCCGCGAGCAATCGCGGCCCTTTTGTTATGCAGGCGCGTCTTGGCTGTCGTTCGGATTGGCCACGCTGATCCGGTTTCGCCCTTCCTGCTTGGCCCGGTAAAGCGCGGCATCGGCGGCGCGCAGAGCGGTACTGCGGTCGGGGAAGGCAAACACATCGGCAATCCCGCCGGAGAAAGTCACCTGACCAAACGCCACATCGGTAGCGCGATTGACCAGTCGCCGCTCGGCCATCTCCTCGCGCAAGCAGTCAAGCTGGGCTGCCGCATCGGCCAGCGCCATGTCGCGGAACAAAACCACGAACTCTTCGCCGCCATGGCGGGCAACATGGCAGTTGTCGTTCGAGATCCGTGACAGGCTTTGCGCAACCAGCTTGAGTACGCGGTCTCCGGCATCATGGCCGTGGGTGTCGTTGACCTGTTTGAAATGGTCGATGTCACAAAACGCTACAGACAGCGTCTGGCCACTACCTCTGGCCTCGCGGTACTCTTGCGCGAAACAAGCCTCGAAAGCGCGGCGATTGGGCAGGCCGGTGAGGTGATCCTCGTCGGCGGTACGACGTGCCTCATCCAGCCGCTTGCGCAGGTTCCGGGTTTGGGCTTCGCTGCGCACCATTTGCTTTTCAATCTCACGCGACCGCTTGAGCATGACCTTGGCGATGGCAGCTAGCTCGGAAATCACCAGACCGGCCTTACCGACCTGCTCCAGCTCGCCGACATGGGCTTCCAAGGCTGAGCTATATTCTGTTGTGGCGGTGCGGGCCTCATGGCTGGTCTTGCCGAAATCCTCGATGCTGGTTTCAAGCCGCTCCATCAATTTGACCATCACCGCCAGCTCGTCCTCGCGGACGGGTTGGGACAGCACTTCTTCGAGCCAAGCCATCGTCACGGGCTTGCGAGACAGTACCTGGCGGTCGATCAATTGAGCGATCTGCGGATCGGTATCATTGAGGTAGCCATGGGCAATGGCCAGCGTATTTCCGGTCGCCTCAAGTCCATGCAAGTTCAGGAACTGGCCGACCTCGTCCAGCTGTCGTTGGCGCAGTGATTGGCGGCGGTCTGTTGTTGCAGGCTGCGTTCCGCATCCTCCACCACTTGCCTCGTGTTCGGCATCGAAAATTGGTCGGCCAAAGCCAAGCCGCTGCCAGAACCCGCCCTGCTGGCGCGCGAATGAGTGATCGTATGTGGTCATATTGTGGTTAACGACTGCTTGCCGGTGATTTTAAGGGGTGGAGCAGGCCCAATTGCCTGCTTAATCGCCCGCGGCAGAACATTGGCGATCGAAGCAGCCGTTAGTGGTTATTTGATGTGTGGCTGAAGGGCGAGCAGCATTCGTGTCCCTTCCATTACTCAGACCAAGCGACCATGATAACCAACTCTCCGGGATGGGATTGTTCGCGATGAAGATTGTAATGCCGCTTGTTGCCGCTTTGGCTCTCCTGATCTCCCCAGCGAATGCACAAACCCTGCGGCCGACACTGGACTATGCATCAGCGGCCAAGATTCGTGATAACTGTCTGGCTTGGGCTTCTGAACACAAGATCAAGGTTGCCATCGCCATCTTTGATTCTGGCGGAAATTTGATTGCCTTCGCCCACATGGACGGCGCGCCAATTGCGGTGGCAGCTTTCGCGCAGTGGAAGGGCAAATCTGCCGCCATGGTGCAAGAAACCAGCGCCGAGACCGCCAAGTGGGGGGGCACCGCCCCCATCATCGCCAATTGGGGCGGCGGAATTCCAATCCTGACGGCAGAGGGCGTTGCGCTGGGCGGTGTGGGCACGTCCGGCGGCGAAGTTCCCGAGGATACTGCTTGCGGAACGGCAGGTATAATGGCTGCCGGTCTTAAGACAAAATCACCCTAGCTGTGCAAGCTGCGCGCTTGCCACTGTGCTTTCAGTCAGATGACTACCCGAAACCTCGCCTCAACGAACTCTGGGGCCGCCGAATGGCAGCGGTGGAGGTGGACGGCGGGCACCGCGTGGCAGCTGTGCCTGATAGGCCCGGCCGCAGTGATCGACGCAATAAGGGAAACCTGGGTTCACCTTGTCACCACAAAAGTGGAAATCGGCCTCGCCCGGGTGACCCATCGGCCAACGGCAGATCCGCTCGTTGAGCTCTAGCAGGCTGGTTTTGCCCGCAATCTCGGGGCTGGGCTTGGCGGGAACCAGGCGGCGGGGCGGAGCTGGCGGGATTGGCGCCTGCTGATCGCCCGGACCTTGCCGAAGGAAACCTCCGGGGCCGACTGAAACGATGCGCTGCATTGGCTTGGCCAACCCAGGGGCAGGTATTGTGCCGCTAGCAAGGGGCTGGGCCGGAGCAGCCGCACGAGGTGCGGGAGCAGCGGCGGGGCGGGCTGTTTGGGGCGCTCGCGGGGCTGGCTCGGCCGGCTTCGCGAGTTTGGCTGAGGCAGCTGGGGCGGGCTTTTCGGCCTTCTCATTGGCTTTCACTGGAGAAGGACGCGCCTTCAGCTCAAGCCGATGAGCTTTGCCGATCACAGCGTTGCGGCTGACCCCGCCAAGTTCCTCAGCGATCTGACTGGCGGTTGACCCACCTTCCCACATCTTGGTCAGCATTTCGATCCGTTCGTCGGTCCAGCTCATGCTCAATTCACTTTCATCGGGCTCGGTTATGAGCCTTGCGCTTGCCATAGGGCCGGGCTGCCGATAGTCGCCACCCCATGGCCAATCAACCCACAACCCTGCTTTCCGAAGCCGCAAACCCCAAACCCGCAAATGGCAGGGGGCAACGCGATTTTCCAGCGCAAGGAGTGCCCGTGATCCATCGGATCAACCTGATCGGGCTGTGGACGCTCTATATGAAGGAAGTCCGCCGCTTTTTCAAGGTCCAGACCCAGACCATTTGGGCTCCGGCGATTACTACCCTGCTGTTTCTGGTAATCTTCACTGTGGCGATGGGCCGGGGCGGGCGAATGGTGCTCGGCGTCAATTTCGCCACCTTCGTCGCGCCGGGGTTGATCGTGATGGGGATGATGCAGAATGCCTTTGCCAATTCCAGCTTCAGTCTTCTGGTCGGTAAGATCCAGGGCACCATCATTGATTATCTGATGCCGCCACTTTCCGAGGCGGAGCTGATGTTGGCGCTGACTGCAGCTGCTGTGACTCGCGCAATCCTGGTCGGCTTGGCTGTGACGGGAGCGATGCTGCTGTGGCCAGGGGTGCACCTGACTGTTGCCCATCCCTGGGCGATTGTCTGGTTCGGACTGATGGGCTCGGTCTTGCTGGCGCTGGTGGGGTTGTTGAGCTCGCTCTGGGCTGAGAAGTTCGATCACAACGCCGCGATTACAAATTTCGTCATCGCACCGCTGTCGCTGCTTTCCGGCACATTCTATGTGATCGACAATCTGGCTCCGATCTTTCAGACGATCAGCCGGGCGAACCCATTCTTCTATGTGATTTCCGGATTCCGATTCGGTTTCCTGGGCCAAAGCGATATTGGCAGCACAAATGCCGCCGTTCTCTATGGTGCTATTGGCCTGGGCGTGCTCAATTTGCTAATCGGAGTGCTTACCTATCAGCTGCTGCGCTCGGGCTGGAGGCTCAAGAGCTAAGGAAATACATGCCGCATCAATGAGTCATTGAGCGCAACAAGCGATAGCGTCCCTCAGCAAATTCCTCAAACAGCTCGTCGATCGAGGGATGCTCGATCGGGCCGCTTTCGCCGTCCGACAGCAAGTTCTGCTGGCTGACGTAGGCGACATAGCTTTGCTCGCCATTTTCGGCCAGCAGGTGATAGAACGGCTGTTCCCGGTGCGGGCGTACTTCCATCGGGATCGATTCATACCATTCCTCGCTGTTGGCGAAGACAGGATCGATATCGAATATCACGCCGCGGAAATCGAACAGCCGGTGCCGCACGATGTCACCGATCCCGAAATGCGCGTTGGTTTCACGCGGCACATCGATCCGCTTTCCAGCCTTGGAAGAAAAAAATGAAGCTCGGTCCATAGCGGGGAATATAGGATTTGTGCATTTGCGAAACAAGCTGCGTGTGCGCAGCTTCCACCTATTTCGCGAACGGCGATTAGGGAAGGGCTTGGCAAGCCCCCGATCATCGGCTAACCGCCCGCTTCACTGGCCGGGCAATGCTTTACATGCATCCCAATGCACTTCACGGAGAGGTGGCAGAGTGGTCGAATGCACCGCACTCGAAATGCGGCGTACCCGCGAGGGTACCCAGGGTTCGAATCCCTGCCTCTCCGCCAAAGCCATCGTCCATGATGGTTCGCAGTTGTGCGAAACCCATTGAATTATAATTGATTTCTTCAACTATATGTTCGCTGGTATTCGTAACGATTCGCCTCAATCCGTGTTCAATGTTAGGGTTGACATTAGGGTTGGCTTTGAGCGCAAATACTGAACACTGACGCATCGCAAGGTTCGACCAGTAAGATTAGAGTTGGTCCCTTGGAGCCCTTCGACTTCGGGTTGCCGTGGCCAGATGCGCGGGACTGGAAATATACAGTTGCATCTGCCAAGATTAGGTGCTCCGAGTCTGCTGTCGCTAACATTTCAGACCAAAATGTGCGGTGTCGGCCAACACAATTGCTGCCATTTTCACCCTGATCGTTGACGGCTCCCAGGCAAGGCGAGGAGCTGTCACGTTCAGATTTCAGTGCACTCGGCCAGTGGATGGAATTCAGCGCCGTTTTCGGCATCGGCTAAAGCGAACGCGGACAATCATTATCTGGAAAAATGCCGCTTCTGGCGCTGGGCGGAATTAAGTTAGGGCATCGTTCTGCGCCAACAAGCCGAGTGCCGGGGCGGTTTTTGTAAATCGACCTTGTCGCCAGGCTGCCCACAGCACCGCAATGCCAACGATAGTACAAATCGCAAAGGCTGGTACTGAAGCCTCCGGCCCGAATGCACCGCCCGTAAGCCAGTTGGCGACTTCGTCTCGTGCCCTGCTTGTCGCGATCGAATCTCCAAAGTCGCCACCGGAGACATGCGCGCCGAACAAATAGCCTTGGGTGAAATTCCACCCTACATGAACCCCAATCGAAACCCAGAGTCTGCCGGTCAAGGCATAGAAAGAGCCGAGCATGATACCGGCTTCGATAGCAACGCAAGCAGTGGTAAATAATGTGGCGCCCGGATTGGCGATATGCCCGGCGCCAAACAGCAGACTTGAAGCGACAAACGCCACGAGCGGTCCAAAGGCACTCCATACTAACCGCAACACCACGCCGCGAACGATCACTTCCTCTAATATGCCCGATTCAATTGCGAGGCCTGCGCCGCGCCATGCCGATGCGGATCCGTGGTACGTGATGTCATAAAAGCCGCTCGCGATCATGATTGCCATCACGGCGGCGAACATGGCCACGCCTGTTGCCAGCCCGATAAAGATGCCAATTGGTGCTGCTTTCAAGGCGAGCTCGCTTGGCGCGCGCCTCTCTCCCAGTCGCACAAGCACCCAATAGGTGCCAAGCACGGTCAATACGCCGCCGACCTTGGCAAGGAATTGATAAACCGGCTGCTTTGGTAGCGAGTGCGAAAGCGCCTCCATCCCTGGCCCGAAAGCCAATACGATCGCGAATATCATGACGACCATCCAGCACAGACTTCGCAACGGAAGCCATTTTCCAGGCCGCAAGATGCGTTGGTCGCCCAGATCAGGCTGAATGCCCCAGTTTAATGTCAGCATTGGGAGGTCCCTTTCTCTGAGCGATTGGACAATTGGATTGCGCCAGTGTCGACTGTTTGGATGAGCCTTCGCATGCTGACAATACCTGCCGCCAAAGCAAATAATGCCCCCAAAGCGAGCGCTACCGGTGACCACTTTCGTGGATCGATCCATGGCCGACAACGTAGCCACCGTCTCCCCGAAAATCGAGTTTGAGGCCGTCAATCATGGCAGTGTTTCTTATGCCGCCTGCAGGACGCTTGAAGTAATAGTGGGCGCCTCTGCCGGTTTTCACCCACGGTGTCGGTGGCAAGCCAAGCTCATCTATCACAGCTTGCGCCTCAGGACTGTCGACATCGAGGACAACACACCTGCTGGCCTCGCCGCAGATGACGCCCACATTAAGCTGGCTGGCATCCCACTGTTGCAATTGCTCTGGCGTTGCGGCGCGTTCGGTAAAGTCCGACCATTTCAGAGCGGGCTTCTTACCGCGAAACTCGACGGGAAATACTCTGAGCCCTGTCGCAGCTGCTGTCGAGAAGCGATCGGGGTCGAGGGTGAAGTAACGATTCGAGGGGATTGTCATAGTTTTTCTCCTACTGTTGATCAGCCTCGCACGATTTACAATGTTCCCTGATTCCCAAACCGAAGCGTGCTCAGAAGCCCGCAAGTCTGATCATCATCATCTTGCCTTTGCTTTCAAAATGCCAGGCAAGGAACTGACTGATGCTGCCGACCTGATCATCGTGACGACCCTGTGGAAAGCTCGCGAACTCGATCCGCAGATCCTCGAGCCACGAGGCCTGCTGCGGCAGCCACACGTGCCCTGCCTTGCGCATGGAGCCGGGTGATCTTGTCGTCCTTGGGCAGGAATGCCGTGGGATAGGGGATACCATGGGACTCTGATCGCAGCTGTTGGATGAGTGCAGTTTCTGCCCCCTTGTCCTCGACAATGATGGAGCGAGGCCGCTAGTGCTGGCCGAGCTCGATCACTCGCCGTTTGAGCGAAGGGAAGTCGAGCCGGATCACTTCGGGCGACGAGTTGAAACAGCGAAACGGGTTAGCAGGGTTGGTCATTTTCGCGATTTACCAGCCCCCTAACCAACCAGCAATTTAGTCTGAGAACGCCACTGTGACCGATGAAACTCAGTAGCTGTTACCAAGCACAACGCTCGCCTGACTGGAAAGCGTGCCTCCGCTGCCGTGGGCCAGCGCCAGTTCGGCTCCGGCCACCTGAGATGCGGCTTCTCCGCGCAATTGGCGGACTGCCTCGGTAATCGCAAGCAGGCCATACATGCCCGGGTGCGCGCAGGACAGGCCGCCGCCGTTAGTATTGACTGGTAATGACCCGCCTGGAGCGATCGTTCCCCCCGCCACAAAGCGTCCGCCCTCGCCCTTGGGACAGAAGCCAAGATCTTCAAGAAACAGGATCGTGTTGATCGTGAAGGCATCATAGAGTTCGACGACGTCGATGTCGCCCGGGCCCACTCCGGCCATCGCATAGGCCCGTCGACCGGATTCGGTGGCTGCGGTCACGGTCAGGTCCGGCATTGAGGATATTTGGCTATGCCAGGTCGCCGCTGCTGCCCCGAGCACGTAGATCGGTGTGCTTTTCAGATCGCGCGCTCGGTCTGCCCGCGTCATCACTATTGCCGATGCGCCATCGGTTACGAGGCAACAATCCTTGGCCGATAGCGGCGTACTGATCATTCGCGCGCCCAGACAATCGTCGATGCTCAGTGGACCCTTTGCAAAGGCTTCCGGATTGTGGTTGGCCCATCCGCGCGCCGCTACTGCAACCTCGGCTAGGTGCTCACGGGTAGTACCGAATTGGTGCATGTGGCGCGCTGCAGCCAAAGCATAGCTGCTGACAGGGAAGAGCGGGTTATACGGCGCTTCCCAACTCGAACTGCGCGCAGCCGACACGAGTTTTCCGCCCGCGCCACTCCGCTGATTTGAACCATGCGCGATCAGCGCAGTGTCGATCATCCCGGCATCAAGCATGAGCGCGGCAGTGATCACATGGCTCATGAATGCGGAGCCGCCCGTGCGGTTGTTGTCGGTGAACTTCGGCTTCAACCCAAGCGCTTCGGCAAAAGTCAGCCCGGCCAGAAAATCATCCGGCGTGCAAATGAACAGCGCATCGACTTCTGACAGCGGGATGGCCGCATCGGCCAAAGCCAGCTTTGCTGCTTGCGTCGCCAGTTCCATCGAGCTCCAGCCGGGCGTGGCACCCAGTCCGAACGTCGCTGCCCCCGCTATTGCCGTTTTAGCGCGCGGAAAATGGTCGCTCATTAAAATCGATCCTGTTCGCAGTTGCCGCTCGCCTCTCCACGCTTTAGCGAAGTCATAATTGAAGGCAACGACGATAACGGAGGACCGATCTATGAGCGATCATTCAGGCCCTGAGGCCACCTGGCGGGTAGCGTTGGCGCAAGGCCGTTTCATGCTGCAAAAGAGCCTGACAGACGGCACCTATATCTTCCCCCCCCGCACGATGGCCCCCGGCACTGGTGCCGATGATCTGGTATGGGTCGCGGCGGCGTGCACCGGCACGGTCTATTCGGTCACGGTGATCAGGCCCAAACCGCCGCTGGAACCTTACAATGTCGTTCTGGTCGATCTGGACGAGGGACCGCGCGTGATGAGCCGGATCGACGGTATTGCCGCGCAGGATGTCATGATCGGGATGCGGGTCCGGGCGCGGATCGGGGAAGAAGCCGGAGCGCCGGTGCTGCTGTTCATCCCAGCCTGATGCCATCTGGCTCTAGTCAGACCTGCTGACCAGCGCGCCATCGTCCCGTAACTGCGCAATCTCGTCCGCTGTAAATCCCGCCCCTTGCAGGATCGCTTCATTGTCCACGCCGAGTCCCGGTCCGATATCGCCGATTGCACCGGGAGTTTCCGAAAAGCGGGTTGGAATTCCCGGCATGCGAACCGGTCCGACAGCGCTTTCGGCACGGTGCCAGAACCCGGTTTGATCCAGATGCGGATCGACCAGCAGATCTTCCGTCGATAATATCGGCATCGCAGGAATTTGCGCCTCCCGAAACGCCTCCATCCACTCAGCAGTTGTTTGGGTCGCGATCACCCTGCCCAGTCTGCTGAGGACCGCCTGGATATTCTGGGTCCGGCTGGTCATCGACACAAACATCGGGTCGCGCGACCATTCGGGATCGCCGATCAGGGCAAAAAAGTTGCGCCATTGCTTGTCGTTATAGATCATCAGGCCGATGTGGCCATCGCTGGTCCGATAGGGCTTCCGGTCCGGCGCGGTAACTCTGGGATATTCGGGTGGTCCCACCGCAGGCTCGGTTATCGCACCGCACAGATGCTCGGCCATGACGAACGCCGCCATGGTTTCAAACATGGGAATTTCGATCTCCTGACCAAGCCCGGTCCGCTCGCGCGCGAACAGCGCCGCCATCACCGCATAGGCTCCGGTAAGGCCGGCCACCTTGTCCGCCACGGCGCTGGCGACATAACCGGGATCGCCCCCGTTCAACTTGCCTTGTAATGATGCAAGACCCGATGCTGCCTGGACGATATCATCATAGGCCGGGTAATCAGAATAGGGTCCACCGCGGCCGAAACCGTACATATTGGTATAAATGATCTTGTCATTTGCGGCCTTAAGCGCCGGATAGCCAAGCCCTAGGCGGCCAATTGCTGCCGCGCGCATCGAATGGATGAAAACGTCTGAATTCTGGGCCAGCCTGATAACCACATCGCGCGCTGAAGGCAGCTTCAAGTCAAGCGCCAGACTGCGCTTGCCGCGATTGATATTGAGGAACATGCCCCCCCGGCCCGTATCGATGACCGGCGGTAATCCGCGCGTCGTATCGCCGCCTGGTCCTTCGATCTTGATTACGGTTGCGCCCAGATCCGCGAAAATCTGGGTCGCGTATGGACCCATCAGTACGCTTGTCAGATCGAGAATCGTGACCCCGGCCAAAGGCCCCTGGCGCTGACCACCCATGATAATCAGGCCTTTGCCGACGGAGGTTTCAGCGCCTCGATCTGACGCTCAAGATCATTGAGGATGGGCTCGACCATCCGTTCGTCTAGCCCATGCGTCAGTCGGTTGATCGCCATGCCTTCCAGCACGTTTTGTGACAACGCGAGCGCCAGATCGAAGCGCGCCCGGTCATCTTGCCATTCCGGAAAAAGCTCGATCGCTTGCCGATACCAGCGCACGCGGAATTCGTTCTGAGCCGGGACCAGAATATTGGCCAGACTCTCGTCGGTCCGCGATGCCAGTGCCAGTTCGTGAAATGCCGTGAAGGTCTGACCGGAGATCTGCTGCCAATAGGCCCGAACCAGCGTGTGGACTTCATGGATGGTGGACCCGGCGCTCTGGCGAAATGCCCGCAGTCGCTTTTCATGAAGTTCGGCAATGGCGGCTTGCATCAGCGCACCGCCATTTTCAAAATGGTGCAGCATGGCCCCGCGTGACATTCCCGCCTCGTCGGCAACGCGCGGGGTCGTCGTCCGGGCATAGCCGTATTTGATGATGCAGCTGATCGTCGCCTCGATCAGCCGCGTTCTCGTCGCAGCGCTTTTCGCCGCCTGCAAGTTCAGTTCAGGCGCCGGGACGGGTTTTGCTGTTTTGATCGCGGTACGCGCCATCCGGATGGACACCTTCAATATTAAAGACAATCATGATTGTTTTTGCTTTGACAGGCAACCAATTCCAGCGCCTAAACCACCGAAGCCGATAAACGGAGTGTCTGGCAATGGGAAGAGTAGCGGGCAAAGTCGCTTTGGTTTCGGGCGGAGGCTCTGGATTGGGCAAGGCTGATTGCCTGCTGCTGGCAGCCGAAGGCGCATCGGTTGTCGTCAGCGACATCAACTTCGCAGCGGCGCAGACGGTTGCTGCCGAGATCGGACCCAGGGCAATTGCCGTAGCCCATGATGTGGCGTCCGAAGCTTCATGGAAAGAGACGATTGCGGCAACAGAGGCGAAGTTCGGACGGCTCGATATATTGGTCAACAACGCCGGAGTGGTCGTGCTTGCCGACCCGGAAGAAACAACTCTCGAGCAGTTTCGCAAGGCCAATTCCGTCATGTCAGAAGGGGTGTTCCTTGGCTGCAAATATGCCATGCCGCTGATGGCACGATCGGGCGGCGGGTCGATCATCAACATGTCGTCCACCGCCAGCCATTTGGGTTATCCCATCTTCTTTGCCTACAGTGCGGCCAAGGGTGCCGTTCGGGCCATGACCAAATCCATTGCCATCCACTGCCAGGCCAAAGGCTATGGAATCCGCTGCAATTCGATCCACCCCGCAGCAATCGAAACACCCATGATCCAGTTTGCCGAAGGGCGTTCCGGCAATGAACACGCGATCCCGGAAGGGGTGTTGCCGGCGGGCGCGGTTGGCGCACCCAAGGATGTCGCTGCGCTGGTGCTCTATCTTGCGTCGGACGAATCGCGCTTCGTCAACGGGGCCGAGATCATGATCGACAATGCGTTGATCATCAGCCCATAAAACAATCATTTGTGATTGTTTTATGGTGGCGTGCCGGATAACGAAGCCGGACACAGGAGAGAGAAATTGGACCTCGGACTCAGCGGAAAGAAGGCCATCATTATCGGTGCGGCACGAGGCATCGGCATGGCAACTGCCGAAATCCTTGCGCGCGAAGGGTGCGATCTGGCAATCACGGCGCGCTCTGAGGACGGCGTGAAGGAAGCGGTCGCCAATTTGCGGAAATATGGAACCAAGGTGTTTGGTTCTGCGATCAATGTGAAAAAGGAAGATGCCTACAAGGTCTGGCTCGCCAGCGCGATAGAGCAGCTTGAAGGCTGCGACATCCTGATCCCGATCACTTCGGCCAGCGGCGGGATAGGCAGCGAGAAATACTGGCACAATGCCTTCGAAGTCGATGTGCTGGGCCCGGTCCGCGCGGTTGAGGCGGTGCTACCGATCATGACCGAGCGCAAGACCGGTTCGATCGTGCTGATCAGCACCACATCAGCAGTCGAAGCAATGGGCGGACCGCAGGCGTATAATGCGATGAAGGCGTCGCTGATTACCTGGGGCAAGCAGCTGGCGCTGGCGCACGGCAAGGACGGCATCCGGGTCAATGTGGTGTCGCCGGGTCCGATCGAGTTCGAAGGCGGCAACTGGGACATGCTCAAAGGCACGATGGAAAAGTTCTATGCGGCGACGCTCCGCCAGCAGCCCAGTGGCCGACTGGGCACACCCGAGGAAATTGCCCGGGCGATTGCGTTCCTCGCCAGTCCTGCGGCCAGCTGGTGCAACGGATCGCACCTCGTCGTCGATGGCGGCTTCACCAATCGCACGCATTTCTGAAGGCACAGCGATGGACGTCAAACGCCAGGTTGATATTATCCGGGTCAACCCGCAGGATTGGCCGGAGGGTACACCTGCCGAGAAAGCGGAGGACCCGGATCTCGGCAATGAGCTGATTCCTGTCGAGCGCTATTATTCACCCGACTTCATGGAGCGCGAGTGGCAGAAGATCTGGAGCAAGGTCTGGCTGCTAGGCGGTCGCTCCGATGACATAAAAGAGGCGGGCGATTTTATCTGCACCGATATAGGCCGCGAATCCGTTATTATCGTGCGGCAGGCGGACGGGTCGGTGCGGGCCTTCCCCAATGTCTGCCTGCACCGCGGCAACCGGCTGCGCCCCGAAGGACTCGGTAACGCCGAGAACTTCCGCTGCATGTATCACCACTGGACCTATGACCGTGAAGGCAAGATCACCCATATTCCCGATCTTGGCTCGTATCCGCAAGGCGCCCCGCCGGAAGGGCGTTTGCCATCTCTCCCTTGTGCCGAGTGGGGTCACTTCGTCTGGTTCTCATTGAACCCCGATGCGGGTCCGCTTGAGGACTATCTGGGGGTCATCCCCCAGCATTTGAACCCCTATCATTTCGAACGGATGGCGTGGAAGCGCGATGTCACGATCGAATGGGATTGCAACTGGAAGACCTCGGTGGATGCGTTCCACGAGAATTACCATGTCCAGGGGATCCACCCGCAGCTGCAATGGTATCTCGACGATGTGAATGTGCAGATCGATTGTTATGACCGGCATTCGCGCTATCTGGTTCCCTTCGCAACGGTCAGCCCGCGGGTTACGATGCCCTCGACCATTCCGCCAGCGATCGACTATATGATGCGCCACGCCGGCATGGACCCGGCCGAATATGAAGGGCGCGTTTCCGACATCCGCCTCGACCTGCAAAGATTCATCCGAAAAAATGCAAAAAAGCAAAGCAAGGATTTTTCAGAGCTTAACGATGATCAGCTCACCGACGATTATCACTATTCGATCTTTCCCAATGTCTCGCTGAATATCCATGCCGAAGATGTCATGATGTTCCGCCAGCGCCCGCATCCGACCGATCCCGACAAGATGTTCT
>JANMNP010000054.1:0-25049 GCA_031374105.1 Novosphingobium sp.
AAATGGGTTTTACACCTGCCCGCAAGCCCCCCGGGATGGGGGCGGTGGCAGCCCCACGGCCGGCGGGCGGGTGCGGACCTCTCCCCCCTTTGGGCGGTGGAGGTGCGGTCCGACCCCTCCGTCGCTTCACGCCACCTCCCCGTTCCGGGGAGGATTTGACAGTCACGCGCTCACATATTCGGATAATTCGGCCCGCCGCCGCCCTCGGGCGTCACCCACTCAATGTTCTGGGTCGCATCCTTGATGTCGCAGGTCTTGCAGTGGACACAGTTCTGGGCGTTGATCTGGAGCCGCGGCTTGCCCTCCTCGATCCCGAGGAATTCATAGACCCCTGCCGGGCAAAAGCGCGCCTCTGGCCCGGCATAAAGCGCCAGATTGACTTCAACCGGAATCGCCGGATCCGTCAGCACGAGGTGGCACGGCTGATCCTCCTCATGATTGGTGAACGACAGCGCCACGCTGGAAAGCCGGTCAAAGCTGACCACCCCATCAGGCTTGGGATAGCTGATCGGCTTGTAAAGATCGGCGCGCATCGTTTTCGAAGCGTCTGTGTGATGTTTCATCGTGAAAGGCAGTCGCAGGCCAAGGTATTCAAGCCACAAATTGGCACCAGCGAGCAAAGTGCCGAGCGTTCCGCCGAATTTGGAAATAATCGGTTCAAAATTGCGAACCATCCGCAATTCTTTGTAAACCCAGCTGTTTGCGTAAGCCTCAGGATAAGCCGCCAGCTCGTCGCCGCCCCGTTGGCGTGAAATTGCGTCGGCGGCTGCTTCGGCCGCCATCATGCCACTTTTCATCGCAGTATGGCTGCCCTTGATCCGGGGCACGTTGAGGAAGCCCGCTGTGCAACCGATCAGCGCCCCGCCGGGGAACACCAGCTTGGGCAGCGACTGGAAGCCGCCGTCACAGATCGCCCGCGCGCCTTAGGATACACGCCGCCCGCCTTTCAGGATCGAGGCTATTTGTGGATGCGTTTTCCATTGCTGGAAGACTTCAAACGGCGCGAGGTGTGGGTTGGTATAGCCCAGCCACACGACATAGCCGAGCGCGACCTGATTATTGGCCTGATGGTACAGAAAACCGCCGCCAAATCCGTCATCGTCCTTGATCGGCCAACCCTGGGTATGGATAACCCGGCCCGGTTCGTGATTGGCTGGATCGATATCCCACAGCTCTTTAAGCCCGATCCCGTAAACCTGCGGCTGTGAATTGGCCTCAAGGTCAAACTTCGCCTTGACCTGCTTGGTCAAATGGCCCCGCGCACCTTCGGCGAACAGAGTGTATTTGGCGTGGAGTTCCATCCCCGGCTGATAATCGCCTTTGTGGCTGCCATCCTTGGCCACGCCCATATCCTGCGTGGCGACGCCCTTTACCGATCCATCCTCGTGATAGAGCACCTCGGAAGCCGGAAAGCCGGGGAAAATCTCAACCCCAAGCTCTTCTGCCTTGCCAGCCAGCCAGCGGCACAGGCTGCCAAGGCTGCCAGTGTAAGTGCCCTTGTTGTTCATGAATGGCGGCGCAAGGAAATGCGGCACTCCGAACTTGCGCTTCGCGGTCAGCATCCAGTGCTGATTATCCGTCACTGGTGTTTCCGCCATCGGGCAATCGCTTGTCCGCCAGTCGGGCAACAGTTCGTCCAACGCCTTGGGATCTACCACCGCGCCCGAGAGGATATGCGCGCCCACTTCCGAGCCTTTTTCAAGGATGCAGACGGTCAGATCTGAATTCACCTGTTTGAGCCGGATCGCCGCAGCAAGACCCGCAGGTCCGCCACCAACGATGACAACATCATAAGGCATGGATTCACGCTCATTCATGGCCGTTACCGTTCCTTGACCAGTTTCTCTATTCGCAGCCATGAGCCTTGATTGCTGCACTACGACAGGTCAAGAGGGTAGAAGTGATAGAAGCCCGAACCGAACCCGATTTTGCGACCCAACTGGCCGCCGCGATTGATTGGTGGCGTGACGCGGGAGTCGAGCATGATTTCGCCGACGAACCGCGAGGCTGGATGACCACGCAGGAAGCAGCTGTAGCCGAAGAACTGGTGCCTGCTCAGAAATTTATTGCTCCAGCCCCACCTGCTGAACCACGGATCGGCGGGGAACCCGCCGATTGGCCCACCACTCTGGTTGAATTCACAGCCTGGTGGTTGGCCGAGCCAACACTTGATCACGGGCAGATCACGTCCCGGCTAGCACCGCGCGGTCCGGCAGAAGCTGAATTGATGCTACTGGTCGATTACCCTGAAGAGCAGGACCGCGATATATTGTTGTCCGGCCGCCAAGGGAAACTGCTTTCCGCGATGCTGAAGGCCATGGGGATCGATGAAGACGCGGTCTATTTCGCCAGTGCGCTCCCGCGCCACACGCCAATGCCTGATTGGGCGGCACTAAAGAGCGATGGATTGGGCAAAGTGCTGGCCCATCACATCCGACTGGTGGCCCCGAAACGGTTGATTGTCTTTGGCCGGAACGTCTCAGCGCTCATCTCATCGCCTATGGGCAACGACCCGGCGAAAAGCGCTGAAACTTTACCCGGATTTAACCATGAAGGGACAATCGTGCCGCTGTTGGGGGCGACGGGGCTTGATATGCTGTTGTCGAAGCCGCGCGGGAAGGCCAGGTTCTGGGAACTGTGGCTTGCATGGACGGGAACGAACGCAACGTGATAGTCGCTTCAAGAATGCGGATTCTGGCTATAGCTCTGGCGGGCACTGCTGCTGCCTTGCCAGTTGCTGCCCAGGCCAACAGTGCCGCTGTTGAATATTTCCGTAGCCGCGCTGATCGTACTGCCGTTCCAAGCCTGCTCAGTCAGGATGAGCGGAGCTATTACCGCGAACTTTTCGCTGCGATCGACAAATCGGATTGGACCCGCGTTCAAGCGATGTTTGCCCAAAAACCCGATGGCCCGCTGCATGCGGTGGCCCGGGCCGAGTATTTCCTGGCTCCTTCATCACCCAAGATTGAGCTGGATGCATTGAACCTGTGGCTCAGCGCCAGCGACACCCTCCCTCAGGCGGAACAGATCAGCCAACTGGCGCTGAAGCGCGGCGCAACCAGCGTGCCTTCCCTTCCCAGTGCTCAGCGGCTGGTCAGCTTGCCCTATACGCCAAAGCGCATCCGCCCGCGAGAAACGCAAGATGGCACCATGCCGGGCGGCGTTGCTGCGGGCATCATTGAGCGGATCAAGAATGACGATCCCGCCGGGGCCAAACTGCTACTCGATGGGATTGATGCAACGCTCAGCCCTTATGCCCGTGCCGAATGGCGGCAGAAGGTGGCATGGAGCTTCTATATAGAGAATGATGACCCTTCGGCCTATGCTTTAGCGCAGACATCCGGCGATGGTGCCGGGCCGTGGGTGGCCGAAGCCTGGTGGACCGCTGGTTTGGCGGCGTGGCGGATGGATGATTGTGCCGGGGCCGCCGATGCTTTTGCCAAGGCCGCTGCCGGGTCAGAAAACGCTGAGCTGACCGCTGCTGCCCATTACTGGAATAGCCGCGCACTGGTTCGCTGCCGCAAGCCAGAGCTTGCTACTACTCCGCTGCGCGCCGCAGCAACACGTGATGAAACGCTTTACGGTATGCTGGCCGCCGACCAGCTTGGCATGAAATTGCCGGAAAGCCATGCCTCACCTGATTTTACGCAAGACGACTGGCAAGGGCTGCGCGATGTAAGCAATGTCCGCATCGCAGTTGAACTCGCCGAAATCGGCAAGGATGGCCTGGCGGATGAAGTGCTGCGCCATCAGGCTCGGATCGGATCGGCCACATTCTATCAGCCACTGTCGCGCCTCGCCCGTGATCTGGGTCTGCCTGCCACCCAGCTGTGGATGGCCTATAATGCTCCCTACGGCGGCAAGCCAGAACCCGCGACCCGTTTCCCGACCCCAAAATGGACGCCGGTGAACGGCTGGAAAATTGATCCCGCGCTAGTCTATGCCCATGCGTTGCAGGAGTCTGTTTTCCGGACTTCAGCAATCAGCCCCACAGGTGCGCGCGGATTGATGCAAATCATGCCAGCAGCCGCAAAAGATAACGCGCCAGTGATCGGAGTTCCCGGCAGCGCCAGTGATCTAGCCAAGCCGTCGGTCAACCTCGCCTTTGGCCAGCAGCACCTTGAACTGCTGCGCAATTCCCCCGGAACCCAAGGCCTGCTGCCCAAAGTAATGGCAGCTTACAATGCAGGGCTGACCCCGATCACCCGCTGGAACTATGAAA
Source organism: Novosphingobium sp. (assembly GCA_031374105.1). Taxonomy (GTDB): domain Bacteria; phylum Pseudomonadota; class Alphaproteobacteria; order Sphingomonadales; family Sphingomonadaceae; genus Novosphingobium. Next base: position 4,223 of record JANMNP010000054.1, read on the forward strand.
TCCGCGATAAGGGAGATCCGCTGCTATGGATCGAATCGGTCCCCTATTGGGAAACCCGCGGCTATGTGAACATCGTGATGCGCAATTACTGGATGTATGAACGTCAGGCTGGTGGCCCTTCGGAAAGCCGTATGGCGCTGGTGCAAGGGATGTGGCCGACTTTCCCCGGCCTGGCAGGTTCGCAAGCCGTGCGCATGGGAACCAACGGGACGATCCTGCGTGGCCGTTGATCCTTCGCGGACTTTCAAGCCAATCAACATCGCAATCCTGACCGTGTCCGACACGCGCGGACCGGAAGATGATACTTCGGGCGATATTCTCGCCCAGCGCGTCAAGACAGCCGGACACAGTCTTGCGGCTCGCGCGCTCGAAAAGGATGAAGTTCCGCGCATCACCAGTCGGCTTAACAACTGGATCGATGACCGGAACGTGGATTGCATAATCATCACCGGCGGCACTGGCCTAACGGGCCGCGATGTGACGCCCGAAGCGCTGGACCGGATCAAGGAAAAAGACATCCCCGGCTTTGGTGAGCTGTTCCGCTGGATCAGCTATGGCACGATCGGCACCTCGACCATCCAGTCCCGCGCCTGCGCTGTAGTAGCGCGGGGGACGTATGTTTTCGCCCTGCCCGGATCCAACGGCGCGGTGAAGGACGGCTGGGACGGCATTCTTGCCGAGCAACTCGACAGCCGGAACCGACCCTGCAATTTTGTTGAACTGATGCCGCGGTTGAGGGAAGTGTAGCCTCGTCGCTCTCGGCCTGGCCTTAGCCAGCTATCGATAGACCCAAGCGCTTGTTCTAACGTTTGCTTCGCGCTGAACACGCGGCTAGCCTTTCCCAAGTCGGCACCAAAGCTGGCCGGGAGGAATGCCAGTATGGGTCAGATTATCAGTGGTGATCGGCAACTATCGTCCGAGGCTCTTGGCCAGCGCGCCGCCCGCGCGGCGGCGGGCCTTGTCTCGCTTGGGGTCGGGCCCGGCGATCTGATCGCTCTGTATGTGCGCAATGATTTCCCGTTTTTTGAAGCGAGCCTCGCCGCTGGCTTGCTTGGTGCCTATCCCACCCCGGTTAACTGGCACTACACCGAAACCGAAGCGCGCTATCTTTTCCAGAACTCTGGCGCGCGTGCGATAATCATTCATGCCGATCTAATCGCGGGCATCCGCGGCGCGCTGCCCGAAGGCGTGCCAGTGCTGGTCGTGGCAACGCCGCCTGAAATCGCCAGCGCCTATGGTATCGAGGCAGCGCCGGTGCCTCCTGGCATGATCGATTGGTCAAGCTGGCTGGAGGGCTTCGAACCCCATGACCAGCCCGTCGCTGCCGCACCGGGAACGATCATTTACACCTCCGGCACAACTGGCCAGCCCAAGGGAGTGCGGCGCAACCAGCCCAACCCTGAACAGATGGCAATTGGCCTGCGTATCGGTGCACAGGGCTTTGGCTTTGCGGATTGGCTTAGCCGACCTGACGAGATCATCGCTTTGATTACAGGCCCGATGTATCACTCTGCTCCCAACTCTTACGCTGCCATTGCCGTCCGGATTGGGGCTACGGTGATTCTGGAAGCCCGGTTTGATCCCGAAGAGTTGCTTGCACTGATCGAGCGTTACAAAGTCACGCATATTCACATGGTTCCGATCATGTTCAACCGGCTGCTGCGCCTGCCCGACGAGGTCAAAGCCCGCTATGATCTGTCGAGCCTGAAACTCGTGGTCCATGGCGCCGCGCCTTGCCCCGCAGCAGTCAAACAAGCGATGATTGAATGGTGGGGGCCAGTGATTAGCGAGTACTATGGCTCTACCGAGAACGGTATCATGGTGACCTGCAATTCCGCCGAGTGGCTTGCTCATCCGGGCACCGTGGGGAAGGCCCTGCCAGGCGTCGATCTTCGCATCCTTGACGCGGCAGGTAATAGCCTGCCCGTTGGCGAGATTGGCGAAGTGGCTGCCCGCACAACGGGAAGCGTCGACTTTACCTACCACGGCGATGACGCCAAGCGCGCCGAATCAAACAAAGGCGGACTGATAGCAACCGGCGATATCGCCTATCTAGATTCGGAAGGTTTCGTGTATTTGTGCGATCGGGCCAAGGACATGATCATATCTGGCGGCGCCAACATTTATCCGGCGGAGATTGAGGCCGAATTACACAAGATGCCCGGCGTCGCTGACTGCGGCGTATTCGGCATTCCCGACGAAGAATTTGGCGAAGCGGTGTGCGCGGTGGTTCAGCCCATGCCCGGATGCACCCTGACCGAGGCCGAGGTGCGCGCTTATCTGCGCGGGCAGATGTCAGGATACAAAGTTCCCAAACGGGTCGATTTCCACGCTGAGTTGCCGCGTGAGGATTCAGGCAAGATCTTCAAACGCAAGCTGCGCGAGCCATTCTGGGAAGGGATGGACCGGCGGATTTGAAGTGAGAGCTTTAACCTGCACAAGCCCTCAGACCCTTAACCGCGTTAAGCAAACCCGCCGCCAAGCGGTAGCGGTGCGAAGCGGATCAGGCGGCTGTCATCGACAGCTGCGGTGCGATTGACCACAGCCAATCTGTAATCAGGGTCGGAAACCATCGCCAGAAACGCTGATGCACCCGGGTACTCGGCCACGAATGCGAGTGGCCAATGCTTGTCATCCGGACCCGTCACCATCGCCTCCCAGCTACCCCGCCAAACCACGCGGCCGCCCAATCGCGTGAAGATAGGGTCGCTGACCTTGCCATATTCCTTGTATGCGCGTGCCCCGCTCCAGCCCTTGTCAGCGTGCTCATGGCCTTCTGGATAGTCCGCTTGTTCGCGATATCGGATTAGATTGAGCATATGGATTGGCGTGTCGCGCGGCAGCGATTTGAACAGTGCCCAATGATCCGGGCTGGGGTCAATGAAGTTCATCTCAATCTACCAGCCGATAATCGCGAAACCTCTCCCGCAGGTCCTTCTTGCTGATCTTTCCAGTGCCGGTGTGAGGAATATCATCGACGAATTCGACTGCATCGGGCAGCCACCATTTGGCGATCTTGTCGGCAAGGTAATCGCGGATTTCTTGCCCAGTTGCTTCCTCACCTGGCTTTTTGACAACGACCAGAATCGGACGTTCATCCCACTTGGGATGATATATCCCGATCGCCGCAGCTTCAGCCACTGCCGGATGGCCTACCGCGGCGTTTTCCAGTTCGACCGAGCTAATCCATTCGCCGCCGGATTTGATCACATCCTTGGTCCGGTCGGTCAGCTGAAGCGTCCCGTCGGGATGGATCACCGCCACATCGCCAGTGTCGAACCACTGGTCGCCAACCGTCGCGTCCGCTTCTGCCTTGAAATAGCGCTTGATCACCCAAGGCCCGCGCACTTGCAGCGTGCCCGACGTCTTGCCATCGCGGGGCAGCACCTTGTCTGGGTCATCCAGATCAACGCAGCGCAGTTCAACTCCGAACGGCACACGCCCCTGCATCATCTTGACGGAAACGCGCTCGTCAAAGCTCTTGCCCTCCCAATCCCAGGTCAAGGCTCCAGTCGTTCCGATCGGCGAAGTTTCGGTCATGCCCCAGGCATGGGCAACATCAACCCCGGATTTCATCAACCGTTCCAGCATGAAGCGCGGAGCAGCAGAACCGCCGATAATCGCCAACCGCAAATCAGGCAGCGTTGCTCCGGCGGCATCCATGTGGCCAAACATGCTGAGCCAGACTGTCGGCACACCGGCAGAGTGGGTGACCTTTTCACGGATCATCAGATCACACAGTACCGCCGGATCATTGACCGCTGAAAATACGAATTTGATCCCGGCTGCTGCGCCAGACCAGGGCAGTCCCCAGCTGGCGGCATGAAACATCGGAACCACCGGCAGCATGACCGAACGGGTATCGAAATTGAAGATCGACGGCTGAAGCCCGGTGATCGCGTGAAGCATGGTAGAGCGATGCTCATAAATCACGCCTTTGGGATTTCCTGTGGTGCCACTGGTGTAGCAGAGCATGCAAGGCTCGCGCTCATCGCCAGTTGCCCATTCGGTGTTACCGTCTTCAGCGCCGATCCAATCCTCGAAGGCGGGCGCATGCGCGTCACTATCATAGCAAATATAGTGTTTGATCGAAGTCCAGCGCGGCTTCATCCGATCGATAATCGGCTGGAAGGCTGCGTCATATAGCAGCACCTGATCCTCGGCGTGGTTCGCGATGTATTCCAGCTGATCATCGAACAGCCGCGGGTTGACGGTGTGGAGGATGCCGCCAACGCCCACCGCACCGTACCAGCTGACCAAATGACGACTGTGGTTCATCGCCAGAGTCGCGATCCGATCACCCTTCCCTACGCCCAGCTTGCGCAATGCCTGAGTCATTTTCAGGGCATCGCGGCGGATTTCGGCCCAGTTGGTGCGGGTTTCACTGCCATCGGCCCAATAGGTGAGTATCTCGCGCGCGCCATGCTCGCGCGCGGCGTGATCGATAATATGCGTAACCCGGAGGTCAAAATCCTGCATCGCTCCAAGCATTCCAGATAACTCCCGCGCTTTTGATTGTTACGCGACGAGCCTCAGATGACTGGAGCTGCGCCGCGCCGTGATCGCTACATTGCCAAGACCTTCGATCAAAGCCAAGCGTTCTGCAAGTTCGCCATCGATCAGGAAGTCACGGCCCAGGCGCATGACTGGCTCATTCGGGGTGCCGGTGCGCAATTTTACCAGCACTTCTCCGCGCCCTTCAGCCCCGCCGGGCAAGACTGAAGCAAGTTCTGCCAGTGCTTCAACCCTTTCAACATCGCAGGTTAGTACCATACGAGCGCCGCTCTTGACATCAGCCAGCGGACGGGCGCCGCGCACAGTGATCCGGGGCGGCTCTTCGGGGCTGGGGCTATCAAGCTCGACATTGATTAGCAGGCAGGTGCCCTCTTTGGACCAGCCCTGCATCGGCTCAACCAGCGATTCCTCAAAACACGAGGCCGAGAATTGCCCAGTCGAATCCGAAAAATCGGCAATCACGAAATCCTTTCCGCGCTTGGTCTTGCGGCGCTGAACATTTTCGATCAGCACCGCCATGACTGCAGGTTGCCGCCCGGTGCCGGATCCGCCGCTGACGATCAGGCTGCCATGGGTACGCGCGCCATTGGCCGAGGCGATAGCGCGATATTGTTCGACCGGGTGCGCCGCGAAATAGAAGCCGAAGTTCTCACGCTCTTTGGCCATCTGCTCGGGCTTGCCCCATGGCTCAGCCTCGACCAGCCGCATGGTGGGGCTGGCATGATCATCACCACCAAACAGCGCGGCCTGCCCGCTAGTTCGGCTGCGCTCAGCCTCTTCTGCCACAGCCAGCAGCATGTCGGCATTGGCGAGCACCTTGGCGCGATTGGGCTCAAGACTGTCAAGCGCGCCTGCGCCGGCCAGCCCTTCCAGCTGGCGGCGGTTCATTGATCCGGGCGGCACGCGGGCGAACAGATCCTCAAGGCTTTCGAACCAGCCATGCGCCTCACGCTCGGCGACGATCGCGTCCATGGCCTTTTCGCCGACGTTGCGGATGCCTGCCAGCGCATAGCGCACCGCATAACCCTCATCAGTCCGCTCAACCGTATACTCGGCCTCGGAGCGATTCATGTCCGGGCCTGCCAAGGTCACCCCAGCGCGGCGCATGTCATCTACATAGATCGATAGTTTCTCTGACTGGTGCATGTCAAAGCACATTGAAGCGGCGTAGAATTCGTGTGGGTAGTGCACCTTGACCCAGGCGGTCTGGTAAGACAGCACGGCATAGGCTGCGGCGTGGCTCTTGTTGAAACCGTAACCGGCGAACTTGTCGATCAAATCGAACAGTTCATTGGCCTTCTTTACTTCGATGTCATTGTGCGCCTTGCAGCCCTCGACAAAGCGCTCTCGCTGCGCGTCCATTTCGGCCTGAACCTTTTTGCCCATCGCCCGCCGCAACAGGTCGGCATCACCGAGCGAATAGCCAGCCAGCACCTGCGCGGCCTGCATAACCTGTTCCTGATAGACAATTACCCCATATGTCTCGCCCAGGATCGCCTCCAGCTTGGGGTGCGGGTATTCGATTGCTTCCATCCCGTTCTTGCGCCGTCCGAACATCGGGATATTGTCCATCGGGCCTGGCCGATAGAGCGCGCCAATTGCGATGATGTCGCCAAAGTTGCTCGGCTTCACCGCTGCAAGCGCGCGCCGCATCCCCTCAGATTCGAGCTGAAACACCCCCACTGTGTCGCCGCGTTGCAGCAGCTCGTAAACCTGCGGATCGTCCCACGGGAGAGCCGCAAGATCGATCTCGATCTCGCGGCGGGCCATCAGCTGGATCGCCTTCTTTAGTACCGAGAGAGTCTTGAGGCCGAGAAAATCGAACTTCACCAGCCCTGAATCCTCGACATATTTCATGTCGAACTGGGTGACCGGCATGTCCGAACGCGGATCGCGATAGAGCGGCACGAGCTGCGCCAGCGGGCGATCGCCGATAACGACACCAGCGGCATGAGTTGAACTGTTGCGCGGCAGGCCCTCAAGCTGCATCGCCAGATCGACCAGCCGCTTTACCTCGTCGTCATTGTCATATTCGCGGCGGAATTCAGCGACACCGTTCAGTGTGCGCGGCAAATCCCACTGGTCGGTCGGGTGGTTGGGCACCATCTTGCACAGACGATCAACCTGACCATAGCTCATCTGCAGGATCCGCCCGGTATCACGCAAGACTGCCCGCGCCTTGAGTTTGCCGAAGGTGATGATCTGGGCGACGTGATCGTGGCCGTATTTGGCCTGCACATAGCGGATCACTTCAGAGCGCCGGGTTTCGCAGAAATCGATATCGAAATCCGGCATCGACACACGTTCGGGATTGAGGAAGCGTTCGAACAGCAGCCCCAGCTTCAGCGGATCGAGGTCTGTGATGGTCAGCGCCCAGGTGACCACGCTGCCCGCCCCCGAACCGCGCCCCGGCCCCACTGGAATATCGTTGTCCTTGGCCCATTTGATGAAATCGGCGACGATCAGGAAATAACCAGCAAAGCCCATCCGGTTGATGACGTCGATTTCAAACTCAAGCCGGTCAAAATAAACCTGCCTTTCCTCGGTGGTCTGCTCCACGTGAGGGGCCAGTCGCGCTTCAAGGCCGGCGCGCGCATCCTCGGCCATCATCAGTGCTTCGCCCGCTTGATCGCCGGCAAGGCTGGGCAGGATTGGCTGACGCTTGGGCGGCGAGAGGGCGCAGCGCTGGGCGATCACCAGCGTATTGGCAGTCGCTTCGGGCAGATCGGCGAAGATTTCCAGCATCATCGGCGCGGATTTGACGAAGGCCTCGCGGCTTGAACGCGGGCGATCAGCGGCGTCGATATGGGTTGAATTGGCAATGCACATGATCGCATCATGCGCAGCGAAGAAATGCGGGTCGGCAAAATTGGCGGGATTGGTAGCGACCAGCGGCAGATCGCGCAGGTTGGCCAGAGTGATCAGCAGATCTTCTGACGCTTCCTCAATCGCATCGCCCCGACGGGCAAGTTCGATGTAAAGTCGGCCTGGGAACAGCCTTTCCAGTCTTTCGCAATAGGCGTCCGAAGCGTCAACTTTACCTTCGGACAACAGCCTGGCAAGCGCGCCTTCCCCCGCTCCCGTCAGCGCAATAAGTCCGGCTGAATGACCATCAAGATCACTCAGCGTGACATGCGGGTCCAGCTCAACCGGGCGGGCCAGATGCGCGGCGCTGACCAGATGGCACAGGTTCTGCCAGCCAGCCTCATCTTGCGCATATAGCCCCAGCCAGTCGATCTGCTCGCCCGGTCCGCGCTGAACCGCCAGCATGGTGCCTACGACTGGCTGGATCCCCATTTCACGGCAAGCCGAGGCAAACGGGATCGAGCCATAAAGCCCGTTACGATCGGTGATCGCAATAGCGGGGAATCCGCGTTCTTTTGCCAGTTTGGCAATCGCCTTGGGATCAATCGCCCCATCGAGCATCGTATAGCTCGAAAAAACACGCAGTGGGACAAAGGGAGCAAAGGCCATCGTCAGACGGTAGGCGAAGGGGCGGGATTCGGAAGAGTGAAAATCGAGCTTTTCCACCGCGGCGGACGATTTTGGCTCCGGTGTTTTGCATTCCACCCGAACTTGTGGTTCCCTGCGGTGCAAGAGCCAGATCGTAATACAGTTCAACCGATGGAGGCGACGATGAGTGAGGTCATCAATCCAGGCAATCCGCTGATTGCGCGCGTTAAAGCCATCCTTTTTAAACCTGCCGAAGAATGGCCGGTTATTGCCGGGGAAACAGCGACACCGGGTGATCTGATCGTCCGCTATGCTGTGCCGCTGTTGGCAATCGGTCCCGTTGCATCTTTCATCGGCGGGCAGCTGTTCGGCTATGGGGCTCTTGGCATCAGCTTCAAGCCCGGCCTGATGGCTGGGCTCACCGGGGCGATCACTGGTTTTATTGTTGGGATTATTGGCGTGGTGGTGCTGGCTTTCATCGCCGACGCACTTGCTCCCAAGTTCGGCGGCGAGGCTAACCGCACCAATGCGTTCAAACTGGTGGTCTATGGCGCAACTGCGGGATGGGTTGCCGGGGTCTTCGGCCTGATCCCCTCGCTCGGGATATTTGGCTTGCTTGGCCTTTACAGCCTGTATCTGCTTTACATTGGCGCGACCCCGGTGATGAAAGTGCCGCAGGACAAGGCGCTGGGTTATACCGCAGTCACGGTGCTTTGCGCTGCATTGCTCTATATCGCGATCGGCGCGGTGACGGCTTCGGTGGCCGGACTATTCGGCGGCGCAGCCGCACTGACCGGCGCCAGCAGCGGGGAATTGTCTGGAAAGCTTAATATTCCTGGCGTCGGTTCGGTCGATGCGAGCAAAATCGAGGAGGCTACCAAGCAGATGGAAGCGGCTGCAAATGGCGAAACCAAGCCAGTTGCTGCCAGCGCGATGCAATCCCTTCTTCCCAGCTCAATCGGTGGCTACAGCCGCATCGCAACCGAAAGCACCGGCGTTGGCGGAATGGGCAGCAGCGCAGAAGGCACATATCAGGCCGGCGACCGAAACTTCCGGCTTAAGCTGATCGACATGTCGGCGCTGGGCGCACTGGCTGGTCTGGGCGCGGCGATGGGGGTTGAGCAAAGCCGCGAGGATGCCAACGGCTATGAACGCACGACAACTGTGAATGGCCAGATGCAGACAGAAAAGTGGAACTCGTCGAACAATCGCGGCAAATTCGCCACAATGATCGCCAATCGATTCATGATCGAAGCCGAAGGCGAAGCGACGAGCATTGACGAACTGAAGGCCGCAGTCGCAACGATTGATCAGGGCGCGCTAACCAGTCTGGCGAAGTGATCCTTACAATAGGGCCACAACATCCTTTTCAATGTCAGCCGGCTTGTCGGTCGGGGCATAGCGGCGGACCACCTTGCCATCGCGGCCGATCAGGAATTTGGTGAAGTTCCATTTGATCCCGCGCGAACCGAGCAGGCCGGGAGCTTCTTTTTTGAGCCAGTCATACAGTGGTGGGGTGCCCGCTCCATTGACGTCGATCTTATCCATCAACGGGAACGAGACGTCATATTTCAGGCTGCAGAAACTGGCGATTTCCTCGGCATTGCCCGGCTCTTGAGCACCAAACTGGTTGCACGGGAATGCGATCACCTCAAACCCTTGCTCGTTATACTTCTGGAACAGGGCCTCCAGCCCCTCATACTGCGGGGTGAAACCACATTTGCTGGCGGTGTTGACGATCAGCAGCACCTTTCCTGCCTTGTCGGCAAGAGACAGTTCTTCGCCATTCGGCAGCTTTGCGGTGAAATCGGCAATAGTGTTCATGGCAGGCTCCCGAGGCAATTTCGGGCACTCTAGCGCTTTGGAGCGGTGCGGCGATAGATGAAATCGAAGCTATCCGACCAGGTCAGCCCCTGATCGGTAGAAATTTCGCCATGCTGACGGACCGTATCCTTGTCGATCGGCGTGTAGCTCATCCGGATCAGCCCGTCCTGGCCCGGCCCATTGACCCCGCGCCAGAACCCGGTGAGCACCATCTTGCTGCCCGCCAGACCGCCCTCAAACTCCACCCGGCCCGGCTGCGAGCCGATCCAGGTCTGGTGCCAGCGTCCAGTTTCGGGATCGACGCTGTTGAGACTGCCCCCGCCCTCGCCCTTTAGTGGCATCCAGTTTTCGCGGACCGCGCATCCGGAATAGAGTTTCTCAATCTTGCTATGTGCAAACGGCACCTTGTCATGCCCATTGGGCGAGACAGTCCAATCGCCGACCCAAAAATCAAAGGCCCCGTGCGCTGCTGTGCTGCAAGCAGGAGACGGGGGAGGAGCGGCCGGGGGGACTGCTGTCTGGGCTGCGAGCAAAAGCAGGGATGCGATCATGGAAGATGCTCCAATCAGGCAGCTGTCGCGCAGCAAACTGATCCTGAGAGCCAGCGCGGTTCGACCAAGCCAGTATAGCTATCGACCAGCTGCTATTCCAGCACACCTTCATGCAAGCGGACGACCCGGTCCATGCTGGCCGCCAGACGTTCATTATGCGTTGCTACCAGTGCCGCGCTACCTTCGCCGCGGACCAGCTTGACAAATTCGCCCAGCACCTTGTTGGCAGTTGCTTCATCAAGATTGCCAGTCGGCTCGTCAGCCAACACCAGATCGGGCTTGTTGGCGAGCGCCCGGGCAACCGCTACGCGCTGCTGTTCGCCGCCGGACAGCTGGCTAGGACGGTGACTGAGCCGCTCACCAAGGCCCAGCGCATCGAGCAATTCACGCGCCCTTGCCTCTCCGGCAGATCGATCGATTCCAGCCACCAGCTGGGGCAGGATGACGTTCTCGATTGCAGTGAAATCGGGCAGAAGATGGTGGAACTGATAGACGAAGCCAATGTGATCACGGCGCAAGGTCGTCCGCTGATCGCCTGAAAGCATCGAGGCGTCGGAGCCAGCGATCTCGATCTTGCCGCCGAACCCGCCTTCGAGCAGCCCAATGGCTTGCAGCATGGTCGATTTTCCTGAACCTGAAGGGCCAAGCAGAGCGACGATCTCTCCGGGTTGGAGAGTCAGATTGCAGCCACGCAATACGTCGATTCGCACGCCGCCCTGTTCGAAGCTGCGGGTTAGATCGGTAAGTCTGAAGACCGGGCTATTCATACCGCAAAACCTGAACCGGATCGGTGCTCGCCGCCTTCATCGCGGGATAGAGCGTGGCAAGAAAGCTGAACACCAGTGCCATAATACTGATCATAGCGATTTCGGCCGGATCGCTGCGACTGGGCAATTCGGCCAGAAAACGGATCGAGGGATCCCACAGGTTCTGGCCGGTGATGATCTCTACCCCGTGGACGATCGACTGGCGGAAGAACAGGAAGATAAAGCCCAGCGCCAACCCCGCCAGCGTCCCCAGCACACCGATAATGAAGCCGGTGGTGACGAATATCTTGAGCAGGCTTTTGCGGGTTGCGCCCATGGTTCGCAGGATCGCAATGTCGCGGGTTTTGGCGCGGACCAGCATGATCAGCGACGAAAGAATGTTGAACACTGCCACAAGCACGATGATCGAAAGCACCACGAACATCGCCACACGCTCTACGGCCAAAGCCTCAAACAGGCTGGCGTTAATGGTTTTCCAGTCGGTCACCACCGCCTGCCCGGCCAGCTTTTGCGCCAATGGGGCGAGCGTTTCAGAGACTGTATCGGGATCCGTGGTCTTGACCTCGATCATCCCGACCGAATCCCCGGTCAACAATAACGTCTGCGCATCCGCCATCGGCATGACCACAAACGCTTCGTCATAGTCATAGATGCCGACCTCGAAGATCGCCGAAACATGATAGGCAATTTCACGCGGGACGGTGCCGAACGGAGTCGCCCGGCCCTGCGGATTAATAATGGTGATTGTATCGCCCACCCGCGCACCGAGGTTTTCGGCAAGCCGAGCGCCCACCGCGACATTGCCCGCGCCGGGCTGAAGCTCTGCCAGGCTGCCAGACTTCTTCTTGTCTTCCAGTCTTTTGATATCCTCGGCCAGATTGCCGCGCACCAGAATCGCTTCGACCCGGCCGTTGAAGCTGGTCAGCAGCGGTTGTTCTATAAGCGGCGAGGCATGGACCACGCCGGGGGTGGCCTTGACCTGTTGCAGCACGCCCTGCCAGTTTTCCAGCCGCCCGCCATAGGCCTGGATGATCGCGTGGCCATTCAATCCAACGATCTTGTCCAGCAACTCGGCCCGAAAACCGTTCATAACGCTCATCACGATAACCAGCGCCGCGACGCCAAGCATCACTGCGGCAAGGCTGATCCCGGCCACTAGAGCGATAAAGCCCTCGCTGCGGCCGGGCATCATATAGCGCTTGGCGATAGTCCATTCGAAAGGGGAGAGGATCAAGCGGTGTTCCAGGCACTGAAATTGTTGGCCCGGATGTAGGGTCAGGCGGGCTTGCTGGCAATGGTTGGCCTTTCCGCTGCCGATCCCCTTGCTTTCGCTGCCAACTCAAGCCAAAGGCGCAGACCTACAGGACGCAGCACTGGCCGGGCGATTCCTCCAATGAATATTACCCATCCGTTCTTTGATCTCGACGGTGACAAACTGCGCGAGGAATGCGGCATCTTTGGGTTGATCGGCGCGCCCGACGCAGCGGTCAGCGTGGCGCTGGGTCTTCATGCATTGCAGCATCGCGGTCAGGAAGCGGTAGGCATCACCAGCTATGACGGGGCCGAGTTCTATTCGCGTCGCGGTCTTGGTCATGTTGCAGAGAATTTCTCAAGCAGCGCGGCGCTGGCTGAATTGCCCGGCGAAATGGCCGTGGGCCATGTCCGCTATTCGACCACCGGCGGCGCGGGCTTGCGCAACGTTCAGCCGCTGTTTGCAGATCTGGCGCGCGGCGGATTTGCGATCGCCCATAATGGAAATATTTCCAACGCCTTGCACCTCAAACAAGAGCTGGTGAATAAGGGCGCGATCTTTCAGTCGACCTCTGACACCGAAGTCATCATCCATCTGATCGCCACCAGCCGCTATCCCACCCTGCTTGACCGGTTTGTCGATGCGCTGCGGATGGTCGAGGGGGCTTATTCGCTGATCTGCACCACGCCCAAGCGGATGATCGCCTGCCGCGATCCGCTGGGTATCCGCCCACTGGTGATGGGCAAGATTGGCGCAGCAACAGTGTTTGCCAGCGAGACTGTTGCGCTGGATATCGTCGGCGCAGAATTTGTCCGTGAAATTGAACCAGGCGAGCTGGTCGAAGTGCGCCAGGATGGCCGCATTACCAGCCACCGCCCGTTTGGCTCACCCAGCCCGCGGCCGTGCATTTTCGAGCACGTCTATTTCAGTCGCCCTGATTCAGTGATGGGCGGAAAATCGGTTTATGCGGTGCGCAAACAGATCGGGATCGAGCTGGCCAAGGAAGCCGCAATCGACGCTGATCTGATCGTTCCCGTGCCCGATAGCGGCGTGCCCGCAGCGATCGGCTATGCCCAGCAATCGGGCATTCCGTTCGAACTGGGGATCATCCGTTCGCACTATGTCGGGCGCACTTTCATCCAGCCGTCCGATGGCGCGCGCCATTCCAGCGTAAAGCGCAAACACAATGCCAACCGCGCGATTGTTGAAGGCAAGCGGATCGTGCTGATCGACGATTCGATTGTCCGCGGCACCACCAGTCTCCAGATTGTGCAGATGATGCGCGATGCAGGCGCTGCCGAAGTGCATATGCGGATCGCCAGTCCGCCCTATGAATACAGCTGCTTTTATGGGGTCGACACGCCCGAACGCAGCAAGCTGCTGGCAGCCCAGATGGATGTTGCGGCGATGGCAAAATTTATTGAGGCCGATAGTCTGGCGTTCCTGTCGATTGACGGGCTCTATCGCGCCGTTGGCGAAAGCAGCCGCAACAATGCCTGCCCGCAGCATTGCGATGCCTGTTTCACTGGTGAGTATCCAACCCGGCTGACCGACATGGGGGACCGCGAGGAAGAGGCTCCTCAGCTCTCGCTGACAGTCGAAAACGCCGCGTAGTGGACTTCGCCGGTCAAGTCGCGCTTGTCACCGGAGCGAGCCGCGGAATCGGTGCGGCCACCGCCGAAGCACTTGCAGAAGCCGGCGTCCATGTGGTTCTAACTGGCCGCGACACCAAAGCGCTTGAAGCGGTAGAAGAACGGATCTTCGCTGCTGGCGGCAATGCCACTATCGCGCCGGTCGATCTGGCTGAACCGGATGGCATCGCCCGTCTTGCCAGCGCAGTCTCCAGCCGTTGGCAGAAGCTGGACATCATGGTCCACAGCGCCGCGATCCTTCCGCAACTGTCCACTGTCGGTGATATTGATTCGGCCAGTTTCGGCAAAGCACTGACGATCAATGTTCTGGCTACACAGGCACTTATTGCCAATTTCGATCCCCTGCTGCGCAACAGCTCTGATCCACGGCTCATTTTTCTGACAACCAGTGTCGCGGCGCAGCCCCGCGCATTCTGGGGTGCCTATGCGGCCAGCAAGGCTGCGGCTGAAGTACTGGCTCAATGCTATGCGCAAGAAGTACGCAATATCACCAAGGTCCGTGTCGCAATTGTCGATCCCGGCGCCACCCGCACCGCAATGCGGGCGCGAGCCTATCCAGGCGAAGATCCAGCCTCGGTCAAGCCGCCAGAGGTAGTCGCCGCTCGGATCCTGGCCTTGCTTGGTGAACAGTTTGCCAGTCCACACCGTGAAACTGTTAACCCTTCTTCATAAGCCCTGCTCAACCCAGTCGGTCCATAAACTGCAAGGCAAGCGGCGTAAGCTGCGGGCAAGCAATCAGGAGGGACGCAGGTCATGAACGCATTGATGGTCGGAACGAGGGATCCCTATCTTCTCGCCGCGCAGGAAGATCGTAGCGCGCCGCGCACGCGAATCGCAATTCCGGCGACCATGCGGGTTTCGGGCGGGCGCGGCTATCAAACAGTGGTCCACGATCTTTCGCTGAGCGGCTTTTGTGCTGCAGCGATCAACCGGATTCATCCCGGCATGGTCTGCTGGCTCACCCTGCCGGGGCTGGAGGCACTCCAAGCCGAAGTAATCTGGTGGGACAACAGTCTGGCGGGCTGCGCTTTTGACAATCTGATGAGCCCGATTGTGCACGACAACACCCTTGCCCGCTGGCGCGGCGACACGGTTTACCGGCCAATCCTCTAGCGCTTTACCAGCGTTACCTGCGCAACGTCGATTCCGCCCCCGCGGAACCCGCCTTCGCAATACATCAGGTAGAACCGCCACAGCGCCACGAAACGCTGGTCAAACCCGGTTGGGAGCCGTCCCTCTTCCACTGCAGCATCAAAGCACTGCCGCCAAAGACGTAGCGTTTCGGCATAATGCAGGCCGAAGCCTGCCTGATCATGCCATTCCAATCCACGCTCAGCCGCCAGTTTGTGGAACGCGCTTTCACGAACCAGCATGCCGCCGGGGAAGATATAGGTCTGGATGAAATCAGCGCTGGCCGCATAGGCATCGAACAGATCGTCGCGGATCGCGATATACTGGATCACTCCCCGGCCGCCGGGCTTGAGGTTGCGGGCGATGCAATCGAAGAAATCCGGCCAGTATTCCTGCCCCACTGCTTCAACCATTTCGACGCTGACGATCGCATCATATTGCCCCACCACATCGCGGTAGTCCTGATTGCGGAAATCAATTGGTGGGTTGTTTGCGAGCTGCCGTTCCCGGCAGAACGCAAGTTGCGTGTCTGACAGGCTGATCGCATCGACCTTTGCCCCGGTTCCAGCCAGCGCAAACGCCTGAACGCCCCAGCCGCAGCCGATCTCCAATACCGTATCGCCAGCTGATAGCCCGGCCCGATTGACGATTGTTGTGATCTTGGCCAGCTGGGCAAAATCGAGCCGATCATGCCTTTGCAAGGACTCTGAGGGGCTGCCCCAATCTTCAAAGATAGCGCTGGAATAGGCCATGGTACTACCCAGCCATGCGGCGTAGAAATCATTGCCCAGATCATAATGCGCGTGAATATTGCGCTGCGCCCCTTCGCGGGTGTTGCGGTGAAGCCGGTGCAGCCGCCGCGCCAGCCAGCGCCACGGGCCATGCGCCCGCCCGGCATTGCCCAGCGTGGCAGCATTGGCCATCAGCACCGCAAACAACGCAACCGGATCAGGGCTGGACCATTCGCCCTGCTCCCAGCCCTGATAACCGCCAACCGAACCGCCTGTTGCCAGCCTCAGCAGCCCGCGCCAATTGTGCAAATCGACATGGCCATCAAACCCCGGCGCGCGGCCACCGAGCATTCGGATGGTGCCATCGGGTAAGGCAAAACTCAGCGAACCAGTCGCAAGCCCTTTGTCCAGCCGATCGAGAATCCGGTGGAAGCCCCCCGCAAACACACGCGCCAGCCACTGCGGACCGATCCCGATCCGCTGTCCTGCTGTGACGAGCTGCGCTCCCCTCCCCGGTGCTTGCGCGTTCATAGGATTTGTATGGACCCTGCACCATGCCGGGGCAATCGGCGCTAGCGCACTATCGTCCTATTTTTTTGACGCGACCAAGCGCCGCTGTGATCTTCAGAAGAGCAATATTATACGAGGCAGCATGACAGTTGCCTACCTGCTCAGCCCGTGACAACATCTGAACCATCATGACCGATCATCCCGAAACCAGCACTCAGACAGCAAGTGTCGCCGGGCTTTGCTGGCTTAGCTTTGCAGCGATCACGCTGCCAGTGATGCTGGGCTGGACCCAGCACCTTGACGAGGCGATCCTGCTCGCCTTGCGCCAAGGTCCACGAGCGCTCGACAGCCTGTTCATTGCGATCACACGGATGGGCGAAGGGCCGCTGCGCTTTGCACTGACGGCAGTTGGCAGTGTTGCCCTGTTACTCCTGCGGCAAAAGCGCGGCGCTCTGTTTCTGGCGTTGGCCGCACTCCCGGTTGGGCTGATCAATGGCGAGATGAAGAATTTGTTCGGCCGTGAAAGGCCGGTTGTGGTCGATCATCTGGTTGGGGCCGGCGGCTATAGCTATCCCAGTGGCCATGCGTTTGGCGGAACGGCGCTATACCTGGCGATTGCGCTGGCCTTCCTGCCCCTGATCGCGCCCGCCCGCCGCCGCGCGGTGATCGCATCAGCACTGATCATCGGCGCGCTGATAAGCTTCAGCCGGGCCTGGCTTGGGGTCCATTATCCCAGCGACGTGCTGGCCGGGTGGCTGGGGGCGATCGGCTGGGTGCTGGGCTGTCAGGTGCTGGTAGCGCGGGCCAGTTTAGGGTTGAGTTAGATTTGTTTCACACGAAGACACGAAGATGTCACGCTTGACCGATCCGTCCGTAATAATCGTTTGCGACCCGCCGAAGGCCATCTTTGAAAGTTGCCTGTCCAAAATTCATCAAAAGACCCAGCGGAAGACGCATCAGGCGAAGATAAGTCAGGACCTGCTTCGCGTGCACTGGGGCAAGTCGCTCGATCGATTTGAGTTCCACAATCAGGCAATCATCGACAAGTAGATCGATCTTGAAGGCGTTTTCGACGATCACACCGCGAAATTGCATGGTAATCGGAACTTGACGCAAAACCGAATGGCCAGCCTGTGCCAATGCAGCGGCCATCAGTGTCTCATAGGCTGATTCAAGCAAGCCCGGTCCAAGCTCACGGTGAAGCTGGTAGCCACAATCAATGACGCTCCGTGTGATCGCTTCAAGTTGATCTAGGCGCGACATCTTCGTGTCTTCGTGTGAACCAAACTATCTCACTCTCAAAGCTCCGGCCCGCCCTCAGTCACCGTCCAGGTCTGGCCCTTGGCGAGCAGCTTGGCCAGATCAGGCGCCTTGCCAGCGCTGGCTTTGGTCCGCTCCTCAATGACCCCGGCCTCATAAGTCGGGCGGGGATCATCGTAGATCACGCCTAGCGCCATCGGGAAGGGTCCAAACGGCAGCTCGACCAGCATATGCGCAACCGAGCGATTGGTGACGTCATGGACGATCACCCCCGCCGACTTCCAATCGCCGCCCGCCACATCGACCACCTTCAGGGTGAGCGCTTCTGTATCCAGCGCAATGCCTTGGGTGCCGTTGTTGAACAGCATCGGCTCACCCTGCTTCAGCCAAAGCTGACCGGTGGCCGCGCCGGCCTTTTCGGTGAAAGCGCCGAACACGTCCTTGTTATAGACGATGCAGTTCTGGAAAATCTCGATGAAAGCAGCGCCTCGGTGCGCATGAGCCGCCTTCAATACCTCGGGCAAATTCTTCGAAACATCGATCCCGCGCGCCACAAACCGCGCGCCGCTGCCCAGCGCATAGGCGCAAGGCGACGCCGGGCGATCGACCGAACCGAGCGGCGTGGAGGGCGAGGTGGTGCCGACCCGGCTGGTGGGCGAATATTGCCCCTTGGTCAGCCCATAGATCTCATTGTTGAACAGCATGATCTGGCAATCAAGATTGCGGCGCAGGATATGCATCGTGTGGTTGCCGCCGATTGACAGCGCATCGCCATCACCCGTGATGATCCACACATCCAGCTCCGGATTGGCAAGCTTGATCCCGGTTGCAAACGCGGGCGCACGGCCATGGATCGTGTGGAAGCCATAGCTTTCCATATAGTAGGGGAACCGGCTGGAGCAGCCGATGCCCGAGACGAACACGGTATTGGCCGGGTCCGCGCCAATTTCCGGCATGGTCCGCTGCACTGCTTTCAGGATCGCATAATCCCCGCAACCCGGGCACCAGCGAACCTCCTGATCGGTTTCCCAATCCTTGAGCGTGGTCTGGACGGCGATTTTGGTCATCTCGTTCATGCGAGCGCTCCTTCGATGGCCGCTTCAATCTCGGCAATCGTAAACGGCTGTCCGGAAGTCTTGGTCAGTGGTCTGGCATCAACCAGAAACTGATCGCGCAGCACGGTCTTGAACTGGCCGGTGTTCATTTCGGGGACGATGATCTTGTCATAGCCGCGCAGCAGATCGCCCAGATTGGCGGGTAGCGGCCAGATGTGGCGGACGTGGATGTGGGAAACGTCATGCCCCTTGGCCCGGGCGCGGCGCACTGCCTGATGGATCGGGCCATAGGTTGAGCCCCAGCCGACTATGGCGAGCTTGCCGGAAGTTTCACCAAGGCAAACCTCCTGCGCGGGGATGCTTTTGGCGATCCCGTCGATTTTGGCCTTGCGGGCATCGGTCTGGATCTGATGATTCTCGGGCGAGTAATCGATGTGGCCGGTATCGACCTGCTTTTCGATCCCGCCGATCCGGTGCATCAATCCGGGGGTGCCGGGCTTGATCCACGGGCGCTTGCCATTGGCGTCGCGCTTGAACGGCAGCAGATTGTCGCCGTCGTTCTTTTCGGTCAGGAAGCTTACCGGGAACGGGGTGAAGCTGGCCGGATCGGGGACCAACCACGGCTCAGCTGCATTGGCGATATAGCCATCGGTCAAGAGGATCACCGGGGTCATATATTGCACCGCGATCCGGCAGGCCTCGATCGCCGCTTCAAACGCATCGGCCGGGCTGCTGGCGGAAATTACCGGCAGCGGCGCATCGCCATTGCGGCCATAGACCGCCTGATAGAGGTCCGATTGTTCGGTCTTGGTCGGCAGGCCCGTAGATGGCCCGCCGCGCTGCGAATTGACGATAACCAATGGCAGTTCGGTGATGATCGCCAGCCCCATCGCCTCACCTTTTAGCGCGATACCCGGACCCGACGAGGAGGTAACTCCCAGCTGCCCGGCGTAAGACGCGCCGATGGCAGAGGCTATCGCGGCAATCTCATCCTCGGCCTGAAAGGTCGTGACGCCAAATTCCTTGAGCCGCACCAGATGATGCAGGATCGCAGACGCTGGCGTGATCGGATAGCCGCCAAAGAACATCTTCAGCCCCGCCAACTGCGCCCCCGCAACCAGCCCAAGGCTGACTGCTTCTGCGCCGGTGACCGTGCGGTAAAGCCCTGGCGCACTCTCAACCGGATTGACATGGATCTGCTTGATCTGACCGCCCAGCTCCGCAGTTTCCCCGTAAGCATGGCCCGCATTGAGCGCCGCTATATTAGCCTGCGCCAGCACCGGTGCCTTGGCGAATTTGCCATTGAGCCAATCGATCAGCGGTTGCCGGTCACGATCGAACATCCACAGCGCCAGCCCCAGCGTCCACATATTCTTGCAGCGCAGCGCTTCCTTGTTGCCAAGTCCGAAGGGTTTCACCGATTCGAGCGTCAGCGCGCTGATGTCGAACGCCAGCACCTGCCACTTGGCGAGACTGCCATCATCGATCGGGCTGACCTCATACTTGGCCTTGTCGAGGTTGCGCTTGTTGAACTCGCCCGTATCGGCGATGATCAATCCGCCGGGTTTGAGCGCGCCGACATTAGTTTTCAGCGCCGCCGGGTTCATCGCCACCAGCACATCGGGGGCATCGCCTGCGGTATCAATCGCGGTCGAACCGAAGTTGATCTGAAACGCCGATACGCCAAACAGCGTGCCTTGGGGGGCGCGGATTTCCGCCGGAAAATCGGGGAAAGTGGCAAAATCATTGCCCGAAAGCGCGGCTGACAGGGTGAACTGCCCGCCGGTAAGCTGCATCCCATCGCCAGAGTCCCCGGCAAAGCGGACCACTACGGTTTCTGGGCTGGAATTACTTGCTTCGGGTTCCGCGAGTTGCGTGGCCATGTAGTGTCCTTGTCAGGCAGTAGAGCGTTGCCGCACCAGTGTGCGGATCGCCCTAGGCCTCTCCATTAATGCCGTGCAATCAAGAAAATCTGTCGCCCGGCCAATTGCCTCCGCAGCAAAGGAGTGAGGAAGCGGCTAGTCAAGTGGCAATAGGCGACTTAACCTCTAGATCGACCTATCAAGATAGAGGATATCCCCAAATAGATGAACACTCCCGAAACCCAGCATTTTGTGCGCGACGAC
>JANMNP010000060.1:0-10113 GCA_031374105.1 Novosphingobium sp.
TCCCCAACCCTTCCCCGACGGGGAAGGGGGAAATGAGTCAAGCTCATTGCAACTTGGTATTAGTCCGACATATCTAACCAGACCGCACGAGGGGATAATCACATGGCCGATTTTCAAGGCAAAGTCATTCTGATCACCGGAGCAACCTCGGGCCTGGGTGCGACGGCGGCGATTTTGCTTGCATCGAAGGGTGCGAAAATTGCCATAACCGGGCGCCGCGAAGAGCAGGGCCAGGCTGTTATCAAGCAGATCGAAGCAGCTGGCGGCGAAGGTATTTTCATCAAAACCGATGTTACTGTTCGCGCTGATGTTGAAGCGATGGTCGCCAAGACGGTCGCGCAGTTTGGGCGGCTGGATGGGGCGGTCAACAATGCAGGAATAGCGGGAACGCCTTTCACGGACGCTGCGGACATCACGGATGAGGATTGGCATGCCACGATCAATACAAATCTGACCGGCGTTTTCATGGGCATGAAGTTTCAGATCCCCGCGATGCTGGCAAACGGCGGCGGTGCAATCGTCAATATCTCGTCGATGTATGGCCTGATTGGCGGCGACATTGGCAACGCGGCCTATTGCGCCAGCAAATTTGGCGTGATTGGCCTGACCAAGACCGCCGCGATCGATTATGGCGGCAAAGGTATCCGGGTGAACGCGCTTTGCCCCGGTTTCTGTCATTCAGAAATGGTCGATCCTTATGTGGAAGCCCTGCCTGAAACCTTCGTGAAGATCATTGGCCGCCATTCCGCGATGAACCGGCTGGGCGAATCTCAGGAAGTTTCCGACGCAATCGAATGGCTGCTGTCGGATAAATCCAGCTTTGTAAACGGAGCGGCGATTCCGATTGAGGGCGGGGAGACGACGCGGATCAACTAAGCCGCCACCTCCATCACCTCATCCCCCGCCGCCTCAAGCAGCTTCTTCTCCACCGCCTTGAGCCGCTGCACCGCATCGACCTTTTCGCCCAGCAGATCGGTGACATAGAAATTATCGACCGCGCGCTCGCCATAGGTGGCAATATGGGCGGAGTGGACGATCAGGCGGGCTTCGAACAATGCGCGGGCGAGGCGGTTGAGCAGCGCGGGGCGATCGCGGGCGTTGACTTCGATCACGGTAAAGCGGTTCGAGGCGGCATTGTCGAATTCGACCCGGGGACGGACCTCAAACGCATCGGCGCGCGGCCGGGCAAGTGGGCGGGCATCGAGCTGGGGCACCAGCTTTGCCCGGTTGGCCAGCGCATCGGCGATCGCGGTCTTGATCCGGGCGAGCTGGCCTTCCTCCATGAACGGCCGGCCGAGTGGATCCTGCACCAGAAAATTGTCCACCGCCGTGCCATTGCGCGCGGTGTGGATGCGCGCGTCGATGATGTTGCCACCGGCCAGATGGATGCCGCCCGCGATGCGGTAAAACAGCCCCGGGTGATCGGCAGCAATCACCGTGACCAGCGTGGCCCCGCGCGCTGCATAATATTCGGTATGAACGTCCAGCGCAGCGCCCTTGGCGTTATCCAGCTGGGTCAGGTTCATGGCGATAATGTCATCCGGCTCGGCGATCCAATAGGCATCGCCCAGCTGTTTGCCGACCCCGGCGACCAGTCTGCCCTGCTTGCCCAGCCGCTCTGCCACGACCGCTTTCTTGGCGGCGATGCGCTCGGTCCGGCCATGCTGCTTGTGGCCCAGCCGCAACCGTTCTTCGGCAGCGTCGTGGAGTTCCTGCAGTAGCTGGCGCTTCCATCCGTTCCAAACCCCGGGGCCAACCGCCCGGATATCGACGATGGTCAGCAGCGAAAGCGTGCGCAGCCTCTCGAGCGACTGGACCACCGCGACGAAATCGGTGATCGTCTTCCAATCGGCCAGATCGCGTTTGAAGGCGGTGGCGCTCATCAACAGATGCGTGCCGACCAGCCAGCTGGTTAGCGCGGTTTCCTCGTCGCTCATGCCAAGCCTGGGGCACAGTTTCAGTGCCACCTCTGCACCCAGCACCGAATGATCGCCGCGCCGCCCTTTGGCGATGTCATGCAGCAGGACCGAAACATACAGCGCGCGGCGATTGGTGATCTTCTGGACCAGCGCTGTGGCCAGCGGATGATCCACCTTCATCTCGCCCTTCTCGATCCTGGCGAGCAGTCCGATCGCGCGGATGGTGTGCTCGTCCACCGTATAATGGTGATACATGTCGAACTGCATCTGGGCGTTGACCCGCCCGAAATCGGGCACGAACCGCCCGAACACCCCGGCCTCATTCAGCCAGCGCAGCACGGTTTCGGGATCGTGGCGGCTGGTCAAAAGGTCAAGGAACAGCGCGTTGGCGCGGGGATCGTTCCGCAATGCATCGACCAACCGGGCATCGCGGGCGGCCAGCCGCATCGCTTCGGGATGGATCTCAAGACCATTGGCATCGGCCAGCACGAAGATTTCGAGCAGGCGGGCCGGGTCTTGCGAAAACCAATCGTCCGATGGCACCCCGATCTTGCCGCCGAACACACGGTATCCCTTAAGATTGCGGGGCTTGGCGCGGAAACCGGCCAGCAATCCGCGCGGCTGCTTTTTGGCGAATTGTTCATCCAGCTGGGCCAGGAAAATCCCGGTCAGATGGCCAACGCTTTTGGCCTGGAGAAAGAAATACTGCATGAACCGTTCGACTGCGCTCTTCCCCGGCCGGTCGGAGAATTGCATTCGTGCGGCGATTTCACGCTGAACGTCGAATGTCAGCCGGTCTTCCGCGCGGCCGGTTACGGTGTGCAGGTGGCAGCGCACCGCCCAGAAGAAGTTTTCCGCACGGCGAAACGAGCGATACTCGTTTGCCGAGAGCAAGCCGACTGCAACCAGCTCGGAACTGTTGCGCACCTTGTGGATGTATTTGCCGATCCAATACAGCGTGTGGAGATCGCGCAGTCCGCCCTTGCCCTCCTTGACGTTGGGTTCGACCACATAGCGGCTATCGCCCAGCCGTTTGTGACGGTCGTTGCGCTCGGTAAGTTTTTCAGAGGTGAATTGCCGTTCGGTCCCGGAGACAACTTCAGCAAAAAACCGTGCCTCGGCTTCGTCGAACAGCGCCTGGTCACCCCACACATAGCGGCCTTCGAGCAATGCAGTGCGGATCGTCAGATCGCTTTTCGCCATGCGAACCATATCATCGAGCGAGCGGCTTGACTGGCCAACCTTGAGGCCCAGATCCCACAGAAAATACAGCATCGCCTCAATCACCTGCTCGCACCATGCGGTCTGCTTGCCTGGTGTCAGAAAGGCGATATCGACGTCTGAATGCGGTGCCATTTCACCCCGGCCATAGCCGCCGACAGCCATGATCGCGATCCGCTCGCCGGTGGATCGGTTGCCCGATGGGTAGATGTCAGTGGTGGCATGATCGTGGATCACCCGGACCAGCTGATCGACCAGAAAGGCCTGGGCCTCGGCGCAATCATAGCCCGCTGATGGCGTTGCGGCGAGGCGGCTGGCGATTTCGCTGCGCCCATCTGCCAGCGCAGCGCGGAGCAGTTCGACCACCTTTGGCCGGGCTTTCGCCGCGCCATCTGCTGCCACTGCATCAAAGATGCTATCGGCCAGGGCGCGGCGATCTATGATCGCGCGCTGATCGGCTATGCGGGAAGGGAAGGATGCCCGTCCGGCGCTCACACTGCGGCCTTTTGACCCCGTTCGGCTTCCCACAGCGGCAGGTAGCGCGCCCGAAGCGCCCGTTTGTCGATCTTTTCCGTGCCAAGCCGGGGCAGTGTTTCATGCTCTTGCCAATAGCGCGCCGGAACCTTGAAGGCGGCAATCCGTTCGATCAGAAACTGGTGCAGCTCAGCCTCGGTCAGCGATCTCTCGTCTTTGGCCAGCCAGATCGCGCCGACCATTTCGCCCAGCCGCTCGTCCGGCAAGCCAAACACACTGGCCTCGGCAATATCGGGATGGGCATAGATCGCCTGCTCCACCTCAATGCAGGAAATATTCTCACCGCCGCGAATGATGATGTCTTTCTTGCGGTCAACGATGAACAGATAACCATCGTCATCAAGATAACCCAGGTCGCCGCTGCGGAAGTAACCATCCGGCATGATCGCCGCAGCGGTGGCCTCCGGGTTGTTCCAATAGCCGTTGAAATTACAGATCGTGCGGATAGAAACTTCGCCAATTTGTGGCGAGGGCAAAGCATTTCCATCATCGTCCAGGATCGCCAGTTCGACCAGCGGGCGGCTGGCCGCGCCGGTGCTGCCGGGCTTGGCCAGATAGTTTTCGTTGATATTGCCGCAGCCGACACCGTTGGTTTCGGTCAGGCCATAGCCCAGCAGCGGAAACGCATCGGGCAGCGCTGCACGCAGACGGCTGACATGCTCCACCGGACGCGGGGCACCGCCAGCGGCATAAGCGGTGCAGCTCGACAGATCATATTTGTCGCGATTGGGGTGAGTGGCGATCTCGAAGCTCATCAGCGGCACGCCGACGAAATAGGTGGTGCGTTCCTTTTCGATCAGGCGCATTGCCTCTTCGGCATCCCATTTGGGCATCAGCACCAGCTTGCGGCCCAGCGCAAAGCTTTGCAGCAACAGCGGCACCTCGCCAGTTACGTGGAACAGCGGGACATTGACCAGCGCGGCGGGCTGAACTGTCGGCCCCTCTCCCCGTTCGGTCAGCAAGGTCATCACGATCAGTGACTGCCCGCCATAATTCATGGTGGCCTGAACCACCGCCCGGTGATCCGACCAAGCGCCCTTGGATTGGCCAGTCGAGCCCGAGGTATAGAGGATGGTCGCCAGATCATCGCCGGTCAGAGCGGGCAGAGCGGTATCCGCGCCGCCGCCCTTTGCGAGCAGAGACGCCAGCCCTTGCAGCGGATCGTCGCCATGATCGAAGACAATCACTTTGCCGGCATGGCTGAAGCCTTCAAGCCGCGCCGCGCGGGGGCTATCTGCCAGTATGATCGAGCATTCGGCCAGATCGATACCGTCGACCAGCTCTTCACCGGTCCACCAGCCGTTGAGCAATGTGGCGCAGCCGCCCGCCATCAGCACCGCCATATAGGCAACAATCCAGTTGGCCGAATTGCGCGCCACGATCCCGATCCGGTCGCCGCGCTCTACCCCGTGTCCGCCGACCAACCCGCCCGCGACGATGCGCGCAGCGCTATGAGCCTGACCGAACGTCAGCCTTACTTCTCCATCAATGATGAATTCGGCATCTTTATGCTGGGTGCAAAACAGCGCCATATAATCGACCAGCGTTGGCGGAGCGAGTTTGAGCATCGGCAGGGTTCGGCCGAATCGTTCAAACGGGATCGTTTCAAGCGGCCCGCCGGGAACGGAAAGTCGGTCAGTTACCAAATTCAGGGCATTGTCGAGTTCGCTCGCCATGCAGTATCCTTTTCCTCATTTTGACGGCGCGCCCCTTTCACACGCCACGGCCAGACCATTCCCTCTCCGGAGAGGGGTTTGTATCCCGACCAGCTCTATGCCAGAAGGCGCGGCGCCAATTGTTTCGGCTGGCCGTTCCTTATCTGTCACCACCTTGTCTAGGGGGTTAAGTCCTTGTTGTCACTATTGCTTGCCGCTGCTTCATCCGGGGCACCGATCGATTGGCTCGACTTTGGGTTGACCGTGGGGATCGACCTCGGCTTTTTCACCCTGCGCTGGTACAGCCTTGCTTATCTTGCGGCGATTATCCTGGGCTATTGGCACCTTACGAAGATGGTCAAAGCCCCCGGCGCACCGCTGGGCCAGCGCCATGCGGAAGATCTGTTTTTCTATTGCACGCTGGGGATCATTCTGGGCGGAAGGCTTGGCTATGCCACGTTCTATGCTCCGCATCTGTGGGCCAGCCCCGCCGATCTGGGCAAAGTGTGGGAGGGCGGGATGAGCTTTCATGGCGGGCTGATCGGCGTGGTTATCGCGATTGCCTGGGTTTCATGGAAGAATGGCCTCCAATTCCTGCGGGTGGCCGATTATCTGGCCGTTTGCATTCCCACGGGCATGATTTTTGGCCGCCTTGCCAATTTCGTCAATGGTGAGCTGTGGGGAAGGGTCGCGGGGCCAGATGTGGCCTGGGCGATGGTCTTCCCCGGCGGCGGACCGCTAGCGCGGCACCCTAGCCAGCTCTATCAGATGGCGCTTGAAGGGGTGGTGCTGGCGCTGATCATGCTGCCCTTGTTCTGGAAGACCCGTGCCCGCTGGCGGCCCGGCCTGATGGTGGGTATCTTTGCAATTGGCATGGGCCTGGCCCGGTTTAACGCGGAGTATTTCCGCGAGCCTGACAGCCAGCTGGCGGACTTTGCCGTGCGGTCCGGCCTGTCGATGGGCCAGTGGCTGACAATCCCGCTGGTGGTGGTCGGGCTGTTCTTTGCAGTGCGGGCAATGCTCCGTCCGCCGCTGGGTTCAGCCGCCCAATGAACGATGCAACCGGGGGAGATTTGCCGCCCCCGGACAATCTGGGCGCGATCTTCCGGCGGCTGATTGCCAACACCGGCCCGATCAGCCTGATGCACTATATGGGCGAATCCAATGCCCGCTATTATGCCTCGCGTGATCCGCTGGGCGCGGCGGGAGATTTCGTGACCGCGCCCGAAATCAGCCAGATGTTTGGCGAGCTGATCGGGCTATGGCTGGCCGATATCTGGATCCGTGCCGGGCGCGAAGAGCCGATCCATTATGTTGAGCTTGGCCCCGGGCGCGGCACGCTGGCGCGCGATGCGATGCAGGCGGCCAAGCGTTATGGGTTGGAGCCGAAAGTCCATTTTGTTGAGGCGTCGACCGCGCTCAAGGACATTCAGCTGCTAACTGTGCCCGGCGCGCAGTGGCATCATGATCTGTCCACCCTGCCCAATTATGGCCCGCTGCTGATCGTCGCCAACGAATTTCTCGACGCATTGCCGGTTCGCCAGTTGGTAAAGACCGAGGACGGCTGGCGCGAGCGGATGGTAGCCGCCGCCGGAGAGCGGTTCGTCTGTATCGCCGGGTCGCAACCGATGGAACCCGCCGTTCCCGAGGCGCGCCGTGTGGCAGAAAATGGCACGATCATCGAATCCTGCCCCGGCGCTGCAGCGACGATCTATGAGGTGGCCGGGCGATTGGTGGAACAGGGCGGCGCGGCGCTGTTCATCGATTATGGCCATGAAACGATGTGCGATGGCTCGACGCTGCAGGCGGTGCGCAACCATTTGATGGTAGACCCGTTTGCAAATCCGGGTGAGGCAGACCTTACCGCGCATGTTGATTTTGCCTCTCTGGCGCCGATCGCCCAGTCGCGCGGTTGCAAATGGCTTGGCACTGCGGCGCAGGGCCGCTGGCTGCGCGAACTGGGGATCGAAACCCGCGCCGATGCACTGGCTGCTTTCGCGCCCCAGCATGCCGATGCGATCCACGCCGCCAAGGAGCGCTTGATTGGCGAGGGCCAGATGGGCGCGCTGTTCAAGGTGATGGGCCTGGCTGCTCCCAGTTGGCCCGACGGGGCGGGGTTTTAGCAGAAAATAAGTCCCTCCTCTTCAGGGGAGGGGTTGGGGTGGGGCCTATCCTCCCGCGCAATGTTGAACCCAGCGGAGAGACCCCTCCCCTCGATCCCCTCCCCTGAAGCGGAGGGGAGGAAGGAAGATTTCGCTTGCAACCAGTTTGCGTCAGCCCCGCAGCTTGCTATGCCTGCCGCGAACGAGGAGAAACCATGCGCGCGACCCCGGAATTCGACTTTGGCCTGAGCGAAAGCGCGATGA
This sequence comes from Novosphingobium sp., assembly GCA_031374105.1. GTDB lineage: Bacteria > Pseudomonadota > Alphaproteobacteria > Sphingomonadales > Sphingomonadaceae > Novosphingobium. Next base: position 7,696 of record JANMNP010000060.1, read on the forward strand.
TGATCCGCGATGCCGCCGCGCGGTTTGCCGATGAACAGATCGCGCCGCTCGCGGTGCGGGTCGATGCCGAGGATTGGTTCCCGCGCGAATTGTGGCCAGCAATGGGCGAGTTGGGGCTTCATGGCATCACTGTGGAAGAGGAATGGGGCGGGCTGGGGCTGGGCTACCTTGAACATGTCATCGCGGTTGAGGAAGTCAGTCGCACCTCGGCCTCGGTTGGATTGTCATACGGCGCGCATTCCAACCTCTGCATAAACCAAATCCGCCGCTGGGGAACCGATGAGCAGAAGGCCAAATACCTCCCCGGACTGATTTCGGGCGAACATGTCGGCAGCCTCGCCATGTCGGAAGCGGGCGCAGGGTCGGATGTCGTCTCGATGAAGCTCAAGGCGGATGCCGTTCAGGGCGGCTTTGTGCTGAATGGCACCAAGTTCTGGATCACCAACGCCACCTATGCCGATACTTTGGTGGTCTACGCTAAATCCTCGCCGGGGGAGGGCAGCCGAGGGATCACCGCCTTCCTGATCGAAAAGGACATGGCGGGGTTCAGCATCGGCCAGAAGATCGACAAGATGGGGATGCGCGGCAGCCCAACCGCAGAGCTGGTGTTCGATGATTGCTTCGTGCCGGAAGAGAATATCATGGGGCCGCTGCATGGCGGCGTGGGGGTGCTGATGTCGGGCCTCGATTATGAACGGGTGGTGTTGTCGGGCTTGCAGCTGGGTATCATGCAGGCCTGCCTCGATACGGTCATTCCCTACCTTCGGGAGCGTAAGCAGTTCGGCAAACCGATCGGCGCGTTCCAGCTGATGCAGGCCAAGGTGGCGGACATGTATGTCGCGCTGCAATCGGCGCGGTCCTATGTCTATGCGGTGGCGCGGGCTTGCGATGCGGGCCAGACCACGCGGTTTGACGCGGCGGGCGCGATATTGCTGGCCAGCGAAAATGCATTCCGTGTTTCGGGAGAGGCGGTGCAGGCGCTGGGCGGGGCGGGCTATACCAAGGACTGGCCGGTGGAGCGTTATCTGCGGGATGCCAAGCTGCTCGATATCGGCGCTGGGACCAACGAGATCAGGCGGATGCTGATCGGGCGCGAATTGATCGGGGCGGCGTGATGAGGGTAGATATCGACTTGAAGTTTTTAGGGAGTCATGTATATGGGCTTCATATCTCCCCCGACGCTTCGGTGCCGGGGCGCACGGCGACCCTTGTGGTCGCCGTTGCTTTTTGAGGAAACGGGATGCGTACTCGAGTATATGTCGACGGGTACAACCTTTACTATGCGTGCTTGAAAAATTCGCCGCATAAATGGCTGAATGTCCATCAACTGGCACAGTCGCTCCTTCCAAAGAATATGATTGATAAGACGCGATATTTCACCGCGCGTGTAAGCGCTAGGCCGCATGATCCATCTCAGCCGCAGCGTCAGGAAACTTACTTCCGGGCGTTGACAACCGTACCTGAAATCGAAATTCATTTCGGCCACTTCCTCACGCATGAAGTGACTATGCCGGACGCCGCAGCTTGGCGTCTGGGGCAATACAAGCCGGTACGAGTCATCAAAACCGAGGAGAAAGGTTCAGACGTCAATCTAGCAACCTATTTGCTGATGGATGCAGCTGATGACCTGCTCGACGTTGCCGTCGTAATAAGTAACGACAGTGACCTCAAGGAGCCGATTAAACTGATCCATCAACGGTTTGGCAAGCGGGTCGTGTTGCTAGGATCAAAGCAAACGCGCATTAGTGGCGCACTAAAGCCGCTGGCGCACTTCATCAAACAATTCGGCCATGGCGCTCTAGCTGCGGCTCAATTCCCAATTCAACTGACAGACTCTGTTGGTACAATCACGAAGCCCAATAATTGGTAGGCCAAAAATATGACCGCCCCCATCCTCACCACTAGCCTCAACCCCGACAGCCCCGAGGCGCAGAAGCGTTCTGCGCATAATCGTTCTTTGGCCGCTGAACTGCGCGCCAAAGTTGCCGTGGCGGCGCTGGGCGGGAACGAAAAATCACGTGAGCGGCATACTTCGCGCGGGAAACTGCTGCCAAGGGAGCGGGTTGAGCGCCTGCTCGATCCCGGCTCGCCCTTGCTCGAACTGGGCCAGCTGGCGGCCTGCGACATGTATGAGGGAGAGATTCCCGGCGCCGGGATCATCACCGCGATCGGCCGGGTTTCGGGGCGAATGTGCATGATCGTGTGCAACGACGCGACGGTCAAGGGCGGCACTTACTATCCGATGACGGTCAAAAAGCACCTCCGCGCGCAGGAGATCGCCGAGGCCAATCATCTGCCCTGTATTTACCTCGTCGACAGCGGTGGGGCCAATCTGCCGCACCAGTCCGAAGTCTTCCCCGACCGCGATCACTTCGGGCGGATTTTCTACAATCAGGCCAATATGAGCGCCAAGGGCAT
>JANMNP010000017.1:0-9231 GCA_031374105.1 Novosphingobium sp.
CGGCAATGGCGGGTTCGATCAGCTTGAATTGCGCCACGATGTGCCGGTGCCCATGCCGGGGCCGGGCGAGGTTCTGATCCGGATCGGCGCGGCGGGGGTCAACAACACCGATATCAACACGCGGATCGGCTGGTATTCCAAAGCCGTGGCCGAGGCGACCGAGATTGGCGGGGCATCGGGCATCGCCGGGGCCGAGGATGATGGCTGGGCGGGCACAGCGTTCCAGTTCCCCCGCATTCAGGGCGCGGATGCCTGCGGGCGGATCGCCGCGGTGGGCGCGGGCGTTGATGCAGCGCGGATTGGCCAGCGGGTGCTGGTTGAGCCGGTGTTTCGCGGAGCATCCCAGTTCGATGCGATCTATTTCGGCTCCGAGGTTGATGGGGCCTTCGCCGAATATGCCCGCGTTCCGGCAATCCATGCCCACGCGATAAACAGCGCGCTCAGCGATGCCGAACTCGCCAGCTTCCCCTGCGCCTATTCAGCGGCTGAAAACATGCTGACCCGGATCGCGCTGAAAGCGGGCGAGCAGGTGCTGATCACCGGCGCCTCAGGCGGGGTCGGCTCCGCCGCCGTGCAACTCGCCAAGCGGCGCGGCGCAGCAGTGACCGCGATGGCTGGGGCGGATAAGGTCGAGGCGGTGCGGGCACTGGGGGCGGATCATGTGATCGCGCGCGACGCCGATCTGACGGCGCTGTTCGGGCCTGAGTATTTCGACGCCGCCGTGGACATCGTCGGCGGCGCGCAGTTCGCCAGCATTCTGAACAGCCTAAAACGCGGCGGGCGCTGCGGCGTGGCCGGGGCCATATCCGGGCCAATTGTGGATCTCGACCTGCGCACGCTTTACCTCAAGGATCTACGGCTGCTCGGCTGCACCATCCTCGAACCAGAAGTGTTCCCCAACCTCATCACCTACATCGAACGCGGCGAGATCAAGCCCCTGGTGGCAGCGACGTTCCCGCTGGCCGAGATTGTCGCCGCGCAGGAGGCGTTTTTGACAAAGCGGCACGTGGGGAAGATTGTTTTGGTGTGGTAGAGTAGGGGCCGTGGTGTCCACTTACGACCCAATTGTAGTCGTCAAGAAGGGCGCAAATCGCATTCTGAAAGTGGGCGTTGAATGGGAAATTTGCCTTTGGAGTTTCACGAATTCCAATATGAAAAATGTGTCTCGCACGCATAAAATTTGACAAACAATGATTGAAACATCACATCCAAGTTAGGATTTGTAGATTATTCACATATTCCGTGTCTAATTTCCACATCAAACCGTGTCAGGACTCGCCATGCTGCTTCGCTTCGCCGTGAGCAACCACCTCTCGATCAAGGAAACACAAGAACTTTCGTTCATTAAATCGGCGCTGAAAGGGCCGGAGGAGGGGCTACTTTCCACACCGGCATTGCCCAAGGATAAGGTTTTACCTGCGGCGATTATTTACGGCCCGAATGCGTCGGGGAAAAGCAATCTTTTAGATGCGCTGATGTTCATGCGTCGTGCAGTGCTGACTTCGCAACGCAAATGGGCACCGGACGGCGGAATTCCGAGGCAGCCTTTTTTGCTCAGCAATGCGTGCATGGGCAAGCCGAGTCGGTTCGAAATGGATTTTGATATTGAGGGCGTTCGTTACAATTATGGCTTCGCTTGCACGTCGTCCGAATTTGTAGAGGAATGGCTATATGCCGCGCCGGTCGGTCACCAACGTATGATTTTTGAACGAGGTGGCCCGAAACCAGAAGACGTTAAATTTGGCACATCGTTCACCGGACAAAAGCAGGCGATCGTTCAATTGATGCGACCTAATAGCCTTTTTCTCTCGGCAGCATTTCAAAACAATCACCAGATGGCGAAATTGGTTGTTTCAGCATTCCAAAAAGTTCGTGGTCGAAACAGTTTAAGCACGGCCCCTGAGGTGCTTGATAGGCTGTTAAAAGACGGTGAAATTGATAGGCGGATCATGTCGTTTCTGGCAGAGATTGGAACAGGAATAACGAAACATCGGCAGGTCGAGAGCGCGCGATCAGATGAGCATACTCGTCAAATGCGTGGTATTTTTGAAGCAATATGGAACGAGTCTGACGTAAAGCCGACGGATGATGAACGCAAATCTTTCTTGGAAGATGTTGGTAAGGACATCAATATTGAGTTTGCCCATAAGTCAGAAGATGGGGATGATGTATTTCTTAAAGCCTCCAGAGAAAGTGCCGGGACACGTCGATTGATTCCCTTGCTCCAAGACGTAATGATTACCCTTGATCAAGGAAACATCTGTGTCATCGATGAAATCGATGCAAGTCTTCACACGCAAGTGGGTGATGCAATCGTCGCACTCTTCACGAACCGCGCGACTAATCCCAAGGGCGCTCAGATAATTGCGACTACCCACGATACCAACCTCCTCAGCGCATCCAACTTGAGGCGAGATGAACTCTGGTTGGTCGAAAAAACCCCCGGGGGCGCTAGTGAACTCTACTCGCTGGCAGATGTTAAAACGCGCGATACTGACAATTTTGAACGTGGCTATTTACACGGCCGCTATGGCGCTGTGCCTTTTGCGGGATCCGCCGCTGATCTGATCAAGAGCCTCTAGATTTTGGCCCGCAAGCTTTCCAATCTGAAACGGCGCAAGCCATTCATAGCTGAACGTCAGCGTTTTATTCTGATTTGCGAGGGCGAGAATACGGAACCTGCGTATTTCAACGCGCTGAAGGGCCAATATCCCGGTGCGCTGATCTCTATTGAGTATGTCGCTCCCGCAGGATCGCCGATCACCATCAAGGATAAGGTGCAGGTCCGCATGGACGCACTTCGGCGGGAACAGAAGCAAAATTCATCGGCCAAGGCTGACACGGTTTGGGCCGTCTTTGATCGCGATAAGCATGACAAAGTGGCAGATGCCATTGCCGGATGCGAAAGTGCCGGTGCGCGGGTAGCCTATTCAAACCCTTGTTTCGAAGTCTGGTTAATTCTCCATCACCATGATTATCATAAAGCAGACGATCATCACCAGGTGCAAAAACACTATCAAGGGCTCGATCCCATATATGATCCAAGAGGCCGCAAAATACCCAATTGCGCAAAATTGATGAAAACGGTTGAACAGGCGGAAAACTTTGCTGAGAACCAATGCAAACGCCGCGAAGAGGAGGATACGGCATTAGGCCGACCATCCACCACGGTTTACCATCTCACCCGCGCCATCCGTGCGGCAGCAGAAGCGTCGAGGCCTACGCGTCCCTGACATCTGTGGCAGGACGGTTCGATCTAGAAATGGCGGACAAAACTTTGTCGGAGTGACAGCTTCACGGCGAATGCGCTTCCAGAGTTGGCAGCTCAAGGGCAGCCACATCTATGGTCCGCCCTACTCCACCCTACTCCAACCTACTCTACCCCCTCAACCAAATCCCCAATCCGCCCGATCATCTCATCAATATGCGCTTTCTCCAAAATCAGCGGCGGAGATAGCGCGATGATGTCGCCCGTTGCCCGCACCAGCAGCCCGTTGTCGAAGCATTTGTGGAACAGTTCCATGCCGCGTTTGCCCACTGCGCCGGGGCGGGGTTCTAGTTCGATTCCGGCGACGATCCCCATGTTGCGGATGTCGATGATGTGGCGCTTGCCTTTCAGGCTGTGGACCGCGTCCTCCCAATAGCCGTGCAGGCTGGCAGCGTGTTCCCAGATGCCTTCGGACTTGTAGAGATCGAGCGTCGCGAGGCCCGCTGCGGCTGCCAATGGATGGCCGGAATAGGTATAGCCGTGGAACAACTCGATCCCGTCCGTCCCGCCTTCGACCACGGTATCGTGGATCGCCCGGCTGACCGCGACCGCGCCCATCGGCACGGCGGCGTTGGTCAGCCCCTTGGCCATGGTGATGATGTCAGGCGTGACCCCCAGCGTCTCCGCCGCCGTCGCGCCGCCGACGCGGCCGAAGGCGGTGATCACTTCGTCGAATATCAGCACGATGCCGTGTTTGGTGCAGATTTCGCGCAGCTTTTCGAGATAACCCACGGGCGGCACCAGCACTCCGCACGAGCCCGCCATCGGCTCAACAATTACCGCCGCGATGGTTTCCGCGCCGTGGAGCGCGACAATCCGCTCCAGCTCTTCCGCCAGATGCCCGCCCCACGCCGGACGCCCCTTGGTGAAGGCGTTGTGCTCCATGCTGTGGGTGTGCGGCAGATGATCGACGCCCGCCAGCAGCGTGCCGAACTGGCGGCGATTATTGACGATCCCGCCAACCGAAATCCCGCCAAAGCCAACCCCGTGATAGCCGCGCTCGCGCCCGATCAGCCGGGTCCGGGTGCCCTCGCCCCGGGCGCGCTGATAGGCCAGCGCGATCTTGAGCGCGGTATCGACCGATTCCGATCCTGAATTGGTGAAGAAGATCCGGTCCAGCCCCTCAGGCATCAAGGCGGCGACGCGCGAGGCCAGCTCGAACGCCAGCGGATGGCCCAGCTGGAACGGCGGAGCATAGTCCAGCGCGGCGGCGGTTTTCTGGATTGCCTCGACAATCGGGGCGCGGCAATGGCCGGCGTTGACAGCCCACAGTCCCGCAGTCCCATCCAGCACCTGCCGCCCATCGGCGCTGGTGTAATGCATGTCCTTGGCGGCGACCAAATGGCGCGGGCTGGCCTTGAACGCGCGGTTGGCGGTGAACGGCATCCAGAAGGCTGCCAGCGGATCATTCTCAAGTTTCATGGCAGTGCTCCCATTCTCGTTCCGGCTTGCGATTGAAAAGCCGATCTTGCGAGTGAAAAGATTGTGGCGATAGGAAAAATTCCATCGCGGTCATGCCGATCACGCCATGCCATCTCCGAAAATACTTATCTCAAACATTAGAATAGCCGATGCAAAGCCTGTCGGCGCCCTTCGCTGTTGTCGCGGTGCGGTGTTGACTGACATAGCGGTGCCGCAATTAAACGGGCAGGCTGGACTCATGAAATCGACGGCACGGGCAGTGGTGATCGGCGGCGGCGTGGTTGGCGTCAGCACGCTGTATCATCTCGCCAAACTGGGTTTCACCGATGCCGTCCTGCTTGAGCGCAAGGAACTGACATCGGGTTCCACCTGGCACGCCGCCGGGTTGCTGCCGCTGTTCAACCTAAGCTACTCGGTGGGCAAGCTGCATCAATATTCGGTCGATTTCTACCCCAGCCTTGAGGCGGAAACCGAGCTTAATGTCGGATTCTCGCGGGTTTCCAACATCCGCCTTGCCACCACCAAAGACCGGATGGATGAGTATCATTACTATGCCGGGGTGGCCCAAACGATCGGGGTGGATGTCAATTTCCTGACCGCCGATCAGGTCAAGGACATCTGGCCGCTGTGCAACACCGATGGGGTGATCGGCGCGATCCAGCATCCGCAGGACGGCTATATCCAGCCCGCCGATCTGACCCAGGCGCTGGCCAAAGGCGCGCGGCAACGCGGGGCGACGATCTATCGCAATACTACAGTCACCGGGATCACCCAGCTGCCGTCTGGCGAATGGCTGATCTCGACCGATCAGGGTGACATTACCTGCGAACATGTGGTGTCCTGTTCGGGCAATTTTGCGCGGCAAACCGGCGCGATGGTTGGGCTGGATATCCCGGTGATCCCGGTCGAGCATCAGTATATCGTGACCGAGCAGCATCCCGCGATCATGGAGCGCAAGCGCCAAGGCCTGCCCGAAATGGGCGTGCTGCGCGAATCCGATGCGAGCTATTACATGCGCGAGGAAGCCGGGGGATTGCTGCTTGGCCCATACGAGCTGGGCGCACCGGCCTGCTATGTCGATGGCCCGGCGGCGGACAGCGAATACGAACTGTTCCCCGACGCGCTGGAGCGGCTTGAACCCTATATTCTGGCCGCGATGGCGCGGGTTCCGGCCTTTGGCGAGGTTGGGATCAAGCGCGTCTACAACGGTGCAATCGCCTATACGCCCGACGGGTCGCCCATCGTCGGACCGGCATGGGGTCTCAAAAACTTCTGGCTCAACGAAGGCCATAGTTTTGGGGTCACCGCCGCAGGAGGGGCGGGTTGGCAATTGGCCCATTGGATTGTCGATGGTGAACCGACCATCGACATGATGGGTGTCGATCCGCGCCGCTTTGGCGATTATGCCGGGCGTGGTTATCTCATCGAAAAGAATGAGGAATCCTATGCCAAGGTATTCTCGGTTCACTATCCCGATGAAGAACGCGAGGCGGGCCGCGCTTTGCGCCGCACGCCCTGTTATGACCGGATGAAGGCACTGGGCGCGGTGTTTGGATCGGTGTTCGGCTGGGAACGCCCCAACTGGTTCGCGCCCGAGGGCTATGCGCTGTCTGAGACCGATCTCGACAAGCCCGATGTGCTGCTGAACCACAATCACCCGGTGACGGGCGATGCCGCACCGATCCGAGAGAAATGGTCGTTCCGCCGCTCCAACTATTTCGATCATGTCGGCAATGAATGCCGCCATGTCCACGAACACGTCGGCCTTCAGGATATGAGCGCGTTTGCCAAATGCGAGATTTCCGGGCCCGGTGCGGAAAGCTGGCTCCATGGGTTGCTGACCAATGCCGTGCCCAAGAAGATCGGCCGGGTTTCGCTGTCCTATCTGTTGACTACCAAGGGCGGGGTGCGGGCAGAATTCACCGTCTATAAAGCCGGGCCGCAGAAGTATTACCTCGTTTCGGCGGGGGCCTATGAACGGCACGATCACGATTATCTGCGCAAGGCCTTGCCAACGGACGGCTCGGTTAGTTTTGAACGGCTTACCACCGCGATGGGGGTGCTGGTTCTGGCCGGGCCGCGCAGCCGCGAGGTGCTGGCCAAGCTGACCGATAGTGATCTTTCGAGCGAAACCTTCCCCTGGCTGACCGGCAAGAAGATCAGCATCGGGCTGGCGCAGGTCGATGCGCTGCGGGTCAATTTCATCGGCGAACTGGGCTGGGAAATCCACCACCCGATCGAGATGCAGAACTACATCTTCGATCAGTTGATGGATGCCGGTGCCGAGTTTCAGATCAAGCCGTTTGGGATCCGAGCTATGACTTCGATGGCACTGGAAAAGAGCTACAAGCTGATCCCGCGAGAGCTTTCGGTCGAATATTCGGCCCATGAAAGCGGGCTGGACCGGTTCATCAGCCTCAAGAAGCCGGGCTTTTTCGGCAAGGATGCGCTGCTGGCGTGGCGCGCCAATGGGCTTGCCAACATGCTGGTGACGCTGGAAGTCCACGGGGTGACCGATGCCGATGCGCGCGGGTCAGAGGCGATCTATCAAGGCAATGAACTGGTCGGGCGGGCAACGTCGGGCGGCTATGGCTGGCGCTGCGGCAAAAGTCTGGCGCTGGCGATGATCCGGCCTGACCTCGCAGTGCCCGGAGCCGAGTTTGAAATTGCTATCCTGGGTAGACGTCACAAGGCGGTGATCATTGCGGATTCGCCGTTCGACCCGGACAACAACGCCTTGAGGAGCTAGGCCGATGTCACGCTTCCAACCGATTGCAAGCTGGCTGCAACAGGACCGCAAGGGCCATACACTGCCGCGCGAACTTTACGTCAGCGAAGCGGCGTTTCAGTTTGACGCAGAGGTGATGCTGAAGTCGGTCTGGCTTTATGCTTGCACCGCCGCCCATGTGAAGAACCCGGGCGATTATTTCGTGTTCGAGCTTGGCACCAATTCGATTATCATCGTGCGCGGCCGCGACAACGAAGTGCGCGCCTTCTGGAACAGCTGCCGTCACCGGGGTTCCAAAATCTGCCTGGAGCAGCGCGGTCGGGCGGCTCGGCTGATCTGCCCTTACCACCAGTGGACCTATGGCCTCGATGGCGCTCTGCTCGCGGCGCGCAGTATGGCAGAGGATTTCGACAAGAAGGACCATGGCCTGACCCCTGTGGCGCTGGAAAACATCGGCGGGCTGATTTTCATCTGCATGGCTGACAACCCTCCGCCGATTGACCGGGTCAAGGCCGATATCGGCAATCAGATCGCCATCTATGACCTCGATAAGCTGAAGGTTGCGGTGCAGGACAATCTGATCGAGGATGCCAACTGGAAGCTGGTGATGGAGAACAATCGCGAGTGTTATCATTGCGATGTCGGCCATCCCGAATTGATCAGCGTGCTTGGCACCACTGGTTTTGGCAAAACCGCTCCCGCAGACGACTCTTATACGGCGAAGCGGGAGGAGTGGAGAGGACTTGGAATCGATCACGATCTGATCGAGTTTCCCGATGGCTGGTGGCACCGGATTGCCCGGCTTGCTCTGGCTAATGGCGCAGTCACCCAGTCGATCGACGGCAAGCTGGCCTGCCAGAAACTGATCGGGCCTTTTACCGCGCCCGAAACATCCAGCCTGTCAGTCTGGACCCAGCCCAACAGCTGGCACCATTTCTGCTGCGATCATGTGATAACCTTTTCGCTAACTCCGCTGGCTGCGGGCAAGACCTTGTTGCGGACCAGCTGGCTGGTGCATGAGGATGCGGTTGAGGGGGTGGATTACGATCCCGATCACATTGCCGCGCTGTGGCGTACCACCAACAACCAGGACGGGTATTTTTCCAGCATCAACCATCTGGGGATTTCGAACGACGGCTACCGTCAGGGGCCCTATGCGGTAGAGGAAAAGCTGGTCGAGGATTTCAAGGACTTCTACGTGACAAGCGCCCGGTCGGCATTGGAGCAGTCTCCAGAATGACCAGATTCAGCGCCTTTTCGCTCTTCGCCAAGGCACTGGGCGGCCACCAGTCATGGCCCGAACAATGGCCCGATGCTGCGCCAAAACCGGCCTATGATGCGATCATCGTTGGCGCGGGCGGGCATGGGTTGGGGGCGGCTTATTACCTGGCGAAGAAGTATGGGATCACCAATGTCGCGGTGATCGAGAAGGGCTGGCTGGGCGGCGGCAATACCGGGCGCAACACCACCATCATCCGCTCCAACTATCTCTATGACGAGAGCGCGCATCTGTATGATCACGCGCTGAAATTGTGGGACGGGCTGAGCCAGGAGCTGAATTACAACACCATGTATTCCAAGCGCGGGGTGATGATGCTGGCGCATAATGTCCATGATGTTCAAAGCTTTAAGCGGCATATCCACGCCAACCGGCTGAACGGTGTCGATAATGAATGGCTGACGACCGAGGAAGCCAAGGAATATTGCCCGCCGCTAAATATTTCGCCGGATGCCCGCCATCCGGTGCTGGGAGCGGCCTTGCAGCGGCGCGGCGGGACGGCGCGGCACGATACAGTGGCCTGGGGTTATGCCC
>JANMNP010000019.1:0-78217 GCA_031374105.1 Novosphingobium sp.
CGAGCGAAGTCGAGACATGCGCGGGTGTCTCGACTTCGCTCGACACGAACGGGAGGGGATAGAAGGAATTTGATGATGAAAACGCTGGTTTGGGTCGAACACGATAACTCCTCGGTCAAAGACGCTACCCTTGCGGTCGTAACCGCCGCTTCGCAGCTGGGTGAAGTGCATCTGCTGGTCGCCGGGTCGGGCTGCGCTGGCGTTGCTGCTGAAGCCGCCAAGATCGCAGGCGTTGGCAAGGTCCATCTGGCTGACGATGCGCTGTATGCCCATGCGCTGGCTGAAAATGTCGCGCCGCTGGTGGTTGGCCTGATGGCCAATGCGGACTGTGGTCATGATGCCTTTCTGGTCCCCGCCACCACCACCGGCAAGAACATCGCCCCGCGCGTCGCCGCGCTGCTTGATGTGATGCAGATCTCGGATATCCTCAGCGTCGAAGGCCCCAAAACCTTCACCCGTCCGATTTACGCGGGCAACGCGATTGCCACGGTTGAAAGCACAGACGCCAAGCTGGTCATCACCGTGCGCGGCACCGCCTTTGCCAAGGCCGAAACCAGCGGCGGTTCGGGCAGCGTTGAGGCGGTTGCTGCGGCAGCAGGCTCCACCACGGCAACTTTCATGGGTTCGGAAATCGCCAAATCCGAACGGCCCGAACTGACCAGCGCCAAGATCATCGTCTCTGGCGGCCGTGCTTTGAAAGATGCAGTAACCTTCCAGGCAGTGATCATCCCGCTTGCCGACAAGCTGGGCGCAGGCGTCGGCGCATCGCGCGCCGCAGTCGATGCGGGCTATGTCCCCAACGATTATCAGGTCGGCCAGACCGGCAAGATCGTCGCCCCGGCAGTCTATATCGCCATCGGCATCTCCGGCGCGATCCAGCATCTGGCGGGGATGAAAGACAGCAAGACCATCATCGCGATCAACAAGGACGAAGACGCCCCGATCTTCCAGGTAGCGGATATCGGCCTGGTCGCGGATTTGTTTAATGCTGTGCCGGAGCTGACGAGCAAGCTTTGAGTTTGCGGGGATGCTGGGCAATCGGGCATTTAATCTAGCCAAGCCCGTCTTCCCTGAGCTTGTCGAGCCGAGGGTAGGCTGGTTCTGGATTGGGTGATTCAGAACTCGTTCCGCTGTACTAATGCCGTTTACTCAACACCAGAGCTGCCCCGCCTCCCTGTTGGTCGCGGCTATACAGCACGATCCCATGAGTTCCAAAAAAATCTGCATTGATCAATCAACGCATTTGCATTACAATGCAATTCATGGCCGCAAACGCTCTTGTCCAAACCCGCATCAACGGCACCGTCAAGGACGAGGCCGCCGCCGTGCTTGCCGCCATGGGGTTGACTGTGTCCGACGCGGTGCGGTTGCTGCTGACCCGTGTGGCGCATGACAAGGCGTTGCCGTTCGAGCCTTTGAGGCCGAACGCGGAAACCATCGCCGCAATGGAGGAAGCTCGGGCGGGCAATTTGAAGAGCTACCCGGACTTCAAGGCCCTGCTGGCCGATCTCGATGCGGACGATTGATCCCACCGGACGGTTCAAGCGCGATCTCAAACGGGAATTGAAGGGTCGACATCGCCAATACATCTTGAACGAGATGGACGAGCTGATAGCCTTGTTGGCAGCTGACGTGCCGCTCCCGCCTCACAATCGCGATCACGCCCTGGCCGGCGACTGGAACGACCACCGCGACTGCCACGTTAAACCCGATCTTGTGTTGATCTATCGTAAGCCGGACAGCGATTCGCTGGAGCTCGTCAGACTCGGCTCGCATTCGGAACTGGGCTGGTAGGTATGCGAAACCACTAATTCAGGCGGGCGGTAAAAATTAGCCCATTCTAAACCGCGCATCCACCCGCGCCCTTATCACCCGCACCCCGCGCCGGGCGATCTGGCGGCGTTGTTCGGCGTGGAGGCCGCCATCGCCCAGCGCCTCATCCTCATCCCCCAGCAGATGCACGGCAAGCATGGCGCGTTCGCGGTTGAGGGTCCGTTCGATCCGTTCGATGTCGCGCGGGGCCAGGGTGCCGGGCATGGTGGTTTCGCGGCCCCGCAGCGCTGCGCGACGCTCAAGCTGGCGCAGCGCTATGCCCCGCATATGGGCGGTGTAATCATCAAGCAGCCGCCCGCAGGCGCGGCGGGCGAGCGCTTCGCAGGCCAGCGACTCGGTTCGCTCCTGCGCGGCTTCGTCTTCTGGCTCCCAATGCGCGCCGGCGCCCTGTGCCCTTTCGCCCAGCTGATCGAGCGAGATTACCGAAGCGCCAACGCCGCGCGCCGATGTGCGCTGTTCCAGCCGCACCCGGTGGCGCAAGCCTTGCAGCTCGCCGCGTAGCTGCCAGTTGACGAAGGTGGTGAAGCGGGCCTTGGCGGGATCATAGGCGCAGATCGCCCGGTGGACCCCGATCGCGCAGGCCTGGGCGGCGTCATCGGACCAGTCTAACAGCCCATAGGTGCGGATGAAATGACGGATGCGCGGCGCGATCAACCGCATAATCCGGGCAAAATGCCGGTCGATCGCAGCGCGGCTCCGCGCGTCAGTCAATTCGCCACGGCGCAGCGCAAGGATTGCCGCAACTTCCACTTCCAGCGCATCGGTAACAGTCGACATCGGCTTTCCCCGCCCGATGCGCGCCGTGCGGATCGGGTAAGCCAATGCTAGGATCGCCGGGTGAAGGCGCAGATTATGGACGGGTCTGGGAGATTACCTAGGGCGCGCCCGCCGCTGCAATTTCGATCAGGCGGCGGCTGACATCCAGCGCGGCGCATTGGTCACCCATGGCAATCGCGACGAATAACTCCGCGCAAGCCTCTTGTCCGCAGCGGCTGCGCTGAGCCGCGACCACCCGGCTAAGCGGCAGGAACAATCGGTGGCATTCGCCCGCCGGGTCGGGGCTTTCCCGAAACAACGCCTGAACCTCTTCGAACAGCTGGCACGCATCGTCGAGCGGCTTGCCTCGTCCGGATGGCGGGATCAGCGCCAACGCTGCGAAAACCCCATCCAGCGGGGCACGGCTAATCTGATCAGATTTGCGGCGAGGGTGGGCCATGCTCCCATTGTAGAGAGTTCGGCAGTGATCCGGCCAAGGCCGAAGTGTGGTGCGATCAAGTTTGGGCCAAGCGCTCGTATAGAATTACCGTCTCCCCATCTTCCATCACATGCCGGTCATAGCGGACAAACCCCAGCGCAACTGCCAGCCTATCGGAAACGGTGTGATCTTCATCAATCATGCAAGCGATACGCTGGGCCCCATACGTCGCATCGAACCAGGCGAGGCTGGCCCGCATTGCCTCTTTGGCGAGGCCTTGGCCCCAGACGCTGCGATGAAAAACCCAGCCCGCCTCAGCTACATCGTCCAGTCCCTTGGCAAAGCCGCGCAGGCTGCGGAACATCCCGCACATGCCAATTATCTGCGCTTCGCCCCGACGCCGCACCATGAAGCTGCCATAGCCATACAGTGCCCAGCTGCCGGCATTGCGCATCAGCCGGGCAAAGCTATCGGCTTCATTGGGCTGGTGATTGCCCAAAAACCGCCGGGTTTCTTCATCCAGTGTCAGCGCGTGCATTTGGGTAAGGTCGGCGGCGGCTGGTTGCCACAGTTCAAGCCGCCCTGTCGTGATGATCGGGTTGGCCGTGATAATCGGACGGGTGGTCACAGCAGCTTATCGGCCACATGGATAAAGACTCCAACCAACCCACCGACCAGCGTTCCGTTGATCCGGATGAACTGCAAATCGCGGCCAACCGCGCCTTCGATCCGGTCGGTCACGGTTCGGGCATCCCAGCGCTTGACCGTCTCGGAGACCAGCCGGACGATATTATCTCCATAGCGGGTCGCAACGCCAACCAGCGTCCGGCGGGCGAAACGGTTGACGAGTATCTGCAACCGGCCATCGCGTTGCAGAGCATCGCCCAGTTCCGCCAGACTGGCCCCGAACTGTCCGGCAAGCGCCTGATCAGGCTCACGCGTGGAGCGTAGCAGGGCCGCGCGGGTCCGTTCCCAGATCCCTTCCAGCCAGTGGCCCATCGCTGGGTTGGCCAGCACTTCCAGCTTCATTTGCTGGATACGGTCCTGCATCTTGGGATCGTGAAGGAGATCATGGGCCAGCGATTCCAGCCCTTCCTCCACCTTGCGGCGCAGCGGATGATCGGCATCTATGATCGTTTCAGCCAGCAGCTTGTAAAGCCCGTCAAGGATTCCATTGGCCAGCCGCTCATCCAGCCCGGTCCAGCGGATGATGCCATTGGCCTTTTGGTGGATCATTTCGCGCAGCAGTACTTCATTGTCCTCCAGCGTAAGCGCGGCCCAGCGGATCAGGCTTTCCAGCAGCGGGAGGTGGCGCTTGTCGGCAATCGCCGTGGTCAGCAGCTGACCGAGCAGCGGCGCAACATCAAGCTTTTCGAGCTGGGTGCGGAGCCCCGATTTGACCAGCCCGCCAAGCTGTTCGGGATCGAGCGACTGGAGCATGTCGCCGATCAGATTGGCGGCACCAGCGCGCAATCGCAACCCGCCGGAGCCTGCTTGGCTGCGGCGCGGATCGGACAGGAAAGTGCCCACTGCCGCCGCCAGATTCATATTACTCAGGCGGCGGGCGACTACTGGCGGGATCAGAAAGTTCTCGCGCAGGAACGACGCCATCGTCTCGGCAATGCGGTCCTTGTTCTCAGGGATAATCGCGGTGTGCGGGATCGGAATGCCCAACGGATGCCTAAACAATGCAGTGACCGCAAACCAATCCGCCAACCCGCCGATCATCGCCGCCTCGCTGAACGCCAGAACATAGCCCCAGACCGTGTGTTGATCCTGGAAATGACGCGCAGTGAAGAACATCCCCGCCATGAATACCAGCATCCCGGTGGCAAAGGCCCGCATCCGCCGCGCCCGATCGACCGGAACCGGCGACTCTAGCGGCCTGAGGCGAAAGCGGAGCAAGCCAGAGTTCACTCGGCCGGAAGCGCCCCGGCTTCGCCATGCGACGGATAATGCGCGTTCACTGCATCCTCGGGCTTGTAAGTCAGGAACTTGCGGCGCAGCATCGGCCCGATCCGCTTTTCAAACCCATCGGCCAGGCTGAACCCGGCAGGCACGATCAGCAGCGTCAGCAAGGTCGAGACGATCAGCCCGCCTATCACCACGGTCCCCATCGGCGCACGCCAGGCCCCGTCACCCGATAAAGACACCGCAGTCGGCACCATCCCGGCGGTCATCGCTACGGTAGTCATCACGATCGGCTGGGCGCGCTTGTGCCCGGCCTCGACTATCGCGGCGAATTTCTCGGTGCCCCGCGACATTTCCTCAATCGCAAAGTCGATCAGCAGGATCGAGTTTTTGGCGACAATCCCGAACAACATCAAAATGCCGATGAACACCGGCATAGAGATTGGCTGGCCCAAAATCAGCAGTGCGATCAGCCCGCCAAGCGGAGCCAAAAACAGCGAGCCCATGTTCACCAATGGCGAAACAACCCGGTGGTAGAGCAACACCAGCACCGCAAACACCAGCAACACGCCCGACACCAGAGCAATGCCAAAATTGACGATCAACTCTTCGAAGAACTTGTCCTGACCAACCGCTTCGTTTGAGACTCCGACGGGCAGGTTCTGCATGATCGGTAGCTGCTTGATCTTGGCCATCGCATCGCCCTTGACCACATCGGGCGCAAGATCAGCGCCGACCAGAATGCGGCGCTGCTGGTTATAGCGCTGGATGCTGACCGGGCCGGAGCCGAAGCTTATTTCAGCCACGCGGGACAGCGGCACCGAACCGCCTGTGCTAGTTGCCACGGGCAGGTTCTGAAGCGTGGCAAGATCCCGCCGCGAATCGACCGACAGGCGCACGCGAATCGGCACCTGACGATCACTGAGCGAGAATTTGGCCGCATTCTGATCAATATCACCAATGGTCGCGATCCGGATCGTCTGGCTTAGCGATGCTGTGGTCACGCCAAGGCTGGAGGCCAGATCCATTCTGGGTTTGATGATAACTTCGGGGCGGCGCATGTCAGCGTTGATGCGCGGTGCGA
Organism: Novosphingobium sp.; assembly: GCA_031374105.1. GTDB lineage: Bacteria > Pseudomonadota > Alphaproteobacteria > Sphingomonadales > Sphingomonadaceae > Novosphingobium. The sequence goes on from JANMNP010000019.1 coordinate 6,024, forward strand.
CCACCTCTTTGAGGCCGCTCATCTGCTCCATCAGCTTGGCCGAGGTTTCGTCCAGCAGTTTTGGATCAGAGCCGGACAGCATGACCGAAATCGGTCGACCGCTGCCGCCTGGCGGGCCAGCCTGGTTCATTTCCTGAAAGGTCACCCGCGCATCGGCGATTTTCTGGAGCAACGGAGTGACTTCCCGCTCAAATTCCTGGCTGGTCTTTTCGCGGTCTGCCTTCAACGTGATGAACAAGCGGGCGTTGCCCTCGCTGATCCGCTCAAGCGCAGCCTCCACCTCGGGCCGTTGGTTGACGATGTCTGCAACCTGATCTGCCACTTGCTCGGTTTGCTGCAAGGTCGTGCCGGGCACCATCTCAATCCGGATCTGGCTGAAATCGCTGTTCACCGTAGGCAGGAACTGAGACGGGATTGTAACCAGCAATATGGCTGTCAGCCCCAGCGCCCCTGCACCAATGCCGATCATCCACAGCCGGTGATCGCGGAGCCGCGCAGCAAACCGGCGGCGGATCGTAAGCCGCTCGCCCATGCTGACCAGACTGGCCTTGTAATCATCGACCTTGCGGGTATCGAGCGACCAGCGGAGCACTGCCATATAGCGGTCCATCCACACCCCGCCGCCGTGCTCGGCGTGGCCGAACGACTTGAGGAAATAGGCCGCCACCATCGGCGTGATCATCCGCGCAACCGCAAGGCTAAGCAGCACGGAGACCACCACTGTCAGCCCGAAATTCTTGAAAAACTGCCCGGCAACTCCCGGCATCAGGCCAACCGGCAGGAACACCGCGACGATCGATAGCGTCGTGGCGACGACTGCCAGGCCGATCTCGTCGGCGGCATCAATCGAGGCCTGATAGGCGCTTTTGCCCATCCGCATATGCCGGACGATATTCTCAATCTCAACGATGGCGTCATCGACCAGCACGCCTGCAACCAGCCCCATCGCAAGCAGCGACATGCCGTTGAGCGTGAAGCCCAGCCAGGTGTGCATGAACCAGAAGGCCGGGATTGCCGAAAGCGGGATGGCGATTGCCGAAATAACCGTGGCCCGCCAATCGCGCAGGAAGAAGAACACGACGATAACTGCCAATATAGCCCCTTCGACCATCGCGGCGATCGAGCTTTCATATTGCTGCTTGGTATAATCGACCGAAGTGAACAGCCGCGTGAAATGAAGGCCCGGATTTTCTTTTTCAAGCTTGCCGATCTCTGCCACGGCATCATCATAGACGCTGACGTCAGAAGCCCCCCGCGCGCGCGCTATGTTGAAGGTAACGACCGGCTTGCCCCTGATCTTGGCAAGCGATGTTACCTCGCCAAAGCTGTCAGACACTGTTGCAAAATCGGCCAGCTTGATCGAACGCCCGCCGCCCAGCGGGATGTCTGTTTGAGATAGCTGATAGGCATCCTTGGCATTGCCAAGCACCCGCACTGACTGACGCGACCCGGCAATCTCGGCCTTGCCGCCCGCCGCGTTGACATTGATCTGGCGCAGCGCCGTATTGACCTGGCTGGCAGTGACCCCCAGCGATTGCATCCGCAGCGGATCGAGCGTGACCAGAATCTCGCGATTAACCCCGCCGCTGCGGCTGACTTCGGCCATGCCAGACACCGCGAGCAATCGCTTGGCCACCGTATCATCAATGAACCATGATAGCTGCTCAAGCGTCATGTCTTCAGCCGCTACCGCGAAAAATGCGATCGGATCGGACGAGGTTTCTGCCTTGAACACTTGCGGTTCCAGAATCCCGTCGGGCAGCTCGTTACGGGCCTGATCTACCGCGTTCTTGACCTCGTTGACCGACTGATTGATATCCTCGCCGATCTCAAACTGGATAACAGTCGTGCTGCTGCCTTCGGATGCTGTGGAGCTGATCGATTCAATGCCGTTCAGTGAACGGACCGCAGATTCAACCCGCTGGGAAATCTGCGTCTCGATCTCGGTCGGTGCCGCGCCCGGCTGAATAATCGCGACGATCACCACCGGGAATTCGATATCCGGATCGTTCTGGACCTCCATCCGCATGAAGCTGAGGATACCCGCCAGCATCAATCCGAAGAAAAGCACGATCGGCACCACCGGATTGCGGATCGACCAGGCAGAGATATTGCGAAAATTCATCGGGAAATCCCAGTTCTTCTCATCAGCCTAGCGCGTTACCAGCTTGGGATTGAGTTTTTCGCCGGGCGACAGGAACCCGCCGGCGCGCATGACAACCCGCTCGTTGCCGTTTAATCCCGCGGCAATCGCGATGCCTTTTTCGGTGACCAGCCCGGTCGTCACAGCGCGGCGCTCGGCCTTGTTGTCCTTGCCAACGATATAGACATAACTGCCCTTGCTGTCCGACAGAATGGCGGATTCGGGGAGCATCGGTGCGATCACCGAACCGGCGCGGATGGTGGCGCTGGCAAAGCCGCCGGGGCGCAGTTCGGGCGCATAGGGCAGCGCGATCCGGGCAATTCCCTGGCGGGTCATCGGATCAATCACCGGAGCGATCTGCCAGATCTGGCCGGAAAATGTCTTGGCAGAACCAGCCGGTGTAACCTGCGCCGTCACGCCGCTGGCAAGTGTGGCAAGATCGGCTTCACCAAGCTGTGCCTTCATTTCCATTTCCCCGCCCTTGGCGATACGAAACAGCACGCCGCTGCCAGCGCTGACCACCTGGCCCGGCTCAACCTTGCGTTCGAGCACAAGTCCAGCTGCCGGGGCCACGATATTGAGCCGCGCGGTGCGCGCCTGAAGTTCACCCAATTGGGCGCCGGCAACACGAACCCGCGCATTGGCGGCATCGCGCGTTGCGGTGAGCCGATCAACATCGGCCTTGGAAATAAACCCGCGATCAACCAGCTTGAGGGCGCGGTCGAGATTAGCTTGCGCTAGCCGCGCATCGGCCTGCGAAACCTGAATCTGCGCGGCGGAGCTGACCTGCTGCTGGGTTTGCACGCGGCGATCGACCACTGCCAGAACCTGGCCTTGGCCAACCCATTGGCCTGGCTCGACCAGCACCGCGGTCACTTGCCCGCCCTCGCCAACCGAGCCAACCGGCATTTCGCGGCGCGCCGCCAGCGTCCCGGTGGCATTGATCGAGCCTTCGATCATCGCGCGGCCCGGGGCAATAACCGAAACCACCGGTGCTTGCCCGGCCCCGCCAACAGCCGCAATCGGCGCGACACCGCGATGAATGAAGAACCACACGCCAACCAATAGCGCCGCAATCACCGCGCCGATGATGATCATCCGCCGCCGCGAACGCCGGTCATCTTCATTGGCTTCGAGCAAGTGATTATAGGAACCTGCCTCCCCGGAGAGGGTAGAGCTTTCGATCCTTGAGTCATAATTCATTGCGGTCGCCGCTTTCGTCTGGACGCTTCAAGCTGCCGGTTGGCCCTTGCCAAAATCAACGCTCTAGATCGTGCAGTGTATTACTATACTAAATCACTACCGGCAAGCCTCGGCCTTCTATGGAGCGATGGCGCGGCACGCTTGCATGAAGCGCCATAAGCGCACGGCAGCTTTGGCGCAATGGACTGTCGGCAAACGGCATGCTGCCACCTGCCAGCAGCATTGCCGGGCTGCGCAGCCGCCTTCTGGCTGGTTGCCATGCAAAACGGGGGCACCGCAGCGCGGCACCCCCGTTTCAAAAAACCAAGCTTAAATCCTAGCGGACGCGGCCGCGTTGCACCAGATTAACCACCCCAAGCAAGACAACAGCGCCAACAAACGCCACGATCAGGCCTGTGATCGAAAAATCCTGAACGGATCCGACGATACCGAACCGCTGCGAAACGAGGTTGCCGATGACCGAACCGACGCAGCCCACCAGCACATTCATCATGATACCCATCGAGGCATCGCGGTTCATCACCTTGCTGGCGAGCCAGCCTGCGATGCCGCCAACGATTATTGCAATAATCCAGCCCATTTCAATCATCCTCCTGCAAGCAGACGCTTCGGCCTGCTGCGGCGTTTGCCGACAACAGACTTCGGCCCGGCGGACACAATGTCCGACCGGGCCGAGCAAGACTACATGAGCGCAATCAAGCTGTCGCGCATCAATTTTAAACTGTAAAATCAGCGCTTAGTATTTGTGCTGGCGCTCATACAGATCGCGGTAATGCTGGATTCGCGTTACCCGCAGGCCCTGCATCCCGGACCGGTCGACCGCGCGCTGCCACGAGGCGAACTCCTCAAGCGTCAAAGTGTAACGCTCACAGACTTCCTCGATTGACAACAGGCCGCCATTGACCGCGGCCACAACCTCAGCCTTGCGCCGCACAACCCAGCGGGTCGTTTCGGGCGACGGCAGCGATTCAACGGTGAGCGGCTCGCCAAGCGGGCCAATAACCATTGCCGGACGGATTTTTTGATTCTCGATCATCATTTTCCTTGATCGCCGACATTGGGTGCGGCGACATCCGCCCCTATGCACGACTGGTCTTTGCCATCCGCTAAATCAGCAGGGTTAACGAGGTATGAGTTGTATCCGGGTCCACCGAGCGTCAAAGCAGCGCCGTGATCGAAGCTGCCTTGCGAATGCGGGCCGCCGTTCAGGCTGCGCATAAGCTCGCGGCGGACGTCATAAGCCGCAGTCAGGCGGGCATGAAGGGCAGGCCAATCAAGCAGCGCAGCGTCACCGCCATCGCCGATCCCGGTCTTGCCCAGCCGATCCCGAAGGCTGCCAATGAGGTCGAGTCCAAATTCCATATCCGGTGCTATAGAACCGAGATGGTCAAGATGCGGTAAAGCCCGGCTTTACCTTGTGTTGACGATCATTAACCGAAATCAGCGCTTTAGGAATGTCAGCTGCGCTTTGCGCTGGCAGCCGCAGCAGTGTAAGGCGCGGCCCATGTCGTCGCCCACCGAATCGAAGCTTTCTCTCACCTCCATGGCTGGGGCGGCGCTGTTCCAGCTGCCAGAGCCAATGGCAGGCAAGCGGATCGTGGTGGCCATGTCGGGCGGGGTCGATAGTTCGGTAGTGGCCGCACTGGCCGCGCGCAGCGGGGCCGAAGTGATCGGCATCACTCTCCAGCTGTATGATCACGGCGCTGCCAGTGGCCGCAAAGGCGCTTGCTGCGCAGGTGATGACATCCGCGATGCCCGCGCCGTGGCTGACCGGCTGGGAATCGCGCATTACGTGTTTGATCACGCCAATGCATTCCGTGAAGACGTGATCGAGCGGTTTGCCGATGAATATCTCGCCGGGCGCACCCCGATCCCCTGTATCCGCTGCAACATGGGGCCAAAATTTACCGACCTTTTCGCTATGGCGCGCGAATTGGGGGCCGATTGCCTGGCGACCGGGCATTATGTCCGCCGCGAGATCGGCCCCACTGGGCCAGAACTGCACCGCGCCTTCGATCCGGCCCGCGATCAGAGCTATTTCCTTTACGCCACCACGCAGGCTCAGCTGGAATTCCTGCGTTTCCCGCTGGGCGGCATGCCCAAAGCCGAAGTCCGGCTGATTGCCGAGGCAGAAGGACTGCGCGTTGCCGCAAAGCCGGACAGCCAGGACATCTGCTTCGTCCCCGATGGCGATTACGCAAAAGTCGTGCGCAGTGTCCGGCCCGAAGGCGCAGCACCCGGTCAGATTGTCCATGCCAGCAGCGGCGAAGTGCTGGGGACGCATCAGGGGGTGCTTGGCTTTACCGTCGGCCAGCGGCGCGGGCTGGAGATCGGCGGCCAGCCAGAACCGCTCTATGTCACAGGGATCGATGCTCCTGCTCGCAAGGTGCTGGTTGGACCAAGGCAAATGCTCGCCGTCGGCGCGGCGCAGCTGATCGAGACCAGCCGGATCGGCCCGCTGCCCGATATGCTGCTTACCGCCAAGGTCCGCAGTCTGGCCAGGCCTGTGCCGGTAACGCTTGAAGGATCGCTGGGTGATGGCAACGCTGCGGTAATCCGTTTTGCCGCGCCCGAATATGGGGTGGCACCGGGGCAAGCCGCGGTCATCTATGCGGGTGACCGGATTGTCGGCGGCGGCTGGATCGAGACGACTGAGGCAGCTTAAGAGCAGTCCTGCGCGATCAGGGCCATAGCCTCTGGGCCGAAAACTACATCATCAAGCGATAAAGCCAGTGCGCATTGCCCCGGTTGAACAGCCTCTCCTGAAACCAGCAGGTCATCATCCAGCGGGATCACCAGCAGCGGTGCCCCGGCATAGCGCGCGTCCGTTGCCGGATCGGGCGTTCCCGCCAGCCGGCCAAGCCGGAACAGCGGCCCATCAACCAGTATTACACTGCCGTCCGGCCCAATATGTCGGCGCAGCGCGGGATCATGCGGCGCACCCTTGGCAACCGCAGTCCCGGCGTCCAGATGCAATTCGCGCGGGCGGCCATAATCAAACAGGCGGTAGGTAATGTCGCTGTTCTGCTGAACCTCGATCAGGCTGACACCTGCGCCAATCGCATGCACCGTATTGGCGGGAATGTAGAAAAAATCACCGACGCAAACCGGATACCATGCCAGCAGCTGTTCGATTGAGCCATCGAGCGCGGCCGCGCGCATCTGATCGGAGCTTAGCGCTTCGGAAAAGCCAACCCCCAGAACCGCGCCCGGCTCTGCGCCGATCACCAGCCAGCATTCCTCTTTGCCCTGCGCCGCCATTTGCGCATCGGAAGGGTGGACCTGAACCGAGAGTTTTTCCGAAGTGAAGATATATTTGACCAGCAAACCGGGCAGCAATGGCGGCGGTTCGAACCATACCTCGCCAATCCGCTGACCCGCGGGTGCCACAAACGGCGCGGGCAGCAGATCCATGCCCCACGGCTTTTCTACCATCCGGGTTGGCAGCAATACACTCACTGGTTGGCGGCCCCGCGCAGCTTCCCGACTTTCTGGGTGCCGGCAGCGCTCGTCACCAGAATATCATCGCCATCAACCACGATGATCACATTTTCCAAGCCGATCACCGAAACCCGCGGCCCGTCGCTATCGACCAAAACGTTGCGGCAATCGACCAGTTCGGCGGTTCCCCGCACGGAATTGCCATCTGTGTCCTTGTCCAGAGCGGCGTGGAGCGCTTCCCAATTGCCGATATCGGACCAGGCCATATCGGCGGCAACCATCGCGGCGCGGGCGGTGTTCTCCATCACGGCATAATCAACCGATTCGCCCGCGATTGCCGAAAAAGCCTCAGGCTCGGGGTGGAACCACCTGCCCTCGGTATGACCCTGCACCACCGAAGCGCGGGCACTATCCAGAATCTGCGGGCGATGCAGGCCCAGCTCAGCCAGAAAATCGCTGACCCGGAACGCGAAAATCCCACCGTTCCAAGCATAACCACCCTCATTCAGAAAGGCCGTAGCCCGCGCAATGTCGGGCTTCTCGACAAACCGGGCAACGCGGTAACCGGCTGCGCCAATCGCTTCGCCCTGTTGCAGATAACCAAATCCGGTCTCGGGGCTGGTTGCTTCGATCCCGAACGATACCAGCCAGCCTTCGCGCGCCAAATCTGCCGCTGCTGCAGCGGCGGCGCGGAAGGCTGCAACATTCCCGATGTGATGATCGCTGGGGCAGACCAGCATCACTTCGTCTTGCGGCAGGCGCAATGCCGCCAGCGCAATCGCGGCAGCAGTGTTGCGGGCACAAGGCTCGACGATAATTTGCGTTCCGGCGCGCCCGCCAAGCTGCGCTTCGACATGATCAAGATGCGCCGCGCCCGTGACGATCACCGGCGGGGCAAAGCCGCCATCTTCACCGCCGCGCGCCAGCGTCGCCTCAAACAGGGTCTGTGTCCCGATCAGCGGCAGGAACGGCTTGGGCATTACCGCCCGGCTGCGCGGCCACAGCCGCGTGCCGCTGCCGCCGCAGAGGATTACAGGAGTGATGGAGTGGATGGTCATATGTGGGGCCAATTAGCACGAAACAGTGGTGAAAAGGTTACATATCCCAAGCCTCACCCAGCGATCAATCGGCCCACGGCTCCAACCGGCAGCCTTCGCCTTCGCGGAAAGTGGCAGTCTGGCGGCTGAGCAACGGGAACCGGGCGGTTACGCTTTTGGCTTTTTCATCCGCGCTGAGCATCACCAGCTCCATGCCGGGTTCAAAATCCTTGCGGCAATCCGTCAAGCTGCGCCCGCCTACAAAACGGCACGAACAGGCTAGGCGTGCGCCATTGGCCGCGCCAAGTATGGCGTAGCTATTCAGCGGCTGCCAGAAAAAGACGAGCAGCCCCGCAAGGATAAGCGCTGCAAAAGCAAGGATCCGCCTGGGGCGAGAATAGTTGGGCGGGTTTACGGTTGCCATATCAATCCGGTTGAGCGAGTGAAACGCGCCATGTCAACGCGCTGCCTATCCCTTATATTGCCGCTGCTTACGCTGCCAGCCCTTATGGCCTGTGGCGGCAGATCTCCAGTGCCGCCGCCGCCCTTGACCGAGGCTGCGCTGGCAGCAGTGATCAAACAGCCCGGTGTTTCACGGCAAAAGCTGGCGCGCGCCGTCGATGGCTTGTTCGCCAGCGATGATACGGCCGAAACCCGCGCCGTGCTGGTGCTGCATAATGGGCGGATTGTGGCAGAGCGTTATGGCCCCGGATACCACGAGAACACCCGTTTCGTCAGCTGGTCGATGGCCAAATCGGTCACCGGGGCAATGATCGGGCTGCTGGTCGCAGACGGGCGGCTGCGGCTGGATGAGAGCGTCCCGATCCCCGCATGGCAGCGTTCAGGCGATCCGCGCGGCGAGATTACCTTGCGCCAGTTGCTCCAGATGCGCTCTGGCCTGCGGCATACCGAAACGGGTGATCCGATTTTCGAATCGGATGAAGTACGGATGCTGTTTCTGGATGGGCGCGACAATATGGCCGCCTATGCCGAAGCGCAGCCCTTGGAGGCTGAGCCGGGCCGCAAGTGGGAGTATTCCACCGCAACCACAGTTATTCTGGCGGATGTGGCGGCGCGCGTACTAACAGATAGCGCCGATCCGGCGGTTCGCCGCCATACGGTAAATGAATACCTCAAAACTCGGCTATTCGAGCCGCTAGGAATGCGCTCGATGGTTGCAGAGTTTGACACCGCCGGCACTTTGATAGGCAGCAGCCTGATCCATGGCAATGCCCGCGATTGGGCCAAATTCGGCGAATTTCTGCGCGGCGGCGGCGCGGTCAAGGGTGCACAGCTGGTACCCAGCAACTGGATTGAGTTCATGGTCAAGGGCAATCCCCGCAACCCCGGCTATGGCGGCCAGATCTGGCTTAACCAGCCGCAGTCCGATGATGGGTCAACCCTGTTTCCCGGTGCGCCCGCCAGCAGCTTTTCGATGAATGGCCACCTTGGCCAATATGTCGTAGTCTCGCCAAGCCAGGGTCTTACTGTGGTCCGCCTCGGCAAGACCAATGACGGCGCGCGGCTGCCAGTGCGGGCTGCGATCGGCCAGATCTTCAAGCTCTTCCCCAAGGACCGCAAAAGTGACTGAAAAAACCGCATTGATTACCGGGATCACGGGTCAGGATGGGGCCTATCTCGCCCGGCTGCTGCTTGAAAAGGGTTACCGCGTTCACGGGATCAAGCGCCGCGCTTCAAGCTTCAATACCCACCGGATCGACGAGATCTATGAAGATCCGCATGCCCCCGACCCCAAGCTGACGCTGCATTATGGCGATTTGACCGATGCGACCAATCTGATCCGGATCGTTCAGGAAACCCAGCCGGACGAGATTTACAATCTGGCGGCGCAAAGCCACGTCCAGGTCAGCTTCGAGACCCCCGAATATACCGCCAATTCCGATGCCATGGGCACGCTGCGGCTGCTGGAGGCAATTCGTATTCTGGGGCTGGAGCGCAAGACCCGGTTCTATCAGGCCTCAACTTCAGAACTCTATGGGCTGGTTCAGGAAGTGCCGCAGCGCGAAACCACCCCGTTCTATCCGCGCAGCCCCTATGCCGTGGCCAAGCTCTATGCCTATTGGATCACGGTAAACTACCGCGAGGCTTACGGCATCCATGCCTCCAACGGGATCCTGTTCAACCACGAAAGCCCCTTGCGCGGTGAGACATTCGTGACCCGCAAGATCACCCGTGCAGCAGCCGCAATCAGCTTGAGCCGGCAGGATATGCTGTTTCTGGGCAACCTCGACGCGCAGCGTGATTGGGGCCACGCCAAGGAATACGTCCTTGGCATGTGGCTGATGGTCCAGGCTGATGAGGGTGACGATTATGTGCTCGCCACAGGTGCCACCACGACTGTCCGCCAGTTCACCGAATGGGCCTTCGCCGATGCCGGGATTGCGCTGGAATGGCGCGGGACTGGGGCGAGCGAACAGGGCTTTTGCAAAGCCACCGGCGCTCTCAGAGTGGCGGTTGATCCGCGCTATTTCCGCCCGACCGAGGTCGATCTGCTGATCGGCGATCCCGGCAAAGCCCACCAGAAGCTTGGCTGGAAGGCTGAGACCAATGTCCGCGAGCTGGTGCGTGAGATGATGCAGGCCGATCTTGAAGCCATGCGCGCTGCGCCGTTGGGCCGGGGCGCTTAGCGCCATGTATTCACTGATCGGCAAGCGCGTCTGGGTGGCAGGTCATGGCGGCATGGTCGGCAGTGCGATCACCCGGGCACTGGCGGGCGAGGACTGCGAAGTGTTGACGGTTACCCGCGCGGAACTTGACCTGACCGATCAGAAGGCTGTGCGCGATTGGATGGCCGAGAGCCGCCCGCAGGCGGTGTTCCTGGCGGCTGCGCGGGTTGGCGGGATCCTCGCCAATGACACCCAACCGGTCGATTTCCTGCGCGACAATCTGTTGATCGAGACCGCGATATTCACCGGGGCCCATGCGGCGGGTGTCGAAAAGCTGCTGTTTCTGGGCTCAAGCTGCATCTACCCCAAGCTTGCCGCCCAGCCGATCGGCGAGGACGCGCTGCTGACCGGGGCGCTTGAACCGACCAATGAATGGTATGCCATCGCCAAGATCGCCGGGATCAAGCTGGCGCAGGCTTACCGCAAGCAATATGGCTGCGACTACATCAGTGCCATGCCAACCAATCTTTATGGTCCGGGCGATAATTTTGATCTCACATCCAGCCATGTCATGCCCGCGCTGATCCGCAAGGTGCATGCCGCCAAGCAGTCGGGCGGCACGGTGAGCGTGTGGGGCACTGGCACTCCGCTACGCGAATTTCTGTATGTCGATGATTGCGCCGATGCCTGTCTCCATCTGATGAAGAATTATTCGGGCGAAGGGCACATCAACGTCGGCTCGGGCGAGGAGCTTTCGATTATGGCGCTCACCCGGCTGGTAATGGAGGTGATTGGCTATGATGGCCCGGTTGTGACCGACCCCGCCAAGCCCGACGGCACCCCCCGCAAGCTGATGGACAGCGCGCGGCTGAAGGCGCTGGGCTGGAGCCCGTCGATTTCCCTGCGTGAAGGCATCGCCCGCAGCTATCAGGCGTTTCTGGAGGGCCAGGGACGCGGGTTTTAGAGCGTGAAAGCTCCCTCCACCACAGTCACACAATCTCCGCCCAGCCATGCGCTGGCCCCATCACGGCGGCAGGTAAGCTGCCCGCCACGTTCGGAAGCCTGAAATGCGGTAAAGCTTTCGCGCCCCAGCCGATCCGCCCAGAACGGGGTCAACACCGCATGGGAGGAGCCGGTCACGCTGTCCTCATCTACCCCGCAACCGGGCACGAACACCCGGCTGACCACGTCAGCAGCCTCGCCGCGCGCGGTTGCAATGAACTGCACATCGCCGAACGCGGCGAGCGCCCGGAAATCGGGTGCCAGCGCGCGGACGTCATCCTCGCTGCCGTAGAGAAAGACATTGTAATGGCCATCGGGTGAGCGCCAAACGTCGCTGGGCTCGCCCAGCAGCACCGCCGCTTCATCCCAGCTGCGCTGCTCGGTTGGAATCACCGGCAGCGCCAGCTCATAGCCAGTGCCCAGCCGCCGAACCTCAAGCACACCGGACTGGCGGGTAAGAAACCGGACCCGCCCCAGCGAAGGATCGCGCGCCAGCAGCACATGGCCCGACGCCAGCGTGGCATGGCCGCACAGCCTCACTTCAAGTCCCGGAGTGAACCAGCGCAACTCCCAATCAGCTGCACCGCTGGTGTCCGGGATCAGGAACGCGGTCTCTGCAAACATGTTTTCCGCGGCAATGGCTTGTAACACGCTGTCGTCCAGCCAATCGTCAAGGATCACCACAGCTGCCTGATTGCCCGCAAAGGCCTGCAAAGCAAAGGCATCGACATGCCAATAGGGGAAAGTGAGGCTCACTTTGGCGGTTTCTTGGCAGCGGCCAGGACGTCGGCTGCGGCACGGCCAGTTTCATCGACCAGCCCTTCGGGATCGGGATGGATCAGGATTTCAATCCCCGGAAATTCGGCCAGCAGCTTATCCTCGATATCATCCATCACCTCATGCGCCTGAGCGACGGTCATCTGGGGATCGACCCAGACATGGAACTGGACGAAATCGCGATTGCCCGATGTCCGCGTGCGCAGATCGTGGAGACCTTTGAGTTCAGGGTGGCGGGCGACAACATCCAGGAAACGCGATTTCTTGGCCTCGGGCCATTCATGGTCCATCAGCTGTTCGATCGCGGCATGCGAAGCTCGCCAGGCCCCCCAACCCAGCCATGCCGCGATGGCCAGCCCGAATAGCGGATCAGCTCCCGCCATTCCGGCATATTGATCGAGCGCCAGCGCTGCGATCACCGCCAGATTGAGCAGCAAATCCGATTTGTAGTGCAAATGGTCTGTCGCGATGGCGAGGCTGCCGGTTTTGCGGATGACATGGTTCTGCCAGACCAGCAGCACCAGCGTAGCGGCAATGGCCACCGCAGAAACGGCTATACCCTCGCCCGCTGCCTCGGTCCGCGACCCTCCCAGCAATTGCTGCACGCCGCGCGCCGCCAATGTCAGCGCCGAGATCGAGATCAGCACCACCTGGAACATTGCGGCCAGCGCTTCAGCTTTGCCGTGGCCGAACCGGTGGTTGTCATCGGCCGGCTGGGCCGCAACCCACACCCCTGCCAATGTTGCTGCCGACGCCACCAGATCGAGCACCGTATCAGCCAGACTGCCCAGCATTGCGGTCGACCCGGTCGACCATGCGGCCCAGGCCTTCAGCCCGACCAGCAGCAGCGCTACCGAGATACTGGCCAGCGCTGCGCTGCGATTAAGGGATGCTGCGCTGACACTCATGGGTAAAGCAGCGTGCTGGACCAGCCGCCCTCGCCCGCGCGGACAAAGCGGCGGCGTTCGTGCAGGCGGTGTGCCCGGTCGCACCAGAATTCGATGGCATCAGGAACCAGGCGGAAGCCGGTCCAATGCGGCGGTCGCACGACCTCGCGCCCGGCAAACTCCTGGTCCAGAGCTTCATAGCGCGCCAAGAACGTCTCACGTCGATCCAGCGGTGCTGACTGCTCCGAAGCCGCTGCGCCCAGCTGGGAATCACGGCTGCGGCTGTTGAAATAGGCATCAGCGGTGGAATCATCGACCTGCTCCAGTGCGCCTTCTATCCTGATCTGGCGTCGCAATGACTTCCAGTGAAACAGTAGCGCGGCGTTGGGATTGCTGAGAATTTCTGCGCCTTTGCGGCTATGGCTATTGGTATAGAACACAAAGCCCGCAGGACCGTGCCCCTTCAGCAGCACCATCCGCACCGAGGGACGCCCATCGGGCGTGGCCGTGGCGAGCGCCATGGCGTTTGAATCATTGGGTTCGCTGGTCCGCGCCTCGGCAAGCCAGCTTTCGAACAGTTCGAGCGGATCGCCCGAGGGGATCACTTCGCTGTTGGTATCAATGCTCAAGGGCCGGTTCCGTTCAAGAATGTGCCCCACCGCATAGCCCTGTCATCGTGCAGATGAAAGCGGCGGCTTGCCGTATTGTGCTGGCGCACCTAGCTAGGGTCAGATGGCTGATCCTTATTCGATCCTGGGCGTAGCCCGCAACGCAACCGAGAAGGACATCAAGTCCGCCTATCGCAAGCTTGCGAAACAGCTGCACCCCGATCGCAACACCAGTAATCCCAAGGCGACCGAGCGCTTCAGCGAAGTGACCCGGGCCTATGATCTGCTTACTGATAAGGACAAGCGCGCCCGGTTTGACCGGGGAGAGATTGACGGCGAGGGCAATCCGGCATCGCCATTCGGCTTTGGCGGCGGCGCAGGGCCGGGCGGCGGGTTCGGCGGTGGCGGCCAGCGCGGCGGCTTTGGCGGTGACGAAGGCATTGATATAAGCGATATTTTTGACGGGCTCTTCGGCGGTCGCGGCGGGATGGGCGGCGCCCCAGGCCGGGGCCGGGCTGCTCCCAAAGGGGCTAATGTCCAATACCGCCTGGCGGTCAGCTTGCCCGATGCTGCGGCGCTGGCGACGCAGCGGATCACGCTGTCCGATGGCAAGACGATTGATCTTAAGCTCCCCGCCGGGGCTGAAGATGGCACCCAGATGCGCCTGGCCGGCAAGGGTGAGGCCGGTCCAGGCGGTGCGGGCGATGCAATCGTAACGATTCAGCTTCAGCCTCACGCCTTCTACCGGCGCGATGGTGACAACATCCGGCTGGATCTGCCAGTCACCGTGGATGAGGCGATGAATGGGGCCAAAGTCAAAGTGCCGACCGCCGAAGGCGCGGTCATGCTGACCCTGGCGCCGGGTAGCAGCTCGGGCAAGACGCTGCGGCTGAAGGGCAAGGGCTTTACCCGCAAGGACGGAACCCGCGGTGATCAGCTGATCACTCTGGAGATTCACTTGCCAGATGGCGAGGCCTTGGCCGAGTTCACCAAGCGGCTGGAAGGCTGGAGCGATCCGCGTGCCTTGCGCAGCCGTTTGGGCGTCTGAGGGCGCGACGGAGCCATGGAAGAGCGCGACCTGGAGCAGACCGCTACGCCTCTCCTGACCGTGCCCAATCTCTCACCCGAAGCGCGCCGCAAACAGGCGCTCCGCTGGCGGGCGGGGCTTCAAGAGCAGGTGGAACAGCGCGTCGGCCGGCGCGGCACCTTCTGGGCTACCCGGCTCTATCGCATCGTCACCCGGATCTGGACCGGCGCTTATAACGACGGCTTCATCCATGCGGGCAATCTGGCCTATATGTCGATTCTGGCGCTGTTCCCGTTCTTCATCACGGTCGGGGCAATCTTTTCATTGCTGGGCGAGGCCGGCCAGCGTGAGGCTTCGATCCGCACTTTTCTGCTGGCAGTTCCGCCCGTGGTGGCCGCTGCGATCGAGCCGGTGGCGCGCGATGTGATTTCCGCCCGCAGCGGGTGGCTGCTGTGGGTGGGTGGGTTGATCGGGCTGTGGACGGTCGGTAGCCTGATCGAGACAATCCGCGACATATTGCGCCGGGCCTATGGAACCAGCTCAGCCACGGCGTTCTGGCGCTATCGTCTGATCTCCAGCGCTGTAATCGTTGTCGCAGTCGTGGCGCTGCTCTTCTCTTTGTTTGCCCAAGTGGCGATCGGCGCGGCAGAGCAGATTATCGCTGCCTGGTTCCCGCGCTTTGGTGACTGGACCGATACGCTGGTGGCGAGCAGGCTGGTGCCGGCGGGCATTCTGTTTGTCTCGCTCTATCTGCTATTTTATACATTGACTCCAACAGCTTACCGCGCCCGGCGCTATCCAAAATGGCCCGGTGCGCTGCTGGTGACTGGGTGGTGGGTAGCAGTTATGGCGACCTTGCCAGAGGTGCTGGCCCGGTTTTTCACCTATGATCTGACCTATGGCAGTCTGGCGGGGGTGATGATCGCACTTTTCTTTTTCTGGCTGGTCGGACTAGGGATGGTTGTGGGGGCCGAGTTGAATGCAGCTTTGGCGGTTACCCCTGAGGAAAGCGATATGACCGGGCATGCCCGGCAGGAACCGGATGGGAACAGGCAGGCATGAACGGATTGATGCAGGGAAAACGCGGCCTGATCATGGGGCTGGCCAATGACAAGTCGCTGGCCTGGGGGATTGCGCAAAAGCTGGCCGAGCATGGCGCAGAGCTGGCGTTTTCGTTTCAGGGCGAAGCGCTGGAAAAACGGGTGCGTCCGCTGGCGGCAAGTCTGGGCAGTGATTTCCTGATCGATTGCGACGTGGCAGAGATGGGCGCTCTGGACGCTGCCTTTGCTACGCTGGCCGCGCGCTGGCCGGTGATTGATTTCGTGGTTCATGCGATCGGCTTTTCCGACAAAGCAGAGCTGCGCGGCAAATATCTCGATACCAGTCTCGAAAACTTCCTGATGACCATGAACATCTCGGCCTATAGTTTGGTTGCGATAACGCAGCGAGCAGCCGCGATGATGCCAGAGGCGGGCGGATCGATCCTGACGCTGAGTTACTACGGGGCTGAAAAAGTTATCCCGCATTACAATGTGATGGGCGTGGCCAAGGCGGCGCTGGAAACCAGCGTCAAATACCTCGCCAATGATCTGGGGCCGGCCAATATCCGGGTCAACGCGATCTCGGCTGGCCCGATCAAGACGCTGGCGGCCAGTGGAATTGGCGATTTCCGCTATATCCTGAAATGGAACGAGCTGAACGCGCCAATGCGCCGCAATGTGACGATCGAGGATGTTGGTGGCAGCGCGCTGTATCTGCTGTCAGACCTGTCCTCTGGCGTTACTGGCGAGGTTCACCATGTTGATGCGGGCTATAATGTGATCGGCATGAAGCAGGAAGATGCGCCTGATATTGCGCTGAGTTAGGGCGTGATGAGTATCACATAATCCTATCCCTCTGCGGTGGTGGATTTTACATTGAATCGTCCATCGAATCCCCCTCCACGTCGGGGAGGGGCTATACCAATTTGGGATGAAAAGAGCCTATAGCCCCCCTCCCCGTCCTTCGACAGGCTCAGGATGAGCGGAGGGAGGGGTTGGGGGTGGGGGTTCCACGCTAGCGATGACGCGAGGCCAAGGGGCCTCGCTCCCCCATCCCCGACCCTTCCCCAAGAGGAAGGGGGAAATGAGTTAAGCTCATTGCACCTTGGTATTAGGCGTGAGGGAACAAGTTTAGAATGACGGATCGATGAGGCGGCAGTACACCCCCACCCAACCTCCCCCGCCAGGGGGAGGGGCTAAGCTGGCGCGATAATTAACCGAAGATCGCCTTAAGGCCTGCGGCTGACATACAGAATCTGGCCGCAATCCATCCGGTCCCATGAGGCTTCGGTTTCCCGCAGCGCGGCGCGGGTGCCTTCCATCGAGGTGAGGATGGCGTTCTTGCGGGTTTGATCGTTCTCGCGCGCGGCGGCGGCATTGCGCTGCGATAATGCGCCGTTGATGCTGACGATTTCACGTTCGCGAATCTGGCACACTTGCTGGACGTTGGAGATTGTCACTGCTGCGGGTGCTGGCGTTGCAGCGGGGCGGGTTGCCGTGGTGGCGGCGGGGCGGGTCGGGCTGGTTTGTGCCAGCGCGGCGGCGGGCAGCATCACGGCAAATAGCGAAGCAGCGGCGAGATTGATGGCTTTCATTTTGGATACCTTCAAGTTTGTTGGCAATTCATTGCGCTATCAAAGCGGGCCAAGGCCGTATTCGAGCCGCGCTTCATTGATGTAGGACCGGCACACTTCGCCCATCCGGATTATATAGATCGCGGACGGGGCAAGCGGTGCATAGCGGTCTTCATTATAGGCGGTGGTGATCCGGTCGGCCAGAATCGCTGCCGTGGTCTTTTGCGCGATCAGGCACTTGGTGCGGCCGCGCTTGGCCAGCGCATTGATCAGGGTATCATCGACAAACACATAGTTCAGACTGTCATTGAGACCTTGAACATAACCGACCCGCACTTCGGGGCGCAGCGACAGCCAGGCGCGCTTTTCGTTTACAAAGCCGCTAGCCAGCGCGCTGGTGGCGATCAATGCAGAGATTGCGCTGGCGGTGATCAAGGTCTTGATGGGCTGGCGCTTCATTGTGGTGATCCGGTGGTTGTTGGGCAGTGCTTATAGCCGACGGATGGAACATGCCGCCTGAATTGCGGATTGACAAGACGGTGGGAACGTTGGCTGCGCGGGCAGTTGCCACAAACAAAACGGGCCGCGCGATGCGCGGCCCGTTCCGTTAGTAGCTAGGCGTTCTGAAGGATCAGAACTTGACGCTGACCCCAGCGCCGCCGCCCACTGCGTTTTCAGAGAAGCCGACATTGATGCCAACTCCAACGCCGCTTTCCATGACGTATTGAGCGCGGATCGCACCGGCCCATTCACCCTGGTAAACGCCGACGCCGCCTGAAACGCCGCCTTCGCCGTTCGACAGGTTAAGCGGAGCAGCGTTTGACGCGAAGGCCATTGCGATACCCTGATCAGCCTTGTCAGCGCGGGCTGAAAGCAGGTTGAAGTGCGCCGCTTCACGCACATCAAGTGCGGTCAGTGCGAGGTTGGTGGAATTCAGCTGCTGACCTGTGACCGCATCGGTTGATGTGGACGACAGGATGGCGTTGGCAAGACCGGAGACCCGGTTGCTGCCGCCCGCATTCACCGTAACCGTACCGGCCTGAATGCGGCCGCTGGTGGTGGTGATGTTGCCGAGTGTGGTCGAGTAGTTGCCAGTCACCGTAGCATTGCCGCCAACCGTCAGATTGGTGCCAACCGAGGTGGTGCCGGTCGAAACCAGAGCCGCGCCCGAGACGGTGCCATTGGTGGCGGTGATGTTACCGTTGGTGGTGGTGATGTTGCCATTGGTGGTGGTGTAGTTACCCGTCACCGCCAGAGCGCCGCCAACCGTGGCATTGCCCGAGGTTGCCAGGGTGGTGGTCGATACACCGCCGTTAGCTGTGAGAGCACCCGTCAACGTGGTAGCACCGGTTACCGCCAGCGTTCCGCCAACCGTGGCGTTGCCCGAAGCGGCCAAGGTGGTGGTCGATACGCCGCCGTTGGCTGTGAGAGCGCCAGTCAGCGTGGTAGCACCGGTTACTGCCAGTGTTCCACCAACCGAGGCATTGCCCGAGTTGGAGAAGTTGCCAGTGTTGGTGATGCCATTGGTTGTGGTAGCACCGGTTACCGCCAGAGCGCCGCCAACCGTCGCGTTGCCCGTGGTGGTCAACGTGGTCGTGCCGATGTTGCCGGTGTTGGTGATACCGTTGGTGGTGGTTGCACCAGCAACCGCCAGAGCGCCGCCAACCGTCGCGTTGCCCGTGGTGGTCAACGTGGTGGTGCCGATGTTACCGGTGTTGGTGATGCCATTGGTTGTGGTAGCACCCGACACTGCCAGCGTGTCAGTGCTGAGCCCGCCGGTATTGGTGATGCCACCCGAGTTGATAAGACCGCCCGAGTTGGTGATGCCATTCGTGTTGGTGATGCCGTTGGTAACGCTGGCACCGGTGACATTCAACGTGGCAGTTGTGATGTTGCCGGAGTTGGTGATGTTACCCGTGTTGGCAATGCCATTGGTGCTGGTCAGACCAGTAACACCCAGCGTTCCGCCAACCGTCGAGTTGCCGAGAACAGTAGAGTTACCGTTTACCGTTGCGTTGCCAAACGTTGTCGTGTTGCCGACATTGTCGAGGATAAAGGTCTGGCCAAAGGTGGAGTCAACAACATTAACGCCAGCATTATCGACTGTAACCGTAGTCGAGGTGGTGCCGCCGTGGATGACCACGCTGTCGGGGTTCACATCGACATAGCTGGTGCCGTTGGCGATGCCGTTCTGTCCGTAGGTGATCGTTTCAACGCCATCAGTTACACTGAAGCCCTGAGCATCCTGCGTCGATTCGCTGGACGTTCCAGCAACATCATCAAACACACCAACGGTGTTGCCAAAGACGTCTTGAGTCGCAGTGTTTCCGGCAGTTGCCGTATAGGTTACGTCGCCAGTCACCGGATCAAAGGTCGACGTACCAGTTGTTACATTCCAGCTGGAGCCGCTGGCCCACTGAGCCACATCAACGCCCTGACCGTCGCCGGTGAGGCCGCCGTCGCCGCCGTCAGACACGGTGTAGCCACTGATCGAGTGGATCTGGAGCTCAGTCGCGGTTCCAGTAGTATAGTTGTAGTTTGCAACGACCGGATTGGTTGGTGCGAGCAAGCCCGAGCTGGTTGGACCACCGACGGGAACAGGCGGATCGCCAGTAACGTCATAAACCTGCGAGGTTTCGATAACGGCCTCGTAGGTGACCGCAGCGCTGCCGAATTCCAGCGTTACGGCGTCATCACCAAAGATGCCGTCTGGTGAAAAGACAGTGTCGCCAACAACGGAAAATTCGTTGAAGTTCTGCGACACGTCCTGGCCGGTGCAAACAACAGTCGTGGTGTTGCCTACAATTGGCGTGCTGCCAAGAACGTAGCCATCCTGAGTTACGCCATCGGCGCAAAGGGTGTTGCCGTTATCGACGGCAACAATCGGCCCGCCAGTGATGTCGTCTGCGGCAAATGCCTGAGTTGCCATAAGGGCGAACGCGGAAATCGCGACGCCGCCAAAACGGCTGAACGCCGTCTTCTTCGAATTTTGTGTCATGGTAGTCATTGAAAACCCCTCAATCGAAATAGTTGGACCAGTTAACGAAAATGCAGGCGAGCGACCACCGCAAATTTTTCTTTCCCGTACCGTTCACGAGTCATACACGGTTAAATGGCTTTGAAAAGACATAATGTGTCAGCCAAGGACAGGTTTTGTTTTGTGTGTTCCAGCAGGTGGTTAATCGGCGGCTGGCGGGGTGCTGGTGCCGGGCCTTCGCGGGCGGGCTGCGGGATCGTTAATGGGGGGCCACCGGGTTTAAGGGATTGCCCGGTTTCGTCACCCTGAACGTGTTTCAGGGTGACGAGTAAAGATGGTTTTGGGCCATATGCGTTTGCCCTGCCCTATTTTAAAGGTGGCGGGGCCTCCTGAGCAGCTTCGGGGGCAGGGGCAGCAACAGCGGCGGCACGCTGGCGCGCTTCATATTCTTTTTCCGCGGCTTCAACCCGGGCCTGGGTTTCGGCAGCTTCGGCATCGATCGTGACCATCCGTTTGGCGCGTTCGGCGGCGATCATCTCGCTGAATTTCAGATTGGGATCGGTGCTTTTTTCGGCATAGGCGGCATCGATCAGCTGCTGCGCGCAGCCGGTCCAGCCGCCAGAGCCGGTGGCAGAGCAGCTGAGGGTGCCGGATTTGCCGACGGTTTCATAGGCGAGCACCCGGTTGGTCCAGGCCTCGTTCTGGGGGGACGCGGTGCCGCGCAGGATTTCTGGGATGCGAAACCGCTCTGCCTCAGGCTTGCGGGCGCAGATCGTGATCTCGTTCTCAGCCGCGGGCTGGCAGACATCATCACCATAAACGATCAGCTGGTTGACCTTGTCCCCGGCGGCATCCTGCGCGGCGACGGGAGAGGTGAACATAAGTGCGGCAGCAAGAACCAAAAGCGGGCGCATGGGAAGCTCCTTGGGGATCGTCGGGGCGGTATAGGCAGGTCCGGCGCTGAATAATAGCTGAAGCTAGATCCGTTCTGAAAGACGAATCGCTATGCGGCAGCCCAGCCGGATCGCGCCTGACAGGATCGGATAGCCGGGCGCTTGTTCGGCTCCGGCAGCCAGCGCGGTTGCGTGGTGGGCGCGCTCGTCATCGCGGAAGCTGCGGATCATGTCGCCAAGTTCCGGATCATCACTGCCGAGCGCTTCGAGCTGAGCGGTGTAATGCTGCTCAATCTCGGTTTCGATCGCGGCGGTGCAGGCCATCGCTGCCTTGGGGCCGATCATGGCCGTTGCCGCGCCCAGTGCAAAGCCCGCGACCGACCAGACCGGCTGGAGCGCAGTGGGCCGCACGCCCCGCGCCGCGATCAGCGCATCAAACTTTTGGCGGTGGACCGCCTCTTGCTCGGCCATATGGGCGATCTCGCCCGAATGGGGGGCGCGATCCCCCATCACTGCCAGCTGTCCGGCGTAAATCTGCGTCGCGCCATATTCGCCCGCCTGATTGACGCGGAGCATGCTGGCGGAACGGTGTGCTTTGTTCATGTTACTGCGCCCCTGCTTCGGCCCAGCAGCACGAAGATCACCAATGCCGCTGCGGTGGATATAAGAAAATTGAACCCGGCCAGCGAAATCCCCAGCAAATCCCACGGGGCCTGATCGCAGCGCGTCAGCGGGGCGTTCATTATCGCCTCAAGCGGATCGGCAGCGCCCGCGCCGACTGTGGTGGAGCAGGCCGTCAGCCCCTCCCACCAGTGATACTCAACCCCGGCATGGAAAGCGCCGATCAGCCCAGATGCGAGGATCGCCAGCCCGCCCAGCACTACCAGGCTGCGCGATCCGGGTCGGACCAGCGCCAGCAGCCCCAATCCCAGCGCAAGGAAATGCGGATAGCGCTGCCACCAGCACATCTCGCACGGATACAGGCCGAAGCCATATTGCGAGATATACGCCCCGCCCAGCAGCAGCAGCGGCGCGAGCAGCGCCAGCAGCCGCGCCTTGGCGAAGGCGTTTTGCCCGGTCAGCGCCATTACTTACCCCGGCTGGCAAGCACGGTGCCGCCAGTGCGTTTCAGCGTTTCGATCGCATAATGCAGCTGGAAATCGGTGATGCCCTTGGCCTTGAGCTGTTCGGCAGTCTGCTTGAAGCGCGGGTCTTCAAGCTTGTCAGCCTCAAGCTTTTTGTCATCCAGGCTCACTTCGTTGACCAGATGGCGACGCAGATCGGATTCGCGCAGCGCGAATTCGGAACGGCGGCGGGCATCGGGATCGCTGAGCTGCGGCACCTTGATATCCGGATCGATCCCGCCCTCCTGAACCGATTTGCCCGATGGGGTGAAATAGCGCGCCGTGGTCAGCTTGACCGCATGGGTCCGGTCAATCTTGTAGAGCGACTGGACGCTGCCCTTGCCAAAGCTGCGCTCGCCCATGATCAGCGCGCGGTGCTGATCCTGCAGCGCACCTGCGACAATCTCTGACGCCGAAGCCGAACCTGCATCAATCAGCACGATCATCGACAGCCCCTTGGCAACATCGCCCTTCACCGCAGTTTCGGCGCGGTAATATTCGTTCTCCGCCGCAACCCGGCCGCGCTGCGAAACGATATCGCCTTGGGTCAGGAACAGATCGGACAGAATCACCGCCTCATCAAGGCTGCCGCCCGGGTTTGAGCGCAGATCGAGCACCAGCCCGGTCAGCTTGCCGCCGGCCTGCCGCTTCATGTCCTGGATTGCCGCTGCAACATCATTGCCGACATCGCGGGAAAATTCGTTGACGCTGATCACCCCGATGCCCTGCTCAAGCTTGGCGGTTACCGGCTCAAGCTCGAT
Organism: Novosphingobium sp.; assembly: GCA_031374105.1. GTDB lineage: Bacteria > Pseudomonadota > Alphaproteobacteria > Sphingomonadales > Sphingomonadaceae > Novosphingobium. The sequence goes on from JANMNP010000019.1 coordinate 29,145, forward strand.
CACGCCGCGGGTCACGGTCACATCGAACGGCGCATCGCGGCCGGCCCGGAACAGCGTCAGGCGGATGCTGGTCCCAGCCTCGCCGCGCATTTTGGACACCGCGTCGTCCAGCTCGCCGCCATAGATCAGCTTGCCATCGAGGTGTGTGATATAGTCGCCCGCCTTGACCCCGGATTTTTCTGCAGGGCTGCCGCGCATCGGCGATACCACCTTTACCGCGCCGTCATCCATGACCACGCTGAGGCCAAGGCCCGAATAGTTCCCGTCGATCATCGCGTTGAGCCGCTGCAGCGACGCGCCCTCAAGGTAGGAACTGTGCGGATCAAGACTGGCGAGCATGCCGTTGATCGCGCCGCCGACCAGCTTTTCATCGTCGGCCGCCTCAACATACTGGGCCTTGATCAGCTGATAGACGGTGAACAGCCGGCCGAATTGCGCGCCGGATCTTCCATCAACAGCGGCCAGACCAGCGGTGGTCGCCGGGATCAGGGCAACCGCAGTGACCAGCAGGCTGGCGCGCAGCAGGGCGGCAAATTTGGGGGCAGCGAATTTCATCGGCGGCAGGGCCTCTTGCGGAATATGGACGCTCTTTATCGCGCAGTTCAGGTTAACACCAGATGGCGCATCCCAAATGGCGCATCATTGCGATCTTATCACATCAAGCGGATTAACCGCCTCGCCATTCCGGCGCAGCTCCAGCCCGATCAGCGGTTTGCCCGGCCCGGCAACGCCCAGCGGTGAGCCTGCAACCAGCCGCTGACCGATCCGCGTATCAAGCTGGGCAAGGCCGGTTATCAAGGTGGTCCAGCCGCCCTGATGCTCGATAATGATAATATTGCCATAGCCGCGATAAGGCCCGGCAAACGCCACCCGTCCGGCAGACGGGGCAACCGCCTGCGCGCCCCCGCGTGCTGCTATGGCGATCCCCCGGCTGCGCGCAAGGCCGGGACGCGCGTCGCCAAAACCAGCCACCAGCCGTCCGGCCATCGGCAAGAGATAGCGGCCAAATGCGGCGGGCGGCTCAAGCTGGGCTGGTTCGGCGGCACTCGTTGTTTGTTCAGGACGCGCTTGTTCGGGCCGCGCTGGGCGCATGATCGGGCCGGGCAGCCGCGCGAGCGAATTGCGCACCACACCAGCGGCATCCAGCTGGCGGATCAGTCCGCCCAGATCACGGGCCTGCTCGGCCAACGCCAAAGCCCGCTCAGCCTCACGGTCAGCCTCGCCGCTGGCCTCACGCGAAGTCAGCCGCTGGCGGGTTTCCAGCGCGGCGAGTGTCTGGCGTCTGGTGCCCAGCTCCTGCTCGCCTGCCCGCAATTCTGCCGCCGCGCGCCGCGATTGCTGCTGGAGCGAACGGCCTTTGGCAATTTCGGCGCGCAAGGCTGCTGTCCGCCGCTCAACCTCAGGCAGCATGGTTTCCAGCATCGCGCGCATATACATAGTCTCGCGGACCGAGCCGGGGCGCAACAGCGAGAGGATCACCGGGCGGCGCGACAGACGCTGAAGCGCCGCCGTGAGCTGTACCAATGGGCGCTGCCGCTCTGCCAGACGGATCCGCAGGGCCGCACGTTGCCGCTCAATCAGGCTGATGCGCGCTTCATTGGCGGCTATCCCGGCCTCCGTCTGCTGGATCCGCGCGGCGACAGCGGCGGCCTCCTGCGCGGTGCGCGTTACCGCTTCGGTTGCGCGGCCAGCACTGGCTTCCAGCAATTCAGCTCGGGCGCGGGCGGTTGCACCCTGTGCCTGTGCCTCTGCCATGGCAATGCGGGTTTCTTCGGCATCATCATAGCCCAGGGCGCTTTGTCCCTGCCCGGTTTGTGCCGTGGCTGAACCGACTGTGCCCAAGGCGAGCAAGGGCAGCAAAAAACGCAACGGTGCAAAATGGTGAGGCGTCATAGCGCCGCCTTATCCCGAACGATGATAGGGATGGCCAGCCAGAATGCTGGTGGCGCGCCACAATTGTTCTGCCAGCATCGCCCGGGCCAGCATATGCGGCCAGGTCATCGCGCCAAAACCCAGCAACAGATCAGCCTCATCGCGGGCCTTGTCGCCGTGGCCATCGGCAGCACCGATCAGAAAGCGCACTTCACGCACTCCATCATCGCGCCAGCGGCCCAGCAGCGCTGCAAATTCCTCAGACGCCAGTTGCTTGCCGCGTTCATCCAGCAGAACTTCGCGGTGCGGCGATAGTGCCGGAGGGGTCGCGCCACCCGTTTCGGGCAGTTCGGTGATTTTTGTGGGCCAGCTGATCCGCTTCAAATAGCGCTCCACCAGCTCGCCTTCGGGCGAGCGGCCGATTTTGCCGCGCGCGATGATATGCAATTGCATTTAGCTGGGTGAACTGATCACGCCGCGCCTGCATCCCCGAAGGCCCACATCCGTTCCAGATTATAGAAGCTGCGCACTTCGGGGCGGAACAAATGGATGACGATGTCGCCAGCATCAACCAGCACCCAGTCTGCCGCTGGCAGGCCTTCAATCCGGCAACGGCCAAAGCCGCCGTGCTTGATCCGCTCAGCCAGTTTCTGCGCCATCGCCGCAACCTGGCGGGTCGAGCGGCCCGAGACGATCACCATGTGATCGGCAATCGAGCTTTTCCCCTCCAGCGGGATCGAGACAATATCCTGCGCCTGATCATCGTCAAGCGACTGCAAAACGAGCGCGTGAAGCGAGCCCGGTTCCGATTCAGGGAGCGGAGTGGGGGTGACGGCGGCAGCCGGGGCGGTCGGAAAATCTTGGGTAGCGGTCATGTTAAGTGGGTTGGGCTCCTGGCGGCAGGCCCGGTTGCCGCACATGCGCGACGCCGGGAATGCCTGGGGGGTAATTCATGATGGCTCTGGCCGGATCAGGCGATGCGTCAGACCATCCCGCTGGCTTCGCCCGGCGAAGCGGAGGGCCCAGTCAGGATCTGCGCGGCGAAGCTGGGTCGCCGAACGCGGATCGGGATCGAAACGCAACTGTATCAGCGCGGGGGCGCTCCATTCTGCCCGGTTGGCTAATCTGGCGGACGATCGCCGGTAGCGAGCGAGCCAGGCCATCGCAGGGCTCGCGATAGCAGCGCCACCATAGCCCGGACGGGCGATAACCGCAATCGGCATGGCGCGAGCGATATTGCGCCACTGTTTCCAGCGGTGAAACTGGGCCAGATTGTCGCTCCCCATCAACCATACGAACCGGCATTTGGGATAGCGCCGCGAAAGGCTGTGCAACGTGTCAGCTGTATAGCGCGTGCCCAGCTCGCGCTCTACCGCAGTGACGCGAATCGGCGCGCGCCGGGCTATTTTTTGCGCCGAGCCAAGCCGCGCCGCCAAGGGTGCCATGCCCCCCTTGGGCTTTAATGGATTGCCCGGCGAGACCAGCCACCAAACCTCATCCAGCCCCAGCGCTTCAGCTGCAAACAGGCTGATCGCGCGATGCCCGCCATGCGCTGGATTAAAGCTGCCGCCCAGAAGGCCGATACGCGGGCCGATTCGCACCGGCTAGGACCGGATCTGACCGGTGCCGCGCACTTGCCATTTATAGGTGGTCAGCCCCTCAAGCGCGACCGGGCCGCGCGCATGAAGCCGCCCGGTGGCGATGCCGATTTCCGCGCCCAGCCCAAATTCGCCGCCATCGGCAAATTGGGTAGAGGCATTGGCCATCACGATGGCGCTGTCCACCTCGGTCAGAAATCGCTCGGCAACTTCGGCGTCCTCGGTGACGATCGCCTCGGTGTGATTGGAGGAGTACTGCTCGATATGATCGAGCGCGGCGTCCAGCCCATCAACCACCGCTACCGAAAGGATTGCGTCGAGATATTCGCAGTCCCAATCCTGGGCGCTGGCAGGCAGGATGCGCGGATCGAGCGCGCAGGCCCGGGCATCGCCGCGCAGTTCGCAGCCAGCGTCGAGCAGATCGCCGACCACCCCCGACGAATCGGCGAATCTTGCATCGAGCAGCAGCGTCTCCATCGCCCCGCAGATCCCGGTGCGGCGCAGCTTGGCGTTGAGCGCAATCGCCCGCGCCTTGGCGGGATCGGCGGCGGAATGGATATAGCTATGGCAGACCCCATCGAGGTGGGCGAGCACCGGCACGCGCGCATCGGCCTGGACCCGGGCGACCAGGCTTTTGCCCCCGCGCGGCACGATCATATCGATCAGTCCGGCAGCGGTAAGCATTGCGCCAACCGCAGCGCGGTCCTGCGTCGGGATCAGTTGCACCGCTTCGGCCGGAACGCCCTGCGCAGCAAGGCCAGAAACCATTGCGGCATGGATCGCCCGGTTGGAATGGACCGCTTCGCTGCCCCCGCGCAGCAACACGGCGTTGCCCGAGCGGACACACAATGCGGCAGCATCGGCGGTCACATTGGGGCGGCTTTCATAGATGATCCCGATCAAGCCGATCGGTACGCGGATCCGCGACAAGGCAAGCCCATTGGGCCGGACCGAGCTGTCGATCACCTGACCCACCGGATCGGGCAGCACCGCCACCTGAGCCACTCCATCAGCCATCGCAGCAAGTCGCGCGGGATCAAGTTTCAGTCGGTCCAGCAGCGCGTCGTTTAGGCCGCCGGCCACAGCCGCTGCCATATCGCGGGCGTTAGCGGCAAGAATTTCTGACGCAGCCGCGCGCAATGCATCAGCCGCAGCAATCAATGCGGCGGCCTTTTGCGGTTCACCAAGCCGGGCAAGCGCGCGCTGGGTAATCCGGCCGGCACGGGCGAGACGACCGACCAGCTCTTCTGGGCTTTCCATCGAAGCGTTGGGCAAAAGATCGTTTTTCTGGGCCATCACAGGCCGCCTAGCAGTCAACGAAGAACTTGTCAGCGCAAGAAACTGTGATGCGAATCGGTCCACGAAGCGAGCGGGCGATTCGCCAAGTCTTACGCAGTTATTGCGCGAAAAAACGACTCGTCGCGTGTTGCCTTCGTTTCATCTCGAGTCATGCAGCGATGATTCGCTAGCCCTCGTGCTTCCTGCTAGCGGGCCGGCAATAGAGAATAAATGACTTAGGGGTCGCCTTGCAAAATCTGGCCGATGGCGGTTTTAAGGATCGCCTGCGGAGCTGGTTCCCGGATCGTGAATTTTTCATGCGATCCCAGGGCCAGGTCCGTTTCATCAAGATTTCGTCGCGATTGCAGCTGATTGCTGCCGGGCTTGCAGCTGCCTTGCTGCTGGCGTGGATGGTCAGCATGGCGGCGATGGTGATCAGCCAATATACCGCAACCCGCGATCGGCTGGCGCTGCTTGATCGCGAAGCCAAGGTTGCCAGCTCGGAAAGCCGCGTGTCCAAATATCGCAGCGATCTGGGCAATGTCGCCTCGGACCTCGAGAAGCGTCAGGATTTCATCGAAAAGATGGTCGGCTCGCTGCCCGATGACGTCAAATCAAGCGAAACTGTTTCTAACTCCGCTGGCGCAACTGCCCAAACCATCGACAAGGTCAGCGCCGCTGTTCCCGAAGCGGCAGGCCTCGCCCGAATGGAAGCGCGCCAGCTTGCCTTTGTCGAAAAGCTGACCCGTCTGGCTGATCGCCGCTCTGCTGCAGCTGCTGCGCGCATCCGTCAGCTGGGGATGAACCCTGGAATGATGCTGGCTTCGCTTGATGATCGCAGTGCCCAGGGCGGCCCGCTGCTAAATTTGGTAACATCGCGCAATGGCACCCTTGATCCTCGCTTCGAACGGCTTGGCATCAGCCTGGCCCGGATGGATGCTTTGGAACGCGGGCTTGCCGGTATCCCCCAATTCCTCCCCGCCAGACTTGAATTCATTTCCTCGGGCTTTGGCTACCGATCCGATCCCTTCACTGGCGGCGCTGCATTCCATTCCGGTCTGGACTTCAAAGGCCCGATCGGCGCACCGATTTATGCTGCGGCGCGCGGCACGGTCAGCTTTGCCGGGGTCCGTCAGGGCTATGGTAATTGCATCGAGATCTCGCACGGCAATGGCTTGCTCACCCGCTATGCCCATATGTCCGCCTTCCGCGCCCGCGTGGGAGAGCAGGTTGGCACTGGCAGTGTGATTGGCGCGATTGGCAATAGTGGCCGGTCAACCGGGCCGCATCTTCACTTTGAGGTCCGGATCAATGACCGACCGCTCAACCCGCGACCTTTTCTGGAGTCTGCGTCCCATGTTCTCGAAACAGCAAGCGGCCCCGCCGCGGCACCCCGCGGTTAGCCGCGTGGCAGGCTCGACCTTTTCGGTATTTGGCGCAGACACTGCGATCAAAGGAGACGTCCACGCCACGGCTGATCTGCATATCGACGGGCGGATCGAAGGCGATGTGACCTGCACGTCGCTGGTCCAGGGCGAATCGAGCGAAGTGATCGGCGCGGTCAGCGCAGACTCGGCGCGCTTTTCCGGAATAGTGCGCGGATCGATCAGCGTGGGCGAACTGGTGATCCTCAAAAGCGCGCGAATCCATGGCGATGTCCATTATGATGCGCTGACAATCGAACAGGGCGCGCAGGTGGAAGGTCGCTTTGCGCATCGCGTGCCCGGTGCAGTCCCGCTTTCCGCTGGCGAAGATGGCGAGCCAAGACTGACTTTGGCGGGTTAGGCCTCTCCAGCCACTTCCGCACGAAGCGCCTTGCGATCAAGCTTGCCAATCATTGTCTTGGGCAGACTTGCCCGCAACACCACTGCATCGACCCGCTCATGCTTGCCGAGCCGAGCGTTGAGCCAATCCTTCAATGCATCTGCGCTGATTTTAGCATCTTCATTAAGGGTCACAAAAGCGCGCGGGCTTTCGCCGCGATAGGCATCGGCCACGCCGATCACCAAAGCCTCTTTCACGGCCGGATGCTGAACCAGCACCGCCTCGACCTGACTGGGGAAGACCTTGAAACCGCCGACCGCGATCATATCCTTGATCCGGTCAACGATCCGGGCATAGCCCTGCGCATCGAACACCGCGACATCGCCAGTGCGCAGCCAGCGCGTCCCATCGCGAATGGCAAAGGCATCGGCAGCGGCATCGGGCCGGTTCCAATAACCCTGCATCACTTGCGGACCGCAAATGGCAAGCTCTCCCGGCTCGCCCGGCGGGGCATCGCGGGTGGAATCTTCTTTGTCGAGCAGGCGCAGCCGCGTGGCAGGAATCGGCTGGCCAATCGTGCCAATACGGTCATCACCTTCATAGGGGTTGGCAGTTGCCACGCCCGAGGTTTCGGTCAGTCCATAGCCTTCGACCAGCCGGGAGCCAGTGGCGGCCTCAAACCGGGCCTTGACCGGCGCAGACAGCGCCGCGCCGCCCGAAATGCAGATGCGCAGGCTTGAGAAATCGGTCCTGGTCAGGCGCGGATGATCGAGCAGAGCCTGATACATCGTCGGCACACCGGGCATCGCAGTGGCCCGGGTCCGCTGGATCGCCTTTAGCGCTTGCCCGGCATCAAACCGCGGCAGCATCGCAATGCAGCCGCCGCCCAGCACGGTCCGGTTGAGGACGGTGGCATTGGCAAAAACATGGAACAGCGGCAACACGCCCATGATCATGTCGCGTTCACCGTTGCGCGGATCGATCTCATCAATCTGGCGGGCATTGGCGGTCAGATTCTGATGAGTCAGCATAGCCCCCTTGGGGGTGCCGGTGGTGCCGCCGGTATATTGCAGCAAGGCCAGATCATGTTCGGGATCGAGGGTCACTGGATCTGGTGCGCTGGCGCTCAACACATCACGCCAGCGCAGCACGGCAGGCGCGGCGGGAATCGGACTCAAGGCTTTGCGCCCGATCAGCCGCAGCGCCACGCTCTTCATCCAGGGCAGCATATCCGCCAGCGAGCCAACTACCAGCGTCTCCAGCGCCGAGCCTTGCAGCACTTTGAGCGCAGTGGGCAGCAGACTGGCGACATCGACCGTTACCAGCAGCCGCGTGCCCGAATCGGCTACCTGCGCGGAAAGTTCGTCCACCGTGTAGAGCGGCGAGAAATTGACTACCGTCGCCCCGGCAATCATCGCGCCATAATATGCCGAAACATAGATCGGAACATTGGGCAAATAGAGCCCGACCCGGTCACCCTTGGCGATTCCCAGCTGCTGGAGGCCAGCCGCAAAGGCCTGCGCCTCAGCGTGGATCGCGCTGTAACTGTATTGACGCCCCATGAAGTCGACCAGCGGACTGGCAGCATTCGCCGCTGCGCTGGCCGCGAACATCGCGGGCATGGAGAGCGGCGCAAAGGTCTGATCCCATGCGCAAGGGTGCGCGTAATGGCCAAGCCAGGGGCTATCTGCAGTGTCTTTGGCCATGCCGATAGATTGCTCCACTGGTGGGGAAAGAGCAAGCCGGGGTAAGGGTTTAAGTTTCCTCAACCGCGCCTGCAGCTTCGGCCGCACGCTTGGCTTCGAGCCATGCCGCAGCTTCGGCTTCCTGCGCAACTTCGCCTGCCAGCTTTTGTGCGGCATCGCGCTCAGCGCGCAGTTCCTCGATCAGCGAAGCGCGATCATCACCCAGCCGCGCATCATCGCCCGCTTCATCCACCAGCCCGGCCTTCTTCGCTGCCTTGGCCACGATGGCGTCCAGTTCACGCTGCGAGCACAGCCCCAGAGTGACCGGGTCTTTGGCCAGAATATTCGAGATATTCCAGTGGCTGCGATCACGGATCGCGCTGATCGTGTTGCGGGTTGTGCCGATCAGCTTGCCGATTTGCGCGTCGGAGATTTCGGGATGGGCGCGCAGGATCCAGGCGATGCCATCGGGCTTGTCCTGACGCTTTGATACCGGAGTATAGCGCGGCCCTTTGGTGCGGTTAACCGTAACCGGTGCCTTCTGCATCTGGAGCGCATAGGTGGGATCGGCCTGACCCTTCTCGATCTCGGCCATAGTCAGCTCGCCCGAACGCAGCGGATCGCGGCCAGTATATTTGCTGCTGGCCAGATCATCGGCCATCGCCTGCACCTCAAGGATGTGCAGGCCGCAGAATTCGGCAATCTGTTCAAACGACAGCGCAGTAGTATCAACCAGCCAGCTGGCAGTGGCATGCGGCATCAATGGGGCAGGCTGGGTCACGGGTTTTCTCCGGCGGAAATAATAAGGGCCGCCCCTTGCGGAGCGGCCGAACACGGGGGATCGTCTAGGCTGAATATCCCCAATGAGCAAGGCTGTAGTAGAACGGGGAAGACACCGCCTTAAACCGCCAGAACGATCTTCCCGATCAGCGCGCCCGATTCCATCCGGGCGTGAGCGGCAGCGGCCTGCGCCAGAGGGAATGTCTGATCCATAACCGGCCGCAGCTTGCCTTGCTCTACAAATGGCCAGGCGTTGGCGGTAATTTCCTGCGCCAGCAGCGCCTTGAACTGGTTGGAACGCGGGCGCAGCGTCGATCCGCTCAGCGTCAGCCGCCGCACCATCACCTGCGCCATGTTAAGCTCTGCCCGCACGCCGCCCTGCACCGCGATGGTAACATGGCGGCCATCCTCGGCCAGGCATTGCAGATTGCGCGCCACATAATCGCCCGCGACCATATCGAGCACCAGATGGACCCCCTTGCCGCCGGTGATCCGCTTTACCTCTTCGACAAAATCTGCCGACTTATAGTCAATCGCGTGATCCGCACCGATTTTGAGCGCAGCAGCGCATTTATCCGCACCGCCGCAGGTGACGATCACGGTCAGATCAAACAGCTTGCCCAGCATGATCGCCATACTTCCGATCCCGCTGGTTCCGCCGTGTACCAGGATCGTCTCACCCTCCTTGGCCCAGCCGCGCTCAAACACATTGTGCCACACCGTAAACAGCGTCTCGGGGATAGCCGCCGCTTCAGCCATTGAGAGGCCTTGCGGCACCGGCAGGCAGTGGTCAGCCATAGCAAGGCAATACTGCGCATAGCCCCCGCCAGAAACCAGCGCGCAGACTTTTTGATCCAACTGGACACGATCAACCCCATCGCCAAGGGCAACAATCTCGCCCGAAATCTCCAGCCCTGGAATCGGAGAAGCGCCAGGCGGCGGGGGATAAAAGCCCTGGCGCTGGATTACATCGGGGCGATTGACCCCGGCGTGACTCACCTTGATCAGCACTTGCCCCGCGTCAGGTCTGGGGACAGCAATGCTCTGAGGACGCAGCACTTCGGGTGCTCCCGGCGCATCAAAGCCGATCGCGATCATGGTTTCTGGAAGAATTACCGTCATTTGCGCGCCCCTGCTACCCGGCCCCTGTTGCCCGCAGGCCACGGATGCCCATCTAGCGCCAGCCCCTGTTGACAGCAAGCGCGCGGCGCTAGAAGTTGGAGCAATGGACGATGATGATCGCCCCCGTTCTCGCAATGACGCGGCCAGCCTGCTCGCAGTAGAAAGCCTTGACCGCTATTCACACGATGAATTGGGCGATCGGATTGACCAGCTAGAAACTGAAATCGCCCGCGTTAAGGCGCACCGCGACCGCGCCTCAGCCCATCGCACCGCCGCCGATGCGCTGTTCAAGCCGCGCGCAGACTGATGTTTTTACGCCCCCTCGCATTGTCCGGGCGGCGGCCCTATTTAGGTTTGGTTAACCAAGCCCGTTCATACCTTCCGTTACACGAAGGGTCATTCCTGCCAGCGAGAGTCCGATAGATGCCCAGTTTCGCCCAGAGCCTTGAAAAGACTTTGCACGCCGCGCTCACCAACGCGTCAGAGCGGGCCCATGAATATGCCACGCTAGAGCATCTGCTGCTGGCGCTGATCGACGATGAAGATGCCGCGCAAGTGATGCAGGCCTGCGGTGTGGATTTGGGCGATCTGGGCGATGTGGTGCGGCAATATCTTGATCAGGAATACCAGTCACTCAAAACCGAGGAAAAGGGCGATCCTGCGCCAACTGCCGGATTCCAAAGGGTGATCCAGCGGGCGATCCTGCATGTCCAGTCATCGGGCAAGGATACTGTCACTGGTGCCAATGTGCTGGTCGCGCTGTTTTCCGAGCGCGATAGCTATGCGGTCTATTTCCTCCAGCAACAGGATATGAGCCGGCTCGATGCGGTGAGCTTTATCAGCCACGGGATCGGCAAGGGCGGCAAGCGGATCGAAGATCGCAGCCCCAAGGGCGCGGAAAGCGAAGTTCCTGCGCCCGAAGACAAGGGGGACAGCAAGGGCGATGGCAAGTCTGGCAAAAAGGAATCCGCGCTCGACCAGTTCACCGTCAACCTCAACGAGCGGGCGCTGGCGGGCAAGATCGATCCGCTGATCGGGCGAGGCCCCGAAGTGGACCGGACGATCCAGATCCTGTGCCGCCGTTCCAAGAACAATCCGCTCTACGTCGGCGATCCCGGGGTTGGCAAAACCGCCATAGCCGAAGGGTTGGCGCGCAAGATCGTTGAGGGCGAAGTGCCTGAAGTGCTTGCGCCTGCCGTGATTTATTCGCTCGACATGGGCGCGCTGCTGGCTGGCACACGCTATCGCGGCGATTTTGAAGAACGGCTCAAGCAGGTTGTCACCGAGCTGGAAAAAATGCCAGACGCTGTGCTGTTTATTGATGAAATTCATACCGTTATCGGTGCCGGTGCAACCAGCGGCGGGGCGATGGATGCATCCAATCTGCTCAAGCCGGCGCTGTCCAACGGGTCGATCCGCTGTATCGGATCAACCACTTACAAGGAATTCCGCAACCACTTTGAAAAGGACCGCGCGCTGCTGCGCCGGTTCCAGAAAATTGAGGTAAACGAGCCGACCATTGAGGATACGATCAAGATCCTCAAAGGGCTGCGCTCGGCCTTCGAGGATCACCACAAGGTCAAATATACCCCCGATGCGATCAAGACCGCGGTGGAGCTGTCGGCGCGCTATATCAATGACCGCAAGTTGCCCGACAAGGCCATCGATGTGATCGACGAGGTTGGCGCGATGCAGATGCTGGTGCCGCCGTCCAAGCGCAAGAAGATCATCACCGCCCGCGAGATCGAACAGGTGATTGCGACCATGGCGCGGATCCCGCCCAAATCCGTCTCATCGGATGATAGGGCGGCGCTCGAACATCTCGACCGCGATCTCAAGCGGGTCGTATTCGGCCAGCACAAGGCGATCACGGTGCTGGCATCGGCGATGAAGCTCAGCCGCGCTGGGCTACGTGATCCCGACAAGCCGATTGGCAGCTTCCTGTTTTCAGGCCCGACTGGCGTCGGCAAGACCGAAGTGGCGCGCCAGCTGGCCAGCATCATGGGTATCCCGCTACAACGCTTTGATATGTCAGAATATATGGAGCGCCACTCGGTCAGCCGCTTGATCGGCGCGCCTCCAGGCTATGTCGGGTTTGATCAGGGCGGTCTGCTTACCGATGCGATCGACCAGCAGCCGCATTGCGTTTTGCTGCTTGATGAGATTGAGAAGGCCCACCCCGATCTGTTCGGCATCTTGCTGCAAGTGATGGATAATGGCCGTCTCACCGATCACCACGGCAAGACGGTCGATTTCCGCAATGTCGTGCTGGTGATGACCACCAATGCCGGCGCTTCCGATATGGCGAGCCAGGGCATTGGCTTCGGCGATGTTTCCAAGGAAGATGCCGGCGACGAGGCGGTCAAGCGGATGTTCACCCCGGAATTCCGCAACCGGATTGATGCCATCGTGCCGTTCTCCTACCTGCCGACCGAGGTTATCAGCCGGGTGGTCGACAAGTTCATCCTCCAGCTGGAGCTTCAGCTGGCCGAACAGAATGTCCATATCCAGTTTGATAGCGACGCCCGCGAATGGCTGGGCAGCCGCGGCTATGACAAGCTTTATGGCGCGCGGCCAATGGCCCGGCTGATCCAGGACAAGGTCAAGCAACCGCTGGCCGAAGAACTATTGTTCGGCAAGCTGCGCCACGGCGGAGAGGTTCATGTCAGCGTCAAGGATGATACACTCGGCTTTGAACTAACCCCGGCCCCGCCCAAACTGGTGCGGAAAAAAGCGGCAAAAGCCTCGCCCAAGCGCAAATCAAAGGCGCAGCCGGAGCAGAGTGACGATACCGGCGATTGACTTAACTGGGATTGACTTAGCTGGGGCAGGCGCTATCAGTTGCAAATTGCAACTGGATTCTGCCCGATGTCACTAGCCGATCAAACACTGCCGCTATTCGGCCAGATGCTGGGAACGCTGGATGGGTTGCTGGCGAAGGCTGCTGCCGATCCGCGCGGCGATAGCCTGTTGGCTGAGCGGCTGGCGGACGACATGGTTCCGCTCGCCACGCAAATACGATTTACCTGCGATCAGGCAGTGACTGGGCTGAAGCGGATTACTGGATTGGCATTCGTCAGCGATGAAGCCGATGATGCAACAATCGTAGCCGCCCGGCAGCGGATCACCGCGGCGCGCGCTTGGATTGCCGGGATCGATCCGGCGGCTCTGGGTGCAGACGACGCGCCAATCGCGTTCGAACTACCCAACGGTATGGGTTTCGCCATGACCGCAAGTCAATATGTCCGCGACTGGACTGTCCCGCAGTTCTACTTCCACCTGATGGCTGCCTATGCGATCCTGCGGAGCAAGGGCATCCCGCTGGGCAAGGCGGACTATGTGCCGTTCATGATGCGCTATCTGAAAGTGCCCGCGCCAGCCTGATCGACCGCGGCCCGGTGATGCCGACCGTTTTCGACATAATGCGCGACACCCGCCCGCATCCCGGCAATCGCCATATCGTCCAGCTCGCGCATGAAGCGCGCGGGGCGGCCGCCCCATAGGTGCCGGGGCTCGATGATCTTGCCTTCAAGCAGCATCGCACCGGCGGCCAGCATAGCATCCCCGCCGATCCGCGCTTTGTTCATGACAATCGCGCCAAGCCCAACGAACGCGCGATCTTCCAGCACGCAGCCATGAATCATCGCCAGATGGCCGATCAGCACATCTTCGCCGATCAGGGTAGGCGAACCATCGGGATCGCCGGGACGCGCCGGATCGCAATGGATCACACAGCCATCCTGAATGTTGCTCCGCGCGCCGATCACGATCCGGCTGACATCGGCGCGGAGCACGCAATTATACCAGATGCTGGCGTCCGGTCCGATCTCTACATCCCCGATGATCCGGCAGCCCGGCGCGATGAAGGCGCTGTCATGGATCCTGGGCGTTTTCCCGTGGATCGAAATGATCGTCGTGTCTGGCCTTGGAATGGTCATGGTTTCCCCATCAAATTTTGCCAGCGTACATAGGGCAGTATCGAGGCGTGGTCATCCGTCCATGGCTTTGGTGCAGGCGGCATCAGGAGCTTAAGGGGATAGGCAGGAGCCGATCGCTTTACCTCGGCCAATCGCGCCGGGGTGCGGGCCAGCACCACCCAGGATGAAGGGGAATACAGCGCATCGTCGGCAGGGATGTCATCGCGCACCTGCGCAAAAAGGCCATGCCGCTTTGCCGCAGCGGCCAGAACCGGCTCCAGCTCGATAAAGCGGTTGGAGATATGGATTACCAGCAGGCCATCGCCCTGCAGTGCGCGAAGGTAAACCTCGAAAGCCTCATCCGTCAGCAAATGGAGCGGGATTGAATCCGAAGAAAAGGCATCAATCGCCAGCACATCCAGGCTGGCCGGTGCCGCTTTGGCCAGTTCAAGCCGGGCATCACCGATCAGAACCGCAGCCTGAGGCGCGCAGTCATTCATATAGGTGAAGGCGCGGGCTTGCGAAAAAGCCAGTACCGCCGGATCAATCTCGTAAAAGCGCCATTGCTCGCCCGGTTTGGCATGGCAAGCCAGCGTGCCGGTGCCAAGCCCGACAACCCCGATCCGCGCCGCGCTGCCGAAGAACTTGCGCGTATTGTCCAGCACAATGGCGATCCCCGTCCCCGGCCCGTAATAGCTGATCGGGGTTTTGCGCAGCGCGGGCAGGGTCGATTGGACCCCGTGGAGCGTTGTCCCATGCGCCAGCATCCGCAGGTGCTGATCGGGATATTCGCGGATCGTATAAATTCCGAAATAGCTGCGGCTGCGCTGCCCATCGAGCGAGGTCTTGATCGTATCGTCACCGCCCCTTGCCAGCATCAGCATCACCAGAACGGCCAGATAGGCCCAGCGCCATGGGACCAGCAACATCCCGATCAGGGCAGTCCCGCCCGCCAGCAGCATCCGCAATGTTGCCGCATCCGTATCCCACTGTTTGTCCCACAGCTGCCAGGTGAGCAGTTCGGCAAACCCGATCAGCAACAGCATGGCGATCCGGGCCATCTGCGGCTCAAGCCCTGGTAGCCTCCGCCAGTCAAACCAGCGCGGCAGTGGCAGCAGTGCGGCTGCGGCGAAGACCAGCAGCGGATGCTCCCACGCCCAATCGAACAGCAGCGGGGCGATCAGCGCAGTAAATAATCCGCCCAGCGCGCCGCCCGCCGACATCACCAGATAGAACAGTGTCAGCTGGTCTGCCCCGGGCCGCAGTTCGTAAAGCCTGGAATGGAGCGCCACGCAGACCGCAAACAGCAGCGCAATACTGGCAAAGACCGGAATCAGCCCCGATTCCCCGCGTGATGCCATTGCCACGCCGCCTGCCAGCAACATCAACAACGGCGTAACGAAACCGATTGCCCGCGCTGCCCCGCGGCCATCGGCAAAGGCGAACACAAAGCTGAACAGATACAGCCCCAGCGGTATCACCCACAGCAGGGGCATGGCGAACAGATCGGTGGTGAGGTGGGTAGTGGTCGAAAGCATCAGCCCTGATGGGACCGCAGCAAGCACCAGCCACATCAAAATCCGGCGCAGCGACAGGGATTCTGCTGGTTTGGCTGGCGCCGCGACGCCAACGGCTGGCGCCGCAGCCCAGCGTGCGGCTGTGACGCTTGCCACCAGCAACACCAGCAAGCCATAGCCGATACTCCAGCCAACACTTTGCCAGCGCAGCGGCAAAAGCGGCTCGGCCAGCAGAGGATAGGCTATCAACCCTGCAAAACTGCCAAGGTTAGAAGCAGCGTAAAGCGCCCAGGGCTCGCCCGCTTGGGGGTGCGCGGCAAACCAGCGTTGCATCAAGGGGGCTTGCGCCGAAACCAGAAAAAACACCGGCCCGATGCTAAGCACGAACAGCCATGGAACCCAGATCGCCTCGCTGCCCGGGGATGGCGGTGCCAGATTGGCAATCCCGATCGGCAAGGTCAGTGCGGCCAGCATCAGCAAGCCCAGATGGATCGCCGCCTGCCGCCGCAATGCAAACCGGCCGAGCCAGTGAGCATAGGCATACCCGCCCAGCAACAACGCCTGATAGACCAGCATCGCGCTGTTCCAGACATTGGGCGCACCGCCCAGCCGGGGCAGCGCCATCCGCGCGACCATCGGCTGGATCAGAAACAGTAGGAAACTCCCCGCGAGGATCGTCGCCACGAACAGCGCGCGGCGGATGGGCTGGGCAGCGCTCAGATTTGCAGCCATGCAGCGCGCTCCAGTGAAAAAGTGACATGAGGGCGCAGTGGATCGCCGAGCGGAAGCTTCGGATGATCGAAGTCCAACTCAATATGACGCCGCATTCCAAGCCGCGCCATGACGGCCTGGCTGGCGCGATTTCCTGCCGAGGTGATTGCCCAGACCGCGTCATCGGCAAGATTGGCGAAAGCCCAGTCGACGCTCGCCCGGGCGGCTTCAGTGGCATAGCCGTGACCCCAGCAGTCATGCGCCAGTCGCCAACCGATCTCAGCCTTGCCCTCCATCGGGCCGTCAGTCCCGCGAATCACGCCGCACCAGCCGATCAGCCGCGCATCCTCGGAGCGCTCGAGCGCCCAAAATGTATGGCCGTGCTCCGCCTCCAGCAACTGGACCCGCCCGATCAGCGCTGCAGTCTCTGCCATGTCGAGTGGCGGACCGAGTGTGGCCATGACCCGGGGATCGGAGCAGATTTTCTGGAACGGGATGATGTCTGCCTCGTTCCATGAGCGCAGCGAAAGCCGATCCGTCTCAATCATGCGCCCAGCAACCGCGCAGCGTGGGCGGCGTGGTAGGTTAGCACGCCGCAGCAGCCGGCGCGGCGGAAGGCCAGCAGCGTTTCCAGCACCAGAGCATCACGGTCTCCGGCGCCTGCCGCTGCCGCAGCCTCGATCATCGCGTATTCGCCGCTCACCTGATAGGCGAAGACCGGCACTTCAAAGCGTTCTTTCACGCGCCGCACAATATCCAGATAGGGCAGTCCGGGCTTGACCATCACGCTATCCGCGCCCTCAGCCAAATCCATCGCGACCTCGCGCAGGGCTTCCTCGCCATTGGCCGGGTCCATCTGGTAGGTTTTCTTGTCGCCTTTCAGCAGCCCGCCCGATCCCACCGCATCACGGAACGGGCCATAGAAGGCCGAGGCATATTTGGCGGCATAGCTCATGATCTGGACATTGACGTGGCCCGCCCCCTCAAGCGCGCTCCGGATCGCCGCGATCCGTCCGTCCATCATGTCCGACGGCGCGATGATATCCGCGCCCGCCGCCGCTTGATTGAGCGACTGGCCGACCAGCATTTCAACCGTGGCATCGTTCAATACATAGCCCGCGCCATCGATCAATCCGTCTTGCCCGTGGCTGGTATAGGGATCGAGCGCGACATCGGTCAGCACGCCCAGTTTGTCGCCGCAGCTATCCTTGATGGTCCGGATCGCGCGGCACATGAGGTTGTTGGGATTAAGCGCCTCACGCCCGCTCTCATCGCGGCGGTCGGCCTGCGTATTGGGGAACAGTGCGATGCAGGGAATACCCAGCGCCACCGCCTCTTTCGCCCGCGCCGCAATCAGATCAACTGACCAGCGCGAGACGCCGGGCAGTGAGGCGATCTGCTGTTCCACGCCGTTTCCTTCGGTAACGAACAGCGGCCAGATCAGATTAGCCGGGGTCAGCGTCGTCTCGCGGTGTAGTGCTCGGCTCCAGCCGGTTGCGCGGGTGCGGCGCAGGCGGGTGGCCGGGAAAGCGGGAACTGGTGAATTGGTCATGCCGGGCTTCTAGTGCGGCTGCGGCTTGCCTTCAATCTCCGAGTCGGGCGATTTCCCGAACTGGTTCGCCAACCACTGCCTGCTTTGCCGCAAGGCTGGTCAGCGCCGCGCCGGGTTTGACCCCTTTCAGCGCTGCCAACTTGGCTTTGAAGGCTGCCAGTTCCTGTTGATCGATTGCATTATTGACCGTGAAGCGCACCGACATCGGATTGACCGAGCGGCCATTCTGATAAAGTTCGTAATGGAGATGCGGCCCGGTCGAAAGGCCGGTAGAGCCGACATAGCCGATGATCTGCCCGGCCCGGACGCTAGACCCCGAATAGACCGCGATCCGGCTCATATGGGCATAGCCAGTGGCGTATCCTCCGCCGTGATCAAGCTTGACGTAGTTGCCGTGGCCACCGTGCCGCCCTGAGAATGAGACATTTGCATCCCCCACCGCATAGATCGGCGAGCCATAGGCAGCGCCGAAATCCACCCCGGCATGCATCCGTGTATAGCCCAGCACCGGATGCCGCCGCGCGCCATAGTTCGATGTGATCCGGCCTACCACCGGCATGATCAGACCGGTCCGGCGCTGGCCCATGCCCGATGCTTCGAAATATTGCCCTTCCCCACCCCAGCGCAGCAGCTGCGCCTGTGACTTGCCGTCTCGCTCAAGCCCGGCGAACAGAAGATCGCCCAGCTGCGCTTCTCCGCTGGCCGAGCGCTTGTAGCTGATGATGATATCGAAAGTGTCGCCGGGCTGAATGTCACTATCGATGCTGAGGTGATCATCGATTGCTTGAAGATATTGCTGGATCGCTCCGATCGGCGCGCCGGCTGCCCGGGCCGAGCGGTAAAGACTGCTGCCCACATTCCCGCGAATCCTGAGCGGTGTCGAATCAACGGCGATTGGCTTGCGCGCCAAGACCAATTTCCCCCCGACACGGTAAGCGGCCAGATTGAGGTCAAACCGTGCCCGGAAATCAAGCTTGTCTAGGCCGCGCGGTTCGCCCGGCGCGGCGCGGTTGCCCAGCGTCAGATCGAACCGGGTGCCGGGAGTAATTTCGCCGAGCGGAACTGCTGAAGCAAGCAGTTGGCTGACCCGTTCTGCATCGCCTTGTGCAACGCCAGCGCGTTGCAGCATCCGGCCAAAACTGTCACCCTGGCCAAGCGTGGCGACTATCTGGACCATCGGCCGCTCGGGCGCATTGGCAAGGCGGCTGACCCTGATGGTTGGGCCCATATGGCGACCGCTATCGCCGCCAAGCGCCAGCGGGAGGATCATCTGGCTCCGAAATTCATCACGCTGTGCATCGTTCAGTTTCAGCGCTGGCGCGGCGTGCAGCGAAGAATAATCGGGCCAGAATGACAGGGCGAGCAGGCTAAGACCAAGCATCATCCCAAGTCCGCGAAACCACCGTGCACTGCCAATATTCTCGGCAAGATCAGGAGACCAGGCGATCTGGGAGAAATCTGTTCGGTTGATCCGCCGGGCCAGGTGAACTTTGTAGCGGCGCAATCGTTCGGTCAGCGAGAGTTTCGGGCCGGTCGGCACACCGAGTAGCTGGGCATAGGATAGCACCGCCGCAGTTGCAGCCGGGCCAGCAAAGCCAAACTCGTTTCGCTCACGCGGCTTGAACAACGCGGATGCTCCCATTTGGCCTCCCCACCGAAGGCACGCGTCTTGTCGGAAATCCATGCACCCGGAAGGTTAATCTTGGCCTAACAGGGCCGCAATTCTGCGAGTTCGCAGCACGCTGCGCAACGGGTTGGGGATGATCTGATTGCGTTCCCTTGCAGCTGCCCAGTCGCGCTGCCACATATCCCTTGCGATGGCTTTTCCCCTGCACCCAAGCCGCCTGCCAGCCGCGCCCCGGCACAAGGCCGATTCGACGGTCAAGGCGGTGCTTGGACCAACCAACACCGGCAAGACCCACCTGGCCATTGAGCGACTCTGCGCGCATTCATCGGGAGCCATCGGCTTTCCGCTGCGCTTGCTGGCCCGCGAAGTCTATGACCGGGTTTGCGCGATCAAGGGCGCGAACCGCGTCGCACTGATCACTGGCGAGGAACGGATCGAGCCGAAGGATGCGCGCTGGCTGCTCTGCACTGCCGAGGCGATGCCAGTCGGAGCAGATCTGGCATTTATCGCCATCGACGAGGCTCAACTTTCTGCCGACCGCGAGCGTGGGCATATCTTTACCGACCGGCTGCTTAACGCAAGGGGCCGCGAGGAGACGATGATCCTGGGTTCCGCCACACTCGATCCGATGGTCCGCGCACTGGTTCCCGAGGCCGAGATTGTCAGCCGCCCGCGCTTTTCCACATTAAGCCATTCGGGTGCGCGCAAACTTTCGCGCATTCCTCCACGCAGCGCGATTGTCGCCTTCTCGGCAGAGCAGGTTTACGCCGTGGCCGAAATGCTGCGGCGGTTCCGTGGCGGGGCGGCGGTGGTGATGGGCGCGCTATCGCCCGAAACCCGCAACAAACAGGTAGCATTATACCAGTCGGGCGAGGTTGATTACCTGGTCGCCACCGATGCGATCGGGATGGGGCTGAACCTTGACATCACCCATGTGGCCTTCGCTGGCCTCAGCAAGTTCGACGGTCAGCGTCAACGGCGGCTGACAACAGCAGAAATGGCCCAGATTGCAGGCCGCGCTGGACGGCACCAGACCGATGGGACGTTCGGGACATTAGCGGGCAGTGGTGGTCACGATAGCGAATTTACCTCCGAAGAAGTTTATGCCATCGAAGAGCATCGCTTTCCCCCGCTGACCAAGCTGTTCTGGCGCGAGGCTGAGCCACGGTTTGACAGCATCGCGCGATTGATCGCCGATCTCGAAACGCCGCCCGATCACCCCGGATTAGCCCCCGCGACCGAGGCGATTGATCTGGCCGTTTTGAAGCGACTGTCAGAAGAGCCTGATATTGTCGCATCCGCGCGCGGTGCGGCTCAGGTGCGGCGCTTGTGGGAGGCTTGCTCGCTGCCCGATTTTCGCCAGCACGGCGCCGATACCCATGCGCGGTTCATCGCGCGTCTATGGGAGGATTTGCGGCATGGCCACCTTGGCGGGGATTACATCGCCCGCGCAATCAGCGATCTGGATAATCCGGCGGGCGATATCGATACGCTGCAAATGCGGATCGCGGCAATCCGCAGCTGGGCCTATGTTGCGCAGCGGCCCGATTGGGTGCTGGCAAGGGACGAAATGGCGGCCCGCGCCCGCGCCGCCGAAGCACGACTGTCCGATGCTCTCCACGCCCGGCTGACAGAGCGCTTCGTCAACCGGCGCACCGCAGTGCTGATGAAAAAGCTCGGCCCCGATGCTGCGCTGCTTTCCGTCCGGCTTGAAGGCGATGGCGTGCTGGTCGATGATGAGCTGATCGGGCAGCTCATCGGCTTCCGCTTCAAGGTTGATCCGCAAGCGCGTCTGGCGGACCGCAAGCTCTTGCTTGCTGCTGCCGAACGCCATTTGCCGATATTGCTGGTAGATCGCGCAGCGCAGCTTGAGGCTGCCATAATGGCGGGCAGTACAACAGCCGGACCCGGGCCAGCGCTGCGGGGCGGCACGATTGTTTGGGAGGACGAGCCAATCGCGCGCCTTGTCCGCGGACGCAGCGCGCTGGTGCCGAGGCTGATCGCCGATCCCTCGCTTGAAGCGCTACCTGCTGAGGCCCGGGCGCGGCTGCTGGCCGGGTTGTCGCATTGGCTGGCCCGGTCGCTTGTTGTTCTCGAGCCGCTCCGCCTGCTCGAAACAGCGGCTCGTGAACTTGCCGCTGGGCCAGACTTGCGCGCATTGCTGATCCGGCTGGCCGAATCAGGCGGAATTCTGCCGCGTGACCGCTCAGGACTGGAGCGGCTTGAACCCGGCCAGCGCGAGCAGCTTCGCCGCATTGGCGTCAGGGTCGGCGCGCTTGATCTGTTCATTCCCGCAATGCTCAAGCCCGCCGCACAGACTGCTTGGCGAACGCTGGCGACGGCCAGCGGACTTGTCCTGCAAGGGTTCCCGCCCGGCATGCCGGCGGTAACAGCTGCGGCCTGCGGACCCGATACCGCCTATCGCCGCATCGGCGCACAGGCATTGCGGATCGACATGGGCGAGAAACTGTTGAGCGCGGTGCATCGGACCCGAATGGCAGCGAGGGGCAAAAGCTTTGTGATAGATCCAGCTCTGGCGATCTCGATGGGGCTTTCCGCCGCTGCATTTGACCAGCTGCTGCAGCTTGGCGGATTTCAGGCTCAAATTGCCAAGGCGCTGGCTGAAGGGGCCAGTGGTCCGCCCGATCCGCCGCGTTGGCGCTGGCGGCCTGCGCGGCCGCGCGTCATTCCAGACCACCCGCCGCCGCCGCCAACCAGCGGCGCGTTCGCAGCTCTGGCGCAGCTTGTCCGCCCATGAGAATCGACAAATTGCTCTGGTTTTTGCGGCTCGCCAAAACACGCGGGCAAGCCCAGACCTTGCTGGCGCAAGGCCATATCCGGCTCAATGGCCGCCGGGTCGAACGGGCCGCGCAGGGCATTAGGAAGGGCGATATTCTTGTCCTGCCGCTCGCGCTCGGGGTGAAGGTGATTGAACTTCTGGCCCTTCCTGATCGCCGCGGACCACCTGCAGAAGCACTGTCTTGCTACCGGGTGCTTGACGAGGGGGCCGCAAATCCCATAGCAGCAAGTCAAAGCTCTACTTGCGATAGGAATTTGCTCTTATGACCTATGTCGTCACCGACGCCTGCATCAAATGCAAATATATGGACTGCGTCGAGGTTTGCCCGGTCGATTGCTTCTATGAGGGCGAGAACATGCTGGTGATCAATCCCAGCGAATGTATCGATTGCGGGGTTTGTGAGCCCGAATGTCCGGCCGAAGCGATCCTGCCCGATACGGAAAGCGGGCTGGAGCAATGGCTTGAGCTCAACACAAAATATTCTGCCGAATGGCCTAACATCACCACCAACAAGGAAACGCCGGCCGATGCCGACGAGCACAAGGGTGAGGATGGCAAGTTCGAGAAGTACTTCTCAGCCGAACCGGGTGAGGGTGACTAGGCTTCCTGCGAATCGATCGCGAATCAGTCCTTTCCGGCCATAGTGTCCGTATCTTGAAACAGCTGGTCCAGCGCGGGATTCTCCGCGCTGGTAATTTTGTTGCGGGCATGCTATATAATCAAGCAACTGCCGGGCTGTTTGGCCCATCCAGCAGCTACGAATCTTGAGAGGCAGGGTCGCCCAAGTCGGTTGATGGTGTGAGGGAGCGTTTCGGCGAGCCCGCACAGTTTCCATCCTCCCCGCGCTGTTGCGTGGCATTGGTGTGCATCCATGCCGGTTGAAAGGACAATACATGGTAGTCAAGGCTCACGCCTTCGATGTTGGTGACTACGTCGTTTACCCCAAGCACGGTGTTGGCCGGGTGATTGAACTGCAAGAGCAGGAGATCGCAGGCATGCAGCTGGAGCTTTATGTGCTGCGCTTCGAAAAGGAGCGGATGACGCTCCGCGTTCCGGTCGGCAAGGTTGAGGCGATCGGCATGCGCAAGCTGTCTTCGGACAAGACCCTGCGCGAAGCGCTCGATACGCTGACTGACAAGCCCAAGGTAAAGCGCACCATGTGGTCGCGCCGTGCCCAGGAATATGAAGCCAAGATCAACTCTGGCGATCTGGTTTCGATCGCCGAGGTAACCCGCGATCTGTTCCGCGCCGATGATCAGCCGGAGCAGAGCTATTCCGAACGGCAGATCTTCGAAGCCGCCTCGTCGCGGCTTGCGCGCGAACTGGCTGCGATGGAAAAAACTGATGAGCCGGCCGCACTCAAGAAGATCCTGGAGATCCTCAACGAACACGCGCCAAAATATTACGAGGTTGCGGCGGTTCCCGCCTAAACCCTGCAATCCCCCGATCTCCGAGAAGGACCGTTTCCGCAAGGGAGCGGCCCTTTTTCTATCGACGCTTGTATTGGCTGCTTCACTGTATTATACCAACAATACACATTGGCCAAGTCAGGAGGTTCGTCATGAAATTCAGCAAATTCGTCAAGGCTTTTGCCCCGGTAATTGCAATCGCGCTCACCGCAGGGCTCTCAGGCTGCGACAATGCAAAGATCAAGTTCAACGGCGAGGAGGGGAAGAAGCTGGCCGATCTTGACACCACCGGCGCTCCGCCGACCAGCGTAGCGCTGCTTGGCCCCGATACGGTGCGGATCACCGAGGGCGCGAAGTTGGCAATCACGGTCGAAGGTGATGCCGATACCGCTAAAAACATGCGCTTCAACCTTAAAGATGGCACGCTCGGCGTCTTGCGCAAGGATGGCAGCTGGAAGGACAGCAAGACTGTCACCGTCAACATCACCTTGCCCGCCCTGCGCGAAATCACTTCGCTGGGTTCGGGCACGATCCACGCCGCCAAGCTGACCGGCGACGCCAAGATCACTGTCGCCGGATCGGGTTATGCTGAAACCCCGGATGTGTCTGCCGACACCCTCGAGGTTAGCATCGCCGGTTCGGGCAGTTACCGGGGGGCAGGGCAGGCAAAGCTACTGGAACTCAGCATCGCTGGCAGCGGATCAGCGGAAATGGATGCGCTCAAGGTCGGGGACGCTGATATCAACATCGCCGGGTCTGGCGATGCCCGCTTCGCCTCGGACGGAACGGTCAAGGCGAGCATGTTGGGCTCAGGCGAAGTCACCGTGCGTGGCCGCGCCACCTGCACTATTAACGCGGTGGGATCGGGCCGGCTTGTCTGCGAAACTGCCACCCAGACCAATGACACGCCGGAAACTCCCAGAACCCCGGACACTCCAGAAACACCGGAATAGGCCGCCAGCAATAATGCGGTGAACCGAACCCGGTGGTTCACCAATGGGAAATCCTGCCTTGCTAGGATCAGTTGATACGGCACACCAAGGCGGAGTCCCTGCTGGATGCGCAATCTGATTCTTTGCGGACTATTGCCACTGGCACTTGCAGGCTGCGGCGCGGCCGGGGCAATCGTCGGCGTGGCCACAGCTCCGATCAAGGTGGCGAGCAAGGCGGCAGACCTTGCTACCACGAGCCAATCCGAATCCGATGAAAAGCGTGGCCGCGAAATCCGCGAGCGCGAACAGCGGCTTGGCGCGCTTGAACGTGAATACCGCCGCCAGTCGGAAAAATGTGCCGCTGGCAATGCGCGAGCATGTGCCAAACGCGATGCCGCCTATGACGAGATGCTGGGCGCGCCCTAAACCGCCGCGCGGCGCAAGCGGTCGTTGATCGCAGTGCCGATATCCGTTTCGGGAATTGGTGCAACTGCGATTCGCGGCTGCGCGGCGGCAGCAGCGATGTGGAGGCATTCATAGAGCCGCGCCGCTGCCTCGGCCAGATCACCAGAGGGGGAGAGGCTGACATCCCCCGCAACCGGGCCAAACCCGATCAAAAACTCATCGGTCTGCGCCTGTTCAGCCCCCAGCCGCACCAGTTTTCCGGGAGAGTAATGGCTGGCCAGCTGGCCCGGAGCCTCAATCAGGTCTGACATCGTGGCGTCAGAGTTCGGCCCAATAATGGCGGAAATCTGTGCAGCACTGATCGGGCCGAGCCGCAGAACCTGCCAATCGCCATTCTCACGCAGCGCGGCAATCGTCGATTCGATCCCCGCAGAGCAGGCCCCCCCATCAAGGATCAGGCCAATCTGTGCCCCCAGCGAGGCCGCGACATGCTCGGCGCGGGTCGGGCTGACTGCGCCGCTGCGATTGGCCGAAGGCGCAGCCAGTGCCAGTCCGCTTTTCTCCAGCACCGCGCGCATAACCGGATGGGCCGGGCAACGCAGCGCGATTGTAGGCAGGCCCGCAGTTACCGCCGGGGCGATTCGCGCATTGGCGCGCACCGGCAGCACCAGGGTCAGCGCACCGGGCCAGAACGCCGCGGCCAGCTTGCGGGCGCGATTATCGAATAGCGCCAGTTCTTCGGCATGCGCCAGCGAGGCAACATGAACGATCAGCGGATTGAAATCCGGGCGGCCTTTGGCGCGATAGATTGCCGCTACGGCGGCGGCGCTATCGGCCCGCGCGGCCAGTCCATAGACCGTCTCGGTTGGCAGGGCGACCAGATCGCCCGCGCCCAGCCGCGCCGCAGCTGCCGCAATGGCGACCGGATCAGCGCAGCGGATTTGCAAGGGTTGAAGCTTGTCGGACATGAGCGCTCGCTATAGTCGGTTGCAAGTAAAGCCAAGGAAAAGCGCCACGATGCAATATGCCGCCCCCACCACCGATCAGATATTTGCGATCCGGATCAATGCCGGGATCGATGAAATTGCAGGACATGAGCGCTTTGCCGCCGCCAGCCCAGACATGGTTGAAGCGATTGTCGAGGGTATCGGCGCTTTCGCTGCTGGCGAATTCGCGCCGCTCAACCGGATCGGCGATCAGCAGGGTGCCGTGCTCGCCAATGGCACCGTTTCGCTGCCTGCTGGATTTTCAGAGGCCTATCACAGCTATGTCGAGCAAGGCTGGAATGCGATTTCTGGTGAAGAGGAATTTGGCGGGCAAGGCCTGCCCTTCACGCTCGCGGTCAATGTCATCGAAAACCTCGGCGCGGCCAATATGGCCTTCACCCTGTTGCCAATGCTGACAGTAGGCGCGATCGAATCACTTCAGCACCACGGCAGCCAGGGCCAGAAGGCGCTGTTCCTTCCCCGGCTGATCAGCGGCGAATGGTCGGGCACGATGAATTTGACCGAGCCGCAGGCCGGGACCGATGTGGGCGCGCTGCGCACGACCGCCGTGCCCATCGCAGAGGGCGCCCATAGCGGCAAGTATCTAATCAAGGGCACCAAGATCTTCATCACCTGGGGTGAGCATGATCTGGCCGCCAATATCATCCATCTGGTGCTGGCCCGGACCCCGGGGGCGCCAGAGGGAACGCGCGGCATATCGCTGTTTATCGTCCCCAAATTCCATGTCGCCGCCGATGGATCGCTGGGCGGGCGCAATGATCTGCGCTGCGCTGGACTTGAGCACAAGCTGGGGATCAATGCCTCGCCCACCTGCATGATGAGCTTTGGCGACAAGGATGAATGCATCGGCGAGCTGATCGGGCAGGAGAACGAAGGGCTGAAGGCAATGTTCACGATGATGAACTCGGCCCGGATCAATGTCGGCAGTCAGGGCGTGCAGATTGCCGAACGGGCGCTGCAGGCGGCGCAGGTTTATGCGCGTGAGCGGGTCCAGTCGGCCCGCGCCGGATCGCCCGGCAAAACGCCGGTAGCGATCATCGAGCACCCCGATGTGCGCCGCACTATTTTGCGGATGCGCAGCCTGACCGAGGGCGCACGGGCGCTGCTCTATTACACGACAGGACAAGTTGATCGCGGCGCTATGGGCATTGCAGCAGCGCAGCAGCGCGCCGATCTTCTGGTCCCGCTGATCAAGGCCTGGGGAACCGACGTGGGCTGCGAGATTGCCAGCCTTGGAGTCCAGATCCACGGCGGGATGGGCTTTATCGAGGAAACCGGCGCAGCGCAGCATTACCGCGATGCGCGAATCGCGCCGATCTATGAAGGCACCAACGGAATTCAGGCCGCCGACCTCGTTACCCGCAAGCTGAGCTATGATGGCGGCGGTGTGATGGCGGCGCTGATGACCGAGATTGCCGATGACGCGGCTGACGCTCCAACGCTGGCCACTTTGGCGCGTGAATGCGCCGCAATCGGCGCGTGGATGCTGCGCGATGCCAGCGTGGATGATCGGCTTGCGGGCAGCGTGCCTTATTTGACCATGTGCGCGACTGCGGTTGCGGGCTGGCAGCTGCTGCGGCAGTCCCGCGCGGCGGCCAATGGCGAAGGTTCGCCCGCTCAGGCCCGGGCCAAGCCCGTCATCGCGCGCTATTTTCTTGAACATATTGTCCCCGAAGCACTGGGGCTGAGGGCGGCAGCAACTGCCGGAGCTGAACTTCTCTATGCGCTGGACGCCGAGGCACTGGCGGGATGAGCGATAAGGACGATCATCTGGCGCGGATCGCGGCGGCGCTGGAGCGGATTGCCCCAGCAACTTCGGAGCCCGCCGACTGGATTGCCGCTCCTGCTTATGTCTGGGATGGAAAACCCCGGGCAGTCAGCCAGATCATCGCCCCGCCGCTCGATCTGCTGCGCGGGATCGAGGCGCAGAAGGAGGCGGTGACCGCCAATGTTGGCCGTCTCGCGACTGGCCGTGCCGCGCATGACATGCTGCTGTGGGGCGCGCGGGGAATGGGCAAATCAGTGCTCCTGCGCTCCAGTGTTGCGGCGGCGCAGGAGCAGGCAAAGGCGAGGATCGCGCTGGTTCAGGTCTCGCCAGAGGCATTGCCATCGCTCACCGCACTGTTCAGTGCCTTGGCTGGGCAACGGCGCCATTTTCTGGTGTTCATCGATGATCTGGGTTTTGAAGAGGGCGACAGCAGCGGGCCGCGGGCCTTGCGGTCCTGGCTGGAAGGCGGGGTAGAGGCGCGGCCGGGCAATGTCCGTCTTGCCGTCACCTCCAACCGCCGCGCGATTGTTCCGCGCCATGCACATGAGCAGGATGATCCCATTAACCCGCGCGATGCAGTCGATGATCGGCTGGCGCTGGCAGACCGATTTGGGCTGTCGATTGGTTTCCACGCGTGTTCGCAGGACGATTATCTGGCCATCGTCGCAGGCTATTGCTCCGCTCATGCCCTCGCCTTCGATCAGGGCGAGGCACTCGAATGGTCGAAACGGCGCGGCGCACGTTCGGGCCGGGTTGCCTGGCAATTCGTCACCGAACTCGCCGGGCGCGCGGGTGCGTCGATCTAGGGCTGATCCTGCTTGAAGCTGGCCGAGGTCCGCGCGGCGGGATCGGCGGACAGATTGCGCAGCGGCTTCATCGGGGCGACGACCACTGGCTTTGGCGCTGCAGAAGGCGCAGCACCCGGCGCGGTTACCCGCCAGACAATCCCGGCCGTATCGTCTGTAACAAGCAGCGCACCGCCCTTGTCAAACGCCAGCCAAGTCGGGCGTCCGCGCGTTTCACCCTTACCGTTCAGGAAGCCGGTCAGCACCGGGAGCGGCAGGCCCAGCGGATTGCCGTTGGAATCGAATTTCACGAAGACCACATCATAGCCCGACAGCGGATGGCGGTTCCACGAGCCATGGCGCGCTACGAACGCGCCATTGGCATAGGCATCGCCCAGCCGGTGGCCGCCATTGGCAAAAGCCAGCCCCAGCGGTGCGACATGCGAGCCAAGCGCATATTCCGGCTTGCGGACGTAATCGTCAAAATAATCCGGCGCGGCGGCGATGACCCGGTCATCCTCCTGATCTTTCCAATAGACCCACGGCCATCCGTAATGCGCGCCGATCGGCACATTGGTAAGATAGTCGGGCGCGGCATCAGGGCCAAGCATATCCCGCTCATTGACGACAGCCCACAGCTCTCCTGTCGACGGATTCCAACCCATCCCGTTGCTGTTGCGCATACCATTGGCGAACTGCCGGGCACGGCCAGTGGCAAGATCAAGCTGCCAGATCGCCGCGCGACCCGCTTCCAGTGCCATGCCACCCTCACCGATGTTGGTGGCTGAGCCAACTGCGACGTAAAGCGCTTTGCCATCGATGCTTAGCAACAGATTGCGCATCCAGTGACCGCCCGCAGCGGGCAGGTCCATCAGCTTTTTGGGAGCGCCAGTCAGCTTAGTTTCGCCCAGGGCATAGTCAAACTGGAGCACCGCATTGTGATTGGCGACATAAAGCTTGCCGCTCACCCATGCCAGGCCAGATGGCGATTCGAGGCCATCTTTAGCGCGCAGGACAAAGCGCTCTTCGGCTTTGCCATCCCCATCGCCGTCGCGCAGCAGCACCAACTGATCGGGCGAATCCCCGACAGCGCCTGCGCGCTTCATCAGATAGGTGGCAATTGTGCTCATCAATCCGCTGCCAAGATTGCCCTTGGGCGCATTTGTCAGGGTGACCAATACATCGCCATTGGGCAGCGTCAGCAGGACACGTGGGTGATTGAGTCCTTCCGCGAACCGTAATGCCATCAACCCCGGCGCGCCCACAGGATTCTCATTTGCGGCCCAGCCAATTGCTTTGGCCACCGCAACGCTGGGAACCTTTTCAACCTTGTACTCAACCAGCACCGGATCTTTGCCCGAAAGCTGATCAAGCGTGTGCTGCGCCGGCGTCCCGCGCCAGATCCAGGTGATGAAGGCGCCTGCCACCAAAACAAAGGTGGCAAGGGCGATGAGCAATTTGCGTTTGGTCGACATGCAAGGGTGGATAATCGCAAGCTGGCTATGCGGCAAGTAGCGGATGGGATAGGAATTGGCCGATGTACCAATTTGCCCCCACATCCGATCAACCCAAGCCCGATCTCTATCGCGAGCTTGCCGCTGCTGCCCGCGCGCTTACCGCAGATGAGCGTGATGCGACCGCCAATATGGCCAATGTCGCAGCGCTGATCTGGCAGTTCGTTCCCAGGATCAACTGGGCGGGCTTTTACCGGGTAATCGATGGCGGTCTGGTGCTGGGGCCATTCATCGGCAAGCCCGCTTGTATCCGGATCAGCTTTGGCCAGGGAGTTTGCGGAAGCGCTGTGGCCACTGGCGAAACCCAGCTGGTTCGCGATGTTCTGGCTTTCCCCGGCCATATCGCCTGCGATGTGGACAGCCGCTCGGAACTGGTGGTTCCCGTCGTGCGCGGCGGTGCGGTGATCGCCGTGATTGACCTTGATAGCCCGGAGCTGGCCCGGTTCGATGCGGAGGACGCCGACGGGATAGAGGCGCTGGCCGCCGCAATCAGCGCGGTAATATAGCCCCGCAGGTCTGCTCCGAAACGGGACAGCGCCAACTCTGATGGTGAGCATGTCTTGGTATTTGGCGCGATGCGATGCTAAATTCCAGGTTAACTTCGGGACTCGCCCGGAGATCCCAGGGGATTACCATGCGCCTTCGCCGTCCTGACCATTTTTCGGCAAAGCTTAGTGCCGCTGCCGCCGCGCTTGCTGCCAGTCTGGCGCTGGCCTCTCCCGCCATTGCCCATGATGGTATGGGCGCCAGCTCGCCTCCACCGATGGCTCACGGCAATCATGAAGTGCCGGATATGCGCCCCGAATGGCGCGGACCCCAGCCAAACGGCCAACCGCATCACGTGATGCAGACCAATGGCCCCGGATTTGATCAAGCCGCCTATGAGCGCGCTCGCGAAGATTGGCTGGCGGTGTGCCGTCACGACCAGCGCCGCGGCCAAGGCGTTGGCGGCGGATTGATCGGCGGATTGGTGGGCGGCGTGCTGGGCAATCGCATTGCAGGGCGCAATGATCGCTTCCTTGGCACCGTTATCGGCGGAGTAGCCGGAGCAGCCGCCGGAGTTGCGATTGAAAAGAGCGCGAATCGCGGCCGCAGCGAGGATTATTGCGAGGCCTATCTCAATGCCTATTCGCAGCCGTCGTATGGCCATGCAGCCTATGCCCAGCCAATGATGATGGTACCAGTTATGATGGTGCCAATGATGGCCGGGGCGCAGCAGGCCCAGCAAGCGCCCTGCACCGAAACCACCGTAACCGAGGAATGGGTCACCGTTCCGGGCCGTAGCCGCACGATTATCCGATATGCGCGGCCTGTGCCCGACAAGCGGGTCCGGATCGTACCTGACAAGCGGGTTCGCACAAACTAACCAGAAGTCTAATTCCAAACAGGGCGGGGAACCCAAGCATTGGTTCCCCGCCCTTTTGTTTGGACGGCGCCGCCACTTAGAGCTTACGACCGATCAGTTCCTTCATGATCTCGTTGGTTCCGCCGAAGATGCGCGTGACGCGTGCGCTGCGCCAGGCGCGAGCGATCGGATATTCATTCATATAGCCTGCCCCGCCGTGCAGCTGGAGGCATTTGTCCATCACTTCCCATTGCAGATCAGTGTGCCACAGCTTGGCGGCAGCACCTTCTTCGGGGGTGAGCTCTTTTTTGAGGTGACGCGCCAGCGCCCAATCGAGGTGCGCCCAGCCAACCTGAAGCTTGGCCTTAAGGTCCGCCAGAACGAAGCGGGTGTTCTGGAAATCGAGGATCGGCTTGCCGAACGCTTTCCGCTCACGAGTAAATTCCACCGTATCGTCAAACGCGCGCTGCGATGAAGCCTGCGCGCTGACCGCGATCGAGAGGCGCTCCTGCGGCAGTTCGCTCATCAGATAGATGAAGCCCTTGCCCTCCTCGCCAAGGCAATTGGTGATCGGCACCCGGACGTCCTCGAAGAACAGCTCCGAGGTGTCTGCCTCATCTTGACCGATCTTGTCGAGGTTGCGGCCGCGCTTGAAACCTTCGCGGTCAGCCTCGACCAGCACGATCGAGACGCCTTTCCAGGCGGGCTGCACATCGGTGTCGGTCTTGACGCAGACCAGGATTAGATCGGCGTTCTGGCCGTTGGTGATATAGGTCTTGGAGCCGTTGATGACATAGTGGTTGCCATCTTTTTTGGCGCTGGTCCGCATCCCTTGAAGGTCAGATCCGGTGCCCGGCTCGGTCATGGCGATGGCAGTGACAACCTCTCCCGAGACAAGCTTGGGCAGCCAGTGCTGCTTCTGCTCTTCCGAGCCATAAGAGGCCAGATAGTTGACCACGATGTCTGACTGGAGCGAAAAGCCGGTGGTGACACGGCCATAATAGGCGCTTTCCTCGTCAACGATGGCGTTATAGCCAAAATCAAGGCCCAGCCCGCCATAGGCCTCAGGCACCGTCGGGCACAGCATCCCGACCTCTCCTGCCTTGCGCCACAAATCCTTGGGGACGATCCCGGCCTCAGCCCATTCGGCCTGATGCGGGGCAACTTCCTTGAGCAGAAACTGTCGGACCGACTGGCGGAAAGCCTCATGGTCTTCATTATAGGCAGAGCGAGACAGGGCATCGAGCGACATGGTTTACCTCTTGGCGGTTGGCTGATCCACCCGGTTATGCGCCCGCCGATGGAACGGTCAATCGAAATTTAATCGCTCGGTTAAGGCATCACTGCAGCAATTATAGTCGAGCTGCCAGCTTCAAGGCGCATGGTGCCAATGTTCACAGTGCCGCTAGCCCGGTCGATCCTGATGGTCTGGCCCAATTCGGCCTTGACCCCCAGTGACGCGGCGCTCGTCGGGGCGATCCGCAGGCGATAGGCGCCATAGGGAATCGAATCGAACAGCAGATAGCCATCAAATTCACTTACGGTGCGCGCCACCACCCGGTCCCCTGCTTCAACCAGCTCGATGGTCAAACCCTCGACTGGTTGGCCATCTGACCCTAGCAAAGTTCCCTCAATCTCGCCAGTCGGGGCAAGCGGCAGCGATACTATTGCGGTAACCCCGGCGCGCGGCACCACCACGATGCCCCGGCCCTTGGGCTGGAGCAGCGGATCGGGCAGGCTTCCGGTATCAATCCCCACCAGCACCGGCAGATAGGGGCGCAAGCCATCAACTATGGTCCGTCCGCGCTTGTCGGTCACGCGCTCAGAATGTTTGAACCCGGCTTCGATCGCAACGCCTTCGACGCCCTCTTCGCCGGGTTGGCGCTGCCCATCGCCATTGTCATCACGGTAAACCTCGACAAAGGCCTGCCCTTCTTGCGCCAGCCGTTCGCGTGAGGTCCGCCAGCCGCCATCAACCGGATCAGGCCCCAGACTCATTTGCAGCGAAAGGCCCAGGCCGATGCCACCGGTTGTATCCGCCTTGGCCTCTCCACGCAGCGCGAAGCGCTTGAACTGGCGGATATAGGCCAGCCGGAAGTCACCACGATCACTTTCGCCATAATATTCGAACGAGCCCTGCAGGTCCGAGCGATCATCCAGCCGTCGTTCGGCAGAAACAGTTGCAGTTTCAAAGCCTTGTTTGATTCCCGAAAGCTGGAACCGCGCCGCGCCGCGCAGGCGGATCCCTGCCAGACTGGTGTTTCCAAGCAGATCGAGATGGAACCCGTCACGCAAAGGTTCGGCGCCCGGGCCCGCGCTTGAGCGGTGCGACAGCTGCGCCGTGACGAGCAGTCCGCGCATCCCCAGAGAGCTGCGCATTAACCATTCGGTAACCTTTCGTCCGCCTTGCAGCACCGATCTGCGTCCGCCGAGCTGGATCGGCACCTGTATCGCGCCAATTTTCAGGCTGCTATCAAGGTTGAACGCCATTTCAGCGCGCGAGCCGGGCAGGATCAGCTCACTATCAAAGTCGCCATTGATCCACATCGTCTGCGCCTGAAACCGCACCGCGCCAATCTTTCCGAGGGCTTCAGCCCGGAACGCCCGGCCCGCACCAAATTGCTGGGCACCGGCGAGCTGGATCACCGCAGGACCGACGGTACGGTTCACGGTTGCTTCCAGATAGCTGTGACGTTTGCCGTCCTTGACGAAGCTCTGCATCTCAAGGCCAGCTGTGGTCCGCTTGTCAATTCCGTGCTCAACTCCCACACCCCAGCGCCAGCCGGTCTGAGGGTCAACAAAATCCTTCTTAAATTCAACAAGATCGCGGCGATCATCGACCACGCCTGCCCAATAGAAGGTTTTGCCCGGCGTGATGTTTTCCAAGCCGATGGGAGAGCTGCTCCGTTCCCGCTTGATCTGGCCCTGCGGTCCGTAAAGCACGACTTCAAAGTCATTCTCACCGAACAAGAGCTCAATTTCGGGGAATTCATAGCGCCCGTCACCGCGATCTGACTGGAACGCGCGCAGTGCGCCGTTGCGATAGAGCTCGGCGTCCCACCCGGCCGGCAGGCTTCCGCGCAAAGTCGTGGTTGAAAAGCGCGAAGAACGACTCAGCGGCTGGTTGGTGACAAATGCGCCCCGGCCATAGCCACTCTGCGCCGTTAGCGCACCGCCATAGGTCTGAACATCGCCCAGCGCGACCTGAGTCGCCTTGAACATGCCGAGCAAATTGCCCTTTGGATCGTTGCGGAAGGCTCGCAGACGCAGTGAACTTGGTATGCCCTGACGATCAGAGGCGAGACGCGCATCAAAGCTAGCCCCCAGCACTTCGCCACTGGCAAGCGCTTCATAGCGGATTTGAAGTCCCGCCGGGCCAGAGCGGCCATTGTTCCATTGGGTCTGCACCGTGAAATCGACCGACGGCATGCGCCAGGCTTTGTAGGGCGTGTCCGCATGAGGCAATTTGGCGAGATCAAAGCTCTCTGCCAGCGGATCGCGAAGTCGCGCGGCGCGACTTTTCCGCTCTATCGCCTCAAGAAACGGAAGTTTCTGGTCACTTTCAAGCCGGATCGAGAGATTTCCAAGATCAGGCCGCAAGCGCACACCCAGCCAACTGGACAACGCCCCCAGATCGGCGCACCAGCCTTCGGGCGTATCAAAAATCGCCCCATCGCCGATCTGCCCTTTAATGTTCACGGTTTGTACCGTATTTGCTTCACGGTCTAGGGTGAAGCGCTGATCCTCTGCAAAAAACCAGCCAGTTGCGCGGCGCGACTTCTTGTCGAGTCGCACCGGCAGGTCGAGAGTCTGGATCAGATCTGCCAGATCCACGCAAACGCCGCTGGGGGTTTGATAGCCGCGCACCGTATCGCCAAGTTTGTAAGCGCCAGCCCGGATTTCCAGCAGCAAGCCATCATCTTCAGAGGCCTGCCATGGCCCGGCAGCGGCTGGCACCGACAGCCCGAACACAGAAGCCGCCGCAATCCATGCGGCGGCCCAGGCTTTGGGCCCTCGGGTAAAGATGCGGGTGGCTATCATGACGTCAGCGCTGGGAGAAAATCCCGGCGGCGATCCTAGCGCAGAACCGCTTCGACAAAGGCGAGCAGTTTGCCGCCGTTCTCTGGCGTTTCACGATATTCGATCCGGACCGGACCTTTGAGCTTTTCGGCCTGCTGCGCGCTGAGCGGCCAGTGCAGGTTGCGCTGGGTCAACTCGGTATAGATCGCAATCCCGCGCACCTGGAACAACGGATCCTTGCTTCCGATTGGTCGGACGATGATTTCGCCAAACACCGATCGCGCGCCGGTGCGGTTCATATCGAGATCGAGGAAGCTGCCCTCCTTGGTGGCCACAACCTGCGGGTTGGCAATTGTGACCTGGGCGGCAAGCTGACCCTTGCGGATGATCACCGGGATGGTGATGCCGTAAACTGGGGTGAGTTTGATCGAAAGACCGGCACCAGTCTGCTGCCGTGCCGCCTCTTCGAGAGTCAGCGGATTGGGCACGCCGGCAAATTTCATATGAATCCGGTATTCGCCCTCAGTCAGATCAGGGCCGGGCCGCGCGCTGATTCGGACCGATTGCGGCTGATCAGGCGGCAGGGTGATCCGCCGCGGAGCATAGCGGACCATGGCCAGCGCTGCCCGTTCGGCTGGCGTAGCATCGGCCTCGGCCACATCCACAAGTTCTCCCTCGGGGGTCATCCTGCGTAGTTCGAGGCTAATCCGGTAAGTCGCTGGTTTGGAACCGATATTGTCGAGAACCACTTGGGTGCTGCCGCCACCATTGATGATCACCCGCGTCGGCGCGATCAGCAGATCGGCCTGGGCGAGCACCGGCCCGCTGCACGCAATCCCGGCCAAGGCACCAGCAGCAAAAGCCGCGCGGCGCAGATTGACAAGAAGCTTTGCAGTAGCGATCATCGAGAAGTCCTCTGAAACGGCCCATCGGCGGATTAATCCGCAAGCCGGGGAATTCCCCTAGTTCATAGGAAATCAGGGTTAATTTTCCGCTAACCAAGACGGAGCCAGGCAAGCAAAAGGCCGCGTCCACCAGTGCGGACGCGGCCTAATGAATTGGCTGGCGGCTGGATCAGCCGCGCGCCGTTTTACCGATAGCTTGGCTTACTGATATTGAGCCGAAACATCGAAGGTACCTTCGTAGGTGCCCGGTGCCTGGGTAGCGCCAACAGCAAGCGAACCACCGACATTGACGGTGGTTTCACCCAGAACCAGTGTAGAGCCAGAAGGGAAGTAGGATGTGAACGCGCTGAGCGTCATGGTCGGCGCTGCGCCAACACCAGTCCAGCCAACATAGGTCAGCGTCGAATTGGTGGTGGGCAAGGTTACACTAACCCCAATGTCAGCTGCGCCGGTAATCGTAAAAACGGCAGGAGCCCGGGTTCCGCCACAGATCAAAGCCGTCGCAGTGCAGCTGTTGCCAAGGCCATTGGCCGAAACGACCGCGGTGCCGGCTGAGTTTACGGCGATTGTGCCGAAGTCGAGAGCGCTGTCGGCGGTGATTGTCAGAGTGCTGAGGATTACAGCGGTCGCATCAGCGGTAGCAGTGGCTGCGTTGGCAGCCGAACCGAACGACAGAGCAGCGAAAGCAGCGCCGACGAAGGCAAGACGAGTTGAATTACGCATGATATTTTGGTCCCTATCCAAGCAATTACGTGCCACCGACGCTTAAACGGCGGCGCTCGAACGGGCGTTTGCCCCCATTCGCAGGACTGCTTGTAGAGAGAGAGCCTTGTAGCTTTGCTTGCAATAATGGTTAACCGCGAAAGGCCGAACTGTTAACTATTGGATGGCCGAAAGGCGCTAAATCCCGCCACCCGTAAGCCGCTGACAGATCAGATCAAGCTGATCGAGCGTGCGATAGCGGATCGTGACCGTGCCCGAGCGCGGATCGGCATCGGCATTGATCCGCACCGACAGACCAAGAAACTCCTCCAGATGGCTCTGCACTGCGGCAATATCTGCTGCATCGCCCGTATCACGGCCCGATCGGGCGCGGCGCGGCGCGGCAGAGGCGGGCGCATTACGACGGCGGACCAGCTTTTCGACTTCGCGCACCGAAAGCTGCCGCGCAATAGCAGTCTCAGCCAGCGACAGCGCATCCTCCACGCCAATCAGCGCGCGGGCATGGCCCATCGACAGCCGCCCCTCCTCAACCAGTTCGATCACCAGGCCGGGCAAAGTCAGCAACCGCTGGAGATTGGCAACATGGCTGCGGCTCTTGTCGACCATCCGGGCAATCTCGGTCTGGGTCAGCCCTTCCTCTTCAGCAAGCCGGTGATAGGCCCGGGCTTCCTCGATCGGATTGAGATCCTCGCGCTGGAGATTCTCGATCAAAGCCAGCGCCATCACCTCCCGCTCGCTCAAATCGCGGATTAAAGCAGGAATTTCATGGAGTTGTGCTCTCTGTGCAGCCCGCCAGCGACGCTCGCCAGCGACCAGCTGATAGCCTCCACTCGGCATAGGCCGAACGATTATGGGCTGAATTACCCCGCGCGCTTCGATCGATGCGGCGAGTTCCGCCAGCGCCGCCTCGTCAAAATGGCGGCGCGGCTGGCCGGGATGCGGAACGATATCGGTAATCGCCAGCACTGCCAGGCCGCCGCCGGCCCTGCTTGCACCACCCAGCTGATCAGAAGTGACCAGCGGCTCCTCGCGCCGGGTTTCGCCCATCAAGGCGCCCAAACCCCGCCCCAACGCCAGAGGCTTGCGCTTGGGAAGGACATCGGCAGCCGAGGGTGGGGTTACGGCATCATCGCTCATGCAGCTTTCCTTCGTTCGGGGAGGCGACCAATCAATTCACGCGCGAGCGCCATATAGGCACGGCTTCCCGTACAATTGTGATCGTAAACCAGCGCCGGCAAGCCGTGGCTTGGCGCCTCTGACAGACGGACATTGCGCGGGATTGTAGTTTCGAACACCAAACCACCCAGACATGAGCGGACATCTTCTGCCACTTGGTCGCTCAAGCGATTGCGCCGATCATACATGGTCAGCGCCACGCCAATGATCCCCAGCTCCGTATTGAACCGCTGCTGGACCTGCTCAACTGTTTTGAGCAGCTGGCTCAATCCCTCCAGCGCAAAAAACTCACATTGCAGCGGAACAAGCAGCGTATCGGACGCCGCCAGCGCGTTCAAAGTCAGCAATCCCAATGATGGCGGGCAATCGATAAAGCAGATATCGTGATCGGTATCCTGTGCTAGTGACTGTCGCAGCCGATCGGTCCGCCGATCGACCGAGACAAGCTCAACCTCAGCGCCCGACAAGTCAACGGTCGCGGGAATAATATCGAGCCCGGGGATTCGCGTGGGCTGCACACATTCCGCCAGCGGCACCTCATCGACCAGCAGATCATAGGCGGATCGTTCGCGCTGATGCGCGCCGATGCCAATACCGGTCGAGGCGTTACCTTGCGGATCAAGATCAATCAGCAAGGTTTTCCAACCGGTTGCGGCCATCGCCGTAGCAATGTTGATCGCCGTAGTGGTCTTTCCCACCCCGCCCTTCTGGTTGGCGATCGCTACGCGAATCACGGTCTAAATCCCTTCCTTCCGGCGATTTTGCCGACAATCAACCCCGCCTCGGGATCGGTCAGCGATTGTTCCACGTGGAACATATGGTCCCAGCCGGTGAGCCCCTGCAATTCCTGCGGCGCGGACCGCCCCTTGGGCAACAGCCATAACGTGTCCGCTGTGGAAAAACGTGCGGATAGTTCAAGAAGTTTCGGCAATGGGGCAAAGGCACGTGCCGAAATGACGCAAAACTTCTGCGTTGGCAGCAGTTCGAGCCGCGTTGCCACAATTTTTGCGCGCTCAAGCCGCAAGGCGATTCGCGCAGCCTCCAGCCACTCAGCCCTGCGGCCGCGCGATTCGACCATCAGTACCTCGCATTCGGGTCGCAGAGCCGCGATCACCAGGCCCGGAAAGCCCGCTCCGGTGCCAAGATCAAGCCAGGGCGAGGATGTTCCACGTGGAACATGGGCAAGCAGCTGCGCCGAATCGGCGATATGCCGCTGCCATACCGAGCCGAGACTGCTGGCCGAAACGAGGTTCTGGCGGGCGCTCTCTTCAGCCAGCAAGACAACCAGCCGCTCAAGCCGCTCCGCCGCTTCCGCGCTCCATTCGGGTAACCGTTCAAGCCATGCGCGTGCCTCGGCCTCGCTCGAGATCATGCTGCTTGCCGGCGGGCGTGGACCATTAGCGCTGCCAGAGCAGCAGGAGTTATGCCCGCAACCCTCCCTGCTACAGCCAGCGTGGCAGGGCGCGCGTGCCCCAGGCGCTCAACCATCTCGCGCGACAGACCCGGGACATCGGCATAGGGAAATTCATCCCCCAAGGCCAAGCCATCTGCCGCCCGCAGATCGCGCAACTCGCTGTCTTGCCGGGCCAGATAGGGCGCATAGGCAGCGTCCTCGGCCATTTCTTCGGCCAGACCTGCGTCGGCAAATGCCGAAGGATCAAGCCATTGGGCGAGCGAGTTTAGCTCTACCCCGCCAAAGCGCAGCCATTCACGCAGGCTCAGCCGGCCAGCATCATCCCGCACAGGCAGCCCTGCCCGATTGAGCTCATGCGCGGTGACAGTGGTATCGAGCGCCGCGTCGAGCTGCGCCCGCGAAGATTCACGGCGCTCAAACCACACGGATCGCTCTGCACCAACGCAGCCGGCGGCCTGTGCCAGCGGAGTCAACCGGGTAGAAGCATTGTTGGCCCGCAGCCGCAGCCGGTATTCGGCCCTCGCTGTCAGCATCCGGTAAGGCTCTGTAGCCCCATGCAGGGTCAGATCATCGACCATTACCGCCATATAGCTATTGGCGCGATCGAGCGGCGCGGGCGCGCGGCCCAGCACGGCTGCGGCAGCGTGCATTCCAGCGACTAGCCCCTGTGCGGCGGCTTCTTCATAGCCGGTCGTGCCGTTGATCTGCCCGGCGCAATAGAGCCCTGGCATCGCTCGCAGTTCCAGCGTGGAGCGCAGCGCTCGCGGATCGATATGGTCATATTCCACCGCGTAGCCGGGCACGACTACCGCGGCCGCCTCCAGCCCCTCCATCGTGTGCAGCATGGCGAGCTGGACATCGGCAGGCAGCGAAGTGCTGATCCCGTTGGGATAGACCAGATGCGTCCCCAGCCCCTCCGGCTCCAGAAACACCTGATGACCATCTCGGTCCGCAAAACGGTGGATCTTGTCCTCGATCGAGGGACAATAGCGCGGGCCTTGCGCTCCGATCGCTCCTGAAAACAAGGGCGAGCGGTGGAGATTGGCGCGGATCACATCGTGGCTGGCCGGATTGGTCCGGGTGATCGCGCAGAACAACTGCGGATTTATTCTTGCGGGAGTCAGCGCAGACATGGTCCATTGCTGGCTATCGGAATG
This sequence comes from Novosphingobium sp., assembly GCA_031374105.1. Classification (GTDB taxonomy): domain Bacteria; phylum Pseudomonadota; class Alphaproteobacteria; order Sphingomonadales; family Sphingomonadaceae; genus Novosphingobium. The sequence continues at coordinate 69,928 of JANMNP010000019.1, forward strand.
CTGTTCCTCCAGCCGCGCCCAGTCAATCGTCCGCCCATCAAGCCTTGGAGGCGTGCCCGTCTTAAGTCGCGCCATCGGCAAGGCGGCATCGCGCAATTGCGCAGCAAGGCGCTGCGCCGAAGCCTCGCCAATACGCCCGCCCTGCATCCGCTCCTCACCCCGGAACAACGTCCCGCCAAGGAACGTCCCGGTGCACAGGACAACTGCCTGCGCGGTAATCTGCGCACCATCGCCAAGGATCAAGCCGCGCACCCGCCCGCCGGTCATCAGCAGTTCTGCCGCCTCACCCTCAACCAGCGTCAGATCGCCCTGCCGCTTCAGCAGCTCCTGGATTGCCGCCTTGAACAGCACCCGGTCTGCCTGCACCCGCGGCCCCTGCACGGCGCTGCCCTTGGAGCGATTGAGCATCCGGTAGTGAATCGCCGCCGCATCCGCCGCGCGGCCGATCAGCCCGTCAAAAGCATCAACCTCGCGCACAAGGTGCCCCTTGCCGAGGCCTCCAATCGCCGGGTTGCAGCTCATCGCGCCAGTCGCGCTGTGATCAAAACTGACCAGCGCCACCCGGGCACCCATCCGCGCCGCCACCGCCGCCGCCTCGCAGCCGGCATGGCCCCCGCCGATTACAATGATGTCGAAACAGTGCATGAAGGCGCTCTAGCTTAGAGGTGTTCCACGTGGAACAGTCTATTTTCCGATGCAGAACCGTCCGAACAGCGCATCGAGCATGTCCTCGGTCGTAGTCCGCCCGAGCAGCGCATCGAAGGCAACCCGGCCCAGCCGTAAATTTTCGGCCACCAGCAAAGGATCGGTAAGGCTGGCAGCAGCAGACAGTGCCGCGCCCGCATCTGATAACAGCCGGTGCTGACGCGCATTGAGCGCAGCTTCGCCGGGGTGCGGCAAGCTGGCGCGGGCGGTGGCAACCAGATCGACGCGCAGGGCATCCATTCCTTGCCCACTCACTGCAGACAGGGTGTGGCGGGGATGCAATTTGGTTGCAACGCTGTTGCGATCGGCCTGCGGCGCGATCTCCCAGGCACGCTCCGGTCCCTCGCCTTCAGCGCCAAGCCACAGCACCAGATCGGCCTGACCGAGCACTGCCCTAGCCCGTTCGACGCCGATGGCTTCCACCGGATCGCTCGTCGTTTCGCGCAGGCCCGCTGTGTCGAAAAAGCGGAACGGAACCCCGGACAGCGCCACCGGATGGATCAAGACATCACGCGTAGTTCCCGCTATTGGCGCGGTTATCGCTGCTTCACTCTCTACCAGTGCATTGAAAAGAGTGCTTTTTCCTGCATTTGGCGGGCCAGCAAGGACAACGCGAAACCCCTCGCGCAGCGCCTCTGCTCGGGGCCGGATAAGCCATGATGAAATCTCTGCTTCAAGAGCTGCGAGTGTATCAGAAAACGCGCCAGATAATGCGCTGACGTCGTCCTCGTCGGAAAAGTCGAGCACGGCCTCAACCGCTGCGGACAAATTCAGCAGAGCCTCGCGCCAGCCAGCCACCAGCGCCGAAAACGTCCCGCTTGCCATAGCCATCGCAGACTGGCGCTGCAATTCGGTCTCAGCGCTCAGCAAATCCGCCAGCCCCTCGGCCTCAGCCAGATCGATCTTGCCATTGGCAAAGGCACGGCGGGTGAATTCACCGGGCGTGGCAGCGCGCAGGCCCGGAAGCGCTGCAAGCGCATCCTCAACCGCAGCGACAACAGCGCGGCCGCCATGGCAGTGAAGTTCCAGCGTGTCTTCACCCGTCGCAGTTTGCGGACCCGGCAACCACAGCGCAAGCGCCCGATCAAGCAGCGCCCCCGACCCATCTCGCAAGCTAACGCTTACAGCCCGGCGCGGCGACAACGATCGCGCAGTGAGGGCATGAAGCGCAACGCCCGCACCCGGCCCGCTGATCCGCACCACCGCAATCGCGGCAGGGGGTGCCCCGCTGGAAAGCGCAAAAATAGTGTCAGGCATCAAACCGCAAGGAAATCAATCCTCGTCCTTCTTCTTCTTTGGCTTGCCGAATGACGCGCCGCTTTCCATAAATTGCTTGAACAAGCTCACCCCCATCTGGCCCATAGGTGCGATCTGTTTGGCAAAATCCTGGAGCTGATCGATATTGGCCGCCCCCTTCATCGCCTTGGAGATGGCATCAACATAGACTTCATGGGCCTTGCTCACGTCCGGCAAGCCCAAAAAGCGCCGCGCCTCTTCCGGAGAGCAATCGATCTCGACATTGACCTTCATTTCCGTTCCTCCAAAGTAGCAGGCTCAAAGCTGACACACGCACTTGGCAAAGTCCACGCCAAGCGTAGGGTGGTCTTGCCAATCAAGTTCAATTCAATGGAGAATCCCATGGCCGAGATGATCGCTGTACCAACGCTGGACAGCGCTGGCACTTTCCCTGCTTACATCGCCAAACCCCAGGGCGAGCCCAAGGCGGCGATCATAGTGCTTCCGGAGATCTTCGGAGTGAACGCCGGAATTCGGCAGAAATGCGATACATGGGCGGCGCTGGGCTATCTCGCCGCCGCACCCGATGTGTTCTGGCGATTTGCGCCGGGAGTGGAACTCAATCCAGATGTGCCCGAACAGCTGCAGGAGGCATTCGGCTATTTCCAGCAATATGATCCGAATGACGGGGTGCTGGATATTGAAGCGCTGATTCACTGGATCCGGCGCGTGGCGGGCGTCGCCAAAGTCGGTTGCGCCGGATACTGCCTGGGCGGACGGCTGGCCTATATGTCCGCAGCGCGCACCGATATCGACGCCTCGGTGGGCTATTACGGGGTGATGATCGATCAGATGCTGAACGAAAGCCATGCCATCGCCAGCCCGCTGATGCTGCATATTCCCACTGCCGATCACTTTGTCGGACTCGAAGCGCAGGCCGCGATCCATGCCGGACTGGATGGTCATCCGCGAGTGACCCTGCATGATTACCCGGGCCTCGATCACGGCTTCGCCGCCGAAATGGGCGATCGCCGGGATCCAGCCGGGGCGCAGCTAGCCGACGAGCGGACCGCCGCCTTCTTTGCCGAGCATCTGGCATGAGCGGTTCAACCCACCCCGGCGTCGCCAGATGGCACGCCTATATGAACAGCGGCAGCGATCTGGGGCTGCTGGCAGCGATGGTGGCGGATGATGCCGTGTTCCATTCGCCCGTGGTCCACACTCCGCAAGCGGGCAAGGCAAAGGTCATGGCCTACCTAGGCGCGGCAGCGCAGGTGCTGGGCAATGACAGCTTCCGCTATGTCCGCGAACTGGTCGATGGCGATGACGCCCTGCTGGAATTCACCGCCGAGATCGAGGGTATCCATGTCAACGGGATCGATCTGATCCACTTTGATACGGATGGGAAGATCAAGGATTTCAAGGTGATGGTCCGGCCAATGAAAGCCATGAACAAGCTGTGGGAAATGATGGCTGCGCAGCTTCAAAAAAGCTGAGCAGCCGCCCCAAGCCTACTGATTCATCGTCGCAAAGAAGTCTTCGTTGGTCTTGGAATCCTTCATCTTGTCGAGCAGGAATTCCATCGCGTCGATCGTGCCCATCTGCATCAGGATGCGGCGCAGCACCCACATTTTGCTGAGCTTGTCCTTGGCGACCAGCAGCTCTTCCTTGCGGGTGCCTGACTTGCCGACATCGAGCGCGGGGAAGATGCGTTTGTCGGAAACCTTGCGATCAAGGACGATTTCCGAGTTGCCGGTGCCCTTGAATTCCTCAAAGATAACCTCGTCCATCCGGCTGCCGGTATCAATCAGTGCGGTGGCGATGATCGACAGCGAACCGCCTTCCTCGATATTGCGCGCCGCACCGAAGAAGCGTTTGGGGCGCTGCAAGGCGTTGGCGTCAACACCGCCGGTCAGCACCTTTCCGGAACTTGGCACAACGGTGTTGTAGGCACGGCCAAGCCGGGTGATCGAATCAAGCAGGATCACCACATCGCGCTTGTGCTCGACCAGGCGTTTGGCCTTTTCAATTACCATTTCAGCAACTTGCACATGGCGGGTGGCAGGCTCGTCAAAGGTTGAGGAGATCACCTCACCCTTCACGCTGCGCTGCATGTCGGTGACTTCCTCAGGCCGTTCATCGACCAGCAGGACGATCAAGAACACCTCTGGATGATTGTCGGTGATCGCTTTGGCGATGTTCTGCAGCAGCACGGTTTTGCCGGTGCGCGGCGGTGCGACGATCAGCGCGCGCTGGCCCTTGCCCTGCGGCGAGATGATATCGATCACCCGGGCCGACTTGTCCTTGACCGTCGGATCGAGCGTATCAAGGTTAAGCTTCTCATCCGGATAGAGCGGGGTAAGATTATCGAAATTGACCCGGTGGCGAACGGCTTCAGGATCATCGAAATTGACGCTGATCAGCTTGATCAGGGCGAAATAGCGCTCACCATCCTTGGGCGCGCGAATCTCGCCTTCGACGGTATCGCCGGTGCGCAGGCCCCATTTGCGAACCTGGTTTGGTGAGACGTAGATATCGTCTGGCCCGGCGAGATAATTCGCCTCGGGGCTGCGCAGAAAGCCGAAACCATCGGACAGCACTTCGATCGTGCCAATGCCGAGGATCTGCTCGCCATCTTCGGCCAGTTCCTTGAGGATCCCGAACATGATGTCCTGGCGGCGCAAGGTAGAGGCGCCTTCAACCCCCAGCTCTTCGGCCATTTCGACCATCTCGGCGGGGGTCTTCTTCTTGAGTTCTTTAAAGTGCATTGCTGCGAAATTCCGTATATTTGAAAAGCATATAACAGGATCGGCCAGCGAGTCTAAGGGCTTGGAGAAAGCAGACCTGCCTGCGTCAAATGCGCAGATTTTGCTGGAGGGATTTCGCCAAATATGCCGACAGCATGGCTAAGTCAACGCATCAGAATGGTTTGATGATTACCAGTATGACGATCAGCGCAGCAGCCACGCCCGGAATCTCATTGATCAAGCGTAGTTGCTTGCCGGATAATCTGCGCTCACCGTGGGCAAGCGCAGCTGCGTATCCAGCCAGCCAGACGTGATAAGCACTTAGCGCCAAAACCAGCGCCAGCTTGGCGTGAAACCAGCCTTGGCCAAAAGCGCCGCTACTGATCGCCAAGGCAAGTCCCAGCACCCAAACAACCGCTAAAGAAGGCCACATGATGATCTTCAACAGCTTGCGCTCGCGGTCTATCCATTGGGCATTCTCAGCCGAATCCGGTGATGATTCCTGATGATAGACGAAAAAGCGCGGAAGCATGAAAAAGCCGGCCATCCAGAAGATCACAAAGATCAGGTGCCCCGCCTTGAGCCAGAGATAAATCATCACAAAAACCTGCTGCATAGGAAAACCATAGACTAAGCCCGCCAGCTGCGCACTATGGCAAGCAGCTGTTCGACATGCTCGATTGGCGTGAACTGACCGATGCCATGGCCCAGGTTGAAAATATGCGGCCGATCCGCAAAAGCTTCGAGCAGCCGAATGGTCTGGCGTTCAAGGTCTGCACCGCCAGCCAGCAGCAACAGCGGATCAAGATTGCCTTGCACCGGCATTCCCGCTGGCAGCATCTTGGCAGCCCATAGCGGATCGATCGTTTCATCAAGACCCAGCGCATCAACCTTGGTTTCGCGCGCATAGGCGAGCAGCTTTTCACCCGCACCTTTGGGAAAACCGATTATAGGCAGATCAGAAAAACGGCGGCGCAGTGCGGCAACGATTGCCGCGTTGGGTGCAATTACCCAGCGTTCAAACTCTGCAGGTGCAAGACTGCCTGCCCAGCTATCAAACAATTGCACCGCCTCGGCCCCGGCGGTGACCTGCCCGGCGAGATATTCGACTGTTACCGATGTGATCGCATCAATGATCGCCTGAAAGGCTGCTGGATCGCGATAAGCCATTGCCCGGGCCTCATGCTGGTCCCTGCTGCCTTCGCCGGCTACCATATAGGTTGCCACCGTCCAGGGAGAGCCTGCAAAGCCCAGCAGCGTCTTGTCAGCAGGCATCAGCGCTTTGACCCGCTCAACCGTGTCATAGATCGGCGTGAGCCGCTCAGGCACGCTATGGAGGCTATCCAGCGCGGCATCGACCAGCCGGGGTGACAAGCGCGGGCCTTCACCAATGAGGAACTCAAGGTCCTGACCCATTGCGTAAGGCACGATCAGAATGTCAGAAAACAGGATTGCGCCATCAAAGCCAAACCGGCGGATCGGCTGCAGGGTGATCTCTGCGGCGGATTCAGGATCATAGCACAGCGCCAGAAATCCGCCTTTTTGTGCCCGCAAGGCCCGATATTCGGGTAGATATCGACCCGCTTGGCGCATCAACCAGATTGGCCGCTCAGAAGAACTTTCGCCGCGCAGGGTACGAAGGAGCAATCCTGGCATTTTGCGTATCCATTCAAAAACAAGAAATTTTTATAAAAGGATTCTGTAGGTAGTTGGTCTGTGGATATTGGGTATAGCCGCGCCCTGCCCGATTTGTGCCGGAGTGAACAGAGGCAAGCACCCTCCGAATCGACAGGTATCGGGGTCAAGAAAAGCTTTTCCCCACTGTCCTCTCCTTGTGGGAAAGCTTGTCCACCTGTCCACAAGCAGCAGATTGGAATCCGATTAGTGGGCAGCAAATCACGCGGGCAACTTGTCCGCAGCACTCTCCCGTGGTTTATGCCACCAGCTATCCACAGGTGCTAAATTTCGCTGTCATGCCCAGGCTTCATCTCCATCTTTTATCCGATTCTACCGGCGAGACGCTGGAAATGATCGCTAAGGCGGCTTTGGCGCAGTTTGAAGGTGCCGATGTGATTCGTCACTTCTGGCCAATGGTCCGCTCGCAGCAACATCTTGACCGGATCATGGGTGAGATTGCAGCAAATCCGGGCCTTGTGCTGTTTACCTTGGTAAATGCCGATACCAGAACGCGACTGGAAGACCGCTGTCGCGCACTGGGCTTGCCGATGGTTGCGGCGATGGACGCGGTAACTGAAGCGCTGGAACAACAGCTTGGTCAGCACCCCAAGGCGCGGCCTGGCCGTCAGCATGCGATGGACGAGGCCTATTTTGCCAGGGTTGAGGCGATCCAGTTCACCATCGCCCATGATGATGGCGTTGCATGGGAAAACTGGGAGGCGGCAGACATCGTGCTCGCCGGAGTATCGCGCTCGTCAAAAACACCGACCAGCATCTACCTTGCCAATCGCGGCTACAAGACCGCCAATATCCCGATCGTGGTAGAAAGCCCCCCACCATCGGCGCTGTTCGGGCTTAAACATCCGTTGGTTGTCGGCCTTACCAATTCGCCTGAGCGGCTGGTGCAGGTTCGCCGCAATAGGCTTCTCTCGCTGGGTCAGGCACCCGAAACGGATTATGTCGACAGCGAGCGGGTAACCCGCGAAGTGCAATATGCCCGGCGGATGTTTGCCGACAATGGCTGGCCGGTGATCGACGTCACCCGGCGCTCGATCGAGGAAACCGCAGCGGCGATCATCAACCTCTATAACGAGCGGCAATCCGCACGCGACAGCGGCAGCGAATAATGCTGGTCCTGGCCTCGCAGAGCGCATCACGCAAGGCGATGCTTGAGGCAGCGGGAGTGGCTTTTACCGCCGTTCCGGCCAGTTTGGATGAACGTGCGCTCGAAGAATCTTTGGCCAGCGCGGCGCCTGAAGTGATCGTCCTGGCCTTGGCCGAAGCCAAGGCGCTGGCCGTATCGGCAGCATATGGCGAGGCGCTGGTGCTGGGGAGCGATTCGCTCGTTTCTGTAGGCGGACGGCGGTTCGACAAGCCGCGCGACCGCAATGAGGCGGCAGAACACCTGCGTTATTTCTCGGGCCGTGAAATGCATCTCCACAGCGCGGCCGCATTAGCGCGCGGCGGAGTGACGCTGAGGCGTCTGGGCGATTGTGCAGTATTGCAGGTGCGCGCGTTGAGTGAGCGCTTCATCGCCAGTTATCTTGATACGGAATGGCCCGCTGTGGCGGGCTGCGTCGGCGTGTTCCGGATCGAGGATCGCGGGGTGCAACTGTTCGAATCCATCGCTGGCAATCACTTCACAGTGCTGGGCATGCCGCTGCTCCCAGTATTGGGCGCGCTGCGCGAGCATGGGGAGTTACTCTCTTGAGTTATGCAGAAGTCATCGGCGATCCGATCACGCAGTCCAAATCACCAGCAATTCATGGCTTCTGGCTGGCCAAGCTTGGTTTGCCGCATGAATATCGCTCCGCTCATGTGACCAGTGCAGGCTTGGCAGACTTCCTCCTCAATCGCCGTTTAGACGACAATTGGCGCGGCTGCAATGTGACCATGCCGCACAAGCAGGCGATCATCCCGCTGCT
>JANMNP010000059.1:0-29724 GCA_031374105.1 Novosphingobium sp.
ATGGTCAAGCATTTTGAGCGGCTGGGCGGCAAGCTGCGGCTCCATGATCCGGTGCTCCACATCCACACATTGGGCAACCGCGTGACCGAGGTAGAAACAGCCAGCGGGTGGATGGAACGGTTTGATGCGGTGGCCAGCAACGCCGACATCATGCACAGCTACCGCGATTTGATGGGCGATAATCCGCGCGGCCAGAAAATGGCGAAGAGCCTTGCGAAAAAGCGCTTCTCGCCCAGCCTGTTCGTGGTCCATTTCGGGGTCGAAGGGACCTGGCCCGGGATACCGCATCACATGATCCTGTTCGGCCCGCGCTACAAAGGCCTGCTGGAAGACATCTATGACCACGGCGTGCTGCCGCAGGATTTCTCTATCTATCTCCACCACCCGACCGTGACCGATCCCTCCATGGCGCCCGAGGGCAAAAGCAGTTTCTATGCGCTGATCCCGGTGGCCAATCAGGGCAAGCTGCCGATTGATTGGGAGCAGATTGGCCCGCTGCTGGAAAAGCGCGTCCTTGATGAAGTCGGGCGGCGACTGATCCCCGATATCCATGACCGGATAGTGACCAAGTTCCACTATGCGCCGCGCGATTTCGCGCTTGATCTCAACGCGCATCTTGGCAGCGCCTTCAGCCTTGAGCCGATCCTGACCCAAAGCGCCTGGTTCCGCGGTCACAACCGCGATGACAAGATCGGCAACTTCTATCTGGTCGGCGCGGGCACCCATCCGGGCGCTGGGATTCCCGGCGTAGTCGGCAGCGCCAAGGCGACCGCCAAGCTGATGCTGGAAGATCTGCGGTGAAGCGCCTTGCAGTTTATTGCGGTTCGGCAACTCCAGACGATCCGCGCTATATCGCGCTGGCCCGTGAAGTGGGCGAAACGCTGGCAAACCGAAGTATCGGCATAGTCTATGGCGGCGGTCGGCTAGGGCTGATGGGCGCGCTGGCATCGGGCGCTCTGGCGGCAGGCGGCGAAGTGATCGGCGTGATTCCAGAGGCGCTGGTCGGCAGCGAAGTGGCCAACAAGAGCTGCACCGAACTGCATGTCGTACCCGGAATGCACGAACGCAAGCTGGCCTTCACTAATCTGTCCGATGGGTTCCTGACCATCCCCGGCGGGGTGGGTACGATGGATGAATTGTGGGAGGCGGTCAGCTGGGCACAACTGGGCTACCACGCAAAACCGGTCGGGCTGCTCAACGCCTTCGGTTTTTTTGATCAGCTGCTGGCGTTCAACCGTCATATGGCCGAGGTCGGCTTCATCCGCCCGGCTCATCTGGGTATCATCTTAGCCGAAAACGAGCTGGATCTGCTGCTGACCCGGATGGCGGCGCATGAACCGCACACGCCGATCTTTGCGATGAAGGCATCTGACCTGTGAGGCAGGCGGCAGTGCGTGTGCTTCGACAGGCTCAGCATGAGCGGACTTGGTAAAACACCCGCCCATGCTGAGCCTGTCGAAGCACACGCGCTAACCGTGGACCGCGCCGCCCTCCTCGCCCATGCCCGCGCCTCAATCATGCGCGGCTCCAAAAGCTTTGCCGCCGCCAGCCGCCTGTTTGACCGGACCACCCGCGAGCGGGTCTGGCTGCTTTACGCCTGGTGCCGCCGCTGTGATGATCTGGCCGACAATCAGGATATGGGCGGCGAACTGGGGGACCAGTCTGGCGCGCAGGAGCGTCTGTCCGCGATCCGCACCCTCACCGCCATGGCGCTGGCTGGCCAGCCGAGCGGCGACCCAGCGTTCGATGCCTTTGGACTGGTAGCCCAAGAAACCGGGATCACAGCCGCAATGGCCGATGATGTAATCGCTGGTTTCGCGCTCGATGCAGCAGACTGGCGGCCACGCAACGAGGCAGACTTGATGCTATACTGCTACCATGTCGCCGGCGCAGTCGGCGTGATGATGGCTGTGGTAATGGGGGTCGATCCAGCCGACGAGGATACGCTCGACCGTGCCTGCGACCTTGGCCTTGCCTTCCAACTCGCCAATATCGCCCGCGATCTGGACGAGGATGACGCGGCAGAACGCTGCTATCTCCCGCTCGAATGGCTGGTTGAGGCGGATATTCCCCCCGGCGAACAGATGGAGCCGCATTACCGCGCCGCGCTGGTGCCGCTGGTCCACCGGATGTGCGAGATGGAAAAGGCCTATGAAGCCTCGGCCCGGATCGGGGCGGGAAGGTTGAATTTTCGCCAGCGCTGGGCCGTACTGGCCGCGGCTGGCATCTATGGCGAGATCGCCCGAGCGGTCGACAAAGCCGGGGCCCATGCGTGGGATCACCGCGTCTCCACTTCCGGCCTCGCCAAGCTGCGTCATGTCGCGCACGGGCTGTGGGAGGCAATAACCCCGCCCCCCCAAAGCGAGCTCCATCCTGAATGGCAGCGCCGCCAGCTTGCATCGCGGGCGCGCCGCGACTAGTCGCACAATGATTATGCATTCCTTTCCCGCTCCCGCCCTCGCGCTGGTTGAACAGATGGCCCGCGCTGCCGCAGCAGATCCGGCACAAGCGGTCTCGTTCCAGGGCGCTCCCGGAGCCAATTCGCATCGCGCCGCGCTGGAAACTGAACCGGGATGCCTGCCACTACCGTGCTTCAGCTTTGAGGATGCGCTGGAAGCGGTCAAGGATGGCCGTGCCGCCCGAGCGATCATCCCGATTGAAAATTCACAGCATGGCCGGGTCGCCGATATTCACTTCCTGCTGCCCGAAAGCGGGCTTTCCATCGTGGCCGAGCATTTCATGGGCATCACCCATGCGCTGATGGCAATCTCTGACGGGCCGTTCACAGCGGCCTATTCGCACCCTCAGGCACTGGGCCAGTCACGGTTCTATCTGCGAGCGCGCGGCATTGTTCCGATGGCCTATGCCGATACGGCAGGCGCAGCGGCGTTCGTCAAGGAACAGGGCAATCCCGCCGCCTGCGCTGTCGCTCCGCTGCTGGCAGCCGAGCTTTATGGCCTGAAAGTGATCGACGAAAAGGTTGAGGACGCGGCGGACAATACCACGCGCTTTGTCATGCTGGCGCAGCACCCGCTCGATCCTGCGACGCTGGATGACCAAAAAGCGATGACCACCTTCGTGTTCGAGGTAAAGAACATCCCTGCAGCTCTATACAAGGCGATGGGCGGTTTTGCGACCAACGGCGTCAATATGACCAAGCTGGAAAGCTACCAGAAGGGCGCGAGTTTTTCCGCGACCACATTCTACGCCGATATCATCGGCGCGCCGGGCGATCCGGCGGTGGACCGCGCGATCGAGGAACTGGCTTTTCACTGCAAGGATTTACGGATTCTCGGCAGCTATCCGCAAGGCCGTGCCAGAGGTTAGCTTGCGAAGGGTCATTAGCCGTGCCACCAAGCGGTGGTGACGAAAGCCACCCCTGCCATTCAAGGCGCTGAAGCGGCGCACGATGTCGCGCGCGATTGGGCGGCAGTGCGTGCCTCCGCCGATATCCAATATGCTCCGGTAGTTCCGCCCAAGCCGCCCGTGCCACCGGCGTGGCTGGAAGCGCTCGGCAGGTTTCTGCGCGACTTGTTTGAACCGCTGGGCCGGGCTCTGGGTCTGTCATGGCCAGTGCTGCAATGGATTTTGATCGGCTTGGCGGTGATCGGTGTCTTGCTGATCGCGTGGCGCTTGCTCGCGCCAGTGCTATTTAAGCGCCGCGTTGCGGCCGCACCCGAAGTCGAATGGTCCCCTGATCGCTCTGCCGCGCTAGCGCTGCTGGAGGATGCCGACCGCCTGGCGGTCGACGGGCAGTTTGCTGAAGCCACGCATCTGTTGCTACGCCGCAGCGTCCAGCAGATTGCCGATGCCCGGCCCGATCTGGTCCATCCTGCCAGCACAGCGCGCGAGATTGCCGGACTCGCTGCATTGCCAGAGCGTGCAAGGGCTGCCTTCACGCATATTTCTTCGCGGGTGGAACGAAGCCGCTTTGCCCTGCGCGGGCTGGATGAGGGCGATTGGCAGGCGGCCCGGGCCGCCTATGCCGAATTTGCTCTTGAGAGATTGCCCGCATGAGCGCGCACGGCACCAGCGGCTTTTCGCCCCGAACCGTCCTGGGGCTGGTGCTGTTTGGGGCATTGGTGTTCGTCGCACTGCTGTGGATGATAGGCGCTGGCATGGGTGGGCGTGAGCCCAATGACGGCGGAGCCCACGTCGGCGGCAAGGGACTGAATGGCTATGCCGCGATTGCCGATTTGCTGGCAAAACAGGGCTACATGGTGAACCGCAGCCGAAGCGAAGCAGTGCTTGATGATCCAGGCTTGTTAGTGATCACTCCCCTGGCCGCAGCTGATGTGGAGAAGATCGACCGAGTAATCGCCGCGCGGCGCAGTATCGGCCCTACGCTGGTTATCCTGCCTAAATGGCAAGCCGCCCAGCTATCGCCCGGCCCTGCCAATCCTAAGGTGCAAAAGGGCTGGGTTCAGCTGTTAAACTCCGCCACCCCCGATTGGGCCGAGAGTTCCACCACATTCGGACCGCTAACGGTTGATCCGCTGGTGATGAAAAGCAGCACCGCAAGTTGGACCGGGCTGGGACGCGATGGACTGCCAGCGCCGGGCAATATCACCCAGTTCATCGACGGGGAATATATCCAGTCGATTGTCAGCGATGGCGAGGCCCGGACGCTGGCAGGCTATGTTGATGATGGCGACTATCCCGATTTGGCCGATGCAGCCGGAGTTCGTTCGGGCGATGGTGATGACGAAAACCGCTGGCCCTTGATGGTGGTGGCCGAGCCTGACCTCCTGAACAATTATGGCTTTGCCGACAGCGATCGGGCAATGCTGGCGTTGGAGCTGATCGAACTGGCAGCGGATGGTGAGGAAGTGATCAATTTCGATCTGACAATCCCAGGCTATGGTCGCTCGGCCAACCTACTGACCCTGGCTTTCACCCCGCCTTTTCTGGCAGCGACCTTGTGCCTGTTGCTGGCCGCGCTGGCCGCAGGCGGGCGAGCGTTCAATCGTTTTGGCCCCCCGCGCGTGGGGGTCCGTATTATCGCCTTTGGCAAGCGTGCGCTCGTAAGCAACGCGGCCGGATTGATCCGCCGAACGGGCCGCCTCCATCTGATCGCCGCGCCCTATGCCGATGCCGCCCGCGAACGCCTTGCCCGCGCGCTGGCGCTGCCATACCACGCCGATACAGCGCAGACCGAGGCCGCGATTGACCGCGCACTGGCGGCCCGCTCACCCGCTATGCGGCCTTTCTCGGCCCTATCTGCCGAGCTGCGCGCCGCGCACCGGCCCCACGAAATGCTGCGCGCTGCGCAGGACCTCAATGCGCTGGAAAGGATGCTCAAGCGATGAGTACAATGTCATTAACAGAGGTTGGCACGCTCGCGGCGGCGATCCGGAGCGAAGTGGCCAAGGCGATTGTCGGCCAGACTGAGACCGTCGATCATCTGCTAATCGCACTGCTGGCGCAGGGCCATGTCCTGCTTGAAGGCCCGCCGGGGACCGCCAAGACATTTCTTGCGCAATGTTTCGCGACCAGTCTGGGACTTGATTTCGGGCGGATCCAGTTCACGCCTGATTTGATGCCGGGCGATATTCTGGGCTCCAACCTGTTCAACTTCCAGACCAGCCAGTTCACCCTGACCCGCGGTGCAATCTTTTGCGAGCTGCTGCTGGCCGATGAGATCAACCGCACCCCACCCAAAACCCAGGCCGCGCTGCTTGAGGCGATGCAGGAGCGCCGGGTCACGCTGGACGGTAAGGCCCATGCCCTGCCCGATCATTTCATGGTCGTCGCCACCCAGAACCCGATCGAGAGTCAGGGGGTTTACCCCTTGCCCGAAGCCCAGCTTGACCGGTTCCTGTTCAAGCTGCTGGTCGCCTATCCAAGCCAGGAGGAAGAGGCACGGATCGTCACCCGCTTTGGTTCCCGCACTGGCCCGCCGCGCCCAGCTGAGCTGGGCGTCAGCAAAGTGGCGGACGCGGCGATGATTGCGGCCGCTGCTGCTGCCGTGAAGGAAATCACACTAGCCGAAAGCGTGATCGATTATGTCGTCCGCCTGATCCGCGCGACCCGTGACAGCGCCGATCTGTCTGCCGGAGCATCGCCGCGCGCCGCTGTGCTGCTCGCCAACGCTGCCCGCGCCCGTGCCGCACTTGACGGGCGCGATTATGTGCTGCCCGATGATGTGAAAGCACTCGCCACCTCGGTGTTGCGCCACCGCTTGCTCCTGAGCCCAGCGGCCGAGATCGAGGGCAAGCAGGTTGAGGCATTGGTCGCCGATCTGGTCGATCAGACCGAGGCACCGCGCTAAACTGATGGCGCGCACCTCCTTCGTCCCAACTGCCCGCGCGGCGCTGCTGATTGCCGCAGCGGCACCTGTTGCGCTGCTGATCGGCGCGCTGGCACCGGGGGCGTGGATCGTCGCACCCGCGCTGGGCGGCGCGCTGCTGACGCTGGTGCTGGTCGACGCGCTGCTGGCTGGTAAGGTAACCGATCTGGCGCTGACCATGCCGCCCGAAGCCGAAATTGGCGCCGACAGCTGGTTCCGGGCCAAAGCCGCGTTCAGCCGGGGGATGCGCCGCGATGTCAACGCCTCGCTCGCCACCGATGCGCGGCTGCTGGACGGCGGAAGCGGCAGCTTTGCGCTCGCTCCAGATGGCGAGGAGTGGGCAGGCGCACTGGCCTATCGCCCAAACCGGCGCGGGACCGGCGCGGTCGAGCGGGTGTGGCTGCGCTGGAGCGGGCCGCTTGGGCTTGGCGCGCGGCAGATGTCACGCGCTGTTGCAGCCAGCGTGCGGGTTACCCCCAATATCTCGGCGCTGCGTTCACCCACATTTCAGGCGTTCTTGCGCGATTCGCAGTTTGGCCTGATCGCCCGGCGAATGCGCGGCGAAGGCACCCAGTTTGAAGCGCTGGCCGAATATCAGGCAGGCATGGACCGTCGCCGGATCGACTGGAAAGCCAGCGCCCGCCATTCGCACCTCTATGCCAAGGAATATGAAAGCGAGCGCAACAACCAGATTGTCTTCGCCTTCGATTGCGGTCAGGCGATGTGCGAGCCGGTGGGCGGGCAACCCCGGATCGACCGTGCGGTTTCTGCCGCGCTTACCGCTGCCTATGTAGCGCTCAAAAGCGGTGACCGGGTGGCGCTGTTCGGCTTTGCCGCAAGGCCAGAGCTGGCCACGTCATTTGTTGCCGATGCGCGGGCGTTTCACAGGCTGCAATCAGCTGCCGCAACCCTCGATTACCACGCGCAGGAGCCCAATTTCACCCTTGCGCTGGCAACGCTGGCGGGGCGGCTTCAACGCCGCTCACTGATCGTGGTTTTCTCCGATTTTACCGATCCGACCAGCGCCGAGCTGATGATCGAGAGCATCGGGCGGCTGGTGAAACGGCATCTGGTGTTGTTTGTGACGCTGTCGGATGAGGAGCTGGGTTCGATCTCCACCGCTCCACCTGCCGATATGCAGGCGCTGGCGATGGCTGTTACGGCCAATAGCTTGCTGCGCCAGCGCGCGCTGGTGCTGGGCAAGCTGCGCGGGCTTGGCGTCGATGTGATCGAGGCCTCCTATGACAAGGTCGGGCCGCGTGTGATCGACGCTTACCTTAGGATCAAGCGCAAGGGATCAATCGGATGAGAGGGGCTGGCTGATGGCAATCTTTGGCCTGTTCGGCGACAAAGCCACCGCTCAAGAAGTCGCGATCGAGGCCGCTGCGCTGCGGTCTGACCGATTCCGCCAACAGCGCGAGGGCGATTGGCAGCAGCTAGAAGCGATCGTCCTGCGGATGGAGGCAGGGCGCCTGCGCAAGCTGTCGGACGCGGATGTGCTGGCGTTGCCCGTACTCTACCGCACCGTTGCCTCCAGCCTGTCGGTAGCGCGCGAAACCTCGCTCGATGCCGCCACGCTGGCCTATCTCGAAGGGCTGGTGCAGCGCGCATGGTTTCTGGTTTATGGACCCCGCGTTGGGCTGCTGGGTTGGTTCCGGCGCTTTGTGGGCGGAGACTGGAGCCGCGCGGTGCGCGAGATCTGGGTCGATATATTGATAGCGCTGGCGGTTATGGTGGCCGGAACTGTGGTTGGTTGGCTGCTCGTCGCCAGCGATCCTGAATGGTATTTCACGCTGGTTCCTGCGGATTTGGCCGATGCCAGGGTGCCGGGGGCCAGCCGTGAGGTGCTGCATGGCACGCTGTTTGGCAACGGCGCACAGGAGAGTCTTTCGGCGTTTGCGGCCTATCTGTTCAGCCACAATGCGCAGATTGCGATCCTGGCTTTCGCGCTGGGCTTTGCCTTTGGGATTCCGTCGTTGTTGCTGCTGGTCCAGAATACCGCGATGCTTGGGGTGATGCTGTGGCTTTATAATGGGCAGGGTCTGACGCTAGAGTTTGCCGCCTGGCTATCGGTCCACGGCACGACTGAGCTGTTCGCGATACTGCTGGCGGGCGCGGCGGGCTTGCATATCGGACTCTCGATCGCCTTTCCCGGTGAACAATCAGTGCTCGCCTCAGCTGCCGCCGCCGGGCAACGCGCCTCGCTGGTGATGGCAGGCGTGGTGCTGATGCTGGTAGCAGCAGCAATCCTTGAAGGCTTTGCCCGTCAGCTGATCGACAACAGCTTCGGCAGGCTGGCGGTCGGAAGTTTCATGCTGGTGTTCTGGCTGGCCTATTTTTTCGTGTTTCGGCGCAGTTTGGACAGGAGTGATGGAGGGTGAGCGCTGCGATCCGCCAATCACCCTCCGACCGCCATCGCGTTATGATTACGCCCGAGGGGATAGCCCTGCCGGTAATTCTCGCCAGCCGGGGAGCGCGGTTCGGCGCGTTGATGCTCGATCTGATGCTGATCGTCCTGACGATGATCCTGGCAAGCGTTGGCATTGCGCTGCTGGCAGGAGGAACGGCGAAGCTGGGCTTTGAGGTTGAGCAGGCCAAGGGCGCAGCCCGCCATGCGCTGGATTTCCTGTTCATTCTGTGGGTCGCAGCGATGTTCCTGTTCCGCAACGCTTACTTCCTGTTTTTCGAGCTGGGTCCGCGCGGGGCAACGCCGGGCAAACGGTTGGTTGGCATCCGCATAGCAGCGCGAGATGGCGCGCGGCTGTCTGCCGAAATGGTCATAGCGCGCAACCTTCTGCGCGATATCGAGCTGTTCCTGCCCGCCGTATTGTTGATGGGGGCGAGCCAGGAAGGCCCTGACATGGGCCCGGTTATGCTGGGCGCAACGGCCTGGTTCATGGTCTTCGCGCTGTTCCCCTTTTTCAACCGCGACAGGCTGCGTGCTGGTGATCTGATCGCGGGAAGCTGGGTACTGGAAGCACCGAAGCGCAAGCTGGAGGCGGCGATGAGTCTGGGGCAGGCCGCGCGCGGGACCAGCACTGCGACCGGCACCGCATACCGGTTTGGCGAGGCGGAGCTGGCTATCTACGGCGAATTTGAGCTGCAGACTCTGGAGCGGGTGCTGCGCGAAGATCGCCCAGAAGCCCTGACCGCCGTATCCGAGGCAATCTGCCGCAAGATCGGATGGAACCCCGGCACAGGCGATGAGCGCGCATTCCTAGACGCCTATTACACACAGCTGCGAGCGCGGCTGGAAGGCGGGATGCGAATGGGTAAGCGCAAGGCGGACAAATACGCAGGAGCCAGCTGAGCCGCCTCCTGCGTATCAGATCTGAGTGCTACTTGCGGAAAGTCATCACTTGCAGCAATTGCGTGGCGTCAACATGGCGAAACTTCGCCCGATCACCCGATGCAGCCTGCATCTGCGCATCGCTCTGCTTGACATGATCGCGAATATTCGCGGAACGACGATCACCCTCTGCGCCATCGGGCAAGCTCTTGTAACGGCGGATCAGGTAGAGATCGGGCTCACCCTTGCGCTTGTGGACGTTGGCCAGAAGTTCCCAGCTGGTTTGCCAGCCCTGTGACACCGCATATTGTTCCTGCGAGCGGTAATAGCCGGCCAGGAAGGTGGCATAATCAAGATAGTGACCATCATCGACCGAGACCCCGGTCACTTCCACGTAGTCTCCGCCCACGAATGGATCGTCCTGAGCAACTGCTGGCATGGCGAATGCAAGCGAAAGTGAAGCAGCCAACAAGGCCGCGCGACGTAGTGTAAACATTGAACATTCCTCCTGTGTGACCAGCGCAGGCAGACAATCTGCGCGGCTGGCTAATCACTCGGAGTCGGGCGACCCCAAAAAAGGCCGGCACCAAGTTGCGATTGGCTATTCCGGATATGCTGCAGAGTCAATTACGGCAGGATAGGATTAGATGACGGCAGCGCCCGATCTGCTGAGGCTGATTTTGGGCGCAGTCCAATCAAGACTCGGAATATCGGTATTTCCCGCCCGATCCGATAAAACAGCCAACAGCCAGCCACCGTTGTGAGCACCAGCAAGGCAAATTCAATGACAGGATGAAGGTGGAGGAGAAGCAGATACCAGCCCAGAACAACGATAATCGTCTGATGGATGATATAGAATGGAAACACCGCCTCGGTCAGAGTTGCCCGCAACGGCTTGTCGACATTCCAGTATCGGTCCGCCACTCCGATAGCGGCGATTATCGCACACCAGGTTAGGGCAGTATGTCCAGCTGCAAAGGCCACCTGCCAAGCGAATGGCGGAACCAGACTGCCGGGATAGATTAATTCGACCATCGTGACAGTCGCATAGCCAGCAAGTGCGAGCGCCGCAGCAATCTTCCACCAAGCGCGGATTGCGGCCCATACTGGCGCCGATTGTCGCAACAGCACACCGAACAGCAGCATTGGGAAATACAGCAGATGCGCTGGCCCGTCATCTAGCAAGGCATGGGTTTCCTCAGAGCCCGGCCAGAATTCGGCAAGCCTTGCCAATATCAGGATGATTGGTGCCGCGATCACCCAGCCACCCGAAAGCACCAGCCCGGCCTTCGCCACCAACCACTCACGCCAATGCGGCGAAATGATCCACCGCAATGCCACCAGCGCGATGGTATAGGCCCAAAGATAGACAACAAACCACAGGTGTTGCCAGGTTGGCACTACAATCCCCGCTATCTCGCTGAAGCTAAAATAGTCGTGAAACCAGAAGTATCCAAGACCGGCCGTATAGCCATGCTTGAACTGTAGCTCGACCCACGGTTGAGGAACGATGAAAGTGACCATCGCGAAAAGAGTAGGGATCATCAGCCGCGCGGTTCGGTCACGCAGGAATACCCCCCCGGCCCCGCTCGATCGGGCAAGTAACGCTGCCGAGGCATAGCCCGAGACAACGAACAGCAACGGTAACCGCCACGCATTGCTTGCTCGCATCGGAATTGCCACCCAGTCGGCTGGGGCAGCCGTTTTGACGTGCCAGTCCCAAGGAACAAAGAACATGCCCACGTGGTAAAAAATCAACAGCCCGAAGGCTCCGATCCGCAGCCAATCCATCCCGTAGTGCCTGTTCACACATCCCCCTTGCCAACCTGCCTGTGCCATAGCAGGTGAGGATGATGGTCAAAGGTCTGAAAATTGTCGAGGACGATCTGTCGGGCGCGCAGATCGCTGCTCTGCTGTGGTTGCATCTGGACGAGATGCACAAGTGGTCACCGGCGGAATGCATCCACGCCATACCGAACGGGCAGCCCGCGCCTTTCCTTGCCGCACGCCGCCTCTACGAAGCCAATGGCTTTGCCGAATGCCATCCATGCGGCGCATAGGTTGCCGATGATTTCAGCATCTGTATGACGAGAACCCTATGAGCAAACTGATCCTGCGCAGCGCCACCGCCTCTGACATCCCTGCGCTCTCGCGCCTTGGCACCGACAGCTTCGTGGCGAAATTCGGCAGTATGTACAGCGCCGCTGATCTTGGCGCCTTTCTGTCCGCAAGCTATGCTGAACCGGTGATTGCCGCAGAGCTCGCCAATCCGGACCGGCTCTACCAGCTGGCGGAACGCGACGGGAAGCTGCTCGCTTACTGCAAGCTTGGACTGAGTTGCAGCTTTCCCAAATTCTCTCGGGGTCGCAATGTCCTCGAACTCAAGCAGCTCTATGCCTTGGCGGAGGCCACGGGCATGGGGATCGGCGGTGCGCTGATGGACTGGGCCATGGCAGAGTTTGCCACCCGCGGGGCTGACGAGGTCCAGATTTCGGTGTTCAGCGGCAATCTGGACGCGCAGCGATTCTATCGGCGCTATGGCTTTGAAAAGGTCGCCGACGTCACTTTTAAGGTCGGGGCGCAACTCGACGCGGAATTCCTGTTCGCCAAAATCCTGCCCCTGCCCGGTGCGTCTCTTTAACGCACTATTAGTCTGCCCGGCCTATCTACAGTGGATGGTTCATCCCGCTGTCAGCCCGCTCAGTCCCTATCTTCAAGCCGATCTGGCCAATCCGGCAACGGACGCGCACGATCCGATCGACCGGATTCTTGATGCAGTGCGTCACCATCTGGGGATGGAGATCGCTTTTGCCTCGCGCATTGCCGAAGGTAAACGCGAGTTCACGCATCTGCGGGCTGATTGCCCGGTTCCGGTTTCGGTGGGTGATGCAGAACCGCTTGAGGAGACCCTGTGCCAACTGGTTCTGGACGGGGCTTTGCCCGCGCTGATGCACGATGCCAGTCAGCATGAGGCGGCTCGGCCCCTGCCAATCACTCTGGGCTTGCCTGTCGGCTCGCACCTTAATGTCCCGCTAAGGCTTAGCGACGGCAGTATCTATGGCACTTTTTGCTGCGTCAGCCGCCAGCCTGACTGGACGCTTACAGAGCGTGACATGGGCACGTTGCGGGCTTTCGCCGAACTCGCCGCAAAGCTAATCGAAGACGATCTGTCCGAAAACCAGCAGCGCGCAGTAGTTTCAGGCAGGATCGGGCAAGTACTCGCAGGCGAAGGCATCACTATCTTGCATCAGCCGATCCATGATCTGCAAACCGGAACGCCGATCGGCGTGGAATGCCTCGCGCGGTTTTCTGACTGCAACGAGCGAGGCCCGGATCGCTGGTTCGCCGAAGCTGGCGAAGTGGGCATGGCTGTCGAGCTGGAGTTAATGGCAGTACGCAGCGCCCTTCAGACGCTGCGGTACGTTCCGGAGCCGTGCTATCTTGCAATCAACGTCTCTCCCGACACTGTGATGTCTGGCACGCTGGAGAGTCTGATTGAAGCGATTCCTCCCGGGCGGCTGGTGATCGAAGTGACCGAGCATGACCAGGTCAGCGACTATGAACTGTTGCGCGCCGCGCTGCAGCCGCTGCGCCGTTATGCCCGGATTGCGATAGACGATGTTGGTGCTGGCTATGCCGGGCTGCGCCATCTCGTCGATCTCCAGCCCGATATCCTCAAACTCGACATGAGCCTGACCCGCGACATCGAGAGCGATCCTGCGCGCAAAGCCTTGGCCCATGCTTTGGTCCATTTTGCGCATGCTATTGGGTGCAGCCTTGTGGCCGAGGGCGTCGAAACCGAAGCCGAACGCAGCACCCTGGCCGAGCTTTCAGTGCAATTCGCACAGGGCTATCTGTTCAGCCACCCGATGCCAGTTGTTGCCGCACAGCAACTGTTGCTTGGCCTGATTGAACCAGACCCGGTTGCCGCCCCTAGCGTGCCAATTGCGGCTATAATACGTCGCGCATAGGATTTGCGCCTCGATCGGGCTTTGCCTGATCCGGTCCATGCCCTAAGAGGCCATTCATGTCCTCCATCAGACCTTGGCGCGATATTGCGCGCCGCCAATCCCGCCAGATCATGGTCGGCGCTGTGCCAGTAGGCGGCGACGCGCCGATTACCGTCCAGACCATGACCAACACGCTGACCAGCGATCCGGTGGCTACGCTCAACCAGATTCGGCGGTGCGAGGATGCCGGGGCCGATCTCATCCGTGTCTCCTGCCCCGATGTCGAAAGCACTGCGGCATTGAAACAGATCGTTCGCGCAGCGCGCATTCCGATCATTGCCGACATTCATTTCCACTATAAGCGCGCCCTCGAGGCAGCGGATGCGGGCGCGGCGTGTCTGCGGATCAATCCCGGCAATATCGGCAGTAGCGAGCGCGTCGCCGAGGTGGTCCGCGCGGCGAAAGCCAATGGCTGCGCGATCCGGATCGGGGTTAATGGCGGCAGCCTTGAGAAGGATTTGCTCGAGAAGTATGGCGAGCCTTGCCCCGAGGCGCTGGTTGAATCCGCGCTCGATCATATCAAGCTGTTGCAAGACCATGATTTTCACGAATACAAGGTTGCGGTGAAGGCCAGCGACGTGTTTCTGGCGGTGGCGGCCTACATGCAACTTGCCGATGCAACCGACTGCCCGCTCCATTTAGGGATTACCGAGGCGGGCGGGCTTATCGGCGGAACGGTCAAAAGCGCGATCGGTATGGGCAATATGCTGTGGGCCGGGATCGGCGATACGATCCGCGTCTCGCTCTCCGCTGAGCCTGAGGAAGAAGTGCGGGTCGGCTTTGAAATTCTCAAATCGCTCGGCCTGCGCACCCGCGGAGTCCGTGTAGTTTCTTGCCCAAGCTGCGCCCGCCAGGGCTTCGATGTGATCCGCACCGTGCAGGCGCTCGAGGCCAGGCTCAGTCACATCAAGACGCCGCTATCGCTTTCGGTGCTAGGCTGCGTCGTCAACGGTCCGGGCGAAGCGCGCGAAACCGATGTCGGCCTGACCGGCGGCGGTAATGGCAAGCATATGGTCTATCTTTCGGGCGTCACTGACCACCATGTCCAAAGCGAGGATATGCTCGAACACATCGTTGCGCTGGTTGAGGCCAAGGCGGCCGAGATTGAGGCCGGGATTTCTGTGGCTGCTTAATTGCGCTGAGCATTGGCGAATCGGTAACATCCTTGGCCTAAGTAGGTGCGATGGCGCGACTTCTTGCTCTCGTAACCTTCGCGATAATGGTCATGGCCGCCATGGCACTGGGAACTGGCGCGCTGCTGGGTACCGCAGACGATGGCGGCGCGGCTCAGAAAGCGGCGATATTGGCAGCCAACCAGCCCACTGAATCTGCGCAAACGATAACCGAAGCAGGCGCATTGGTGATAAACCGTGACAATTCCGGCCAGTTCCGTCTGAACGCACAGGTAAACGGCCAAGACACCCGCTTTCTGGTAGACACTGGCGCAGACGTAGTCGCAATATCGGTCGAAGAGGCCGAAAGGCTTGGAATTCAAGTCAATCCAGACAACTTCCAGCCGATGATGGAAACCGCTGCAGGCACCGGAAGCGGTGCAGCCTACGAGATCGACGAGTTGATCGTCGCGGGCCAGGAGTTTCGAAATGTCGAAGTTATTGTTCTCGAAGGGCTCAAAACCAATTTGCTGGGCCAAACCGTGCTAAGCCGCCTTGGCCGGGTCGAACTCCATGGGGACCAGATGACCATCGGCGGCGATTGACACATTTGCCGCCGGGTCCGTTGATGGTTAAGGGGCCGAGCGATGACCATTGCTATCCGTACCGCTACGCCCGCCGATCTGACGCTTATCGGTGAGCTTATCTGCGCGCTGGCGGCTTATGAAAAGCTCAGCCATGAAGTCCGCTTTGACGAGGCGGTGCTGGGCGAAAAACTATTCGGAAGTCGGCCCTATGCCGAGGTGTTGATCGGTGAATTGGACGGCACAGCGCAGGGTTTTGCGCTGTTCTTTCACAATTTTTCGACGTTTGAGGGATTGCCCGGGATTTATCTGGAAGATCTGTTCGTAAAGCCGGAGGCGCGCGGCTCGGGACTAGGCAAGGCGCTGCTAGAAAAGCTCGCCGCTTTGGCGGTCGGACGGGGCTGTGCGCGGCTTGAATGGTCGGTGCTCGATTGGAACCAACCTGCGATCGGATTTTACCAGAAGCTTGGGGCGCGGCTGATGGATGGATGGACTGGAATGCGCGTCGACGGTGACAGTCTGGAACGGCTCGGCGCAAATGCACGCGTTTCTGCCGATTTGCGCTAGCGGCGCGTTCAGCAATTGGTTATCCACAGGGGTCTAGGGTGGGGCTGATGAAACGGCGTGAAATCTTGACAGGCGGATTGGCTACGGGCGCTGCGCTCGCGCTACCGTTGCGCGCGCTAGCCCAGTCATTGCCTGACGCGTTCGACAAGGCGTTCGGGCTGGAGCCCGTGTTGGTTCATCCGGCTGAACCTGCACCGCCGCCCGAGCCCGCGCTCCCGACTGAGATTATTCCCGATCCGGCCTATGATCGGCGTGTGCTCGAAATTGCCAAGCGTCATATGGAGCGCGCTGGCAGCGTATTGTGGCGCCGCGATATTGTCGGCATCGCAGATTTCGCCCGGCCTTCCACCCTGCCGCGGCTGCATTTCGCCAATATGGAAAGTGGCACGATCCGCTCATTCTATGTAGCACATGGCCGCGGTTCTGATCCCGAACATAGCGGCTTCCTGCAGAATTTTTCCAATACGCTGGGTTCCGAAGCAACGTCGCGCGGGGCATACATGACGGCCGAATGGTATTCCGGTAAATATGGCACCTCAATCCGGCTGCTTGGCCTCGATCAGGACAATTCGCGCGCATTGGAACGCGCAATCGTCATGCATCCAGCCTGGTACGCTGCACCAGGAATGATTGCCCGTCAGGGCAAGCTCGGGCGCAGCGAAGGCTGCTTTGCCATGGCACCAGACCAGTTCAACGAGGCGCTGTTGCATCTTTCGGGCGGGCGGCTGCTCTTCGCCGATCGGATCGAGGTTTGATTATCGCGTTGTCCCCGGCTTGACCTGGGACGAGGTGAATCACACTGGATTATCCAGCTTGATTACTTCTTCCTTGCTGGTCCGCTGTCCATCCTGAAGTTTGCGCGCAGCAGCAAAGCTGGCCAGCACAGGTGCATCGCGTTGATAGATATCGCCAAACGCGCGCATCCGCCCGGTAACGTCGGTCGCCATAGTGAAGTAGGTGATGTAAACCGGGAAGGTCTTTGTCATCGGCACAAGAGTATATATGCCTGAGGTCGAATGTGCGATCCCTTCTTCAGGCGTCATCCCCGCGCCCAGAATCGCCATGGTCATGGCAAGCTCAGTCGCCCGTTCGGTGCGAATGCAGCCATGGCTTAGCGCGCGGGATTCAAGGCCGAACAACCTGCGCGAAGGCGTGTCGTGAACGAAAATCGCATGTGGATTGGGCATGTGAAGCTTCATTAGTCCCAGCGAATTCCCCGGACCGGGCTGTTGCACCACGGTGATGGTGCCGTCGGCAGATTGGGTGACCTTGTAATTCTCACGTCGTGCCTGCGCCGGGTTGCGAAGCAGCCTTGCCCCTAACCCTTCACCCTTGACGATCGATTGCGGCACCGTCCAGGTCGGGTTGAAGATCACCCCCTCCACCACTTCTGCCAGCTGCGGCGTCGCGGTTTTACCCGGCTTGCCAACGATAGTCCGATAGCTGCGGATGATCTCGTTCCGCACCGTCAGCCGCAACTGGAATTCAGGCACATTGGTAATGAGGTAAAAAGGCCCCATCTCACGCGAGAGCCAGCGCCAGCGGTCCATGTTGACGCGGATCAAGTTGCGCGTCTTCTTGTCCGCCCTTGGCGTCGCAGCCAATGTCGCCTTCAGCGCAGCGTAATCCGGGTTGGTCGGCGCAAGCCCGGCAATCACGCCCGCTACATCGTGACTATCCAGCGCGCGAGCCATCAAAGCTGCATTGGTATCCTGCTCAACATCCTGATCGACCGCGAACCACTGGACCCGCGATTCCATCCGGGTCCGTCCATCGCGCATATCTTCGGCCAGCCAGTTGAACGAGCGGCCGGCCTGCTCATCAAGAGCTACACCATCGCCGATAGCTATTGCGGCGCGCAATGCGTCCGGCTGATAATCTGCGGGGATCAGCCCCTCGGCTTCAAGTCCTTCGATCACGCCCAGTAAGACGCGGGCATCGGCCGCCGACCATGGAACAACCTGCTGCTCAAATGGAATGGCTGGTCTGTCTTCCGGAATAGCGGGGCTTGTATTGGGCGCGGGCACGCTAGGCAGCGGCGAAGGCAGAATGCTGATCGGAACAGGGGCGGCAGCCTTCGCTTCAGACCGAACGGCACCAAAAGTCAGCACACCCAATGCCAAAGCACTGATGGTCAACGCCTGGCCAGCCACAAACATCGAGCCACTCTTGCCGCTTGTTATCCTATCCAACTCTATATCTCCAATTCGGCTATCGCCGATGTTCAACCATCATTGTGCCTGTTTCGCTCGTTGCCTTCAAGCACCTGAGCTTTCGCGATGCTGAATTACCTAAGCTGGTGACGCGGCTCAGCAAGAACCCTAAGGCCTAAAGGATGTTCCGTTCTCATCCGATCATGCCGTTTCTCGCCGCCGCAACGGGCATATTCACTTTCAGCCTGATGGATGGGCTGATGAAAAGCGCCTCGCTGGCAGTGGGAGTCTACAGCGCCATGCTGATCCGCTCCGCATTTGGGGCTTTGATGATGTTGCCGGTGTGGCGGCTGGCCGGGGGCCGCTGGCCGGGGCGGACGGCGCTCAAAGTTCACGCCCTTCGCGCCGCAGTGAGTGCCGTTATGGCCAGCAGTTTCTTCTGGGGGCTGGTCCGCTTGCCCATCGCAGAGGCGATCGCGATTTCTTTTATCGCCCCGCTGATCGCGCTCTATCTGGCCGCAGTCATGCTGGGCGAGCGCATCCAGCGCAAGGCAGTCTTCGCCTCATTGCTGGGGTTTGCCGGGGTTCTGGTGATCGCAGGCGCACGGATCGGGGACAGCGCCTTCACCCCCGAAATGGGCTGGGGCATAGCCTCCATTCTGTTTTCCGCCGTCCTTTATGCCTGGAACATCATCCTCCAGCGGCAACAGGCGCAAGTTGCAGGGCCGCGCGAAATCGCCTTTTTTCAGACCTTTTTCGTCGCCAGCTATCTGAGCATCGCTGCGCCATGGTTGCTGGTTCTGCCCGCACCAGAAGTCTTGCGCAAATTGATCGGCAGCTCCGCGCTGACCGTTATCTCGCTGATGTTCCTGAGTTGGGCCTATGCACGGGCCGAAGCTCAGGTGCTGTTGCCAATCGAATATACCGCTTTTGTCTGGGGAGCGCTGGTCGGTTGGTGGTGGTTTGGCGAGGCAGTAACCGTGGCGACGGTGCTGGGCGTAATCCTGATCATCGCTGCTTGCTGGATCGCCGCCCCCCGCCGGACCGAGCAGACGGCCCTGTAAGCCGTCGTCCCGGACTTGATCCGGGACCGCTGGCCTCATCGTGCGACCTCTGAATGATGTGGTCAGCGGTCCCCGGCCGAGCGGAGGACGACGGGCGGATCAGCCCCTTGACGCGCCGCGCCTGAACGCGCATCGGCCAGCCCAGACACAGCCTTCCAGCTACAGGAGAACAGCGCATATGACCCAGGTTGGACAGGATACACTCGGCACCCGCAGCACCATGACGGTTGGCGCCCGCGAATTTTCCTATTACTCGCTCAGGAAGGCAGCGGCCACGATCGGCGATGTCAGCCGCCTGCCCTTCTCGATGAAGGTGCTGCTGGAAAATCTGCTTCGCTTTGAAGATGGAGGCTTCACGGTGTCGGTGGACGATATTCAGGCGCTGGCCGATTGGCAGAACAACCCGGTAACGGGAGCCGAGATTCAGTACCGCCCGGGCCGCGTGCTGCTGCAGGATTTCACCGGGGTGCCTTGCGTGGTCGATCTTGCCGCGATGCGCGATGCGATTGCCAAGCTGGGCGGCGATACCTCGAAGATCAACCCGCTGGTTCCGGTTCATCTGGTGATCGATCACTCGGTGATGGTCGACGAGTTTGGCCATCCCAAGGCGTTCGAACAAAACGTAGAGATCGAGTATCAGCGCAATATGGAGCGCTATGACTTCCTCAAATGGGGCTCGAAAAGCCTCGCCAATTTCAAGGCAGTCCCTCCCGGCACCGGCATCTGCCATCAGGTCAATCTGGAGAACATCGCGCAAACTGTGTGGACTTCGAAGGATCAGAACGGCGATCTGATTGCCTATCCTGATACTTGCGTCGGGACAGACAGTCACACCACCATGATCAACGGGCTTGGCGTGCTGGGCTGGGGCGTTGGCGGGATTGAGGCGGAGGCTGCGATGCTGGGCCAGCCGGTCTCGATGCTGGTGCCCGAAGTGGTCGGCTTCAAGCTGACCGGCAAACTGGCTGAAGGCGTGACCGCCACCGATCTGGTGCTGACCGCGACCCAGATGCTCCGCGCCAAGGGCGTAGTCGGGCGGTTTGTCGAATATTACGGACCGGGCCTAGCCTCGCTGAGCCTGGCTGACCGCGCAACGCTGGCCAATATGGCCCCGGAATATGGCGCGACCTGCGGCTTCTTCGGGATTGATGACAAGACACTGGAATATCTGCGCCTGACCGGCCGCGAGGACGATCAGATCGCGCTGGTTGAAGCCTATGCCAAGGAGCAAGGGCTGTGGATCGATGCCACTGCACCCGATCCGATCTTCACCGATACGCTCAGCCTCGACATGGGCAGTATCGTCCCCTCGCTCGCCGGGCCAAAGCGCCCGCAGGACAAGGTTGCGCTGACCGAGGTTGATGATGTGTTCAACGCCGATCTCGTCAGCACTTACAACAAGGCGCAGTCGCGCGTTGCAGTGGAGGGCAAGCCCTTCGACATCGGCGACGGCGATGTGGTGATCGCGGCTATCACCAGCTGCACCAACACTTCCAACCCCGGCGTGATGGTCGCTGCCGGGCTGGTTGCGAAAAAGGCCAATGCACTGGGCCTGAAGCCCAAGCCGTGGGTCAAAACCTCGCTGGCACCGGGATCACAGGTGGTCACCGATTATCTGGTCAAGGCGGGTCTGCAGAGCGACCTTGATGCGATCGGCTTCAATCTGGTCGGCTATGGCTGCACCACTTGCATCGGCAACTCCGGGCCTTTGGCGGAACCGATCAGCGCCGCGATCAATGGCAACAATATCGTCGCTGCCTCGGTCATTTCGGGCAACCGCAACTTCGAAGGCCGGGTCTCGCCGGATGTCCGCGCCAACTTCCTCGCCAGCCCACCACTGGTGGTTGCCTATGCCCTCAAAGGCACGGTGATCGAGGATTTCACCACCACCCCGATTGGCACCAGCACGGCGGGCGACGCGGTTTATCTGCGCGATATCTGGCCAAGCAACGACGAGATTGCCGCGACAATCGCGCTTTGCGTTGATCGCGCCATGTTTCAGGCCCGCTATGCGCAGGTCTACAAGGGCGATGCCCATTGGCAGGCGATCGACGTTACCGGCAGCGAAACCTACAGCTGGCGCGCGGGCAGCACCTATATCGCCAACCCGCCCTATTTTGAGGGGATGAGCATGACCCCTGCCCCGGTTAGCGACATCATCGAGGCGAGGCCGCTGGCGATTCTGGGAGATTCGATCACCACCGATCACATATCTCCAGCTGGCTCGATCAAGGCGGATTCGCCCGCAGGCAAGTGGCTGATGGAACATCAGGTCGCCCGGGCAGACTTTAACTCATACGGCGCGCGGCGCGGCCATCACGATGTGATGATGCGCGGCACCTTCGCCAATATCCGGATCAAGAACGAAATGGTCCCCGGCATCGAAGGCGGGATGAGCGTCTACAACGGCGAAACCATGTCGATCTATGACGCGGCGATGGCGCATAAGGCCGATGGCACGCCGCTGGTGGTGGTCGCGGGCAAGGAATATGGCACCGGCTCCAGCCGTGACTGGGCTGCCAAGGGCACCAATCTGCTGGGCGTGCGGGCAGTGATCGTCGAGAGCTTTGAACGCATCCACCGGAGCAATCTGGTCGGGATGGGGGTGCTGCCGCTCCAGTTCAAGGATGGCGACACTCGAGCCAGCTTGGGGCTGAACGGCGATGATAGCTTCACCATCACCGGAGTTGCGGCGCTGAAACCGCAGCAGGATGTGAGCGTATCGGTGACGCGGGCCGATGGTTCCAGCTTCAGCTTCACCGCGCTGTGCCGGATCGATACTGCCAATGAAGTCGAATACTTCATGAACGGCGGTATCCTGCATTACGTGCTGAGGAAGCTGGCGGCTTAGAGTGGGCCATTTAGGTGTTTTCTGAACTGGCTTGCGCAAGTCAAGATCTGCTGCGGTTACCTGAACGGAATTAGCATTCAGATAGTCCGGCCACCGTTCTTGATCCAGACGGTGTGGCCATAGGCGAAACCCGCTTCGCGCGCGGCAGCCCTAATGCGCGCACTGACCTGAGTTTCCGACAGGTTACCGTCCAAGTACCACCCGGGAACAAGCATGATCGCATGATCCTTGGCAAGGTGTGGAGATGAGGGATAAAGTGCTTTGGGATCACGCGCTACATAGCGCCGCATCCTGCCTTTGTGCGTCGAGAATCGATCCAGAAACGCAGGGTCACGCTCATATGCAAGCAATATGAGCTTGCAATAAGCATCCTTCAGACTGTTTGCGCTGGCCACTTCCTCACCAAATTTGACTTGCCAGTGCCCTCGATTGCGCGATCCGAACTTCGGGACGTCCAACTGGGAAACTCTTGCGATCTCCGGACTGACCCGCTCCAGCAGCAGTCGCCTCAAAATGTCATTTTCTTTCTCTGAGAACGAACTTCGATTGGCTTCAATCACTCGGTTCACATCCACATCAATCACGATCTGCTTCATTCTAGTCATAACCGCCTCCAATATTCAGAGCGTTTATCTTGTCTTATAAGCGCTGTCAAGATAAACGCTCTGTCGCCATGTTCATGTGTTGTGCAGATGTCCCTCACCAACCTGCGGCCAACGATTCTCAAAGGAAGAGACTCCATGCCTCGCCTCGCCTCCAAAAGCTCGCCCTTCGCCAGTGCCTTAGCACTGTTCGCCTTGCTCGCCACAACGCCCGCGCTCGCCAAGGCGCCGCCGCCCGATAATCCTGCGATAGATTATCCGGCCTATGCCCGGCTGGTGGGAGAGCTGGGCGATCTGCGCGAGGAGCGCAGACTCGGCTGGGCGGACTTTGCCGCAGCCGCGCGGGCCAAGGGAGCGTTATTGCTGGATGCGCGGTCAGAAACAGCTTTCGCCCGCGGACATATCGAAGGCGCGGTCAATCTGCCTTTCACCGATTTCACAACCGAGAGCCTGAGGGCGGTGATCGGCAAAAATCCGAACCGGCCTATCTACATCTACTGCAACAACAATTTCACCAATGACCTCGCCCCGGTGCGGACCAAAGCCGCGCCACTGGCGCTCAATATCCAGACCTTCGTCAACCTGTACGGCTATGGCTATCGCAACATCTGGGAGCTGGCTGACCGGATCGACTTTACCGATCCGCGCTATGGCTGGGTCCGAACCGCTCGCTGACATGGAAAAACGCGCGCCCGGCTGGGGCTCGCGTTTTTCAGGTTAGGACATTCTCCGTGGTCGCTACGGAAATGCCAGAAATTCAGGCCTTGGCTTTGCCGATGCGGCGGCGGCCAACCAGTGCTGCGGCAGCGGCACCAAACAGCAACAGCATCGGCGGAGCAGGAACTTCAGTGCCGCCAGAAGTGGTTGACGTGCTGGTCCCGCCGCTGGTCGATGACGACGAGCTGGTGCTCGATGAAGTCGAGGTAGACGAGGTGACGTTGCCCGATGTCGACGAGCTGGAAGACGTGCTGGTGCTGACATTCCCCGAAGTCGACGACGAAGTGCTGACGTTGCCCGAGGTGGACGACGAGCTGCTGGAGCTGACGTTACCCGAAGACGAGCTGGTCGAATTGTTGCCCGAACTGGAGCTGACGTTACCAGACGAGGTCGAGACGTTACCCGATGAAGTAGACGTTGATGTCGAGACACCCCCTGTTGAGGTGGAGACACCGCCCGTGGTGGTCGAGCTGGTGATCCCGCCGCTCGAGGTGCTGGAAGAGCTTCCGCCGGTTGAGGTTGATCCGCCCGAGGTTGAGCTGGAGCCGCCTGAAGTAGAGGTTGAACCAGTGCTGGTCGAGGTAACAACCACAGTGCCCCCGCCCGAACCGCCGCCGCCGCCGAAGAACCCGCCGAAGAACCCGCCGCCGCCAAAGCCGCCGCTCGATCCGCCAACCACAGCTACGCCGCCGCCCGACGAGCCGCTTGGCTGCGGAGGCAGCGGCGGCATATAGGGGGCGGGCATCATAGCCATCGCCATTTGCTGAGGCGCGGCACAAGAAACGCTGCGGCTTACCACCCGGCGGATCCGCTTGACCTTGCGCGGTGCAGTCGCTTCAGCCCGGCGCACGATCTGGCGGCGGGCCTTGCCGCAACCTGGCGCGCTGCCATTGTGATCGCCGCCAACGCAGGCGGTCTTCACTTGCTTGACGTATTGCACCTGAGCGGCGGGAGCCTCGGCGACATGCACCGCTCCACCGCCAACAATTGCGCCGCCTGCTGCAACAGCAGACAATTTCGCTAGGGCCATCCGTACCGACATAAGCACTGCTCTCTTTGACTTTAGGGCTTCGTTCCCGGCCATATTGGATTGGTCGGCACATCCCTGTAGGCTCAGAAACGCAGAGAGAGGTTAAGGCTACAATGGCGTTAACCGTGTTTCAGCGGCCTTGAGGTGCGATTTTCTCGCTTAAATTCGGCCATCGGGTGGAGTTGTCCCGTTATGGAACCGATCAGCGAGCAATTGCGACCAAAACGGCGCAGCGAATCACTCTTCCTCGTCAAACAGCGTCGTTTGGCTGCCGCCCTGAACACCAGTGGGCGGGGTCAGGCCAAGATGCTGCCAGGCGCGATCGTTAAGGCAGCGGCCCCGCGCGGTGCGGGCAACCAGGCCAAGCTGGATCAGATAAGGCTCGATCACTTCCTCGATCGTGTCGCGCGGCTCGGAAAGACCCGCCGCAAGCGTCTCAACCCCCACCGGACCGCCCTTGTAGATACCCGCAATCATCGTCAGATAACGCCGGTCCATCGCATCAAGGCCCAGCTTGTCGACCTCAAGCCGGGTCAGCGCATTATCGGCAATCTCGCGTGTCACTACACCGTCGCCCGCAACATGCGCAAAATCGCGCACCCGCCGCAACAAGCGACCTGCGACCCGGGGCGTGCCGCGCGCCCTTCGCGCAATCTCTCGCGCGCCCTCAGGCTCGATTGCCATTCCCAGCAGTGATGAGGCGCGGGTCACCACGCGTTCCAGTTCGGGCACGGTATAGAAATTGAGCCGCACCGGGATGCCGAACCGGTCGCGCAGCGGTGTGGTAAGCAAGCCCTGCCGGGTGGTGGCGCCGATCAAGGTGAAGGCCGGCAGATCAATCCGCACCGAGCGCGCCGATGGCCCCTCGCCAATGATCAGATCGAGCGCGCGGTCCTCCATCGCCGGATAGAGCACCTCCTCGATCACCGGGTTGAGCCGGTGAATCTCGTCAATGAACAGGACATCGCCCTCTTCCAGATTGGTCAGCAACGCTGCCAGATCGCCCGATTTGGCGATGACTGGGCCTGAGGTTGCGCGAAATCCCACCCCCAGTTCGCGCGCGACAATCTGCGCCAGCGTGGTCTTGCCAAGGCCGGGCGGCCCGAAAAACAACACATGATCCATCGCTTCGCCGCGCGATTTCGCCGCCTCGATAAACACGCGAAGATTATCCCGCGCCGCCTCTTGCCCGACGAATTCGGCCAGCGTTTTCGGGCGCAGGGCCGCATCGGGGTCTTCGGGATGCCGCGCGGGGGTGAGGAGGGGGTTATCGGTCATTCGGGATGACTTTGCAGCAAGCCAAGCGACTGAGGTTCAACGAAGTATCCAACAGAAATGGCAATCACGAAAGAAAACGCATTGCCGACGAGAGCGATGTGGTGTGCCTGTGCACCACTGTCTGGACCTGATACCTTTGCCCAACTTCCAGCTGCTTTCAGAGCGATCCATCCGCCAATAAAGAGCGGCAGATGCGCTGGAACCCAAATCCAAAGTGTCGTTGCAATTGCCCGCTCTGTACATCCAACCCAAACATCGGACCACTTAATGAAGGGTCTTCCTACTCCAGAGCGATGCACTTCATTGTAGGGGACACTTGTGCGATGCATCAACCTCATGATCGGTGCCATCAACACCAACCCACCAACTGTACTGAACAAATACGCCCAAAAATAAACCATCACCCTGTCTCCCCCTTCAACGCCTGTCGGGCATCTCGGGCATGATGTATGATCCGAGCAATCAGCACATTATCGCCGCTTACTTTGTAAAGGATTCGATGCTGCCGATGAACCAGGCAACGGATGTCATCGCCAAAATCCGGCCGCAACGGAGCGGCAAGGGGAAAGTCACGCAGCCGCACGAACGCCGCGTCGAAACCGTGCATGTAGATTTCGGCTACGTCGTCACCGAATCGGGCGACGCTGAATTCGTCGATCTCAACCAGGTCCGCTTCGGCAGCATTAGAGAATTCGACTTCAGCCACGCCTTGCCCGGCGTCTGGCAATAATATTGTCGATGATGGTCTCGGGCTTCTCAGGTGAAATTCCTGAGGCAAGCCCCTCGGCTACCATGGCGCGCACCCACTCAGCGTCATCTTCGGCGGATTCCTGATCGCGGCGGAGAAGATCACGCACCAGATCGCTGGCGCTCGAATAGCGGCCTTCAGCGACGCGGTGATCGACCCAAGAGCGGAGGGCAGGCGGAATGGTGACGTTGAGCTGGGACATAGGAATAGCATACATATCCCTAGAGATTTGTCGATATTTCATATATTCACCCCGCCGTCCTCTTCAGCGCTACCCTTACCAGCGCATCCAGCCCGGCCCCGTCACCAAGTTCCTCAGCCGCGCGCGACACGGCCAGCGCAGCGACATTCGGCTTGAACCCGAGGTTCTGCAGTGCAGAGACAGCGTCCGTACTAGTTGAGCCCGCCGGGGCTGATGCCATTGCCGCGCCCGCAACGCCCGGCAATCCGCCAACCTTGTCCTTCAGCTCATTGACGATCCGGCTTGCCAGCTTGGGCCCGACGCCCTGCGCCCTTGCCACCATGGCAGCATCTCCTGCGCCAATCGCGCGTTGCAATTCGTCGGAGGGCAGCGCGGAGAGCACCGCCAGCGCCATCTTGCTGCCGACCCCCTGCACGCCTGTCAAAAGCCGGAACCATTCACGCTCGCCAGCACTGGCAAAGCCGATCAGCCGCATGTCATTTTCGCTGACTTGCAGCTGGGTATAGGCGGTTACCCGGTCCCCCCGAACCCCCAGCGCATCCAGCGTGCGGGCCGAGCAATGGATCAGATAGCCAACACCCGCGACATCGATCACCGCCCAGTCGGGGCCAAAATCATCGAGGATGCCGGTGAGCTTGGCGATCATGCTTTGTTCTTTGGCACGTTAGGGATTCAGGGGAAAGTGAAAAGCGGCGGCCCGGTTGCCTTAGGCTGCGCCGTGACAGATGGGCCAACCCCCGTTACAGCCCGGTCCATGCCGGGGGATACGCAGCAACGCCGCAATTGGATGCTCGCCATCGCCGCCATCGCGGTGCTGGCGATTGTGCTCAGGATCCGGGCCTTCGCTCCGTTTGACATCATGCACGCCGATGAACTGATGCAATATCTGGAGCAGGGCAATCGGCTGGCGAGTGGCCAGGGCATAGTCCCTTGGGAAAACCGCTATGGCATCCGCAACGGGCTGATCGCGCAGTTCCTTTCGCTGCCTTTGTGGCTGGGCCACACGCTGGCGCCAGACACGCTGACGGCCATGCTGGCGGCCCGGTGGAGCTTTATCGCAAGCTGCCTGATCGTGCTGCCCGGTGCCTGGCTGCTGGGCGGGTTAACCTCGCGCTGGCATGCGCTGGTTGCGCTGTTTGTGGCGGCGACTTGGGGGGAAAGCGTTGTATTTTCTACCTTGCTGCTATCCGAAAGCCTGGCCACCGCGCTGATTTTACTGGGCGCTGCCCTGCTTTTGCGCGAGCCACCTGAGCGGCGGGTGCTGTGGGCGGCGGGCTTGCTGCTGGGGCTTGGGGTACTGGTGCGGCTGCAATATGCGGTGTTTGTAGTAGTGCTGGTGCTGGCGGTATTACAGCTTGATTGGCGGCGCTGGGGGCAGTTGATCGCAGGCGGGTTGATCGCTGCGATGATCGGCGCGCTAAGCGATATTGCTGCGGGACAGATACCATTCGCGTGGATCGTCAACAATTTCACCATGAATATCGATGCCGGGCGCGCCGCGCGGTTCGGCAGCAGCGGCCCGTTTGAATATATCCGGCTGCTGCTGGTTCACCTTGGTCCGGCTGCTGTCTTGATTCTGGGAGGTGCCGTGCTGGCGGGCAAGCGCTATCACCCGCTGATCTTGGCGGCGGCGGCGAATCTGCTGATTCACAGCCTGATCCTGCACAAGGAATACCGCTTTATCTGGCTTTCGGTGCTGGTCATCGTGTTGCTGGCGGCAATTGCCTCGGTCACGCTGGCCCAGCGGTTGCTGGAACAGCGCGGCAAGGTTTTGAGCCCAGCATGGCTGGTGCTGATTTGCGCGGGCTGGCTGGGGCTGTCCATGGCCGCCAATTTCCAGACTGGCGGGGCCAGATCATTGCGCGGCGGCGCGCCGATCCCACTGATGGCGGTGCAAGCGGCGCAGCACCCGGCCATTTGCGGGATTGCCCTGCCCAATCAATGGCGCGCGCATCTGGTCCCGGCGCTGCTGCCACGGATCGTCCCACTGTTTGTTGCGCCCGGCACTCAGATTGATCAGAATGCCGTGCTTGCGCCCGAATTGGCAGCTGCTGCCAATGCGCTGGTGTTTGCTTCGCGGCCCGGCGGTGCGCAGGCCTATCGCAAAGTCAGCTGCGCCAACGACGGCACGGTCAACGCCTGTCTCTTTATCCGCGCTGGCGGCTGCACCGCTGCACCCGGCTGGAGCTATCAGGCAGCACTGGAGCGCGAGGATCTTTAGCCCCTCCAGATATGCGCATGGGCAATTGCCACTGCCAGCGCATCAGCCGCGTCCGCTCCGGCCAGCTTGACGCCCGGCAGCAGCACCTTGAGCATCGCCTGAACCTGCGCCTTGTCCGCTGCCCCCGTGCCGACAATCGCCTTCTTTACCAGCCGGGTGGCATATTCCGCCACCGGCAGCCCGGCGCGGCCCAGCGCCAGCAGACAGACGCCGCGGGCTTGCCCAAGTTTCAGGGTCGATTGCGGGTTGGAGTTGACGAACACTTCCTCGACCGCGCCGCTATCCGGGCGGTAGTGCAGGATCACATCGGTGAGCTCCCGGTCAAGCACCACCAGCCGATCCGCCAAGGGCGCAGCGGGATCGGTTTTCACTTGTCCGTTAGCGATATGGGTCAGGCGGTTGCCCTGTTTGGCGATCACTCCCCAGCCGGTGGTGCCGAGGCCCGGATCGAGGCCGATGATGATCAGCCCAGCTTCTCCATCACCGCGTCGGAAACTTCATAGTTCCCCCAAACGGTCTGAACGTCGTCATCATCATCCAGCACGTCGATGAGCTTGAACAGCGTTACGGCATCGGCCTCACCGACATCGACCTTGAGGCCCGGCCTCCAAGCCAGCTTGACCGCCTCAGCCTCGCCAAGTGTCTTTTCAAGTTCGCGGGCGACCGGGTGGAGGTTTTCTATCGCGGTCCAGATCGCGTGGCCATCCTCGTCACTTTCGACATCGTCTGCGCCAGCTTCGATCGCGGCTTCAAGAACCGTATCCTCATCGCCAACCTTGCCGGGATATTCGATCAGGCCGAGCCGCTCAAACCCATGGCTGACCCCACCGGATGCGCCCAGATTGCCGCCGTTCTTGGAAAAAGCGGTGCGGACGTTGGTGGCGGTGCGGTTGCGGTTGTCCGTAAGTGCCTCGACGATCAGGGCGACGCCGCCAGGGCCATAGCCCTCATAGCGCACTTCCTCGTAATTATCGCCTTCGCCCTTGGTCGCCTTGTCAATCGCGCGC
>JANMNP010000023.1:0-76824 GCA_031374105.1 Novosphingobium sp.
ATTTCTTCGAAGAAATGAACCTGCATGAAATCGGTCAGATCCTCGACATCGGCGCGGCGCGGGTCTGCCAAATCAAGAGTGCGGCCCTGCAAAAATTGAAACGCGACGGCGCACTGGCCGATTGTCTCGCTTGATCCAGACGCCTGCGCAGGCCACGGCCACGCAATGCGTACCAAGCTCAGCGTCTGCGCGCGCAAGCGTGATTTCGAGTCCGAGGCCGATGCGCGCGTTGCGCTGCACGGCGCGACAACGCTGCGACCCTATCGTTGCGACCGATGCGCGCGGTTTCACCTGACCAGCCGGACCAAGGGCAAATGGATGCCGCTGGTCGCAGATTAAGGCCAAAGTATTAGGGACTCGTCCGCTATACCCGTCTCGCCATGCTGCGACGGGCCAGATCGCCGGCCTTGCAACACCAAAGGATCGATGTGCCTCAGGATAATTTCGCGCGCGAATGTGATCGGCTCTCGAAGATCGTCGATGGCCCCCAGTTCGAGCGCCTGCGCTGGGACCGGAACGAAGGACCGATGCTGGCCCGGCTTGTCGCGCTGGCCAATTCGGCGCTGGAAGCGCGCGGCGAGTTTGAACTGGCCGAAGAAGGATCGACCAGCGCGATCAAGCGCTTTGTCCTCAAGATACACAGCATCCGCACCGTGGCGATCTCAATCTGGCTCAAGGAAGGTCTGGCCTATGTCGGGGCAGAACAGATCGACCGAAGCCCTTATAGGCTGGCGGGCGTCGATCCCCACATGGCTGAATTTAGCGCGGTTGACGAAGTCTGGATGGCCAGTGCCCTGCAGGACCTGTTCAGCCGGGTTTCGAACTAGAGTTTTTCCGTTTTATATTGTCGCTTAACCCCTCCCCCTGGAGGGGGAGGTGGGGTGGGGGTGTATTGCCGCCGGTGTAGACGCGCACCACTCGCCTCGTTCCCCCACCCCTAACCCCTCCCCAACGGGGAGGGGGATTTAATAGGTAATTCAATTAGTTACAGAAATGTTCCAGTCATAGGCAGAAAACCTAGCGGATTGGCCGCAATCCGGGTGCCGTGATCTGATCCAAAATCGCCGCGATTG
Organism: Novosphingobium sp.; assembly: GCA_031374105.1. Classification (GTDB taxonomy): domain Bacteria; phylum Pseudomonadota; class Alphaproteobacteria; order Sphingomonadales; family Sphingomonadaceae; genus Novosphingobium. The sequence continues at coordinate 1,074 of JANMNP010000023.1, forward strand.
CCATTCCAATACCCAGCAAGACTCGGTCACTGCCTGCGGGCCCATCAAGCTCGATGCTGAGTGGCAGTTTGGTTGAGGCGGTAAGGCCGGTGGGAATAACCAAACCGGGTAGACCTGCCGTGCTGCCGGGCAGGATGTTGCGGCCTATCGCTGTCGCAAACGACATATCGGCATCATTGACCCGCACGGTTTCATCCGCACCGATCGGCGTTGCTGCGACCAGCGTGGTCGGAAACAGCAGCGCTGCAAGGCCATTTTCTGCAAAGCAGGCCGCCATCAAGCGCTGAAGGGCTGGCCTGTCTGTATTGCAAGCCGCCGCATATTCAGCTTCCGTAACGACCTGGGGCATGCCGGGCAGCATGAATCTCTCAAAGGCGAGCATAACATCGGGGCTGAGGACTTGTGAGGATACTTCTTCAAGGCTGGTCGGGACCTGATGGTCGCGCAAATACTGAACCAGCGCCGGTCCGGCATCATGACGTGAGATCGGGCTGGTAGTAGACGTGATTGCTTCGGCGAGACCCGGGATATTGACCTCTACCAGAACCGCGCCAGCGGCTTGCAAGCGTGACATGACCGTTTCGATTGATTGTGCGACTTCCGGGTCCAGGTTCGCAAAAAAATAGTCGCGGTCCACGCCAATTCGCAAACCTGCGAGCGAGGCAGGTTCGATCTTGCGGTGATCCCCCGTCATCACCGCATCAAACAGCGCCAGATCGGCCATGCACCGGGCAATCGGCCCGATCTGATCGAAAAGCGGGGCAATCGGGATAACCCCTTGGGTCGGATAGCGCCCGGTTGTCGGACGAAATCCGAACAACCCGCATAGCGCGGCAGGAATCCGGATCGAACCCGAAGTATCTGCGGCTACCCCCAGCGGCGCCATGCCCGCAGCAACTGCCGCCGCCGTGCCGCCTGAACTGCCGCCAGTGATACGGGCCGGATCATAAGGATTGCGAGCGGCTCCAAATGCAAAATTGTTGCTGGTCCAGCCGAGTGACAACTCATGCAGATTGGTCTTGCCGAGCAGGATGGCACCCTGGGCGCGGAGCAGCGTGATTGCAGTTGCATCGGTTTTGGGCTGAAAATGACGCAGCGCGTTGGTTCCGCCAGTCGTTGGATAGTCGGCTGTATTGATGCAGTCCTTTACCGGGATCGGCAGTCCGTGAAGCAATCCCAGCACGCCCCCACTGGCGCGATGCCGATCTGCGGCGCGGGCGGCTTCGAGCACGGTTTCAGGTTCAAGTGTGATGAATGCGTTGAGATATGTTCCAGCAGTGCAGCGTTCAAGCAACGCCAGCGCATAGCTCTCTGCCGTGATTTCCCCGGCCCGCATGGCGGTGACGGCGTCGCATGCAGAAAGCGCGATCACCTGGCTCTAGCCTCTGCCAATGCTCGAATAGGTGAAGCCTTTGGCGCGCACTTCGGCTGGGTTATAGACGTTGCGCAAGTCAACCAGCACCGGTGCCTTGGCCAGCTTCTTGACCTTGGCCAGATCAAGCGCGCGAAAGGCATCCCATTCGGTAACCAGCGCAACGGCATCCGCCCCCTCAACCGCAGCATAAGCCGACGGCATCATCTGCACGTCTGGCATCAGCGGCGCGGCAAGGTCCATGCCCTCCGGGTCATAAGCGGTCACTTCCACTCCGGCATCGGCCAAAGCCAGCGCGATCGCCAGGCTGGGGGCATCGCGCATATCATCGGTATTGGGTTTGAAGGTCAGGCCGAGCAGAGCGACCTTTTTGCCGCGCGCTTCATCCATTCCGCCCAGCGCCTCGATCACCTTGCGGCCCATCGCGCGCTTGCGGGTTTCATTGGCCTTGACCACCGCCTCGACGATCCGGACTGGGCTGTCATAGTCTTCGGCGGTCTTGAGCAGAGCCAGCGTATCCTTGGGGAAACAGCTGCCGCCATAGCCGGGGCCAGCATGAAGGAACTTGCTCCCGATCCGCCCATCCAGCCCGATCCCGCGGCTGACATCCTGAACATCCGCGCCAACTTTTTCGCATAGGTCGGCCATCTCGTTGATGAAGGTGATCTTGGTCGCAAGGAAGGCATTGGCGGCGTATTTGATCAGCTCTGCACTGCGCCGACTGGTGAACAGGATTGGCGCCTGGTTCAGGAACAGCGGACGGTAAACCTCGCGCATCACCGCGCGCGCCCATTCATCATCGCTGCCGATCACGATCCGGTCAGGCCGCTTGAAATCACTGATCGCGGCGCCTTCGCGCAGGAATTCGGGGTTGGAGGCAACTGCAAAATTCGCAGGCATTCCGGCTTCGGACAGGATCCGCTCCACCTCGTCACCAGTTCCCACTGGAACTGTCGATTTGGTGACAATCACTGCCGGGTTTTTGAGATGCTGGCCGATTTCTTCAGCTACAGCATAAACGAACGACAGATCGGCGTGACCATCGCCACGGCGCGAGGGTGTTCCGACCGCGATGAAGATCGCGCTCGCGCCGTCGATGCCCTCGGCCAGATCGGTGGTGAAACTCAACCGGCCAGACCGGGCGTTGGCCCCGACCAGTTCGGCCAATCCAGGCTCGAATATCGGCATGACGCCAGCCTGCAACCGGTCAATTTTGCTCGGATCCTTGTCAATACAGACCACATCGTGCCCGAAATCGGCAAAGCACGCACCCGAGACAAGGCCGACATAGCCCGAACCGACCATGGCAATCTTCATGGGATACTCCTTTGTCCGGCGCGGATAGCACCGTCATTGTCACTGGCCTGGAGCAGCCAGCGATCGGTGCCGTCAAGGCCGATCGCTGTCAGGCGGCCGGTGGTGTACGCTCCGGTATCGATGCCGATCCGGTTATGGCGGAATTGTGGCTGTGCTGAAATGGTGTGGCCGTGAACGACCACTTTTCCAAAACTGTCCGGGCAATCGAGGAACGGCTGGCGGATCCAGTGCATATCCTTGCGCGTCTGATCTTCAAGCGCGACGCCGGGGCGGATGCCAGCATGGACGAACATGTAATCGCCAACCGTGATCGTATCCTCAAAACTGCGCAGAAAGGCGATATCCTCAGCCGGAATGGCGGCGCGCATCAGATCCTGCGTTTCGGCCAGATCAGCCCGCAAATAAGCGGCCGGATCAATCGGGTAGCTGAGCAGCGTCTCGCGCCCGCCATAGAGCAGCAAGTGCCGTAACACTTCGGCATCGTCAAAACTGGTCAGGAAAATCTCTTCGTGATTGCCGGTCAGGAAGCGAACCCCGCGGCGGTCATGCCATTCCCGCGCCAGTGCGATGACCCCGGCGCTGTCTGGGCCGCGATCAACCAGATCGCCCAGCAGGATCACAGTTGTTTCGGCAGTTTCGCGCAGCGCATCGTCGGCCTCGATCGCATCGATCAGCGCGGCGAACAAATCACGGCGGCCATGGATGTCACCAATTGCATAGATTCGCTGTCCGCCGGGAATAGAGGGGCGGGGGCCAGCTTCGGGCGCGCGGAAGAGCTTGCGGATGAATGATAACATGGCGGTTCAGGAGCTTGCCTGCGCTATAGCCCCGCGCCTGACTGATCACAAGCTGCGTGCCTGCCTGTTGCAAGGCGGACACAGTTTGCCGGGATGCGCAATGAACCCGCTGATTTTCCCTTGTGCGGTGCAGCATTTGTGTGCAGGACTGCTCTTGCACAGGCTGAATGCTTCCGAAAGCGAGGAGCAGCAACCCGAGCGCAGGTGGGACGAGCGCCAGTCACTTAAGGAAAATGACATGCTTACGTCCATCCGCGGCCTAGTTGCCGCTTCTGTTCTTATCGGCTGCGGATTGACCGCTGTCCCCGCGTTTGCCGATGAGGAAACCGCTCCTCCCAGCGAAATCACCGTAACTGGTAATGTCGTCCTGACCACCGACTACCGCTTCCGCGGTCTGTCGCTTTCGGGCGGTGACGCTGCGATCCAGGGTACGATCAACGTCAACCATTCAAGCGGCTTCTATGTTGGTACCTGGGCTTCCAATCTGGAAGACAGCGCAGTCTATGGCAACATGGAACTGGACGTCTACGGCGGCTGGACTGGCGAAGTAACCAGCGGCCTTACCGCCGATGTCGGTCTGCTTTATTACGTCTATCCCAATGGCAAAGTTGGCGATGCCAATGTGTTTGAGCCATACGCATCGCTTTCGACGACCTTTGGTCCTGCGACTGCCAAGCTGGGCGTTGCCTATGCCTGGAAGCAGGATTCGCTAGGCGGTGATGACAATCTGTATCTCTACACCGATCTTGGTGTTGGCATTCCCAGCACCCCGATCACGGTATCGGCGCATCTTGGCTACACCAGTGGCGCGCTATCGCCCAAGCTGCTGACGCTGCAAAGCACTGACGGCGGCCTCGATTACTCGGTCGGCGCGACTTATGGCATTACCAAGAGCCTGTCGGTCGGCGTCAGCTATGTCGGCGCGGAAGGCAATTCGATCGATAGTTTTTCGAACGATGCCGTTGTCGGCACACTCAAGTTCGCATTCTGAATTAGGTAATTCTGATTCTTCTGGCCCGTCGCAGTTATCTGCGACGGGCCTTTTGCGTTTAGCGCAAGTAGAAATCGACCGTCGTGACCACGCGGACCTTTTTGTAGGGCGTGTCAGACACCCCCCAGCCGCCGCCGCTATCGCCGTCGCGGGCCTGAACTTCGAAATAGCCCTGGGTTGCGCTTTTGATCGGTCCAACCGATGTTCCGCTGTCCTTGGCGAACTGCTCGGCAGAGGCGCGCGCGTCCTTGGTGGCGGCAGCGATCATCGGCGGTTTGATTGCGTTAAGCTTGGTAAAGGTGAAGGCCATGCCCGAGCCTTCCTCTAGAACCACGCCCCGGCGGACCAGCTCGAACTGGCGCCTCACAGCTGATTGTGCGCGCTTGATGTCGGTCGAGCGCAAGGTCATCCGCTGACGCACGGTAAATTTCTGGACGCCGCTGTCCGAGAACTGCGAGACGTTGACGCCGGTTGGCTGGAGATCGTCGGCGGGGAAACCCAGCTCGCGAAAGAAGGCGCGGATTGCTTCGGAATCGCGGTCGACGCTGCCCTGTGCAGTGGCGAGATCGGGTGCGGTGGCGGAATAGGCGAGGGTCCAGGTGGCAAGGTCTGCCGTAACCTCGCGTTCGGCAAGGCCGCGAACAGTGACCGAACGATCAGCGTCCTTGGCGCGGACCAATCCATTGCCCAGAAGATATCCGCCCGCAATCAGCCCGATTGCCAGCACTCCCGCGCTGGCTAGCCAGCGGCGGCTGGTGGCATCTTGCCAGAAGGAACTGGCGGGGGCAGGGGTTTCTGGGCTAGAATTTGTCATGGATGATTGCCTTGGATTGGGTGCATAGATACATGCGCTTGGTCAGCTTTCTCTACGATGAACTGTTCTGTATGAGAGACGAATGGAGTTACCAGTGACCAGCTTCCTCCACACCATGATCCGGGTAACCGATCCCGATGCGACAATCGCCTTCTTTCGCTTGATTGGTATCGAAGAAGTTCGGCGCTTTTCGAGCGAACAGGGCCGTTTCACCCTGATCTTCCTCGCTGCGCCGGGGCAAGAGCATATCGCCGAGATCGAACTGACCCACAATTGGGATCCGGAGAACTATGATGGCGGCCGAAACTTCGGCCACCTCGCCTATCAGGTGGAGAATATCTATGAGACCTGCCAGCGGTTGTCTGACGCTGGCGTCACAATCAACCGCCCTCCGCGCGATGGCCATATGGCGTTTGTGCGCACGCCCGATGGAATCTCGGTCGAGCTGCTTCAGGATGGCTCGCTGCCGCCGCAGGAACCGTGGGCCAGCATGGCTAATACTGGCGTCTGGTAAAAGCTAACTGGCGGTCTTCTGCGGTGCAAACCGCAATAATGCGAATCCCAGCACTGCCGAGAGCAGCGAACCCAGCAACACGCCGAGCTTTGCCTCCTCAACCAGCAGCGGATGTAGCGGAAAGGCCAGCGCGCCGATAAACAGGCTCATGGTAAAACCGATCCCGCATAGCACTGCCATTCCCCACAGCTGAACCCAGCTTGCGCCGTCGGGCCGGACAGCGATACCCAGCCGCACCGCCAGCCAGATCGCGCTCAGGATGCCCACCTGCTTTCCGATGAACAGTCCGGCGGCAATTCCCAATGGCAATGGCGCCAGCAAGCCCTCCAGTCCCAGGCCAGCCAGGCTGACCCCTGCATTGGCAAAACCGAACAGCGGCACGATCAGGAACCCGCTCCAGGGCACCAGGGCATGTTCAAACCGCAGCAGCGGGCTGTCATGCCTGGCATCAAGTCGCAGCGGAATGGTAAGGGCCGCCAGCACTCCGGCGATTGTGGCGTGAACCCCTGAATGGAGCACTGTGTACCACAGCAGCGTCGCCAGCAGGACATAGGTCCAGCCGCGATCGATGCGGCAGCGATTAAGCGCTATCATCGCGCCAAGGCACAGGACAGCAGCCGCCAGCCAGCCGAAATCGATCCCGTCTGTGTAAACAAGTGCGATGATCGCCACCGCGCCCAGATCATCGACAATCGCCACTGTCAGCAGGAACAGCCGGAGCGAGGGCGGGACGCGGCGACCGAGCAGACCGATTACCCCCATCGCAAAGGCAATATCGGTCGCCGCAGGGATCGCCCAGCCGCGCTGAAGTAGAGGGTTGCCGCCGGTCACCAGCAGATAGGCCAGCGCAGGCAAGGCCATCCCTGCCGCTGCCGCCAATACCGGGAGCCGCCGCTTCGCCGGGGTGGAAAGCTCTCCCGCCAGCACCTCGCGTTTGATTTCAAGCCCGATGACGAAAAAGAACACCGCCATCAGACCATCGTTGATCCACAGGTGCCAGCTGTCCAACTTGGCTATCGGCGTCCAGCCAAGCGGCGCATGGAAAAGATTGTGATAGCCTTCGGCAAGCGGCGAGTTGGCTGCCAGCATTGCCCCGATGGCAACCAGAATGAGCAGAATCCCGGCGGCGGATTCGCCCCCGGCCAAGCGCATGGCTGTTGCGGCAAGTCTGGAGAAGGGGTGGTTTGGCAACTTCATTGCGCAAGCTGATTCCCCAATTGCAATCATGTTGCAAGCCGCTTGCAATATAACTAGGCTGCATGATTATAGGCGATGCACGTCGGGGGGCGCACTAAGCATGATTGGGGCGAATTCCGACTTCGTGGCTGCGCTGCAATGGTTGCAGATAGTCGAGCATGAATTGTTACTGTTTGCAGCATTCTGGTTTGTAATCGGGCTGGCTGATGAGCTGGCCATCGACCTCAGCTTTATCTGGCTAAAACTTGGTCGCGGTCTTCGCACCGCCCATCTGCCTGTCGGCTATGGAACCGCGCCGCTGGCGGGCCGGGCCGCCGTGCTGATCCCGGCGTGGCAGGAAGCGCGGGTCATCGCAACCACATTGGCCCATGCTTTGGCGGCATGGCCGCAAGCGGAACTTCGGATTTACGTTGGCTGTTATCGCAATGATGTGACAACGATTGCTGCGGCAATAGCTGGTGCGGGAAGTGATCCGCGGGTGCGCGTTGTGATCCATGACCGGATTGGCCCCACCACCAAGGCCGATTGCCTCAACCGGCTCTATGCGGCACTCGGCGTGGATGAAGCCCGCAGCGGCGAAGAGTTCCGCTCGATAGTGCTGCATGACGCGGAAGATATGGTTCATCCCGCCGCGCTGTCAGCAATTGATACTGCCTTGTTTGCGGTCGATTTTGTCCAGCTGCCGGTGCGGCCTGAGCCACAACCGGGATCGCGATGGATTGCCGGGCACTATGCCGATGAATTTACCGAGGCGCATGCCAAATTGCTGGTGGTCCGCGATGCCATTGGTGCAGGTTTGCCAGCTGCCGGCGTGGGTTGCGGCTTTGCCCGGCGTGCTCTGGCAGCGCTGGCGGCGCGGCGGATTGGCGATGGTGAGGCGGGACCCTTCGCAGCCGAATGCCTGACAGAGGACTATGAGCTGGGACTGCTGGTTTCCCAGCATGGCCGCCGCAGCAGCTTCCTGCGATTGCGCGATGCCAGCGGGCAATTGGTGTCAACTCGAAGCTTTTTCCCATCCGAGCTGGGGCAGGCGGTGAGGCAGAAGACCCGCTGGATCCACGGCATTGCCTTTCAATCATGGGATCGCATGGGCTGGAGCGGCGGTCCGGTTGATCTGTGGATGGCGCTGCGTGATCGGCGTGGGCCGCTGACTGCCCTTGTCCTTGCTGCAGCTTATCTTTTGCTGGTGATCGATGCGGTGCTGCTGGGTGCCTATCTGGCTGGATGGCAGACTGCCTATGCTTTGTCCCCTGTCGTCAAATTCATGCTGCTGCTCAGCTTTGGAGGCTTTGTCTGGCGCGCGGGAATGCGGTTTGGCTTTACCTCGCGCGAGTATGGGCTGGCCGAAGGATTGCGGGCCGTGCTGCGCATTCCAGTTAGCAATATCATCGCGATCATGGCTGGGCGGCGGGCACTTATGGCCTATTTCCGGACGCTGTGCGGTGGCCAGCTTATCTGGGACAAGACCGTCCATCTGGCCCATCCCGCCGGCATTTCCGTGCTGGCGGCCAGGGCATGAGGCCCGCCGCCCGCCGAGGTCAGCCGTTAGCGGTTTTGGTATTGCTATTGGTCAGCTGGGTTGCAGCGCGAGCAGCCATCTGGGAGACGCCCTTTGGGGCTGAGCCCGATGCCTACTCGGCGGCGTTGCTAGCGGCAAAGTCACCTCAAGCTGCGCCTGTGCGCTCCGTTTTTGTAGCGGCATCGACCTTAGCTGCGCCGGACCAGAACCTGCCGCATCAGGCAGTGCAGGCTGCACCAGCACCTGCGGCATGGCCCACTATCAAACCTTATGCGCTCCAGTCAGCGGCTCCCTCCGCGCCCACGATGATGCCAACAGCGCCTGTTGCAGTAGCGGCATCACCAAAGGTGCTCACTCCGCGCGTTGCAGCGGGGCATCAGATGCTGTGGCTGGCGGCAGTTGGGTATTTGCCGCTGCCAGCAGTTCTGTTTGAGCAGCGCAATCAGGTTCTCAAGCGCGCCGCGCAGCAGCGTTGGTCAGCCGATAGCTGGCTGTTCCTGCGGTCAGGTGCTGGTATGCCAGTGCGAAATGGCTTTTCCGCGCCCAGCTATGGAGCAAGCCAGGTTGGCGCAGTGCTCCGCTATCGCCTTGCACCTGAGAATGCCCGCAAGCCGTCGCTCTATCTGCGGGCTTCGGGCGCGGTTCGTGCGCCGCGCAGTGAAGAGATCGCGCTGGGCTTCTCAGCCCGGCCGCTTGCTCGCGTGCCAATCATAGCCATGGCCGAATTGCGGGCATCGCGGCTAGGCGGTGGCACCGTGTTGCGTCCTGCTGCGGCCTTGGTCAGCGAGTTTCCGCCGCTTGATCTGCCATTAGGAACGCGGGCCGAAGCTTACGGCCAGATCGGCTATGTCGGCGGCAGTGAAGGCAGTGGCTTTGTCGATGGGCAGCTCCATCTGACCCGCCGCCTTGCCAAGGTCGGAGAGCTGGAATTGCGCGCTGGTGGCGCGGTGTGGGGCGGGGCGCAAAAGGGCGCGAGCCGGGTGGATATCGGGCCAACGGCTTCGCTGGGAATTCCGGTTGGTCCGGCCAATACCCGCCTTTCAGCTGACTGGCGGTTCCGGGTTGCGGGAAGTGCCGCGCCGGGGTCGGGACCAGCAGTTACGCTCTCCGCAGGTTTCTGAGTCCACAAGCCTTTCAAGTCTGGACAGGCTAGGCTAGTCCTGTTCGGGCAAAATGGACGTTTATCTTCCAATCGCCAACCTTTCGGTCAATGGCTTGGTCATCGTTGGCCTTGGCGCGCTGACGGGCATCCTTTCGGGAATGTTCGGCGTGGGCGGCGGGTTCCTGACTACACCACTGCTGATCTTCTATGGCGTGCCGCCCACGGTTGCTGCTGCCTCTGCGGCCAGCCAGGTTACTGGTGCCAGCGTTTCGGGGGTTCTGGCCCATACCAAGCGGGCCGGCGTCGATTATCAGATGGGCGGAGTGCTGGTGGCCGGGGGGATAATCGGCATCGGGATCGGCACTGTTTTATTCCGATTGCTTCAGCAGCTTGGCCAGATCGATACGGTGATCAACATCCTCTATGTTGTCCTGCTGGGCAGCATCGGCGGGCTGATGGCGCGGGAAAGCTGGCTCTCGCTGCAAGCTGCCAAAACCGGTGTTCCACTGCCCGCGCGCAAACGGCGGCATCATCCGATGGTCGCCAATCTGCCGCTGCGCTGGCGGTTCTACCGCTCGGGCCTCTACATCTCCCCGATCGCGCCGCTGTTGCTGGGCGTGATGACCGGAATTCTCACCATGCTGATGGGGATTGGCGGCGGCTTTGTGCTGGTTCCGGCGATGCTCTATATTTTGGGGATGAGCGCCAATGTCGTGGTTGGAACGTCGTTGTTTCAGATCCTGTTCGTCACCATGGTAACCACTATGACCCATGCGCTGACAACCAAGGCTGTCGATATCGTGCTGGCGGTGCTGCTGCTGATCGGTTCGGTTTCGGGCGCGCAAATCGGGGCGCAGATGGCGCAAAAATTCCCAGCCGATCGCCTTCGCCTGGTTCTGGCGATTGTGGTGTTGGTGGTAGCCCTGCGGATGGCTATCGGGCTTGGCTGGCGGCCGGACGAAATCTATGCGGTGGCACCGCTATGAGGGCGAAGCGGTGAAGTGGCTGTTCCTCTTGCTGGCGTTGCTCATTCTGGGCGGGGCGCGCGATCCCATTCTGGTGCCAGAGGTGTCACAACATGAGATTCAGGTGAGGCAAGGCTTTACCGGGACCGAATTGCTGCTGTTCGGAGCCATCCTGACCCCGGAGGGCACCCGTGCCGGGCAGGATTATGACATCGTCGTGGTGCTGAAAGGGCCGACGCGCTCAATTATCCTGCGCGAAAAACAGCGCTTTGCAGGGATCTGGATCAACGCCGACAGTGCTGAGTTCCGTTCCGCGCCGACGTTTTTCTCAATGGCCTCGTCGCGGCCGATTAAAAAGATCGTCGATGACAAAACTGCGGCGATCTATGAGTTGGGGCTGGGCTGGCTACAGCTGTCACCGATCGGCGCTTTTGAGCCCAAGGAGCAAGCGCGCTTCGCCGCCGGACTGGTCGATCTGATGCACCGGGGCGAGCTTTACCAAGAGAATCAGCGCGGGGTCCAGGTGAGCGAGCAGGTGCTTTATCAAGCCCGGATAAAGCTGCCATCCAGCGTGCAAACCGGCACCTATACCGCTGAAACCTTTGCCATAACCAAAGGCCGGGTGGTCGCATCGGCGATTAGCCGGGTCGAGGTTCGCAAGCTTGGGTTTGAGCGGCTGGTTGCGCAGTTCGCACTGAACCAGTCGTTCCTTTACGGACTGCTGGCAGTGATGATCTCGATCGGGATGGGCGTCATCGCTGGACGGTTGTTTGCGCTGGTCTGAAGACATTGTTTTGTCTCGATTTAGGCCAATATTAACCGGCTTGCCCTAGATCAGTTCTGACGAAGCCCGCAACGGCTGAACAGGACGGACATTGATGATGAATGACATGAGCAGGAACGGTTTTTCGCAGGCCCGTCCGGCAGTCGCTAACGAAGTGCCCGCCGGTGCGGAAGGCCTTTCGGCCAGTGCCGCTCAATCCATCGATAACGCCCGCGAACCCATCGGCATCGTGCTGGAGATTGCCGGATCGAGCAGCCAGATTGCGCTTGATCTCACCCGCTTGCAGGAATGTTCGGGCGATACTGATCCCTCAATCTCGCTGGCCGGACAAGTCGGTAGTCAGGTCAAAATCCGCGTTGGCAACAGCTGGCTGCTTGCCAGTGTTCGCACCCAGCGGCAAGATTCCAAATCTCCCGGCGGGATCGTCGCCAATATAGATTTTCTGGGCGAAGGCGATGAGGAACGGCTGACTGGCCGGATCCACAGCTTCCGCCGCGGTGTCACCCGCTATCCGATCCCCGGCGCGCTGATCTATCCTGCAACCAGCAATGATTTGCGCCAGATCTATGCCGGCGATGGCCGCACCAGTATCGAGATCGGCACCGTGTTCCCGACCCGCGATATTCGCGCCGGCCTCTATATCGATTCCCTGCTGGGCAAGCATTTTGCGCTGCTCGGATCAACCGGTACGGGTAAATCGACCAGCGCGGCTTTGATATTGCACCGGATATGCGAAGCTGCGCCCGATGGTCATATTCTGATGGTCGATCCGCACGGCGAATATTCAGCAGCGTTCAAGAACACCGGCATGATCTTTGACGTGTCAAACCTGCAAATGCCCTATTGGCTGATGAACTTTGAAGAGCATTGCGAAGTGTTCCTCACCTCCACTGGCAACGACAAGCAGGAGGATTCAGACATTCTGGCCAAGTGCCTGTTGCAGGCGCGCGGCAAAAACCGCCTGGCCGAAATGATGGGCAAGATCACCGTCGATTCGCCAATCCCTTACCTCCTCTCTGATCTGACCAATGCAATCCAGAACGAGATGGGCAAGCTCGACAAGGCCGGATCTTCTGCGCCTTACATGCGGGTCAGAACCAAGATTGACGAGTTGAAGGCCGATCCGCGCTATCAGTTCATGTTTTCCGGTATGCTGGTGGGCGATACAATGGCGGATTTCATCACCAAGATATTCCGCATGCCATCGCAGGGCAAGCCGATCTCGATCATCGACGTTTCGGGCGTGCCGTCCGATATCACCTCGACTGTGGTTGCCGTACTTAGCCGCCTCGTGTTCGATTTTGCGATCTGGGCGCGCGATGAAAAGACCCGGCCGATCCTGCTGGTTTGCGAAGAGGCGCACCGCTATGTGCCCAATGAGAAGAACGCTGATGGCTCGTCGGTGGGGCGCATCCTCAGCCGGATCGCCAAGGAAGGCCGCAAATACGGCATCTCGCTGGGGCTGATAACCCAGCGTCCGTCAGATCTTGCCGAAGGCGTGCTGTCACAGTGCGGCACGATCATTTCGATGCGGCTTAACAATGATCGCGATCAGGCCTTCGTCAAGGCCGCTATGCCCGAAGGCGCGCGGGGTTTCCTCGATTCGATCCCGGCGCTGCGCAACCGCGAATGCATCATCTGCGGCGAGGGTGTGTCGATCCCGATCCGCGTTTCATTCGATGATCTGGAAGAGGTCAAGCGTCCGGCCTCGGCCGATCCGTCCTTCAGCGAGCTGTGGAACGCCAGCGGCGGCGAAGAAGAAATGGTCCTGCGCACCGTCCAGCGCTGGCGTGCGCAGGGACGATAATCAGTTCGGTTCACGCGGAGGCGCGGAGACGCGGAGGATTTGCCTTTGCTGGGCGAAGCCGCTTGATAATCCAGAGTCTCCGCGGCGCGCGGTTAGTTTGATGATAACGGGGCCTGTGGGCCTGTGCAATTTCTCCGCGTCTCCGCGCCTCCGCGTGAAAACCAGTTCAAGTCCCCCGCTTGTCGCCATAAAGATGGATGTGCAGACGGTCTGACAAGCGCAGCCCGTGGCTCTGGCACAGCGGCGCTAGCCAGCGCATCCGCTCTCGCAACACGGTGCTGTCGGTGCCTTCGGGCATCACGAAAAGCCGCTCACCGGGGATCGCATATTCAGCCTGTAGCGCCAGCACCTCGCCGAGGTCTTCGGGGGCAGAAATCACAAACTTAAAGTATGCTTTAGGTTTACTTGACCACGCGGAAAGCCGTTCAGGAATCAGTGCAAGATCAGTAGGATTGCCTGAATGCTTCAGCTTGGGACTGACATTGTATTGCGCCACCAGCCGATCAAGTTCTGGGTGCGGGGCGGCGGTGCCGTTGGTCTCGATCTCGATCCGGTGGCCGCTCAGCAGCCCCGCCATCCGTGCCAATGCTGTCCCTTGCAGCAGCGGCTCACCCCCGGTGATAACCAGCCGATTGCCGCCCAGCGCCATGATCCGCTCGGCGACGTCATTCTCGTCTAGCGTAATCTGATTGGCCTTGCGATCGAAAGCGTCTTCACCTGTGAAGCGCCAGGTATAGGCAGTGTCGCACCACGTGCAGGTCAGGTTGCAGCGCGACAGACGGATGAAGGTGCTGGGGTATCCGGCGGACGGGCCTTCGCCCTGCAATGAGGCGAAGATTTCGGGCTGGCCGGGGGTGGTGGTGGCGAGGGTTAGAGGCATGACGCGGGCCTCAGCGCGTGTGCTTCGACAGGCTCAGCATGAGCGGGACTTGGGAGTTGCCCAATGTACAAAGCCCGCTCAGCCTGAGCCTGTCGAAGGCCACGTGCTAACCTCACCCGAGCCGCGCCAGCGCTGCGCTGAGCCGCTCGGCCTCAGCCGCATGGGCAGCATGATCGGCCCGCGCCTTGTCGACCGCTTGCGGCGCGGCCTTTTCGATAAAGGCGGGATTGGAGAGGCGGCCCTCGAGCGATTTGGCCTCCTTGGTGGAGGCTTCTAGCGCTTTTGTCAGGCGGGCTTTCTCGGCGGCGATATCGATGATGCCATCTAGGGGGATGGTAAGAGTCCCGCCCAGAGCAACAACTCGCATTGCGGGACCTTCTGGGGCAAGTTCGCCCATACGCACTTCGAAGCGACCAATCCGTTCAAAATAGTCGGCAATTTCAGGCCTTGATTGCCAAATCGTACTCGTCATATCCTCTGCATAAGCAATTAACCTCAATGCTGGAGGTATACCCAATTCGTTTCTAGCTGAACGGACCATATTGATTGGGCCAACAATCCAGTCAATGTAGGCCTTTGCATCTATCGCAGCACCATCTGCCACGCCAACTATCGGATTCTCAGGTGCATTGGGCTCCGGCCATTTTGCTGTGATAAGCGGATAGCCCGCACGATCCCCCAGCTTGTCCCAAAGTTCCTCGGTCACAAACGGCATGAACGGGTGGAGCATCACCAGAATCTGGTCGAGCACCCACCCTGCGACCTCCTTAGTTTCCTCGTCAAACGAACCCTTGATCAGCTCGATATACCAGTCACAAAACTGGTCCCACACGAAGTGGTAGATCGTGTTCGCCGCCGCATCAAAGCGCAGGTCGGCCATGGCTTTATCCAGCTCGGCCAGCGTTTCCACCACCTCGCCGATGATCCATTTGTTGACTGCCAGAGTGGCCTCAGGCGCGGCTAAAGTTGAACTTGCGCCGATGCCATTGGATTGGCAGAACCGCGCGGCGTTCCACAGTTTGGTGGCGAAGTTGCGGTAGCCTTCGACGCGGGCCTTATCCATTTTCACGTCGCGGCCCTGGCTTTCCATCGCCGCCATGAAAAACCGCAGCGCATCGGCGCCATATTCATCGATCAGCACCAGCGGATCAATGACATTGCCCTTGCTTTTGGACATCTTCTGGCCGTCCGCCGCGCGAACCAGCCCGTGCAGATACAGCCGCTTCCACGGCACCTGGCCCTCATTCAGCTTCATCCCCATCATCGCCATCCGGGCGCACCAGAAGAACAAGATGTCGAAGCCTGAGATGAGCAGATCATTGGGGTAATGGCGGGCCAGCAATGCCCTCCCCATCTCTGATGGGGAGGGGGACCACCCGGAGGGTGGTGGAGGGGTATCTGCGCTGGCACCGGGAGTTACCCCTCCACCATCCTGCGGATGGTCCCCCTCCCCAAGCGCGCTTGGGGAGGAATGCTCGGGCCAGCCCAGCGTGGCAAAGGGCCACAGCGCGGAGGAGAACCAGGTGTCGAGGACGTCTTCATCACGGGCAATATGGACTGTGTGGTTTGCTTCGTCCGAACCAGCAAGTTCGATCCTTCGAAGAGATACGTCAGTCCAACTTTGTAGCACCTCAACTTTTGTGATGCCAAACGCAGAGTAGACATCAAGGATGTCGGAGATCGCAAGGTCTTCAGTTGCAAAGACAAATGGTTTTGGTGCGACATTTCCGAAGTAGGCTAAAGAGCCGTTTGCAATCTCCGGCCCATACCAAGCCGGAATCCTATGCCCCCACCACAGCTGCCGCGAGACACACCAAGGCTGGATATTCTCCATCCAGTTGAAGAACGTCTTCTCCCACGTCTTGGGGACAATCTCGATTGACCCATCCCGCACCGCCTTCATCGGCGCCACCGCCAGCGTCGCCGCATCGACATACCATTGATCGGTCAGCCAGGGTTCGATCACCACGCCGCCGCGATCACCATAGGGGGTCTGGATCACGCGCGGTTCGGCGTCGTGTTCGGTGCCGTCCTTGTCGATGTGCGGGACGAGGAAGTCTGGCTTCATGTCGGCCACGATCATGTCGCGGACGACAAAGCGGTCGAGGTCCAGATACTTCTCCGGAATTTTGTTATCCGAAGTCTGCTCCACCCGCGCCTCGGCATCGAACATATTGAGCATGTCCGCCGCCTTGAACCCGGCCCGCTTGCCCACCTCAAAGTCGTTGAAATCATGCCCCGGCGTAATCTTCACCGCGCCGCTGCCCAGTTCCGGGTCGGCGTGTTCATCGGCGACAATCGGAATCCGCCGCCCGGTGATCGGCAGCTCGATGAACTTGCCGATCACGCTTTGATAGCGCGGATCATCGGCGTTCACTGCCACTGCCATATCGGCCAGCATCGTCTCGGGCCGGGTGGTTGCCACCACGATATGATCCGCGCCGTTATCGAGTTTCACCCCATCGGCCAGCGGATAGCGGAAGTGCCAGAAGCTGCCCTTGATCTCCTGCGTCTCTACCTCAAGGTCGGAAATCGCGGTTTTCAGCTTGGGATCCCAATTGACCAGTCGCTTGTCCCGATAAATCAGCCCCTGATTATAAAGATCGACGAAAACCTTCACCACCGCCTTGGTGAAATGCGGGTCCATGGTGAACTGCTCTCTGGACCAATCCATCGAGCAACCCAGCCGCCGCAGCTGGCCCGTAATCGTCCCGCCGCTTTCCGCCTTCCATTGCCACACCTTGTCGACAAAGGCCTCGCGAGTGTAATTGGTGCGCTTGTCCTGGCTCGCTTCAAGCTGGCGCTCAACCACCATCTGCGTTGCGATTCCGGCGTGATCAGTGCCGACCACCCACAACGCATCCTTGCCGCGCAGCCGTTCATAGCGGACCACGATGTCTTGCAGCGTGTTGTCCAGCGCGTGGCCGATATGCAGCGATCCCGTCACATTGGGCGGCGGGTTGACGATGGTGAAGGGCACGGCATCGGGGCGTTCGGGCCGGAAAAGGCCGTTCGCTTCCCAATGGGCATACCACTTCGCCTCGATCGCGGCGGGGTCAAAGGTCTTGTCGAGGGGCTGGCCAGAAGCTGATTGTGTCATGGTGCGGGCGCTTTGCCAGCGGCTTGACGTGCGCGCAAGCTTGTCGCCGCCGCCATTTTCCCGCATGGCTGGCGTTAATGCGCGAATGGGCTGACTTTACTGCCGAAACGGACGCCGATGGCGCGCTCAATCTGGCGCTCTCCGGCCCGATGGTGGTCGCTTCAATCGGCGTGATTGATCGCCGCCTGCGCGACCTGGTTGAGCCTGTCGCTCGGCTGGATCTGACCGCCGTTACCGAGATTGACACGGTCGGCGCGTGGATCGTGTGGCGGGTCTCGCGCGATAATGGTGCCAAGATCATCGGGGCCAGCAAACAAGCAGAGCGGCTGATCGCAGCTGTCCACCGCACCAAGTCTGACAGCGTGATCGAGCCGCACCGGCTGCCCCTGTTTGAGCGGGTGCCAGATGCAGTCGGCAAATTTGTCAGTAGCACGGCCCATGGATCGGTCGGGATTCTGGGATTTCTGGGTGCAGTGCTGATCGCGGTTGCCAGCCTTGTTCGCCATCCATCGCGGTTTCGCAGCAAGGCGCTGATCCGTCAGTTTGAGCTGGTCGGGGTTTCGGCGCTGGGGATCATCGGCTTGATGAGCTTTCTGATCGGGATCGTCATCGCCCAGCAGGGCGCGGTGCAGCTGCGCCAGTTCGGGGCGGAGATCTATACGATCAATCTGACCGGTCGGCTTAGCCTTCGTGAGCTGGGCGTGTTGATGACTGCGATCATGGTCGCGGGCCGGTCTGGCTCTGCGTTTGCCGCCCAGATCGGAACGATGAAGCTGACCGAGGAAATCGATGCGATGCGCACTATCGGGGTCTCACCGGTCGAAGCGCTGGTTATCCCGCGGGTGCTGGCGGCGGTGCTGATGATGCCGCTGCTGGGTTTCTACGCTGCGGTTTGCTCGATCATTGGCGGGGCGTTTCTGGCGAGCCAGACGCTGGGAATTCCGTTCTTTACATTTCTGCTTAGAATTCAGGAAGTTGTGCCAATTCATGATGTCTGGGTCGGGCTTATCAAGGCACCTGTGTTTGGCCTGATCATAGCACTGGCCGGATGCTATCAGGGCATGCAGGTGCAGGGCAACGCAGAGGAGGTGGGCCTGCGAACAACCATGGCGGTGGTCCAGGCAATCTTCATGGTTATCGTCCTCGATGCCTTTTTCGCCGTATTCTTCACCGAAGTGGGCTGGGGATGAACGAGGACCGCGAAGAAATCATTGATGATGTCGAGGATATTGCCCGTCGCGAAATGCCGACCGCGTTTCACGGCGATCATCCGATTGTGATCGAGGGCGTGTGCAACAGCTTCGGCCCCAATGTAATCCACAAGGATTTGTCCCTAAAGGTCCGGCGCGGCGAGATTATCGGGGTGGTGGGCGGTTCGGGGACCGGGAAATCGGTGCTGATGCGCTCGATCATCGGGTTGCAGATCCCCGATGCAGGCTCGATTGAAGTGCTCGGCCAATCGATAACCGATGCGCGCGATGACGATGATATTGATATCCGCTCGCGCTGGGGTGTGCTGTTCCAGGGCGGGGCGCTGTTTTCGACGCTGACCGTGGCAGAAAATGTCGAAGTGCCGCTCATGGAATTCTATCCTGAGATCGACGCGCAATTGCGTCATGAAATTGCCCGTTACAAGGTGATGCTGTCAGGCTTGCCGCCCGAGGCAGCGAGCAAATACCCGTCCGAACTGTCCGGCGGCATGAAGAAGCGGGCTGGCCTCGCTCGCGCGCTGGCGCTTGATCCCGAGCTGCTGTTTCTGGATGAGCCGACCGCCGGCCTTGATCCGATCGGGGCGGCGGCATTCGATCAGCTGACCAAGGAATTGCAAGATACGCTGGGGCTGACCGTGTTCCTGATCACCCATGATCTTGATACGCTGCATGAAATCTGTGACCGGGTTGCGGTGATCGCCGATCATCAGGTGATTGCAGTGGGGACAATCCCGGAACTGCTGGCGCTTGATCACCCGTGGATCCAGGAATATTTCAACGGCCCCCGCGGCAGGGCTGCCCAGCACAGCCAAAAAGGCGCCAGGTCCGGCGCCGCTGCGGGGCACCGCGTCAAAGCGTTGGACAATCCAGCGCACGGGGAGGCATAGGGTACGCCAATGGAAACACGGGCCAATCATGTCTGGGTAGGTGCAGTAACGCTGTTGCTGCTGGCTGCGCTGGCGGCTGCGATCATCTGGATCGCGCGGCTGGGCCAATCGAACCAGAATGAATATGACATCTTTTTCCGCCAGTCGGTTGATGGGCTTGCCCAAGGCTCGCAAGTCGCCTTTTCGGGGGTGCCGGTTGGCCAGATCAAGACAATCGAACTGTGGAAGAAAGACCCAAGCTTTGTGCGGGTTCGGATCAGTGTCAGCGAAGGCGTGCCGGTCTTGCTGGGCACCACAGCCACGATTCAGGGCAGCTTCACCGGCGTTTCGAATGTTCAGCTTAACGGAGCGGTAAAGGGTGCGCCGCCGATCACCGAGCCGGGTCCGGAAGGTGCGCCAGTGATCCCTACGACGCGGGGCGGTTTTGGCGAAATCCTTTCCAATGCGCCATTGCTGCTGGAACGATTGGCCACATTGACTGAGCGAATGACCCTGCTGCTATCGGACAAGAACCAGCAGGCGATCGGAAATATTCTGGCCAATACCGATCGGATGACCGGCAGCCTCGCCGATGCCTCACCGCAGATCGAGCCCATGCTGCGTGAACTGCAGGTCACGCTCAAACAGGCTAGCGCAACGCTCGCCAATTTTGAAAAGGTTGCAGGCTCTGCCGATCAGCTGCTCAATGGTGAGGGGGCGTCGCTCGCCCAGCAATTGCGGTCCACACTGAAATCGGCGAGTTCGGCTGCTGACGAGTTGAAAGCCACGCTGGCCGATGCAAGGCCTGCTGCGCGCCAGCTCAATGAAAACACCTTGCCCGCCACCGAAGCGGCGCTGCGCGATTTGCGCGCCACCACGCGGGCGCTGCGCGAAATTACTGAAAAGCTTGACGATCAGGGCGCAGGGGCGCTGATCGGCGGATCGAAACTGCCGGATTACAAACCATGAAGGGCCAGATCATGAAGGGGCAGATCATGCGTTTTCAACCAATGCTGAAATCGGCACTGGCAACTGGGCTGGTGCTGGCGCTGGGCGGGTGCATCAGTCTGGGCGGCAAGGTGCCTGAAACATTGTTCAGCCTGACCCCGGCGAAAAGTCTTGCGGCAGGCACTTCGGCCAGCGGCAAGATCGAGGATGCGATTGTCGTCGCCGAACCGGAAACAGATCGTCGTCTGGCGGTCCAGCGGGTGGCAGTTCAGATCGATGATGCCAGCGTCGCCTATCTGCAAAATGCGATGTGGGTCGAACGCCCGTCGCGCCTGTTTCGCGCGCTTCTGGCCGAAACGATCAGGGCGCGCGGATCGCGGCTGGTGTTTGAGGATAGCGAAGCCACCGCACAAGGCGGCGTTCGCCTGTCAGGCCGCTTGCTCGAAATGGGCTATGACGGGCGCAGCCTGTCCGTCGTGGTCCGCTATGATGCGATCCGCAGCGGCAAAGGCGGCGAATTGGCCACCCGGCGGTTTGAAAGCGTGGTTCCGGGCGTTGCGGCCAAACCCGAAACGGTGGGACCTGCGCTGAACAAGGCGGCAAATGACGTTGCTGCGCAAGTTGCGGAGTGGGTTGGGTAGGGAATTGGCTGGTTTTGCAGGTGAACTGAACGCGCGGCGACGGAATTCAGAATTCCATCGTTGCCAACTGCGGATGCTCCTGCCAATCTAGAACGGCCTCATTTCGATGGGGTGAGGCCGCATCGCTGCTCGCATAGGTGGTGAGCGGAACACTTGCCCGCGCAGTCAACCCGCCAAAAAGTATCAAATTTCGATGCGTTCTAAATCTTGCCTTTAGCAAGGCAAGAGGAGCTATCGACAGTCCAGTCGATGTCATAGGTGGCAGGCACACTCATCTCACTACCGGATGGAGGTTTTTGTCCGGTTGGATTGTAATAAATCCAAGCCATGCTGTTATCGAATGCGGCGATCCTATCGTTGTCCCGCCGCGCGCTTGCTGCGTCTATCTCCTGATGCTCGACTCGAAAGCCCCTGACCATGCGGATGGCGCCGTCACGCAATCCGAAAGCACGGTAATAACTTTGGCCGAAAATTCGACTGTCATACCCTGATTGGAAAGACCATTCTTTTGCCTGCGTTGAAGTGGGAAGGCGAACCGTCGTTACTCTGCAACTAAAACTAGGCTTTATGTAATAGGGGATGTCCTGGTCCTGGTCCGTTGATCGGACCCGTCTCTCGGGAGGGCTGAAACCGCCCCCGGGAAGAGCGAGCGACTTGGCTCCTTCGCCATCGTCATCCCAGTCAATCGTTCCGGTTCCGCTAATCGTCATCACGCTTGCCTGCGCCTTCAGATCATAGCGCCATTGTACATCCTCGATCGTTTGCCAGGTGTCGCCAACCATCTTCTGACGCAGGCTGTTGAGCAACTCGCCGGGAGCCGCGCCGGAAAGTTCGGCGTGTAGTTGCAAGCCTTTGATGCCGCGAACAATGCTGACGTTTGTAATCCGGGCAGGTTGCTTGAAGCCCGCACGCGCGTCAATTTCGTGCAACGTGATTTCATTCGGGGTCTTTGGCGGCTGCCATTCAAGATGTTCTATCGAGCTGCCTTGGACGGTGAGGGGTAATACCCACCTGTACGGTAGCACCGGTGCGGAGCTGGGCGGGACGACCGAAGGCATTGTGCCATCCAGCCAATAGACTAAGCCATCAATTCGCGCCCGCACCAGCACATGATCAAACATCGCCGGGTTCGGCAGTCGTTCGTCAAGGCCATCATCGGCTCCGGCGTTACTGGCAAGGACAGGTTCCGCCTCAATACCCAGTTCGGCGAGCAGCCCCAACAGCATCGCAGTCTTGGCCTTGCAGTCGCCATATCGACGCTCCCAGGTAACTTCTGCGGCGGTGGGTGTCAGATTCCCGCTGTCAAGGCCGACGTATATGTAACGCACATCCTGCTGCACCAGCTTTAGCGCGGCGCTTGCCCGATCGAGCGGACTTGCATGAGCAGCCGCGATCCGGCTGGCCTCGCGCTTTAGTGGTGAACTGTCTGCGAGTTTCGATGTGGCGGCATAAAGCGGAGCAAAGCGACGCGAGATGGCGACCCAATCGGAAAAGTTGCTGTATTCGACGATGCGCTGCCAATTATAGCGTGCTGGCGCGTCTTTTGGAGGCGTTTGCAGGGCTGGATTATCGAATCGGAACTCGACTGATCGGTCGCGGTTTCGGGCGATGGCCTTGATATCCGGGGTCATCTTTATGTTGGGTTGCTGGCCCTCGATCCAACTCAGTCCCATACGGAAACTGCCAGCTGGGGGATTAGGCGCAACCATGAATAGGCCCGCGAGGTTATTGCCCAGAGTGGGATCTTTCAACCTTGTCGTAAGACCGACCTCCAACTCATCGCCAACCCGCAAGTCACCTACGCGAAGCACTGCGGTCAGAATGCCGTCGAGCGAGGCGGCTTCCAACTGGTCTTCGCGGCGCAGTATCTCAAACGATGCTTTGTCCAAAACGTCGATCACTTCGCCACCGCGGTGCACCTTGATGACGTGTACGGTGGGTGCGCCGGCCGCAGGATTCCAGGCAATTGATATATTGCCGAGTTGCAGAGCATTCGAATGGAGCAACTTGATGCGATAGCCAAGATATTGCGCTTGTCCCTGTCCGTCGAGGTGGACCAGGAAATCTTGGCGGCGCACAAACATAAGTCCGCTCGCGCTTTCTGGAACGGAAACGAGCTCGGATGGAACCACCCAATCCGCCGCCGGGCCGCGCTTTACTTGATCGTTCTGAGCGAATGCAGGCCCATGGGCGAGGGCGGATGCTAGCACTATCGAAACTGGAAAACGCAAAGTATCCCCCCTACGGCTAAATGCGATCATGGCCGATGGCGCGCGGGATGCAAGGGGATTGGCAAACACGCCAAGGTCTTTGGAATCATGCTCAATAGGTGGGCTGGCCTTTTCCTTCCATTAGTTAGGCCCGCGCCAACCCCGCAAACCGCCGCACCTTATGGGCCAGGGCATCGCCATCCGCTTGCCGTTCCAGCGCGGCGAGGCCGATCACTAGCGACACCGTAAGTGCGGTCAATGGGTCCATGGTGAAGACGCCAAGCGGGGCGAGGACGGCCCATCCGGTCAGCGTGGGCGTGGGGCTGGGGGCGGTGGAGAATGCCGTCAATGCGCTCAAAGTCGACGTCCGTAAAACCGTCATATGCCAACACTGCAATTTTCAAACCTGCCTCCTCGAACGGCTCTGAGTAAATAATTTGTCTGCAAAAGCATTAATTTCATCCATTTCAACCAGCAGGAGGACGCCCGCTATTTAGGGCGCTGCTTTCCAATTATCGGGGGTCTGGCAATGCATCGGGTCGATGAACAACATGAATCTTGTTGCCATCAGGATCACGCAGGTAAGCGCCGAAATATCCCGGCCCATAATGGTGGCGCGGGCCGGGTGCTCCCTCATCCGTGCCGCCTTGCTGCATGGCATCCGCATAGGACTGCTCCACCGCCTTGATGGAAGGGGCGAGGAAGGCGGCCATGCTGCCATTCCCATGCGAGCATGGCTCACCGTCGAACGGAATGTAGACATAGAAACGGGGTAGGCTTGTGCCCGGTTGATGCCAGCACAGTGATGGCGGTCCGCCATCGGGGGTCACCGGGCGGCGGGCGAGGCCGAGCGGCACCAGCAGGGCGTCGTAGAAAAGTGCTGAGCGATCAAGATCGCTTACGCCCACGGTGATATGGCTGAACATTATCGGTCCCTCAACACTCGCTTGCGATCACCGACAGCCAGCGACCGTTGCCCAATGCGCGGAACGGGCCCGCATCTTTCATGTTGGTAGTTTGCCAATTAACGAACTATATGTCAATTCAGTAACGAATCGAATTGGAGTCACATTATGCCCACGTTGCCGTTCTTCACTGCCGATGTGTTCACCGACACACGCTTTGGCGGAAACCCTCTTGCGGTGGTGATGGGGGGTGAAGCAATCGACAGCGCGACGATGCAGGCGGTGGCAGCTGAGTTCAACCTCAGTGAAACCACCTTCGTTATGCCGCCAGCCGATCCAGCGAACACGGCGCGCATCCGTATCTTCAACCGGACGGCGGAGATGGATTTTGCGGGCCATCCGATGGTCGGCACTGCCTTTGTCCTTGCCAAGCAGCGGCCCGATCTGACCGACGCGACCTTCGAGATCCTTGCCGGGATCGTCCGTGTCAGCATCGAACGAGACGCAGATGGCACGCCCATCGCAGCGACGATCGCAACGCCCCAGCCGCTTAGTATTGGAGATACGATAGCGGCTGAAGTTATCGCAAAGGTTTTGCGATTGGACCCCAGCGATGTCGTGACGAAAACCCATCCGCCAATCGTCGCGTCCAACGGTAATCCCTATGTCATCGCCGAACTGACCAGCGAGGCACTGGCACGCTGCTCTCCCGATATTGACGCGTTCAGGGCGGCACTCGCGGCTCATCCGCATTGCGGCAATCGCTTTTCGGTTCACGTCTATTGCAAGCAAGCGCGCACGTTGCGCACCCGGATGTTCGCGCCACTGGCGGGAACATGGGAAGATCCGGCCACCGGAAGTGCCAATGCTCCGCTTGCCTGTCTGTTGCTATCGTTCGAGCCGGACGTGGCCGAGGCAAGTTTTGTGATCCATCAGGGCGCCGAGATGGGCAGGCCAAGCCTGTTAAACGTTGAGGCGCGTCGTTCGCCAGATGGAATTGTTGCGGCGCTGCGCGGTTCATGCGTGGCGGTAATGTGCGGGGAGATCACCTTGTGACCGATAGCGCCTTCATCGTTCAAGCCATGTCTTTGCCAGGTAACCGCACGATCGGGCCTTACTCCGATGCCGTCAAAGCGGGCGGTATGGTGTTCGCCTCTGGCCGGATCGGGCTGAACTACGCCAATATGCAGCTTGTCGAAGGAGGGGTAGGCGAACAAACGCAGCAATGCCTGAAAAACATCACCGAAGTTCTGGAAATGGCTGGAAGCTCGCTTGGTAACGTCATAAAATCAACGGTCTTCCTGACCGACATGGCGGACTTCTCTATTATGAACGCCGTATATGCTGAAGCATTTGCAGACCGAAAGCCCGCCCGTTCGACGGTCGCGGTGGCGGGACTACCAATGGGCGCTCTGGTCGAGATTGAAGTTATCGCCGCGCAATGACCGCTTGCCGAAATGCCGCCATGTTGCCGTATTGGCCAACTTTTGAGTAGGTTAGGCTTTATTATACAGTGCCGACCAGCCCCGCGAACCGCATCGCTGCCTCAAATTCCGTAAAGCGCCGCGCCCTCAGCGCCAGCGCTTCGTCATCCTTGCCCCATTGCTCGGCCTGCCAATCCTCCTCGAGGTTGGCAGCGGCCCACAGCGCCTCGCCATCTGCTCCATCCTCTAGCGCGGCGAGGCCGATCACCAGCGAGGCGGTAAGCGTGGTCAG
This sequence comes from Novosphingobium sp., assembly GCA_031374105.1. Lineage (GTDB taxonomy): Bacteria > Pseudomonadota > Alphaproteobacteria > Sphingomonadales > Sphingomonadaceae > Novosphingobium. The sequence goes on from JANMNP010000023.1 coordinate 26,730, forward strand.
CGTGGTCAGCGCGGCAAGGGTGTAGCCGTCCAACGGGGCGATTACGGCGGCCATCCGCGCCAGCGTGGCCGGGGGCTGGGGGCGGTGAAGGATGCCGTCGACCCGCTCAAAGTGGACGTCCCAGCGCGTTTCGGCGGCGCGCAGTAGCGGCTCCCACACTTCGATCTGGCGGTCATGCAGTGCCTCGCCCGCCTCAGCGCGGTAGCACAGCGTATCGGTTTCAGCGAAGCGCAGCAGGTTTGCGGCGGCAGCAGCGGGATCAAGGGCAACCACGTCAATTGCATAGTCGGCCATGTCGCGGAAGATAAAGGCGGCAGGATCAATCTCCTCGCCCTGGCCGGACCATTCCAGCGCCATCACCTGCGCCAGCGCCTCGCTTGGCACCACTTGCGCGGCCTTGGCCGGGGTGCGGATCGCCTTGCCATCGAGCAGAACCCGCCAGCCAGCGGTTTCGGGCGCTACGCTCACTTGCCTGTAAAATCGCCTCATCCGGGCGGGCTTTTCCAGCGGCGGGACAGGATGATCGGGGCAACCAGCGCGTCGAACCCACCCGCCAGTGTGATCAGATAGCCCGCCCATTCGGGCAAACCAGTTTTGCCGGCCATGATCATCAGCCCGAACAGAATCAGGCCGATGCCGGTCAGGCGGATCGCAGTAATTGCAAAGAACCGCTTCCGGGCGGCGTCATCATTCATATCAGCATCTCTCCCAGATCAACCGGGTTCATAGCCACCGCTTCCGCCCCCGCATCGCGCAGTTCCTGCGCTGTGTGATAGCCCCAATCAACCCCGATTGCGCGCACTCCGGCGGCGACAGCCATTTCAATGTCATAGGCGGTATCACCGATCATTACGGTTTGGGCGGGATCTGCCAGCGCTTGTGCCATCGCTGCCTCCAGCATTGCGGGATGCGGCTTTGACGGGTGACGGTCAGCAGTTTGCAGTGTGGCGAAATGCGCGGTGAGCCCGTGCATCGCCAGACAATGCTCCAGCCCGCGGTCGCTTTTCCCGGTGGCAACGCCCAGCGTCCAGCCGCTTGCCCGGAGGCGATCCAGCAACGACGCGATCCCATCATACAGCGGTTCGACCAGCTGACCCGCCTCGCGCGCGGAGCGGAAGGCACCGCGATAGGCCTCGTCTATCCCGCCGCGCAAATTCGCATCCGCGCCGGGCAGTAACAGTCGGATTGCTTGCGGCAGGCTGAGGCCGACGATCCGGCGGACCTGATGGCGATCGGGCAAGGCCTGCCCGCAGGCAGCAAACGCCGCATCCATCGCGTTGCAGATGCTGGCCTGGCCATCGACCAGCGTGCCATCGCAATCAAATACAGCCAGTTTCACGCTCATGAAACCAGCGTCCGCATCAGCTGTGCAATCGCTGGCGATCCGGCGGCTTCCATCCCGGCGATCACCCGGGCGCGATCCTCAGGCGATTTATTCTGGCTGAGTTTCAGCGTCGGCCGCCACGCCTGCACCTCCAGCTCAAAGCCGACAATCGCCGCCATCAGTCCGGCTTTGTTGCGTTCCGTCAGCTTGTCCATCGTCCAGGGGGTGCCTTCGGTCACACGCGCTTCGTGCCTCGCGGACAGATCTACCAGTAGCGCCTCTAACTCAGTGCTATCCATCTTGCGGACCTTGCCTTCAAGTTCCAGCGCCACATAATTCCACGTCGGCACATGCTGGTCATCCGCATACCAGCGCGGGCTGATATAGCCGTCCGGGCCGTTGATCAGCGCCAGCGCGGTCATCCCGTCCAGGTGCTTGGTCAGCGCATTGCCGCGCGCAAGGTGGAACTTTACCGCGCCGCTGCCGGTGGAGAGCAGCGGGGTATGCGCCACGCGCGGGCCATCTGGCGTGGCGGCAAAGACCATGCCGAAGCCGATCTCCTCTATCAGCGATTCGAACAGATCGCGGTTATCATGGCGAAAGGCGGGGTTGGGATGCATCAGGGCTTGCGCGGCCTTGGCGCTGGCTTGCCGCTTGCCGGAGCCTTGCCGCGCGGCTTGGACGCGGGTTTGCTGCCGGGTTTTGCCTTGACAGCAGCCTTGCCAGTATAGGCGCTGGTCCCGCCCGCAGGCCCTCGCTCACCCCCTGTGCGCCCGCGCCGTTCGCCGCGGCGTTCCTTGCGATATTGCTTGGCATGGGCCTTGGCGGCGGTCTTGGTGGTTTCCTCGGTGACCGTCTTTGCCTCATCGACCAGCGCAGCGCCGTCTTCCAGATCAAAGCCCAACTGCTCCAGACTGGCGGCAAAATGCGTTGGCAGATCGGCCACCACATCCAGCGGTGTGCCGTCGGGATGATCGATTATCAGCCGCCGGGCGTGAAGGTGCATCTTGCGGCTGATGCTGCCCGAAAGGAACGCCTCCGGGCCGCCGTATTTGCCGTCGCCCACGATCGGATGGCCGATTGCCGCCATATGGACGCGCAATTGATGCGTGCGCCCGGTTTGCGGTTGCAGTTCGACCCATGCGGCGCGGTTTCCGGCGCGGTCAATGACCCGGTAGCGGGTTCGCGCGGTTTGCCCTTCACCGCTTTCATCAACCATCATCTTCTCGCCGCCGGTGCCGGGCTGCTTGGCCAGCGGCAGATCGATGAAGCCATCCTCGATCGCCGGAACCCCGGTAACCAGCGCCCAATAGATCTTGCGAGCTGATCGCCCCGAAAACCGCTTGGAAAAGAACGCCGCGCTGCCCGAAGTGCGCGCGATCAGCAAAACGCCCGAGGTATCCTTGTCCAGCCGGTGAACCAGCTTTGGCCGCGATCCTGTGCGGGCATCGTCAAACGGCAGAAACGCATCGAGCAGTCCATCGACATGCTCGCGCATTCCGGTACCGCCTTGCGTGGCAAGGCCGGGCGGCTTGTTAAGGACAATCGCGGCGCGATCTTGACTGATGACCATCGCCTCGGCGCTGGCGATTTGCTCCTCGGTGAGGGGTTTTCGCGGGGCTGGCCCTTTCCGCTCGGGCGCAGTGCCGCCGGGGGGCACGCGCAGCAGCTGGCCTGCGGTCAGCCGGGCATCGACATCGGCGCGCTTGCCATCCACCCGGATCTGCCCGGTCCGCGCCCAGCGCGATACCATGGCAAAGCTGATTAGCGGCAGATGGCGCTTGAACCAGCGGTCCAGTCGCACACCATCGTCATCCGCGCCTACGGTGAACTGGCGCACTTCCCGATCGTCCTGAGCTTGTCGAAGGGTCATGCCATAATCCTAAGGCCTGCAATCAGGCCGATAATGCCGCCCGCCAGCGATAGCGCGGCATAGGCTGCTGCCGCGCCCACCGCACCGCGCTGCGCCAGTGTCACAATCTCAAGGCTGAACGCGGAAAAAGTGGTGAAGCCACCCAGCACGCCCACGCCCAGCAGTAAACGCCAGCCCTCGCTGTCAAATGACTCGGCACCGCCCTGCCGCGCCAACCATCCCGCCAGCAGCCCCATCGCAAAACTGCCGAGGATGTTGACCCAGAGCGTCGCATAGGGAAACGCAGCCTGTGCAACCAGCCGCCCCGCCACAAACCGCAACCACGCACCAATCCCGCCGCCAAAAATGACGAGTAGCGACGATGTAATGAAGGATGGCGGGGACATAAGATGGCCCTTAGCGGGGGATTGCCAGCTTTGCCAATTCTTCGCTGCTTGGGGGTATGCTTCGCGCCGATCAAGCAAGCACCTTCGGCTTCAGATTTGGCTTCGGCTTCACCTTCGCCACTGGCCCGCGCTTGCCCGGAGCGAGCGCCCGCCCGGTTCGCTCCTCCATATCGGCCAGCCATTCCGCCGAGCCCACCGGCCGTCCAATGCTTTCCGCCTTGCGCAGCGCGGCATAGCTCAGCGCCTCGTCGAACTCTTCTGACAGGAAGGCGGCGAAGTCTCCGACCCGCTCCAGCGCCGGAGCAACCGTCACCACATGGTCATCCGCGCCCGCCAGATGCGCCGCTGTGCTCGACCAGCGCCAGTCCTGCGCCCGCCCCACCAGCCGCGCCCGCACCGGATTGAGCGCAACATAACGCAGCGCGGTCACAAAATGCGGCTCGTCCATCGCCACCGAGCTGAACCGCCCTTGCCACAAATGGCCGGTCACCCTGAGCCGCGCGTTGATATAGCCGGTGTAGTGGCGGTGGACATAGCGGAAGCAGCGCCGCAGCCCATCCTCATCGCTCGGCACCGCGATGATGTGGACGTGATTGGGCATCAGGCAATAGGACCACACCTCCACCCCCGCCCGCTCTGCGCCGTCCGCGAGCAGATCGAGGTAAAGCGCATAGTCGCCATCTTCGAAAAACGTGGCCTCACGGCGATTGCCGCGCTGGGTGATATGGTGGGGGATACCCGGGAGGACGAGGCGCGGGAGACGGGCCATTTGAAGTGATTACGTGGTGGCAGCGGGGAGTCAAGTTTCGGGATTATTGCACGTGTCACCGTAACTGCGTAACTGTCACCGTGACTCGTGTCACTGTAAATCCAGTATCTGACTGAAGTCGGAGGTGTTCATCTCCAAAGGGGACGCTAAATAAGCCTGCGCAATGATGATACAATCAACTCGTCAAAACTATTTTTGTATACGTTTTTTAAACTCCTGAAAAATCTATCATTACCACTTTCTATTAAATCAAGAGCATTATTTTTAGAAAGACAATAATTATCAAGAGTGGAAATCATGTCATTCACGACCCACTCGGACAAAGATCCATCCTCAACCATCATGTCATTAGAATGACCAACAGGGACGACTCTTGGAAGGATCACAAAATTTCCGGACTTTATATTGCTTTGCAACTCTTTTATTCCTTCGATTCTATTTGTTATAATAGTCAGACCAACGCCGTAATCAAATCTGCATTCATTTGATCTCCTTCTAATAGAAGGGGACACGAATGCAGTTAGATCACAAATTTTTACTGCAGAAGATACGTATTTATTAAGAATAATATAGGGAAATTTACCTGTTTTATGCAGTAAATCATAAATATACTTTGAATTTCCAGTCATCAGCGACAACTCCATCCAGCGAATGAGCAAGTTACGCGAACAAGAATTGTCGCGGTTGGAGCAATCCTTGGTAACGCAGGGCCGAAGCTTCCAAAAACTCGTTCCGATATCTGTGAATTTTGCTTTATCCAACCACCTGTAGCTGCGATCATCGCGTCCTTTGCTTGCTGATCCGACTTGTATATTCTACCGTTAACTTTTACTTCAACCAAGCTCAGAACGTCATTCTTTTGGACCACAATATCTGCTATCCTGAGACGCCCATTATCTGTAAGGCAATTACGGTGACACGTGCAATAACCCCTAAATTCATAGCCGTCCTCCCAGCCGCACCCTCACTCTAGGACACACAATAGCATGTCTCCGGTCAGCGCAAAACCATCGCTTTGGCGCTCAAACCGCTTCCCCGCTTGCCATTTCCGCCCCGCTTTGCTAGCCGCCCGCAGGTTCGAGCCGTTTCCGTTGGGATTCGGCCCGGTTTTTCGTTTCTGATTCGTGCTTTTATCCAATATACATTGGGCTTTCCCCGCACGCTAAACGGCGGGGTTCTGGCCTTTTTGATCCTGAGGTGTTTCGGTTTATGCAAATTCTCGTTCGCGAAAACAACGTTGATCAGGCCCTGCGCGCGCTGAAAAAGAAGCTGCAGCGCGAGGGCGTCTATCGCGAAATGAAGCTGCGCCGTCATTACGAGAAGCCGTCGGAAAAGCGCGCCCGTGAAAAGGCCGCCGCTGTCCGCCGCGCTCGCAAGATGGATCGCAAGCGGATGGAACGCGACGGGGCCAAGTAGGCTTGAATCCGACGCCTTGTTAAGCCATGAGGGCGCGGAAGATTTCCGCGCCCTTTTGCTATCACCGCCACAGGATATTCGAATGACTGAAATTACCCGCGTACCGCTTGCACCTATCGCCAAGGGCGCATTGACCAAGCTGTGGGCCAGTGTGGCCGCTGTTGCGCTTGCTGCTGGCGGCGTCGCCTATGCGACCTTGCCCGGATCGGTCGAAGTGACGACGATCAAGGCGGGTAGTGGCCCATCGCCAACTGTCACCGATGTGGCGCTGATCAATTACAAGGGCACGCTGCCGGGCGGCAAAGTGTTTGACGAGGGCAAGCAGGCGGTGTTCCCGTTGGAAGGCGTGATCCCCGGCTTCACCAAGGCGCTGGAACAGATGCAAAAGGGCGGTAAATACAAGGTGCTGATCCCTTCGGAGCTTGGCTATGGTGACAAGGCTGCGGGCGAAATTCCGGCTAATACCGATCTGGCGTTCGAGATCGAGCTGCTCGATTTCAAGAACCGTGCCGAGATTGAGCAACAACGCAAGATGATGGAGCAACTGCAACAAATGCAGCAGGGTGGTGTTCCTCAGGGCGGTGTTCCTCAGGGCCAGCCAATGCCGGGCGGACCTCCGCCGCAGTAAAACCCGTTTCGCATGCTCAATATGAGCGTTTTTAGTTGAAAGAAGGAACGCCATGTCGGTCGATACCGCCACCGTGGCCAAGATCGCCGCGCTGGCCCGCATCAAATTGAGCGAGGCCGAAGTGGCGGCGATGGTGCCCGAACTAAACGGCATTCTCGCCTGGGTAGAACAGCTGGGTGAGGTTGACGTGACCGGGGTTGAGCCGATGACCGCGGTGATCGCCAACACCCTGCGGCTGCGCGCCGATGTGGTCGATGCCGATCCGCTGACCGGCGGGGGCAAGCGCGATGCGGTGCTGGCCAATGCCCCGGCGGCCGAACATGGCTTTTTCGGCGTGCCCAAGGTGATTGAGTGATGATGGTCAGCGGCACCAACAAACGCCGTCATGCTGAACTCGTTTCAGCACCCATCGCGCCTTCGGGTCTGGCGGTCTGTGGGGCGAAATGGGCCCTGAAACGAGTTCAGGGTGACGAACTGTGAGTGATTTGACCGAACTCGGCGTTGCCGCGATCCGTGATGGGGTTGTCGCGGGCGAATTCACCGCGACCGAAGTGGCGACCGCGTTCAACGCCAATGTCGCAGCAGCTCAGACCGCGCTCAATGCCTTCATTATCACCACGCCCGAGATGGCGCTGAAAGCCGCAGCGGCCACCGATGCGCGCCGCGCTGCCGGTCAGCCGCTGGGCAAGATGGGAGGGGTGCCGATCGGGATGAAGGATCTGTTCGCCACCAAAGGCGTGCAGACCACGGCTGCCAGCCACATCCTTGAAGGCTTCACGCCGGAATATGAAAGCACCGTCAGCCAGAAGCTGTGGGATGAGGGCGCGGGGATGCTGGGCAAGCTCAATATGGATCAGTTCGCGATGGGATCGTCCAACGAGACGTCCTATTTCGGCAATGTTAATTCGCCATGGCGGCGCAATGATGGCGGCAATGCCGCGCTTGCGCCCGGAGGTTCTTCGGGCGGCAGCAGCACGGCGGTTTCTGCCCGGCTGGCCCCTGCCGCAACCGGCACCGATACTGGCGGATCGATCCGACAGCCTGCGGCCTTCACCGGTATTTCGGGGATCAAGCCCACCTATGGGCGCTGTTCGCGCTGGGGGATTGTCGCCTTTGCCAGCTCGCTCGATCAGGCCGGGCCGATGGCGCGTGATGTCCGCGATTGCGCGATCATGCTGGGGGCGATGGCAGGGTTCGATCCCAAGGATTCAACCAGCCTCGATCTGGCTGTGCCCGATTGGGAAGCGGCACTCTCTGGCGATATGCGGGGCAAGCGCGTTGGAATCCCGCGCGAATACCGGATGGACGGGATGGACGCCGATGTCGCGGCCAGCTGGGATCAGGGGATCGACTGGCTGAAGGATGCGGGTGCGGAAATCGTCGATATCAGCCTGCCGCACACCAAATATGCGCTGCCGGCCTATTACATCATCGCCCCCGCCGAAGCTTCGTCCAACCTCGCCCGCTATGATGGGGTGCGGTATGGCCTGCGCGATTTGCCCAATGGCGCGGGCCTGCAGGATATGTATGCCGCCACCCGCGCGGCTGGCTTTGGCGCAGAGGTAAAGCGCCGCATCCTGATCGGCACCTATGTGCTCTCGGCGGGCTTCTACGACGCCTATTACACCCAGGCGCAAAAGGTCCGCACCCTGATTGCGCGCGATTTTGCCGAAGCGTTTCAGCGGTGCGACGTAATCCTCGCCCCCACCGCGCCGACGGCCGCGTTTGGTCTGGGCGAGAAGAGCGACGATCCGCTGGCGATGTATCTCAACGATGTGTTCGCGGTTCCCGCCTCGCTGGCTGGGCTTCCGGCGATGTCGGTGCCCGCCGGGCTCAACCGTCAGGGATTGCCGCTTGGCCTCCAGATCATCGGTCAGGAATTTGACGAGCAGGGCGTGCTTAATGCAGGCTTGGCAATAGAGGCGCGGGCGCAGTTTACGGCGCGAGCGGAGCGGTGGTGGTAAGATGAGCGAATATCGCATCCAGGGCGCAACCGGCGAGTGGGAGGTCGTGATCGGCCTTGAGGTCCATGCGCAGGTGACGAGCCATTCCAAGCTGTTCTCCGGCGCCTCGACCACATTCGGGGCGGAGCCCAATGCCCAGGTCAGCCTGATCGACGCGGCGATGCCGGGGATGTTGCCGGTGCTCAACGGTGAATGCGTCCGTCAGGCGGTCCGCACCGGGATGGCGGTGGGGGCGCAGATCAATAAATATTCGCGGTTTGACCGGAAGAACTACTTCTACGCTGATCTGCCGCAGGGCTATCAGATCAGCCAGCTGTATCACCCGATCGTTGGCGAAGGCGCGATTGATGTGTCGCCCGATGACAAGCACCCCGATCAGGTCAAGACCATCGGGATTGAGCGGATCCACATAGAGCAGGACGCGGGCAAGCTGATGCACGATCAGCATCCGACCATGTCCTATGTCGATCTCAACCGCTGCGGCGTGGCGCTGATGGAGATTGTCAGCCGCCCGGATATGCGCTCGCCAGCCGAAACCGGGGCGTACTTGCGCAAATTGCGGACGATCCTGCGTTATGTCGGCTCATGCGACGGCAATATGGAAGAAGGCTCGATGCGCGCGGATGTGAACGTATCGGTGCGCAAACCGGGTGAGGAACTGGGCACGCGGACCGAGACGAAGAACGTCAATTCGGTGCGGTTCGTGATGTCGGTGGTGGAGAGCGAGGCCCGCCGTCAGGTCGATCTGATCGAGGATGGCGGCCGCGTGGTGCAGGAAACCCGGCTGTATGATCCGGACAAGAATGAAACCCGGTCGATGCGCAGCAAGGAAGATGCGCATGATTACCGCTATTTCCCCGATCCCGATCTGCTGCCGCTGGTGCTGGAGGACAGCTTCCTTGAGGAATGCCGCGCGAGCCTGCCGGAACTGCCTGACGCCAAGCGGGCGCGCTATGAAACCGCGCTGGGGCTTTCGGCCTACAATGCCGATATCCTGACCGCCGAGGTGGATACCGCGCACTGGTTTGAGGCGCTGCTGGGTGAATGTGCCGCTAAACAGGGCAAGGCCGAGGCAGATGTTGCCAAGCAGGCCGCCAACTGGCTGACGTCCGAACTGTTCGGCGCGCTTAACCGGCTGGGCAAAAGCCTCGATACCTCGCCAGTCAGCCCGTCGCAGGCGGCGGAATTGCTCGCGCTGGTGGGTGATGGGACCATCTCTGGCTCGATCGCCAAGCTGGTGTTCGAAAAGATGCTGGAAACCGGCGACGGTGCAGGTGCGATTGTGGAACGCGAAGGCCTGAAACAGACCTCAGACACCGGCGCAATTGACGCCGCAGTCGCCAAGATCCTCGCCGATAATGCCGAAAAAGTCGCCGAATATCGCGGCGGCAAAGAAGCCTTGTTCGGCTTCTTTGTGGGCCAGACGATGAAAGCGATGCAGGGCAAAGGCAACCCGCAGCTGGTCAACGCGGCGGTGAAGAAGGCGCTGGGGTAACTGGCTGCCGCGCCAATACACGCCGTTCTAGGGCTGTTCTGTAACTGTTTGAACAACCCATCAAATCCCCCTTCCCGTTGGGGAGGGGCTAGGGGTGGGGGAACCAGGCAAATGGTGCGTATCAACACCGGCGGCAGTACACCCCCACCCTACCTCCCCCTCCAGGGGGAGGGGTTAAGTGGCTCGATTTAAGACGGAAAAGTTCTAGCGCCTCACAGCCGGTGCGGCGAGTGCCTTGCGGGCGTTGCGGGCGTATTCATCGAAGTTCTTCTTGTAGACGCCGACCAGCTCATCCAGCGCCGCGATCGCGTCTTCGCCTTCCTTTGGCGGGAACAACTTCAGGCCATTGCCGCCCCAGGCCTTGTATTCCCTGTCGATCTTCTGATCTGCGCCAAAATTGCGGAACATGAACAGCGTGCGCAGCGAGCGGCCATAGATCGCGGCCTTCTGGTAGAATACATCGGCGACAATGAGTTCTGAATAGCACTGTGCTGCCGAATCCGAACGGCGGGTCTTCACCTTGTTCATGGTCTTGCGTTCCAGCGCGGCCTCGTGCCGGATGATCGTGGTGCCGGGCGAAAGGTTCATCATGGCGCGCAGATCCTGCGATTGCAGCGCATCGAGCTGGCTGGGGCTGTCAAGCGCGCTGGCCATCAGGGTCTTGTTGTTGGCATCCTTGCCGCTGTTCAGCGCCGCATCGAGCAGTCCGCCGCCAAGCCAGCCGGTGGTGATCGCGGTCATCCGTTCGGCGGGCCATATGTGCAGCTCACAGCCATCGGCGGGCGCAGTCGGAAGGAGACCCTGGGTGTTGGGTGCTGCGGCAGCAACTGCTGGTGCTTCCGGTGCCGCGGCAGGCACAGTGGCGGTCTGGGCCAAGGCGGCGTTGGACATGGCAGCCAATGCAATGGCTGAGGCAACGGAAATTAGGCGGATATTCATAGCAACCTCCATTCAGACTTGATTATTTACGTTTGCGGGAAGCTTTCGGCGGTTTGGCAAGCGCCTGCCCAAATTCGGTCACAGCCTCGCCATATTGCGCCACCAACTCGTCCAGTCCGGCTTGCGGATCGGATTCCGGAGTTTTGGGCGGAAACAGGGTCAGACGGCGCTGGATGTAAGTTCCAAAGCTGCGCGAAGCTGTGGCGGTGCCATCGAATTTGCGAAACCTGAACAGCAATTTCAAAAAGCGGCCATCAATGATATCTTCCTGAAAGAACACATCGTCCACGGCCAGTTCGGCATAACACGGGGGAGTATCGGGAGCGAGGCGGCCCGGTGTTGTGCGCAGTGTCCGGCTGTCTAGTGGCTTGTCATGGATCACCACGGCATATTCGTTCAGACCCAGCAATTGCGCGATCGGCAGACCGCGCAGCCGTTCCACTTGACGCTCTGCCGTCAGCGGGCGGCTGGGCAGCGCCCTGTATCCGTCGCGGCCTTGAACTGCGCCATCAACGATCCCGCCATGAAACCAGCCGCTGTAGATGGAACGCAAATCATTGCCCGGCCAGACGTGCAGTTCGCAGATTTGGGCGGCGGGAACTGCAGCAGGCTCTTCGGCCAGAAGCGGACTGGCAGCCAGTGCCGCCGACAGCACAAAAGCCCCAAAAAACCTAACCCCTAGCATCCGCAATTGTCCCTACCCGCAAGCATCTTAGCCATCGCCATCGTGCTTTTTCGATTATTGCTTTGGATGCTCACAGTTTGCAAGCAGTGTATTTCCCAGCAAGCCAAAGTTGCAAAAAAACGGGCGCCGGATCACTCCGGCGCCCGTTTTGTATTCGCAAATCCGAAAAATCAGCCCTCGCGGGTGCCGCTTAGCGGGAAGGTGCCGAAGGCGCCTGCCTTGACGTTGCCGGTGATGCTGTCGCCATCGATGGTGGCATCGCAATCCAGCGTCATTGGCATTGGCACGGTCATGTTCATCTTCCAGGTCAGCGTGTTGCCGCTAACCGCGCCGCCTTCGACTTCCATCGAGCCCATGCCGCCAGCCATACCGCCGGTGAAGCTGTCACCATCAACGGCAACGGTAAACTTGCTCTTCTGGTCGCCCATCGGCGATTTGATCACGCAATCATAGGTTCCGGCAACAGACATGGGATTCTCCTTAAAACGCTAAAACGGCAATTCAAATCAATCCCCTCCCCTGAAGAGGAGGGGGGTTGGCGTGGGGGCTGCCTGCTTGGTCCTGCCAAGCCGGAACGCCCCACCCCGCTGCGACTAGGCGGCAAGCTGCCAAGTCTCGCTGCCCCTCCCCTGAAGGGGAGGGGGAAGTTGTGAAAGGGTATCAATCTTTTCGCGCGCCGCTGTCAACACCCGGCGCAATCTCTACCACAAGGCCCAATCCCGCCAGCTGCGGTTCAACCAGTTTGCGATCACCGACAACAACAAAAGTCAGACCATCAGGCTGGAGCCATTGCCGCGCAGCTGTGTTCAGCGCAGCCGCATCAATCGCGCGGTAGCGGGCAGGCAGTGTGGTGTAATAATCATCCGGGCGGCCCAGCCGATCATTGGCGATGATCGCGCCCAGCACCTGGTCGCTGGTTTCAAAGCGGTTGGGCAGCCCCCGGATATTGCCATCGGTGACGCGGGCAAGCTCGCCCGGCTCGACCGGGCGGCTGGCTGGCAGTGCTTTCATGTTGCCGAGCAGCAGCTTGATCGATGCACCGGTCTTGTCGGACTGGACCGGGGCCACCAGCGTCAGTGTCCGCGGCCCCAGCGGACTGGTGACCGATGTGCGCACGCCGTAACTCCAGCCCTTGTCCTCGCGCAGATCCATGTTGAGGCGGCTGAGGAATCCGTCGCCCAGCACTTCATTGGCAAGGTCCAGCGCTTCCATGTTCTGATCGCGCCCGGAAAGAGCAAGGACGCGGCCCGCGACGATCACCGATTGCGGCGAGCCGGGCCGGTCGATCAGCACGATCCGAGGGCGAGGGGCCGGGATAGCTGTATCGAGAAGTTTGACGGGCCGGGGGGAGGCCGGAGCCTGCCAGTTGCCAAACGCCGCCTCCAGCAAAGGCTTCAGTTCTGCCATGGTGATATTGCCGACCACGGTGATCCTCGCCAGATCAGGCCTCAGCCATTTGGCGTGGACGGCGCGCAAGGCTTCAGGGGTTAGCGCGGTCACCGATCCGGCATCGCCCAGTCCGTCACCCGGTAGCCCATAGGGATGGCCTGCGCCGAACAGCAATGGGGCTAGGCTGCGGGTGGCCAGACCGCGCGGCGATGCGGCGGCCTGTGCGATTTCGGACAGCCGCTGGTCCTTCACCCGCGCCACATCCTCTGACTTGAAGGCAGGATTGCGGGCAATATCAGCCATAAGCGCCAGCGAGGGTGCCAGATTGGGCACCAATGCACTGAGCATGATCGAACTGGAATCAAGCCCCGCGCCAGCGCTGACCCGCGCGCCCAGCCGCTCCTGCTCCTCGGCAATGGCGATAGCGCTGCGACTGGCCGTGCCTTCATCGAGCAGTCCGAGCATCATCGACTGCACACCCGGCGTATCCTGCGCATCGGCGGCGGAACCGGCGTCAAAATTGAGGCTGACCAGCACCGTTGGAACCGCAGTGCGGCGCGCAAGTGCTACCGGCATGCCATTGGCTAGCGTGCTTCGCTCCACTTCTGGAAAGGTCATTGCGCCAACCGGGGCAACTGGCGGCGCAGCGCGGCTCGGCCCGGTTGCCAGCTTGGGAGCGCGCTTCTTGGCATCAGGCACAATCTTTGGCGTGGTTACCTCATCCCCCCAGCCGCCCATGACTTCGCCCTTTTCGGTGCGGGTGCCGGGACTGATAGTCAGCGAGAAGGCCGGGCGGGTCAGCCAGCGTTGCAATGCCGTGCGCACCTCGGCTGTGGTCAAGGCCGCGGTTTGCGCGAGGTCCTTTTTGAACTGCGCGGGATCGCCAGCATAAAGCAGCCCTTCGGCCAGCTGAGCGCCCTTGCCGGAAAAGCCGCCAACCTGTTCCAGCGCGCCAAGCTGGCTGGATACCGCGCTGGTTGCCGCGCGGCGAACTTCATCCTCGGTCGGCCCTTCGGAAATATACTGCGCTATCAGCGCGTCGAAGCGCTTTTCGGCTATGGCAGGGTCAACCCCGGGCTTCACGTCCATCGTCGCTTGCAACATGCTCAGCTGTTCAAGTTGCATCGAATAGGCGGTAACAGATACGGCCAGCTGCTCACCGCGGACCAGCGCATTGTCGAGCCGCGAACTGGCCAGACCGCCCAGCACGCGCATGCCCGCGTCCAGCGCTATGGCGTCGGCCTGGCCCAGCCCCGGACCGCTCCACACGCGCATCAGCCGCGTAACGGGAACCTGATCCATCATCTCGCGCTTGACGGGGGCGGCAAGAGTGACTGGCTCCGCGCTTACCCTGCGAACTTCAGGGCCACGCGGGATCGCGCCGAACCATTTTTCAACCATTGGCCGGGCAGTGGCAGCGTCAATATCACCGGCCAGCGCCAGCACGACATTGTTTGGCGCATAGTTATCCGTGAACCACTTGCGCACATCGGTCAGGCTGGCAGCATCAAGGTCTGCCATCGAACCGATGACCGAGTGGCGATAGGGGTGGCCGACCGGAAACAGTCCGTCGCCAAGGGCATATTCGGTCAGGCCATAAGGCTCATTATCGCCCTGTCGTTTTTCGTTTTTTACCACAGCGCGCTGCTTGTCGAGCTTGTCCTGGCTCACCGCGCCCAGCAAATGCCCCATCCGGTCGCTTTCCATGAACAGCGCCAGATCAAGCGCGCCGGTCGGCACAGTCTCGACATAATTGGTACGGTCATATGAAGTGCTGCCATTGGTGGAGGTGGATCCTGCACCCTCCAGCGGAATGTCGAAATTAGGGACGTTTTCAGAGCCGCCGAACATCAGATGCTCAAACAGATGGGCAAAGCCGGTGCGGCCCTTGGGCTCGCTTTTGGAGCCGACCCGGTAATAGACCGTCACCCCCACAATCGGCGCCTTGCGATCGGTGTGGACGATGGTGGTGAGGCCGTTAGGCAGCGTGAAGCTCTCGAACGGAATGTCTACCGCCTTGATGAGTTCGCTCAGCGGGGCAGGCTGTGCTGCGGGCAATGGCTGCGGCTCGCTCTTGGCCGGGAGATTGGCAATCGGTGCAGAAGTTGCGCAGGCTGTCAGGCACAGCGCCATAGCAGAGATTAGAGCAAATTTACGCATAAGGGCTTCCCGCTGGATACCAGACCCCTGTAATGCGCAAGCCAGCGTCGTCATCAACTTTCGACCAACAGCATGCGCTGCCCGTCAATCGACCTGAACCTAAGTCTGCACCTTGGGCGGGCGACAATCACCGAAGATCACCATCGGCCACTTCATCCGCATCTCATAGTGAATGTCGGTTCCCACGATCCGGCAATAGCGATTGGCATAGGCCCGGATCAAGGCATAGGAATCCTGATTGATCGGCTTGTTGAGAGGGTAGAGCGCGATCACCACCACACCGGGACCGTGGGCGATAATCCGCTTCAGTTCGGCGTGTGTATCAAGATGGCTGACATTGCGCTCTACTGAATGGTTGAGGTGATGAGGGAACGTCAGCGGGCTGAGCGGCGCCTTGTTTGCCATCGAATAAAGATAAGGCGGCCCATCATAGACCAGCAATCCGCCGCCGCCATCATGCTTGCGGACCAGCGCGGCCATCCGCTCCATCGAGGCTTGTGACTGGCGCGACCAGGCGAAATTAAGCGGGTTGTACCACAGTTGATAAAACACCAGCATTGCCACAAAGGCGACCCGGCCCCAGTCCTTGCGGGCAAATATCAGCCCGGCGGCAAGCGACAGCGGAACCAGCACCGGCAGGATATAGTGGACGAAGAAGTTGGGGACCGAAAGATAGCCGACAGTTGCTGCTAGCAGCCAGGATATCAGGAACCTGCGTCTGCGCTGATCCTTCTCCTGGCACAGGCCCCAGATCGCCAGGCCAAATACAAATGAGCCGCGCAATGTCGTCGTTATGATCCACCACAGGGTCATGTACCACTCAAGGCGGCTCTTGTTGAGGTTTGAGGTAACCATGGCATACCAATATTCGTGCCAATGGCCCGATACCGCATAGAACAGGCTGATTGCCGCTGTTGGCAGCAATCCGATTACGCCAAACGCGATCATTGTCTTGGCGACTTTAGCGGCAGGCACTCCAGCCCGCCACAAGGCGAGCAGAACATATCCGCCCAGAAACAGCGATTCGAATATCGTGGTTTGCTTGATTGTCGCGGCCAGCGCGCAAAGCGTCATGGCTGCCCAGATGCGCCAACCAAAGGTGCCCCGGTCCAGCGCGGCGAACTCAAGCGTAACCAGCAGTGCCGCTCCGGCTATGAACAGATTGTAGAACACCGGACTTTGCCCGCCAAACCCGCCCAACGGGCAGATCACGACGAGGTACGTGATCCCTGCCAAAATCGCCCCTTGCCGGTTGCTACCTAGCGCCAGCATGATCCGCCAAAGCACCCAGCCGGTCGCCGCCGCAAACAGACTGGCAACGATTTGGTAGGCAAGCACTGAGAACGAAATCCCGGCGATCAGATAATAGATCAGGAACAGCCCCAGCGGCTTGCGATCCCAGATGTCGACATAGGGCAGCGCACCGGCGTGCATCCGCTGGCCGACGAGGAAATAGAACTGGTCATCGACAAACAGATTGGGATCGCCAAAAGTCCATACCCGCAGGGCAAACGCGGTAATGAGCAGGATCAGTGCTGCCATTGGGGCGGAACCCAGCCAATTCAGCTGGTTCGTTGATTGCGTTGATTCCACGCGGTTATCGCCCCTTGGTCCATGCATTGGGTCGGCATAGGGAAGTATGGTTAACCGATCCTCAATGCGGCTTATCTTGACGCCATCACGCGAGATTATTTGAGGCAAAGCTTGTGTTGCATGCGCGCAACACTATCTCTTGGTGTAACAGGAGGCTGATACACCAATGAACCTCGAAAAATTCACTGAGCGCGCGAAGGGATTTTTGCAATCCGCGCAGACCGTGGCGATCCGCATGAACCATCAGCGGATCACGCCCGATCATGTGCTGAAAGCGCTGCTGGAGGACGATGAAGGCATGGCCGCCGGGCTGATCCAGCGGGCCGGTGGCACCGCCGCTATCGCGCAGGCCGAAGTTGATAAAGCACTGGCCAAGGTCCCGGCAGTATCGGGCGGCGGGGCGCAGCAAACCCCCGGGCTGGACAATGATACTGTCCGGATTCTCGATGCAGCAGAGCAGATTGCCACCAAATCTGGCGACAGCTTCGTCACGGTAGAGCGGATACTGGTCGCGCTGGCGCTGGCCACCACCACAGCGGCAGGACAGGCGCTGAAAACTGCCAATGCGGGTGCCAAGGCATTGGAAACTGCCATCACTGAATTGCGCGGTGGGCGCACAGCAGACAGCGCCAGCGCCGAAAACGCCTATGACGCGATGAAGAAATACGCCCGCGACCTGACGCAGGCCGCGCGCGACGGCAAGCTTGATCCGGTGATCGGCCGCGACGAGGAAATTCGCCGTACGATCCAGATACTCGCCCGCCGGACCAAGAACAACCCGGCGCTGATCGGTGAGCCGGGGGTTGGCAAAACCGCGATTGCCGAGGGGCTGGCGCTGCGGATTGCCAATGGCGATGTGCCCGATAGCCTGAAGGATCGCCGCTTGATGTCGCTCGATATGGGCAGCTTGATTGCAGGCGCGAAATATCGCGGCGAGTTCGAAGAGCGCCTCAAATCGGTGCTTGATGAGGTCAAGGGTGCCGAAGGCGAGATCATCCTGTTCATTGACGAGATGCACACGCTGATCGGCGCGGGCAAGGGCGAGGGGGCGATGGACGCCTCCAATTTGCTCAAGCCCGCCTTGGCGCGCGGCGAGCTGCACTGCATCGGCGCGACCACGCTGGATGAATATCAGAAATATGTCGAAAAAGACCCGGCGTTGCAGCGGCGGTTCCAGCCAGTGTTTGTTGGTGAGCCGACGGTTGAGGATACGATCAGCATCCTGCGCGGGCTGAAAGATCGCTACGAGCTGCACCACGGCGTGCGGATCACCGACGGGGCGATTGTCGCGGCGGCAACGCTGAGCAATCGCTACATCTCTGACCGCTTCCTGCCCGACAAGGCGATCGATCTGATGGACGAGGCCGCCAGCCGGATCCGCATGGAGGTGGAGAGCAAGCCCGAGGAAATCGAGGTGCTTGACCGGAGGATCATCCAGCTCAAGATCGAGGAAATGGCGCTCGCCAAGGAGGTTGACCGGGCGTCGAAGGACCGGCTCGATGCTCTGCGCAGCGAACTGGCTGGGCTGGAAGAACAGTCTGCGATAGTCACCACTCGCTGGCAGAATGAGCGCGACAAGATCGCCGCCGAAGGCAAGATCAAGGAGGCGCTGGATGCCGCCCGGCTGGAACTGGAGCAGGCCCAGCGTGCGGGCGATCTCGCCAAGGCGGGGGAGCTGTCCTACGGCACCATCCCGGGCCTTGAAAAGCAGCTCGCCGAAGCGATTGGCCAGGCCGAGAATGCGCTGCTGCGCGAGGAAGTCACCGCCGATGACATCGCCTCAGTAGTCAGCAAATGGACCGGCGTGCCGGTTGACCGGATGCTGGAGGGTGAGCGTGAGAAGCTGCTCAAGATGGAGCAGATCATCGGCCAACGGGTGATCGGTCAGGCCGATGCGGTGGTCGCGGTATCCAAGGCGGTGCGCCGCGCCCGGGCGGGGTTGCAGGATCCGAACCGGCCGCTGGGCAGCTTCCTGTTCCTTGGCCCCACCGGTGTCGGCAAAACCGAGCTGACCAAGGCGCTGGCGGGTTTCCTGTTCGACGATGATAGCGCGATGGTTCGCATCGACATGTCCGAATTCATGGAAAAACACGCGGTCAGCCGCCTGATCGGCGCGCCTCCGGGCTATGTCGGCTATGATGAGGGCGGGGTGCTGACCGAAGCGGTGCGGCGCCGACCCTATCAGGTGGTGCTGTTCGACGAGGTGGAGAAGGCGCATCCCGATGTGTTCAACGTGCTGCTGCAAGTGCTGGATGACGGGCGGCTGACCGATGGGCATGGCCGCGTGGTTGATTTTACCAACACGCTGATCATTCTGACCAGCAATCTGGGCAGCCAGTACCTCGCCAATCTGGATGAGGGGCAGGATGTGGAAGCTGTCGAGCCGCAGGTGATGGAAGTGGTGCGCGGGCATTTCCGCCCTGAATTCCTCAACCGGCTGGATGAGATCATCCTGTTTCACCGGCTGGGCGTGGAACATATGGCCCCGATTGTGGAAATTCAGGTGGCACGGGTCGCCGGGCTGCTAAAGGACCGCAAGATCACGCTGGAGCTGAGCGATGCCGCCAAGCGGTGGCTGGGCCGGGTCGGCTATGATCCCGTCTACGGCGCGCGCCCCCTGAAACGCGCGGTGCAGCGCTATGTGCAGGATCCGCTGGCCGAAAAGCTGCTGGCAGGCGAAGTGCCCGATGGCGCGAGCGTGAAGATCGATGAGGGTGATGGGGCGCTGGAGATTGTGGTGGGGTGAAACCCGCAGCCTAATTGGCATATTCCAACGCCAGCGCGTCAAGCCTTGGCAGCACATCACCCAGCCATGGCTCAAACCTTCGCCATGCGCCCATCCCATCGCGGTTGAGCGGGCGGCGGACCTGTTCGGCACTGGCCGTGGCGACGGTCCGTTTGCCAGTGGAAAAGTCGAGGCAGGCGGGATCCCATGGCAATCCCAGAGCGCCCAGCATTTCGCGCAATTGGCCTTCCGGGTCTTCCACCAGTTGCTCATGTAGCAACTTACAAACCGCGCCCGGCTGGCTGACTTCGAACCGGCGCATGAACCTCAGATATGTTCTATAGTATTCTGCCATTTCGCTTAGATCGTAGGACGATGGGTGTCCTGGCGCGAACAGCAGGGTGTAGTTGGAGAGACAGCAATCATGCGGGTTTCTGCGCATGTCGACGATCCCGGCATTGGGCAGAATTAGCCGAATGAAAGTCAGCTCTGCCCAATTGTGCGGCAGCTTATCGGTAAAGCGTTCGCGCCCCAAACGCCGTCGCGGTGCCGTTCGGCGCAGATATTCCTTGCCTAGCGCGGCGCAATCACCGGCGCTAAGGCTCTGCAACAGCTTGACAATGTCGTTGCCGACATCAAGCCCCAGCCGGCCCGCTGTTTCATGAAGCAGCGCCGGAATAGCAGGCATTTCGCCGCAAGCCTCAACATTCGGGTGGCCACCCAGCATCTGTTCAACCAGCGTAGAACCAGATCGCGGCATGCCAAGGACGAAGATCGGGGCGGAACTTTGCTCGCCCCAGCTGCGGCGTTTGGCAAAGAAGGCCGCATCGGCGGTCTGGGTGATAGCGGCCTGCCGCGCACTGAAAGCGGCGCTGTCATAGGTCAGCTGATTGCGGCGGCAACGATTACCTTCGCGGTAATGGTCAAACGCACGCGGCAGCTCGCCGCGGACGTCCAGCGCCTTTGCTGCGGCGAAATGCAGGGCTGCTTTGATTTCCGGATCGCGGGCTTTGGCTGATATTGCTTCCACGAGTGGAATCTCTGCATCATCAATCCGCTTGCCGCCCATGCCTGCAAGGCTCCACCATGCCTGCAGTGCGGGCGGGTTTAGCGCCAACGCGGCACGATAGGACACTGCCGCGGCGTCTGCCTCGCCGATCCAGCGCTGCGCGTCGCCTAGTGCGATCAGAACCTCGCCATGATCCGCAGATTCTTTAGCCAGCGCCTGATGAACAGCCAGCGCCGCGTCATAATCCCCGCTTTCCGCCAAAAGCGTTGCCCGGAACCGCCTGATGTCGATTGGCACAGGCTGTTGTCGCAACAGGGGTTCCAACGCGGCCAGCCCTGCTGCCGGATCGAAGCACTGGTAATGCAGCCTTGCGAGGCCATAATGCGCCATGTCAAACTCAGGCGCGAGGGCCGCTGAGCGCTCCAGTGCCGGGCGGGCATCGCTAACCCTGTTGGACCGGACAAACGCCTCACCGAGGAGCCAGTGTGCCACCGCATCGTCTGGGTTTTCGGCAAGATAGCCAGCAAGTAACCCAGGCACTTCACCTGCCCGATCCTGCGCAATTGCCGCATGCGCTGCCTTGATCTGGGGTAACAGGCTCGACAGGCGGATCGCATCCAGCCGCGCGCTGCTGGCAGCAGCGGCTTCACCCAGCAGATCGAGCGCGCGGGCCAGAAGTCGGATCGCGGCGGCATCCTGCCGGTCTTCGTCAATCAGCGCACGGGCTTGCAATGCGGCGGTGGCGGGCTTGCTGGTCAGCAGCCGCTCACCATTGGCCAGCGCCGCCTGCCGCGTGCCATGTTCATAGCGGACGCCGCCTTGGCTCATTTGCGTTCAGCTATAGCCGAGCAAAGCGCGCAGGCCCGGGGAGGCAAAATCGACCAGACGCTTCTGCACGTCTGGCAGCTCTTCCGGGATGGTAATAGCAGCCAGCGACAGATTTTCGCGCGCGGTGCCGCTCTGCTTGCGATCAGCTCCGGTTGCCACGCGATCGCGCCAGTTTACGGGCATTTCGATTCCGCAATGACTTAGCAGGGCGGTGAACCAGGCTTCGGACTGCGGAGTATCAAGCGCCTCACAGTGGCCCGCCAGTTCCTCATAGCGCACCAGCAGCGCGCCGGTGCCGATCCAGCCGGCGGCGTTGAACTGATACTGTTCGGCCAGCGTTGGCGCTTTGCCGTAAATCCCGAAGATCATCAGATTCAAAAGGTCTTGGCTGCGCAGCGAGCCGTCCTTGAGGAAGTCCAGATTTCCGGAAAACTGGTCCGAGATGAAAAAGCGCGCACGCGAAAGCACCCAGTCATAGGGATCGCGGACCAGCACCAGTCGGCGGCAATGGGCGGTCTCGATCGCCGATGCGTCGGAGAACAGCAGGTGACCCCAGCTTAGGCGAGGCGCCTTGCGGTCAAAGGCAGAAAGATGATCCTGCATGTTGGGCCATTGGATGAACTGATCGGAATAATGCTGCTCAACCGGGACAAACATCCGCAGGATGTTGCGGAGCAAATGGGTGCCGGATTTGGGCACGCTGTTGATGAAGACGGGCTGCGCCAGCGGGGGCGGGGCAAAGCCGTTTGTCGCCTTGTCCAGCGTATCGGGCATCAGGCTGACGTTGACCATGGTGTGTTTCCTAATCGCCGAACAGGCCGACGCGATCAGCTAACCAAAAAAAGCGGGCGGCGCAAACGCGCCGCCCGCCCATTTTCAGTATTCCGACAGGTTTAGAACTTGGCTTTAACGGCGATGAACGCCCGGCGGCCAATGTAATCATACTGCGAAGCCAGAACCGACTTGCCAACTGTGCTGATCGTTCCGCCATTCAGGCTGTTCGAACCAGCGACAGTCACCCGAGGCGGAGGCGTATCAAACAGGTTTGCGACACCAGCGGTGATTATGAAGCGGCCATCAGCGATTTCCTTGTTGATCGACAGACTGTGAATGAAGTGGGTCTTGGTCGTCAGCAAGGGGCAAGCTTCAATGCCGGTATCAGCTGGAGTACGGCACGCACCACCAACCGTATTGATGTAATCCTGCAGATCCGAAGTTCCGCTGCTCACATCAAGTCCGTATGTGATCCTGGTGGTGTCGTTGGGTGACCAGGCGAGGACGAAATCGCCAACCCACTTCGGTTCGCCCGCTTCGCCATTGTCATCGCGGATGGTGCCAGAGAACAGCTCAACCTCATCCTTGAACTGCCAGTTCATCTGCGCAATGAGCTGAAGCGAACCCAGCTTGCCAATGTCCTGTTCAATATCAATCGTAAGGTCGAGGCCCTGATTGCGCTGGCTGTTGATGTTGATGAAAGTAGCGGTCACGCCATTGACGTTGAACTGGCCTGCCGTTCCACCAGCAAACCGGGTGAACAGTGAGCAGAGCGGATCGGTCGGGAAGAAGTCCGAATTGTAACAGCCCGAAATGATCGAGTTTGCGCCAAGCGTCGCGATTTCGCCCTTGATGCGGATGTCGAAATAATCAACCGCAATGTTGATCCGGGTGTTGGGCAAGAACGCGAACTTCGGCGTCAGGATGACACTTCCGGTAAGCGCCGATGATGTTTCCGGTTCGAGTACGCCCAGACCGCCACCTTGTGTGATGGTGGCGCTGACGCCCGCTCCAGAATGATCGCCCGGAACACCTGGAAGGCCGCCAGGACCCGTACCCGCCGCGCAATTGGTGGCGACGCGCTGGGTGATCGTTTGATTTGCAAGTGCGTTGGCCCAACCGATGCAGGGATCGACCTGACGCTGGGTCAGGAACGAAGTCTGGTTCGACAGGAACTGCTCATACAGGGCAGGTGCGCGGAAAGACGTGCCGTAACGGCCGCGGAAACGCAGCCAATCGGTCACTTCCCAGTTGGCACCAACGCTATAGGTCCAGTTGCCCTTGACCGTATCGGTCGCTCCGTCGCTGGCACGGGTCGCGGTCACATTGGTGACGCGGCCAGCGGCTGAAATGGTGAACGATTTCACCAACGGCGTGTTGAAGATCAACGGAATTTCGGTTTCCGCAAAAGCTTCCCACGTAGCCGTCTTACCCGCTGTGATGCCTGCCGATGTCAGGCCCCAACTGTTACCACGGCGTGTTTCGATGCCTGGGGTGTCAAGGATCTTGTCGGTGCGATAGGCGCCGCCGAAGGCAAGCTGGATAGCACCGGCTGGCAGATCGATCACCTTTCCAGCAAATGACAGTTCAGTGGCAAGCTGATCAAATGTGGTTTTACCGATGTCCACGCCATACAGCATGTTGCGTTCAGCGGCAGTTAGATCGCCATAAAGGAAGGCTGGCGTGGTCCAGTTGATATCAATGCATGGACGGCGGCTGATTGGAGTCAGACCACCAGCGCAAGAGCTGGTGCGGTAATCGTGAAGATCAACCGAATCCTTGTAGATGATGTCATTTTCATAGGTGCCGCTGGAGCGGCTGAACTGGGCATAGGCATTATAATTCCAGCCTTCCAGCATCCCGCCAAACTTGCCGTCGGCCCAAGCTACGCCGCGATAATAATCAAGATCGAGTCTTGCGCCGTTGTGATCGGAGAACACCGTCGGGCTGATGTAATAGTTTCCGGTCCAACCGGGGGTGAATGGATCGCCACCGCCAAAGTTGCTGGTGTAGCCGGTTAGATAGTACAACTGACGGAAGCCCGTAGTTTCGGTCTTGCGGTTGTTATAGAGCAATTCCGCTCCGACTTCGAGGTTGTCGCTGATCTCATACGACGCATCGAGATAGGCGGTCAGACGCTCGGTCTTGGGGATAACAGTCTCTTCGCGCATTTTCGGGTGATAGGCATTGGCAAGGCCCAATGCGGTCCGGCGGAAGGTCAGATCGCCCGGCGCGCCCGGCGCGTTGTAGCGGGTGGTGAAGGTTACGCGGTGGAAACCTGCAGGTGCGCCCAAGCCTGGGGGAAGCGCGGTGGAGTTCAGATAGCTGCCAAGATTGTCACCCGGATAGCTGGCCTGAACCAGACCAGCCTGACGGAAATTAGCGTCATAGAGCCAGACATGGCCCCACAGCAGATCGTTACAACGCGACTTGCCAGTGCGCGGATCAATTGTATCAACCCGGTTGCCTGCACGGTCGAAAATGTAGTCTTCGGCGCAATCAAGATAATCGCGATCGCGGCGCTTCAATTCTTCGCGCTTGTTGTAGTCTAACGAAAGGAGGATGTGGCCATTGCCGAAATCCTTGCCCCAGGTTGCGTTGATCCGGTACTGTTCGCCGCCACTTTCCATCGGAACCGAGGCGAAGCCATCAAGTTCGATGCCATTGGTGGTTTTCTTGGTGATCAGATTGATCACGCCCGCAACAGCGTCCGAACCATAGATCGATGAAGCACCGGTCTTGAGGATTTCAACGCTCTTGATGATCGACTGCGGCAGTACGTTCAGATCGAAAGCGTCAATTGCACCGCGCGTACCGGCCGGACCAGCGCGACGGCCGTTCAGCAGCACCAGCGTGCGGTTGGCACCAAGGCCGCGCAGCGAAACGGTTTCAGCGCCAATGCCGCCGTTGGTTACGAAAGCGGATGAGATCGCCGAAGTTATCTGGGGCGACCCCGAAGCAATCGGTGAGCTTTGCAGCATTTCCGACGTATTGAACTGTCCCTGCGCACGCGCCAGCTCGGGGTTGATGATCGAGACAGGATCGGGGCTGCTGAAGGCATTGGGGCGGCGGATGCGCGAGCCGGTGACGATGATCTTTTCTTCGGATTCGGTAGTAGCCGCGTTCGGGTTGGTGATGTCGGGCGTTTGGGCTTGCTTGTCATCGCAGGTGCCATTGGCGTCGGCATCGACGCAATTGGGCGCAGTTGCATCTTGAGCAAAAGCGGCAGTCGAGGCGCCGAGCCCGGCGAAAGCGAAGATGGATAGGCACGTAGCGCTGCGTAGGGCAGCCTTCCGGAGGTTAACGTTCATGAATTCAGTCCCTTGTTTTCAGCGTGTTAACCGACGTGAACCAAAGAATGCCCACCGCTGGTAACTGCACCGCAGCCCGAACCCGCAAATGTCCGAACTACTTGATGGGTCGACGTTGACGAAGTTGGCGTGATGTTCAACCCGTTTGATGGATTTTTATTCATCTGCCCGCAACCTGTTGTCTCAATGCAACAGTTGCAGACATAAAACCTGAGTCGCGTGGCGCTCAGGCGCAATTAACGCAACTGGCTGCGTTGCTTGACGGGTTACGGGCTTGGCCTTAATCGAGCGATTAAACCAGCTTCAATGGAGAGAATCGGGCCATGGCAACTGCCTATATTGTCGATGCAGTGCGGACCGCCGGCGGGCGGCGCGGGGGGCGTCTGGCCGGGGTGCATCCGGTTGATCTGGCGGCGGCCAGTCTCGATGCCATTGTAGGGCGCACCGGGGTTGATCCGGGGGCCATTGACGATGTGATCATGGGCTGTGTCAGCCAGGGCGGGCAGCAGGCAGGGCAAGTTGGCCGCAATGCGGTGCTGGCCAGCAAGCTGCTGCCGCCATCGACCCCGGCGGTAACGATTGACCGCCAGTGCGGCTCATCGCAGCAGGCGATCCAGTTTGCCGCGCAGGCGGTGATGTCTGGCACTCAGGATGTCGTGATCGCGGCGGGCATCGAGAGTATGAGCCGGGTGCCGATGGGCTCCACCGCGATGTTCCACATGAAGGAAGGGCTGGGCAACTATAAGTCGCCGGGCCTTGAAGCGAAATATCCCGGCATCATGTGGTCGCAGTTCATGGGCGCGGAAATGATCGTCAGGAAGCACGGTTTTACCAAGGATGATCTGGACCAGTTTGCCTTTGCCAGCCACCAGAAGGCGATTGCCGCCTCCAATGGCGGGGCTTTTGCGGATGAGATCGTCAGGATCGAGATTGAAACGCCAGAGGGAATGGCCTGGCACACGGTGGATGAAGGAATCCGGTTTGATGCGACGCTGGAAAGCATCGCCGGGGTCAAGCTGCTGCAAGAAGGCGGCACGCTGACCGCGGCATCCTCCAGCCAGATCTGCGATGGATCTAGCGCGGCGCTGGTCGTGTCCGAAGCGGCGCTTAAGCGGTATAACCTGACCCCGCTGGCGCGAATCCACAATCTGACTGTGACGGCGGGTGATCCGGTGATCATGCTAGAGGAGCCGCTGTTCGCCACCGACCGGGCGCTAGAGCGTGCCGGGATGACAATCGGCGACATCGATCTTTACGAGGTGAACGAGGCGTTTGCCTCGGTGCCGCTGGCCTGGCTGAAACATACCGGCGCTGATCCGGCGAAGCTCAATGTTAATGGCGGGGCGATTGCGCTGGGCCATCCGCTGGGTGCCTCGGGGACCAAGCTGATGGCGACGCTGCTCCACGGCCTGAAGGCGCGGGGGCTGAAATACGGTTTGCAGACGATGTGCGAAGGCGGCGGCGTTGCCAATGTGACCATCGTTGAGATGTGCTGAAATAACTCCCCTCCTCTTCAGGGGAGGGGGCGTAGGTAGGGCGTGCCATATGGGCGTTTCGCCTGAGGATAGGCCCCACCCCAACCCCTCCCCTGAAGAGGAGGGGCTATTAAGGAGAATACGAATGAAACTCGATAATTCCGTCGCCGCTGTTGTTACTGGCGGCGCATCTGGGCTTGGTGCCGCAACCGCCCGCGCGCTGGCCGCGAAGGGCGTCAAGGTTGCGATCTTTGACCTGCAGGAAGAAAAAGGCATGGCGCTGGCCGCCGAGATTGGCGGGATCTTCTGCGAGGTGAATGTGACGTCGGATGAAAGCGTCGATGCCGGATTTGCCAAGGCCCGCGCCGTCAATGGCCAGGAGCGGATCCTGGTGAACTGCGCTGGCACCGGCAATGCGGTGAAAACTGCCAGCCGTTCCAAGGAAGATGGCTCGATCAAGCATTTCCCGCTCGCCGCGTTTGACTGGCTGATCCAGATCAATCTGGTCGGCACGTTCCGCTGCATCGCCAAATCGGCGGCCGGCATGATGACGCTTGACTGCCAAGAAGATGGTGATCGCGGCGCTATCGTCAATACCGCTTCGGTGGCGGCAGAAGATGGCCAGATCGGCCAGGCGGCTTACTCTGCCTCAAAGGGCGGCGTCGTGGGCATGACCCTGCCGATTGCGCGCGATCTTGCCAGCGAGGCGATCCGGGTTAACACGATTCTGCCGGGGATTTTCGATACCCCTCTGCTGGCCGGAGCGCCCCAGCCGGTGCGTGATGCGCTGGGTGCATCGGTGCCGTTCCCCAAGCGGCTGGGCCAGCCCGCCGAATATGCCCAGCTGGCGATGACCATGATCGAATGCGGCTATTTCAACGGCGAGGATGTGCGGCTTGATGGCGCGATCCGAATGGCCCCGCGTTAAACAGGATCAGCGTTAAAACAGGAGTAGAGGCATTGGGCTATTCGCAGATCAGCTATGAGGTGAGCGAGAAGATCGCTACAATCACGCTCAACCGTCCTGAAAAGCTCAATGCCTATACCCGCACCATGGCCGGCGAGATTGCCGATGCGATGGACCGGGCCGATGGCGATGACGGCGTGCGCGCGGTGATTTTCACCGGGGCTGGTGACAGAGCTTTTTGCGCCGGGGCTGATCTGACCCCCGATGATGGGCGGACTCCCTTTTCAAGCAACGAAATTGTGGACGATCTGTCGGACGAGCGAGTCCGCGATGGCGGGGGGCTGCTGACGCTGCGGCTGTTCAAGTCCACCAAGCCGTTGCTATCGGCGTGCAATGGCGTGGCAGTGGGCGTTGGCGCGACCATGCAGCTGGCGATGGACATGCGGCTCGCATCGGATACCGCGCGCTATGGCTTTGTCTTTGCCCGGCGTGGGATCGTGCCTGAGGCTTGCTCCAGCTGGTTCCTGCCGCGCCTGGTGGGCGTCAGCCAGGCGATGGAATGGTGCATGACCGGGCGGATTTTCGATGCCGCTGAGGCTAAGGCGGGCGGGCTGGTTCGTTCGGTTCACGCAGCTGGTGAACTGATGGACGCGGCCCGCGCTCTGGCCCGCGAGATTGCCGAGAATACCTCTGCCGTGTCGGTCGCAATGACCCGGGCAATGCTATGGCGGCTGCCCGCAAGCGCGCACCCGATGATGGCCCACAGGATCGATAGCCGGGCAATCTACCGCCTCTCCAAAGGGGCCGATGCGAAGGAAGGTGTGCAAAGCTTCCTCGAGAAGCGCCCGCCTGACTTCCCTGGGAAGGTCTCAACCGATATGCCAGACTTCTACCCGTGGTGGGAGGAGCCGCTGTTCGAATGAGTGATACGCTGCCCGCCTCGCAACCCGACGCCCCGCCCGGAGCGCGGGAGCTGCTGCTGGAAACAGCATCAACGATTATGCGCGAAGGCGATATCGTCGATATATCGCTGTCGGAACTCAGCCTGCGTTCGGGGCTCAATTCGGCACTGGTAAAGTATTATTTCGGCAACAAGGCAGGCCTGATGAAGGCGCTGCTCGATCGCGATATGCAGGATATAGTCCATTCGGTTGATGCGCTGATGGCCAAGGATATGGATCCTGAATCGCGGCTACGGCGGCATATTCCGGCGGTTGTCGATACCTATTACAAGACCCCATACCTCAACCGGCTGCTGATGCGGCTGGTCCGCGAAAGCGATGCTGCTGAGGCGCAGCGGATCGCCGATTCCTATCTTACGCCGCTGCACCGCGCTTATGACCGTCTGATCCGCGACGGGGTGAAGCAGGGCGTGTTCCGTGATGTCGATCCGCAGCTGTTCTATTTTACCGTCACTGGTGCAGCTGACCGGTTTTTCTCGGCCCGGCTGGTGCTCAAGCACTGCTTTGACCGCGACACTTTGACCGAGGAACTGCGGGATCGCTATCGAATCCATTGCATTGATTTCGTGATGGCGGGAATCCTCGCTCCGAAATGAGCGGGTCCTGGAACATCGGCTTGATCGGGGGCTCAGGTCTGGCTGAGGGGCTCGAACTTGACGATGCTCAGGAAATTGCCGTCAGCAGCCCGTTCGGGCAAGCTTCCGGCCCGGTAACCATTGGCACGATTGGCGGCGTCCGCTTTACCTTCCTTGCCCGCCACGGCGCGGGACACACAGTGCCGCCATCGGCGGTCAATTACCGCGCCAACATTGATGTGCTGAAACGCTGCGGCGTGACTGATCTGGTGGCGCTATCGGCTATCGGATCACTGCGTGAAGCGATCGCGCCAGGGCATTTTGTGGCGGTGGATCAGTTTATTGATCGGACTTCAGGCCGCGAGACGAGCTTTTTCGGACCAGGATTGGTTGCCCATGTTAGCATGGCTGACCCCACTTGCCGGCGGCTCTCTGCTTTGGCCGCTGGGGCTGCGCAGGAATGCGGGGCGACTGTGCATGAGAGCGGCACCTATGTGGCGATCAATGGCCCGCAATTCTCGACCCGCGCCGAAAGCCGTCTGGTTCGCAGCTGGGGCGGCGATGTGATCGGGTTTACCGCAATGCCTGAGGCTCGCCTCGCCCGCGAGGCAGAGCTGCCCTATGCGCTGATCGGCATGGTTACAGACTATGACAGCTGGCGCGATGCCGAGGGCGGAGTAGACGCTGCGCAGGTTCTGGCGGTAATGGAAAGCAACGCAAAGATGGCCCTCGCTATGGTTTGCAAGCTTGCCGCGCAGCTTCCCGCAAAACGCACCGCCAGCCCGATCGACCGCGCGCTGGATGGAGCGATCGTAACCGCTGCGGCTGCGCGCGATCCTGCTCTGATGCTGCGGCTCGATGCGGTGGCGGGACGGGTATTGCGATGAGCGTTGTCCTCTATGATTTTTGGCGATCTTCCGCCGCCTACCGGGTCCGGATCGCGCTGAACCTCAAGGAAGTGGCCTATCGCTCGGTTGCGGTGGACCTGACTCAGGGGGAACAAGCAGCGCAAGAATATCGTGCGATCAATCCGCAGGGAATGGTCCCTGCTTTGGCAATTGATGGCCTGTTGCTGTGCCAAAGCCTTGCAATCATCGACTATCTTGATGCGCAATTTCCGCTGCCGCCGATGGTGTCGTCCGATCCGGCAACGCGGTCGCGCACACTGGCGCAGGCGCTGGTTATCGCGGCTGACATTCACCCGATCGCCAATCTGCGGATCCTCAACTATCTGCGCAGCGAGCTGAACGTGCCCGAAGACGGAGTCACTCGCTGGATCCGCCGATGGATTGCCGAAGGCTTTGCAGCGCTTGAAATTCAGGCCCCTCAGTTTGGCTTGTTCGGGGGTGGGGCGCCTAACCTGGCCGATGTCTGTCTGGTCCCGCAGATGTATAATGCACGCCGGTTTGGCCTATCGCTGGATGCATTTTCCCAGCTGGTCCGTATCGATGAAGACCTCCGCCAGATCCCTGCCATCGCTGCCGCCGCGCCAGAAGCCGTGAAGCCTGCATAAGCCATTGCGCATTGTCCGCCGCCGCCCTAGCAATTTGGTTGCAACAGGAACCGGATAAATAATGGCTGCAACCTCTCCTCGCCTTGCCGATTTTCTCCCCTATCTGCTGTCGGTTACTTCCAATGCGGTGAGTGACAGCATTGCCGAGGAATACCGTGCACGGTTTGACCTGAAAATCCCCGAATGGCGGGTCATGGCAATATTGGGAGATGCCGGGGAGCAGACCCAGCGGGAGCTGGCTGGCGCGACGCGGATGGATAAGGTGGCGGTTAATCGTGCCTGCAAGGTGCTGGAAGCGCGCGGTTTGGCAGCGCGCAGCCCAAATGCCAGTGATGGCCGATCACACCATCTGGAATTGACGGCTGCGGGTAAGGCGATGCATGATGAGATCATGCCGCTTGCGTTGGAAATGGAGCGCCGCTTGTTCGCAATGCTAACCCCAACAGAGCGTGGCCAATTCAAGTCACTGCTCGCTAGAATTTCGGATCAGGTTCGCGCGCTGGAAGGCACAAGAATTGTTCATTCGGCACAACCGGCAGGCAAAGGAACAAGCACATGAAACTGGCCTCCCTACCGCAAGGCCGCGATGGCCGGTTGATCATCGTGTCGAACGATCTGGCCTGGTATGCCAATGCCGATCACATCGCGCCAACCTTGCAGGGCGCGCTCGATGATTGGGATCGGCTCGCGCCAGCCTTGCAAGCTCTGGCGACTGAGCTTGAGCATGGCGCGATCCCGCAAAAGCGCTTCCATGAGCGTGAGGCTGCCGCGCCGTTGCCGCGCGCGTTCCAGTGGGCGGATGGCTCGGCTTACGTCAATCACGTTGAACTTGTCCGCAAGGCGCGGGGCGCAGAACTGCCCGACAGCTTCTGGCGTGATCCGCTGATGTATCAGGGTGGCAGCGATGATCTGCGCGGCGGGCGTGAGCCGATTGCACTGACTGATGAGGCCTGGGGCTGCGACATGGAAGCAGAGATATGCGTCGTGACCGGCGATGTCCCGCAGGGCGTTTCGGCTGAGGCGGCGCTGGGCTACATCCGGCTGGTTGGGCTGGTCAATGATGTGTCGCTGCGAGGTCTGATTCCGGGCGAACTGGACAAGGGTTTCGGCTTCGTCCAATCCAAGCCTGCTACCCATTTCTCACCGGTATTCGTTACTCCAGATACTCTGGGCGCGGCCTGGGGTGGGGGTCGCTTGTCCAAACAGGTGCAGATTGATCTTAACGGCCAACCGTTCGGCCGGATCGAGGCGGGCGAGGAATGCACGTTTGATTTCGGCACGCTGATTGCACATCTGGCCAAGACCCGGCGCATCGGGGCTGGATCGATCATTGGCTCAGGCACCGTTTCCAACCGCGATCCTGTTGGATCGCCGGGGCGGCCGGTTACCGATGGTGGGCGCGGCTATGCCTGTATCGCTGAACAACGCATGGCCCAGACGATTGCTAGCGGCGCGCCGCAGACTGAGTTTCTACGCTATGGCGATGTCGTGCGGATAGAAGTGCGCGATGCCAAGGGCCGCAGCGTGTTTGGCGCGATCGAGCAGGAAGTGGTAAAAGCCTGAAACACAAAGGCCGGATCGGAAAGCTCCCGATCCGGCCTGTTGTTACTTGATGCCGCCGGGCTTGTCAGAGAAGGCATCGGCGATCGAGCAGGCTGCCGGGCCAAGGATCACGACGAACAGCACCGGCAGAATGAACATGATCAGCGGGATAGTCATGATCGCGGGCAGACGTGCGGCCTTTTCTTCGGCGCGCATCATGCGTTCATTGCGGAATTCAGCCGAAAGCACGCGCAGAGCCGAGGCGAGCGGAGTGCCGTATCGTTCGGTCTGGACCATGGTGGTGGTCACACCTTTCACTGCGTCCAGATTGACCCGATAGGCGAGGTTTTCGAAAGCTTGACGGCGTTCTGAAAGGAACGCGAGTTCGATTGCAGTCAGCGCGAACTCGTCTCCCAGCTCAGGATAAGCGCGGCCCAATTCCTTGGCCACCCGGTTGAAAGCGGCATCGACGGTAAGGCCCGCTTCAGCACAGATCACCAGCAGATCGAGAGCATCTGGCAGGCCTTTACGGATCGCGTTGGTGCGCTTGCCGATGATATTCTGGATATAGATATCAGGCCCTTTGTAGCCGAGGCCGACAAAGGTGGCGAAACCGAACAGGCGCTTCATGCCGCCCCATTCGGGGAAGTAATTTATGCCGTAGATCACCAAAGCGGCGATGGCGCCCAGCACGATTGGCAGGACCATCCGCGCGAAAATGACCGCTACGGCATATTCCTTTTTACGGATGCCGGCTTGCGCAAGCTTTTGCGTAACGGCTTTGACCTGGCTGTCCTGAAGCACCTTGAGCGACGACAAGGTGTCGCGCATCTTGTCGGTGGTCTCGTTCTTGCGAACAAGGCTGACGCGCTTCTTCGCCGTATTGGTGACGATACCGGCCTTGAGCTGATCGCGCCTGTCATTAAGCGCCTTGACGCGCTTTTGCATCGGGTCACGAATAGTGACTGCGGTATAGATCGCGAACATCACGGCAAGCGTGGCAAGTGCAGCCAGCAAGGTGCCGACCCAAATGACGTCGATACCTAGGAGTGTTGGTCCGGGCGGGGTGTTAAGCATGGCTCTGACTATTCCTCGCTCAGATCTCGAAGCTGACCATTTTGGCCATGATGAAGGCACCGATGCCCATCCACGTCAGCCCGCCAAGGCCGGTGACGATCAGGCGCTCGTCGGTAAAGAAACCGGCGAGATATTTGGGATTGATCCACCAGATCATGGTGAAAACCATAAAGGGCAACGCGCCGACGATATAGGCTGAAGCCTTTGATTCAGAGCTCATTGCCCTGATTTTGAGCTTCATTTGCGCGCGTTTGCGCAGCACATCGGCCAGGTTGGAAAGTGTTTCGGCCAGATTACCGCCGGTCTCACGCTGGATCGCCAGAGTGATGACGAAAAAGCTGAACTCCGGCGTGTTAAGACGGTCTGCGGTTTCCTGCAGCGCTTCTTCCATGGTCCGGCCGATGCGGATGCGTTCGGTCACCAGCTTGAACTCCTCGCCCACCGGGCCAGGAACTTCACTGGCGACAACGCCAAGCGTTTCGGTGACCGGAAGGCCCGAGCGAAGCCCGCGAACCAGCAGTTCGATGGCATCGGGGAATTTGGTTGTGAAAGCCCCGCCGCGCTTGTTCACGAAAAAGCCGACCAGCATATGCGGAATCCCGGCACCGAACAGCAATCCGATCCCAAGCGACAGCAATACCGCGCCCGATTTCAGGTAGATGATCACAGTGACCGTCAGAGCAAGGCCTAGTGAGGCATAAAGGTACTGGGAAATAGTCCAGCCTTTGCCGGTGCGGTGCAGCCGCAGCGCAAGCGCGGCAGCGCGCGATTCAGAGCCCGCGATGTGGTGCATCTTGGGCTTGCGTGCTGCCACGGCCTTTTTCAGCTGGGCTTCGACCTTATCCTTGGTGCTGTCGGAATGCCGATAGACCAGGGCTTCAAGCCGGCGCGCGCTTTCCTTTGCGGAATTCGGCCCCGAAAAGGCCAGATAGCCGAGCACCATGAATGACATGAGACCAACGGCAATCAGCAAGAGCTGCACAATGTTCATTAGCTCTTCACGCCTTTCCTAGCTTGAGCAGGGCCGCTCTAAAGCGGATCCCTGCAACAATTCCTCAATCGACTTTGGCCGGAGCCCGCGTTTTCTTGGACAGCATCGACTTGAGGTCGATCTTGCCCAGCAACGAGCTTTTAGGCTTGACTACATAGTCAGCTGGTTCGCCATCTCCGACACCCAGCACCGCCTTGGCGATATCGCGGATAGCGCTGCCCGCCTTCGACGAGCGGTTTGCATCGGCGAAGGTCTGGCCAAGCTTTGCGGCATTCGACGCAGCCTTGAAGTCATAGGGAATGGAGAAGCCGATCTTGCGTTCGATCGATGCTTCGAAATCCGACTTGCTGATTTCGCCGCCGCCTGCCTGAACTTTGTTGGCTACGATGATCGGCTGAACATGCGACGCATTGGACTTGAGCCACGAGAGGATGCGGATTGCATCGCGCGCGGAAGCAAGCGTCATCTCGGTGACCAGCAGGACAACATTCACATCTGACAGCAATTGCGGAAAGTTGATCAGCATGTTGCGCGGCATATCGATCAGCGTCATTTCAAACGCCTGACGGAATTCCTCTTCCAACTGGATGAAGGCAGCGCCATCGGTCATCAGCGGCGAATTCATCGGCGCTTCGGCTGATAGTATCGCCAGATTATCGTTGGCGCGGATCATCGCGCGTTCGATGAACAGACCATCGATCCGGCCCGGGTTCTCGATTGCATCGGTCAGGCCGCGGCCTGGCTCAAGATCGAGCGCCAGCGCGCCTGTTCCAAAGTGGATATCAAGGTCAAGCAGCGCGGTTGGCATCTTGTCATCGGCGCTGAACAGCCAGGCGAGCGAGGTTGCCAGCGTTGAGGCGCCAACCCCGCCGCGGGTGCCGATCACTGCTGTTGAAATGTGCTTCTTGACCGACGAGGGATCGTGGTTCTTGGGCGCAGAGAAAATCGTTTGCGCATTGACTAGCGCATCACGAACCTGACCCGGCGACAGCGGCTTAAGCAGATAATCGTGGATCCCGCTGGCCATCAGATCGCGGTAAAGCCGCACATCGTTGACCTGACCCACGGCGATAACCACCGTGCCGGGCTCGCACACTTCTGCCAGTCCGTTGATGTCATTCAGCGGATCGCCACTTTCTGACAGATCGACCATCAGAATGTTCGGACTGGCCGTGATCGAGAGCGACTGGACGGCATTACGTAGGCCGCCTTTGTTGCACTTTTCAGGCTGCCAGCCCATTTCGATGACGACAGGGCGCAGCACATCCAGCGCCGCTTCGTCGCAAATGAATGCGGCAAAGGCATCGCGGTTTCCCTGCACGGTGGGTTTCCAAGGAGCATTCATGGCTTAGTTCCCACCTTCAGAGGAGACCTGCTTCAGGCCTTTTTCGCCAGTTGGCGCGGCGTCGCGATAGGTCTCGATCGCTTTGTTCGAGCGCATGACAACTGTCTGGCCCGTGCCCTTGGCACCGTGGATCAGATGTTCCGGATCGGCGACCATTGCAGCAAGGTTGCTGTTGGTTGCACAGCCGTAGTTGGTGCCTGTGGCGTTAGCGAGATTGGTATCGGACTTGGCCGACCAATCCGAGCAGCCCGGAACGCTGGCGGTTGAGCGGGTCACAACGATCCGCGCCGCACCGGCATTTACCTGGCCTGGGGTTACTGGCGCTTCATCGCCGACCAGCAGGCCATAACGTGAGGCAATGCCTTCGACTGCGGCGCGCGTTGCACCGCTGAGAAGCGGGTCGTCAATTGTGATGCGATCACCATAGCGCAGGTCCATCGCCTCGAACCAGCCCGCCAAACGGCGCTGCTCGGGGATCGACAGGCCGCCGGGACCGGTGGTCACGTCCAGCGTGTAATTGGTGCGTTCAACAACCGGCTGATGCACACTTTCAAGGCTGCGATTGGTCGCCATGCCGCCACATCCGGCAAGCATGAGGCCCAGCGAGAGGGCGATTGCGGCAGGAGCCGCGCGGAACATAGATTTGCGCATGATCGTCACCTCTCTCAATTCAGGCTAAAGCCGGGAGCCGCTGCCGGTGTGGCATCAGCTGAACGGCGATCGCGACGGGATTTTTCGGACTTTGCTGGCGTAGCCGGCTCGGTCAGTGCTCCCACTTTGGGGCCGGTCGCATTTTGCGTTCCGGTGGTTGGCATTGGCCGGCTTGCGCCTGACTTTCCGTCGCTTTCCATGCCGCCAAGCAGTTGCTGCCCGATGTGCGGGGTCTGGAAACCATCGGTCGGCAGCTTGATGTCCTTGGCGTCGACCGGATTGACCAGATATGGCGTCACGACGATAACCAGTTCGCTCTCACCCTTGCGGAATTCGGTTGAACGGAACAGATTGCCCAGGATCGGAATGTCGCCAACGCCGGGGGCCTTGTCGATCGTGTTCTGGGCATTGTTGCTCATCAGTCCGGCGATCATGAAGCTTTGGCCCGAGCCTAGCTCAACCGTTGTTTCAGCTCGGCGAATTGTCAGCGACGGAACCTGGAAGCCGTTAAGCGTTACTGCGCCCTGGCTTGAAAGTTCAGACACTTCAGGGCGGACCCGGATCGAGATCCGGCCGTTGGAAAGAACAGTAGGCGTATAGGCCAGGCTGACCCCGAACTTCTTGTATTCGATCGAGGTAGCACCCAGGCCCTGGCTGATCGGGATCGGATATTCGCCGCCCGCCAGGAATTCTGCCGTCTCGCCCGAAAGTGCGGTCAGGTTAGGTTGCGACAGGGTGGTGACCAGACCATCGCGTTCCGCAAGGTCAAGCGCGCCAGCCAGATCGAGGCCCAGAAACTTGCCGAAGCCACCGATTGTGGTCTTGCCGGCGATGCCCTGCAGGACATTGTTTGGTGCTGCCACCGTTCCGAATGCAACGGCACCGGTCCGGCCCTGGGTAACCCCAAACTGGAAGCCGCTGGTCGTGTCTTTGGTCAGCAGGTTCATGCCCAATGCGCGCACCAGCGTGCGGCTGACTTCAGCAAATTTGACCTGCAAATTGACTTGCAGCGGTGTCGCCATTTTCAGGCGGGTGATAACATTGGCGTCCTTGCCGACGAATGCTTCCACCAGGCGCTTGGCCTCGGCAGCATCTTCAGGTGCGCCAACCGTTCCGGTCAGCAGGAAGGTGCCTGTGCCCATGGTCGAAACCGCGATTTTGGCATCAGGCATGGCCAGATGCAGCATCTGATCGACGCTTTCGAGGTTTGATCCGACCCGGATATTGGCAGACCAGATCACATCGCCTTGCGCATTGCTGGCATAGACCGTGGTTTCGCCGCCAGCCTTGCCGAAGACATAGAGCTGGCGCTGTGACTTGACCTGAACATCGGCGACCATTTCATTGGCCACAAAGACGTCAGCCATGCTGCCGCCAACCGTAACCAGCTGGCCTCGGCCGATCGACAGGACAATGTCGTTGGCGGGGCGGCTGACCGATTGGGCATGGGCAGAGCCAGCGGGCACCAGGGCCATCGGGACGCTCATGGCGGCAGCTGTCAAAAGAGTGGTGACAAGGCGTTTCATTGGTGAGCCTTTCTTCGCGCCGGTTCCGGCGAACTTGATTTCCTTAAGCATCTCAGCGTCCTCCGACCGGCTCTTCAACCGTAACCTTGCCGCGAGTCACCCGGACCACGGACCCGGCTGGGCGAGAAACTCCGCCGCGGCCAGCGGCCGGCATGCCAGCGCGATCTGCGATGGTATTGGCAATAACCGCTGCTGCCGCACGTGCAGTGTCGGCTGGCTTGGGTGTGCTGCTGCGCTGGAAGCGCGATACATCGCCGCCGGTGACATAGCTGGTGGCACCTTCGATCGGGCGGTTCATGGCCGATTTCAGGAAGCGTTCTTCTTCCGCCTTGTTGGCTCCGTTGGGAACCTTGACCGTGCCGCTGGCGATGGCTTGCTCAAGCTCGGTCTGGTTATCAGCGAGTGAGCGCAGCGACAGGCTGAGCGTGCCGATGGTCTGAGCGACCGCGACCTTTTCTGCAATCCGGGGTGTCACTTCTACTGTGACGGTGCGGAAGGCACGAACCACGGTCTTGCCATCAACGGTCTCAGATTCGGTTGACTGATCGGTGGCAAGCACGCGGATGTTGCGCAGAATAGTTTCCGAAGCCTTCAGCGAATCGCCCGAATCGGTTGATTTGACCGTCTGGGTAAGGACCAGGTCAACATGATCGCCTGGGAAAACAAACCCGCCAACGCCAGTCTTCTGCGAGACCGGGATGGTGACAGCGCGCATTCCTGCGCCCAGCGCTGCGGCAAGGAAGCCGCGATCGCCGGGGCTGACCAGCGCGCCCTGGGTAACCGGCTGACCGGCAGTAACATTAAACCGGACCACGGTGCCCAGCAGCTTGTTCATATCTGCTTCGCCATCCAGGAAGTAGGCGTCCTGGATCATCTCTTTCGGCCAAGCCTGAAACGAGATCGAATCGGCCGTGATGATCGTGCCAACGGGCAGGGCCCGTTGCGCGACCAAGACCTTGGGTCCCTTGGGGACTTGTTGTGCGGCCTCTGCCTGCGGCGTCGACGCACCGGCGAACAGACTTCGTGCAGCCATGGCAGTACCGATCGCAATGACCAGCGCCCCAAGCAACAACATCAGCTTCTTCTTATCCATGGCTAGGTAAGCCCCCTCGTAAGTTCCCGAAGTTCAAGTGACCACCATCGGGCAAACTGGTTAAAATCCGGTTCACCCAACACCGCCCGAAAGGACGGCTGGGTGAAATGATGGTAAATATTGTGCTGCCAGCACCCACAGGCCTGCGCCTGCGATGGCCACTCCATAGGGAACAGCCAGCTTTTCACGCTGACGCCGGGCGACATGCCAGGCCCCCAGCACGATGGTGAGTACGCCGCCAGCCAGCGCCATGACGATCAGCAGCCGCAGAAACCACTCCGGCTCGATCCACAGCGCCAGCGCAGTCAGCAGCTTGACGTCACCGCCGCCCATCACGCGAAGCGCGAATAGTCCGGCTAGAATAATGAAAGTGGCAAGGGCCACGCCCAGCTGCCAGGCAACGCCGGGCCACACTGACAACCCGCTCGCCCACCAGAACAAGGGTGCGCTCAGCGCAATTGCGGCAGTAAGCCAATTGTCGATCTGCCGGCGGCGGATATCAGTGAAGGCTGCAACAAGCAGTGCAATTGCCAATGCCCCCAGCAATCCGTAAGAAAAATATCCGTCTGGCATGTCCGCCCCCTGGTCTTGAGAGCGTGTGTAGTTGGCAGGGCTTACCAAAAAGTAACCAACCCCGAGAAGTCGGAATTATCCAATTGAGCCAGCATCAGGTGAAAGAGTTTACGGCGCAGTCAGGCATTGATCGTCGTGCTATTCCGGCCGGGGCCCAGGAAACGCTCTGGACTGCGGCAGATGACGCGCCAATCCGGCGGATCGACTGGCCTCGATCTGACAATCCGATTGAACCAAAGACCTGCCGTGGTTCGATCCTGTTCCTCTCGGGGCGTGGAGATTTTTATGAAAAATATCTTGAAACACTGGACAATTGGCATCGCAAGGGCTGGCGCGTAACCGCATTGGACTGGCGGGGGCAAGGCGGATCGGGCAGGCTAGGATATGATTCAGTCACCGGTCATATCGATGATTTTGCGACATGGGTGGGCGATCTGGCCAGCTTCTGGACGCAGTGGCAGGCGCAAACTCCCGGCCCTCATGTTCTGGTTGGCCACTCGATGGGCGGCCATCTGGCGCTGCGCTGGCTGGCTGAGGGCAAGCTAAATCCCGCCGCGACGGTAGTTTGCGCGCCGATGCTGGGCCTTGTCAGCAGCACCTTACCCAACTGGCTGATGCAAGCCGTGGCGCGGTTGATGACCCTGATTGGCGATCCACGCCGCCCCGCCTGGAAGTGGAATGACAAACCCGGACAGGTGCCCGCTTCGCGCGATCAGCTGCTGACCCATGATCCAGTGCGCTATGGTGATGAGCTGTTCTGGCGTGAAAAGCGGCCCCAAGTGGTTATGGGACCGGGTAGCTGGGGCTGGGTCGAGCGGGCATATGCCTCGATGCGCCTGCTCGAGCGGCCCGGCCTGCTCGAAGCGATCCAATCGCCTGTGCTGGTTCTGGCGAGCGAACATGACAAACTCGTCAGCTTTGCCGCGATCGCCCGCGCAGTGCCGCGACTGGCGCGGGGGCAGCTGATCAGGTTTGGCGAAGAAGCGCGGCATGAAATCCTGCGGGAGGAAGACGGTGTTCGCGCAGCTGCGCTGGCAGCGATTGATGAATTCCTTGATCGCAATGCACCAATGGCTAACTGATCCGCGCGATGACAATCAGGTTTGACTATATCGTTGTGGGAGCCGGAATTGCAGGCGCTTCGCTTGCCGCTAGCCTCGCCCGGCATGGCAGCGTCTTGCTGATCGAGGCTGAGGCCAGCCCGGGTTATCATTCAACCGGGCGGTCAGCCGCCTTCTGGACCGAAAGCTATGGCGGCCCCGGCGTTGTGCCGCTGACCTGCGCATCTGGTCCATTCCTGCGCGAGAATGGCTTTCTGGGTGAGCGCGGGGCGTTGACGATTGCCCGTCGCGGCTCCGAAGCGAGGCTTAACCGCTTTGCCGAGAAGTTCGCCAGGCTGGGTGTGCGGGTCGAGATACTGAACCGTGATCTGCTGCTTGGCCGTATCCCCGGCTTGCGCGATGATTGGACGCTGGGTGCGCTGGAGCCTGATTGCAGCGATATTGATGTTGCCGGTCTGCACCAGCACTGGCTGCGCGATGCGCGGCGCAGCGGGGTTGAGCTGCTGTGCTCGGCCCGGCTGGTAAATGCTGAGATTGGCGCAAATGGGTGGAGTTTGACCTTGGCCGATAACCGCCGCTTTTCCTGCGGGGTGCTGGTCAATGCTGCCGGGGCCTGGGCCGATGGTGTTGCGCAGATGGCAGGCTTGCGCGGGCTGGGGATCACGCCCTATCGCCGCACTGTGGCGCAATTGCGAACTTCTCCTGCGCCCCCCAGTGATTTGCCGCTGGTGCTCGATTTGGATGAGAAGTTCTATTTCAAGCCTGACGCAGGCCGGCTTTGGCTGAGCCCACATGACGAGGCGGCCACTGTGCCCTGCGATGCCGCACCTGAAGAACTTGACGTCGCCACCGCCATCGCGCGGCTTGGAGAAGTGACCGATTGGCAGATTGAGAGGGTCGAACACCGCTGGGCAGGCTTGCGCAGCTTCGCACCCGATCGGTTGCCAGTATACGGCTTCGATCCGGCTTGCCCGCGGTTCTTCTGGTTTGCCGGGCAAGGCGGCTTTGGCATTCAGACCGCGCCAGCCGCCGCCGATCTGGCGGTTGCGCTGCTAACCGGATCGCGCGGTGGTGCGGTTGACCCAGTGCCTTACAGTCCGGCGCGATTTGCCTAACGAATCACGCTTTAGAGGCGCAGCGCCGCGTCGCTGGCCAGCCGATCTGCTCGTTCGTTCTCGGGGTGGCCGTCGTGGCCTTTGACCCAGATCCAGTCGATCCGGTGGGGTTTTGCGGCTTCCTGCAGCGCGATCCAAAGGTCTGAATTGAGCACTGGCTTCTTCTGGGAATTCTTCCAGCCGTTTTTCATCCAGCCGAATATCCACTTGGTGATCCCGTCGATTACATAACGGCTGTCGGTATGCAGCGCGACATGGCACGGTGATTTCAGCGCACCCAGCGCCATGATCACGGCAGTCATTTCCATCCGGTTATTGGTAGTCTGCGGTTCATGGCCAGAGATTTCCTTCTCATGGCCGCCCATCCGCAAAACCGCCCCCCAACCGCCTGGGCCGGGGTTGCCTTTGCAGGCCCCGTCAGTAAAAATTTCAACCTGTTTCATGGCTTTGCGAAAATTCC
Source organism: Novosphingobium sp. (assembly GCA_031374105.1). Lineage (GTDB taxonomy): Bacteria > Pseudomonadota > Alphaproteobacteria > Sphingomonadales > Sphingomonadaceae > Novosphingobium. The sequence continues at coordinate 68,864 of JANMNP010000023.1, forward strand.
AGCATTGGCAGGATTGGCATAGAATTGGAGCCGCCGGGCAAAGACCATCGGATCCTTGCGTATCACCAAGGCGCCGGCTGGTGTGTTCATCCAGTCAAATGCGCGGGTCATGGTAAACCGCATTGCCGCACCGCGCGCGAGCAGCGGCAGCGCTGTGCGTTCTGGCGCGCTTATCGGGCGAACGCTTTCATATCCTGCGAGCAATGCGGCGGAAAGATCGGGGCGAAATTTTTCGCTGCTGGCATCAAAGCACCATGCCGCATGGGTTACTGCTACGTCATAGGCCGTGATATCGTTGCAGGCGAAATAGAAATCGATCAGCCCGGCAACGGCATCGCCCAACATCAGGACATTGTCAGGAAACAGATCGGCGTGGATTACCGAACTTGGCAGCCCGGCCGGCCATTCTGCGGCAAGCAAGGGCAGTTCGCGCCCGACCAAAGCCGCAAGGCTGGGATCGATCGAGGCGAGGCCATCGTTTCCGCACGCGGCGGCCAGGCGTTGCCATTCGGCCAGACCCAGCCCGTTAGGCCGGGTTTCGGTGAAGCCACTTGCTGCAAGGTGCATCTGTGCAAGTGCCGCGCCGACTGCGCGGGCTTGGCCTGCGGTTGGCTCACTTACTGATACGCCGGGCAGGAACTCTATCAGCGCCACCGCCTTGCCATCGATGAAGCGGAAAGATTGTCCGCTGCGATCATGGATTGTGCGCGGCACCGGGCAACCGCCTTCTGCCAGATGATCCAGCAGGCCCAGGAAGAACGGCAGTTCTGCCACGTCCATCCGCTTTTCATACATGGTCAGGATGAACCGGGTGCCGGAACCGTCAGCGCTGCCGGTCGTCTCGATCAGCCAATTGCTGTTTGAGACGCCCTCGGCAATGCCTTTGGCTGAACGCAGTCCGCCGACATCATATTCGCGAATAAAGGCGGCAAGTGTTTCTGCGCCAAGCTGGGTATAAACCGCCACGTTCGCAGCTAATCCAGCAGCTGGCGGGGCAGCTTGAAAATCATATGCTCTTCAGTGGTTACGACCTGCTGTTCCGAGACGGTGCGGAACTCGGCGATCCGGTCTACGACTTCGCGGACCAATGCCTCTGGCGCCGAAGCGCCCGCAGTAAGGCCCAGCGTGGTGACATCGTCTAGCCACTCTGCCTCAATCTCTGCGCCGCGCTGGATCAGCCGGGCCTTTGCCCCGCAGCGTTCCGCTACTTCGACCAGCCTAACTGAGTTGGAGCTATTGGGCGCGCCGATCACCAGCACCAGCTGACACTTGGGCGCGATTTCCTTGACCGCTGCTTGGCGGTTGGAGGTTGCGTAGCAAATGTCTTCGGCCTTTGGGGCGTTGATCTGGGGGAAGCGCGCTTGCAGGGCGGCGATGATTTCAGCGGTGTCATCGACTGACAGGGTTGTCTGTGTAAGGAAGGCCAGCGGAGCATCGGTCCCAAAGTCCAGACTGGCGACATCGCGGACTGTCTCGACAAGTGTAATGGTTCCCTCGGGCACCTGGCCGATGGTGCCGATTACTTCGGGATGGCCCTGATGCCCGATAAAGATGATATGCCGCCCTGCCTCAATCTGGCGTTCGGCCTGGCGGTGAACCTTGCTGACCAGCGGGCAGGTGGCATCAAGCCAGTTCAACCCTCTTGCAGTTGCCGCCGCTGGCACTGCCTTGGGAACACCATGGGCGCTGAATACCACCGGCGCACCATCGGGCACATCATCCAGTTCTTCGACAAATATAGCGCCCTTGGCGCGCAGTCCATCGACCACATAACGGTTGTGGACGATCTCATGCCGGACATAGACTGGCATCTCATAGCGAGCCAGCGACAGCTCAACGATTTCAATCGCGCGGTCCACACCGGCGCAAAAACCACGTGGAGCAGCGACCAGCAACGTGATCGGGGGATATTTGGCAGATGGAAATGGCGCGTTCATGTTCGCGCCTCTAGCGCTTTGCTGCGCGCGCCGCTAGGGCAGTGCGCAGCTATTGCCAAGGATGTCTCGATGCTCGTTCCTACCCGCCTGCTCATCGCCGCCGTCGCCCTAGCCGGGCTGGCCGGTTGCCGCTCGTCAGGAGATATCGTGGTTGATGAAGGCGTCGGCATCACTTCGCTGCGCAGCGCGTGTCCGGCAGTGGGGATTCCTGATTATACCGGCGACATCACCTTGTTCCGCGTTCCAGGCAGCACCGATGCAAGCGCGGTCGATGTGACGGCATCGATGACCAATGTGCGTACCCAGTGCAACGAGGCGGGCGAAAAAATCTATGCCTCCAGCAGTTTTGATGTCCTTGCCCGGCGCGCCGATGTGCGTGGCAGCAGGCAGGTGACACTCCCCTATTTCGTCACAGTGCTGCGCGGCGGATCAGCGGTTATTTCCAAGCGGGTTGGCGCGGTTACGATCAATTTTGCCGATGGACAGGAACGCGGGCAGGGCAGCGGCAAGGGCGCAACCTATATCGACCGCGCCGAAGCTACGCTGCCCGCTGATATCCGCGCCAGGATTACCCGCAAGCGCAAGTCTGGCGATGCTGATGCTGCAACCGATCCATTGTCGCAGCCAGAGATCAAGGCAGCGGTTGCGCGGGCCAGCTTTGAAATGCTGCTTGGTTTCCAGCTTGATGAAGCGCAGCTGCGGTTCAACGCGACCAAGTAAACCCGGCCTGCAACCTCATCTGGCGCTAATGGGCGGGGAGGTTTGATTTTTGCCTGAAAACGGCTAACCGCGCCCCATGTCCGATAGTCCTACGCTCCACGCCGCATTTGCTGGCCATGTTTCCGCAGCTCTCGATGCGCTTGAGGCGGCAGGCAGCTTGCCAGCCGGGCTGAGCCGCGCTGCGGTAACGGTAGAGCCGCCGCGCGATCCGGCTCATGGGGATCTATCCACCAATGCGGCGATGGTGCTGGCCAAGCCCGCCGGTCTCAATCCCCGCGCGCTGGCCGAAGTGCTTGTGGTGCAACTGGCCAGACTGCCGCAAGTAACCAGCGCGGAAATCGCTGGTCCCGGCTTCATCAATTTGCGGCTGTCTGCTGATACATGGCTGGAAGAACTCCGCACGATTGCCGCATTGGGCGATGATTATGGCCGGTCTGGAATGGGCGGCGGAGCCACAGTCAACGTCGAATACGTCTCGGCCAATCCGACCGGGCCGATGCATATGGGCCATTGCCGCGGCGCAGTAGTGGGCGATGCACTGGCGACGTTGCTGGAGTTTTCCGGGCACAGGGTAATCCGCGAGTACTATGTCAATGACGCCGGCGGACAGGTCGATGTTCTCGCCAGGTCGGTACATCTGCGCTACCGTGAGGCGCTTGGCGAAGCCATCGGCGAAATCCCCGAAGGGTTTTATCCGGGTGACTATCTTGTGCCGATCGGCACGGAGCTTGCGGCGGAGTTTGGTAACAAATATGCAGCCGCGCCCGAAGCTGACTGGCTGATCCTGTTCCGAACCCGCGCTGTTGCAGCCATGCTGGTGATGATCCGCGCGGATCTGGCGCTGCTGGGAATCGAGCACGACGTGTTTTCCTCCGAGGCAGAGCTGCAAGCGGCGGGCAAACCAGCCGAGGCCGAAGCCTGGCTGCGCGCGCATGATCTTGTCTATGACGGGCTGCTCGAAGCACCCAAGGGCAAGACCCTGGAGGATTGGGAAGCGGTGGAATTGCCGCTGTTCCGATCGACCAGATTCGGTGACGATCAAGACCGGCCGATCAAGAAGTCTGACGGCAAGTGGACCTATTTCGGGGCTGACCTCGCCTATCACTTCCAGAAGGCCCAAAGCGCTGACGAGCTGGTCAATATCTGGGGCGCGGACCATGCTGGCACGGTCAAGCGGATCAAGGCTGCGGTGGCCGCGCTGACCCAGGTCGGCGGAAAATCCACTCCGTTTGAGGTCAAGCTGGTCCAGATGGTCCAGCTGCTGCGTGATGGCGAGCCAGTGAAAATGTCCAAACGGTCTGGCAATTTCGTCACGCTGGCCGATGTTGTCCGCGAAGTCGGCAAGGATGTGGTTCGCTTCACCATGCTGACCCGCAAGCCTGAAGCGCAGATGGATTTCGATTTCGCCAAAGTGGTCGAAGCCTCGAAGGACAATCCGGTTTTCTATGTGCAATATGCTCATGCCCGGATCCGCTCAACCATGCGCAAAGCGGCCACTGAGGGGCTGGCACCCTCCGCCAAAGGGCTGGAGCTGCTGGGTGAGGAGGAGCTGGCACTGGTCAAGCTGGCCGCACAGTTCCCGCGGCTGGTTGAAGCCGCCGCATCCGCGCGCGAGCCGCACCGGGTCGCGTTTTTCCTGTTTGATCTTGCCGCCGCGCTGCATGGTTACTGGAATCTGGGCAACGAACGACCGGAAAAACGGTTCATCGTGGCACAGAATCGTAAGCTAACCGGTGCTAGGCTATTCCTTGGCCAACAAATAGGGCAACTTATCCGCAATGGACTGGCGCTGCTTGGCGTCGAGGCAGTAGAGGAAATGTAACCATGATGGGCAATGGTAACGAGAATGGCATCGGCAACGGTGGCGAAGACGAGCCGATCAAGGGCGATGAGGACCAGACATGGGATGCGCCTGATGCCGATCCGCTAGAAACGGAGCGTCTGGCGCTCGACGATGAGGAAGAGCGTCTTCCCTGGCTCGAATCGGGCGACGACGAGCTTGAAAGTTATGACGGCGTCGATAACGGGCGGATGATCGGCTTCGTTTTTGCCGGATTGATTGCCCTTGCAGCAATCGTCGGCGGAATCTGGTGGGCGACCAATCGCACCACTGATCCCGCGCTGGTTGCCGATGGCAGCGTGATTTCCGCGCCCGAGGCTCCGGCGAGCGAAAAGCCCAAAGACCCGGGCGGCAAGACCTTTGATGGCACCGGCGACACCAGCTTTGCCGTTTCCGAAGGCCAGGCCCGTCCGGCCCATCTGGGCGGCGATGCCAACAGCGCGCCTGTAAAGCCAGCTGCCGGGGCTGAAGTCAAACCTTCGATCTCGGTCGGTCCCGTGGCCCCGGAAGCAGGAGCGGTCGGTGTGCAAATTGGTGCATTCTCTAGCAATGCAGCAGCAGAGGCAGCGTGGACTAAGCTGGCCCAACAGAACAGTGCGCTATCTGGTGTGCGCCATCGTGTGGTGCAGGGAAGCGCCGATATCGGCACGGTCTATCGCCTTCAGGCAGTGGCAGGCGATACGGCTGCGGCCAATGCGTTGTGCGGCAAGCTCAAAGCTGGCGGACTGTCCTGCCAGGTCAAGTAGGTTTGAAGCGGCCGCCTTTGCACGGCGTGAATGCGGCCGCTCGATAATCCACACTCCCGATACCGACCGCGCTTGCGGTAGGCGGGGAATGCTGCGATTTCTCTTGCCATGACGCCCGCAATCTTCGGCCTTTCGACACTCGTGCTGACAGCGGACGAGCGCGCCTTTTTTCGCGATTCTGATCCGGCGGGCTACATCATTTTCGGCCGGAACGTCCAAGATCGCGAGCAACTGCGCGCCTTGACCGACAGCTTGCGTGATATTCATGGCCGCGATCAATTGTTGATCACCATCGACCAGGAGGGCGGCCGGGTCGCGCGGATGAAGCCGCCGGAATGGACCGCGTTCCCCAGCGGGGAAGTGTTTGACAGGCTTTACGACCTTGCCCCGGCCAGCGCGATCGAAGCTGCCCGCGCCAATGCCGAGGCGCTGGGCCATGACCTGGCCGAAGTCGGGATTACCGTGGATCATGCGCCGCTGCTCGATGTCCGCCAGCCAGACGCCAACAATGTGATTGGTGACCGGGCTATGGGTTCTGAACCGCTGCGGGTTGCAGCGCTGGGCCGTGCGGCGCTCGATGGGCTCGCCCGCGCCGGAGTGGCCGGCACGATCAAGCATATGCCTGGCCATGGCCGTACGACCACCGATACGCACAAGGCCATGCCCATTGTCACTGCCAGCCGTGAAGAGCTGGAGGTTGATCTTGCCCCGTTTCGGGCGCTCTCAGACACGCCGATCGGGATGACCGGTCATTTGCTGTTTACCGCCTGGGATGCGGAAAACCCCGCTACGCTCTCGCCCTATGTGATTGAGGAAGTGATCCGCCGCCAGATCGGGTTTGACGGTCTGCTGCTGACCGATGACCTCGATATGGAGGCGCTGAGCGGAACCGTGCCGCAGCGGGCCGCGCGGGCGATCGCAGCGGGCTGCGATATTGCGCTCAATTGCTGGGCGCGGATGGATGACATGGCCGGGATTTGCGATCTGTTGCCTTCCATGTCCGTCAAAACCCACCAGCGGCTGGACCGGGCACTGGCGAGCACAAGAATTGTCGGGCGGCCAATCAGTGACCAACCGGCATTGATTGCCAAACGCGACGCGCTGCTCGCGCTGGTGCAAGCATGAGCGATCTGATCTTCGAGCCTGCATTGGCAACTGAAGGCGATGACTGGTCAGGCCCCGCCACTGCGACCACCGACGATGCTGCGCTCTATCTGGAACTTGATGGCTGGGAAGGCCCGCTCGATCTGCTGCTCGATCTGGCGCGGCGGCAAAAGGTTGATTTGCGGACGATCTCGATCTTGGGGCTGGTCGATCAATATCTGAGTTACATCGAACGGGCCGAGGCGCTGCGGCTGGAACTGGCGGCGGATTATCTGGTGATGGCGGCATGGCTTGCCTTTCTCAAATCGGCGCTGCTGCTGCCGCGCGAAGAACAAGAAGACCCCAGCCCTGAAGAGCTGGCGATGCGGCTGCAATTGCGGCTCCAGCGACTGGGCGCGATGCGCGAGGCAGCGGCGCGGCTGATCGGGCGTGATCGGCTGGGCCGCGATGTGTTTGTGCGCGGATCGCCTGAAGGCTTGCGCGTTGATCGCAAGAACCGCTGGCAATGCGATTGGTTCCCGCTGGTGCAGGCTTACGGACAGGTCAAGGCGCGGACGGTGCCGGTGGTCCACATGGTCCGCGACCGGATGGTAATGACGCTCGACAGCGCTCTTGCCCGGCTATCCGCAATGCTGGGCGTCAAGCTGACCTGGATGGAATTACAGGAATTTTTGCCTGCCGATGCTGATCCGCGCCTGCGCCGTTCGGCACTGGCCTCCGGCTTCGTCGCGGCGCTCGAACTGGCCCGGCTGGGCAAGGCCGAGATGGCGCAGGACGAGGCATTCGGGCCGCTGATGTTGCGCGGGGTTCGAAAGTGAGTCCGCCAGACGAGCTTGTCCGTGCGGTTGAAGCAACGCTGTTTGCCGCAGAGGAACCGATGAGCGCGGAAGCCATTTCCGCGCATCTTGGCGGAGCTGAGGTTATGGCTGCGCTGGCGGAATTGGCCGAGCATTATGCCGGACGCGGGATCGAACTGGTCGAGCGCGGCAAGCGCTGGCATTTTCAGTCGGCTGCTGATCTGGCCCATCTGCTTCGCCGGGAGCGTGAGGAAAACCGCCGCCTGTCGCGCGCTGCCACCGAAGTGCTGGCGATCGTCGCCTATCACGAGCCGGTCAGCCGCGCCGAGATTGAGGCGATCCGAGGCGTCCAGACCGCCAAGGGCACGCTCGATGTGCTGCTGGAGGCAGGCTGGGTGCGGGTTGCAGGACGGCGCGAAGTACCAGGCCGCCCAGTGATTTTCGCCACTACGCCCGAATTTCTCACCCATTTCGGCCTCGAAAGCCGCCGCGATCTGCCCGGCATCGACGAGTTGCGGGCTGCTGGGCTGCTCGATCCGGTAGAGGATGCGCTGGCGGCGGCGATGGAGGTGGGTTCGGAAAGTCCTGAGGGCTAAACCGCTTAAGCCCCTCCTCTTCAGGGGAGGGGTTGGGGTGGGGCTTGTCGATCAGGTGGATCGTATGGGGGACACGCTCCACCCCACTGCGACTAGGCGGCAAAGCCTCCAAGTCTCGTAACCCCTCTCCTGAAGAGGAGGGGGAATTCCAAGTGTGACTCGCAAAGAGCTGCAACATGGCCTAAATGGAGTTTAACAGGGGTTCTGTCTGGCGGCTGGTC
>JANMNP010000024.1:0-12573 GCA_031374105.1 Novosphingobium sp.
GGGGTCGACAACCAGCTCTCTGTTGAGCGGACGCTTGGCAGGCCGACCTTTGTTAGCCAGTTTGGCGAGAAAGCGTGGTACTATGTATCGATCAACACCAAACAAGCCGCCTTCACCAACCCGCGCACCAAAGACCAGCTGATCATGCGGATTAAATTCGACAAGGCTGGAAATGTCGTGGGAGTTGATCGTTCGGGTGTAGAAAAAGTCGCCCGGCTCAGTCCTGATGGCGATAAGACCCCGACCCTTGGCCGCGAACGTTCGTTCTTTGAGGATCTGTTCGGCAATATCGGCACCGTGGGCGCACCGGGTGCTGGCGGCGCTGGCGGCGGTCAAGGTGGCGGCCCGAACGGAAGCTAGCTTGAACGCTGCGCAATAACTTCCATATTGCGCCTTATGGACAATAGCAGCGCAAGCCACGGCCTGATCCAGTGGCATGGAACTACCATCATTGGCGTCAAAACCGCTACCCGCACCGTGATTGCGGGCGATGGTCAGGTCTCGATGGGCAATACGGTTATGAAGCCCAACGCCCGCAAGGTGCGGCGGCTTGGGGATGGCAGTGTCATCGCTGGCTTCGCCGGGGCCACTGCCGATGCCTTTACCCTGTTTGAGCGGCTCGAACGCAAGCTGGAGGCCAATCGCGGCCAGCTGATGCGCGCCGCAGTGGAACTCGCCAAGGACTGGCGGACCGATAAATATCTCCGCAACCTTGAAGCCTTGATGATCGTGGCGGACAAGGATGTGCTGCTGATCCTGACTGGCAATGGCGATGTGCTGGAACCTGAGGCCTTGGGCGAAACCGCTGTGGCAGCAATAGGATCGGGCGGAAACTATGCGCTCGCCGCCGCCAAAGCGCTGCTCGATTACGAGGATGATGCGGAAAAGATCGCTCGGCGCGCGATGGCTGTGGCGGCCGAAGTCTGCGTCTTCACCAATGACCGGGTTACGGTGGAAGTGATTTAACGCCGTATCCCCGCGAAAGCGGGGACGACGAAAAATGGAACCAGAATGCTAGATAATCTTACCCCCAAGGCGATCGTTGCCGCGCTGGATGAGCATATTATTGGCCAGCACGACGCCAAGCGCGCGGTGGCCGTGGCGTTGCGCAATCGTTGGCGGCGGCAGCGCCTTTCGCCCGAACTGCGCGACGAGGTGACGCCCAAGAACATCCTGATGATCGGGCCGACCGGCTGCGGCAAGACCGAGATCAGCCGGCGTCTGGCGCGGCTGGCCGAGGCGCCGTTCGTCAAGGTAGAGGCGACCAAATTTACCGAGGTTGGCTATGTTGGCCGCGATGTTGAGCAGATTGCCCGCGATCTGGTCGAAGAAGCGATCCGGCTGGAGAAAGATCGCCGCCGCGAGGCGGTGCGCGAGGCTGCATCAAACGCGGCAATGGACCGTTTGCTCAAGGCACTGGTCGGTGAAAGCGCCTCTGAAGCTACCCGCGAGAGTTTCCGCCAGCGGATCGTTGAAAACGCGATGAACGATACCGAGGTGGAAATCGAGGTGGAAGATGCGCCCAATATGCCCATGGACCTACCCGGGATGGGGGGTGTGGGAATGATCAACCTTAGCGAGATGATGTCCAAAGCGATGGGCAAGCAGACCCTCAAGCGCCGTAAGCTGAAGGTGCCCGACGCCTGGGACAAGCTGGTCGATGAGGAAGCGGAAAAGCGGATGGATCAGGATGACGTCGCCCGCGTCGCGCTGGCCAATGCCGAGACCAACGGGATCGTCTTCATCGACGAGATTGACAAGATCGCGGTGTCCGATGTGCGCGGCGGCTCGGTCAGCCGCGAAGGCGTGCAGCGCGATCTGCTGCCGCTGATTGAAGGCACGACTGTGGCCACTAAATACGGGCCGATGAAAACCGACCACGTGCTGTTTATCGCATCGGGTGCGTTCCACCTGTCCAAGCCCAGCGACATGCTGCCCGAATTGCAAGGCCGCTTGCCGATCCGGGTTGAGCTGAAGGCGCTGACTGAGGATGATTTCGTCCGGATCCTCTCCGAAACTCGCGCCAATCTGGTCGAGCAATATCGCGCATTGATTGCGACCGAGAAGGTCACGCTGGATTTCACCCCCGAAGCGATCCGTGAGATTGCGAAGATCGCCTGTCAGGTCAACGAAAGCATCGAGAAGCTCGGCGCCCGGCGGCTTCAGACGGTGATGGAAAAACTGCTGGAGGAAGTCAGCTTCGAAGCCGAGGACCGCGCTGGCACCTCGGTGCTGGTAGACGAGGCCTATGTCCGCGACCGGCTGGCTGGCCTTGCAAAGGACGCTGATCTGTCGAAATACATCCTATGACATTGATTATTCCAGCATCCAACGCTGATTTTGCCAAGCTTATTAATGGCCAGCCACCTGCGCCATGGCGGCTGGTTGAGGATAGCGTGATCTCCCCGCCCGAAGTCCTGAAAATGCTGTCCGACCTTGCTGATTCGATCCGGGCCAATTTCGATCCGGCGGCATGGCTGATCGTTCAAGACGATGAAATTGTCGGGCTTCTCTCACTGGTCCGGCCTGTTATTAATGGTGAGCTTTGCATCGGCTATGGTGTTGCTCCGACCCGTCAGGGCCGGGGTGCGACAAAGAGTGCGGTCGCCAGCCTCGTCGATTGGGCCCGCAGCGATGTCCGCGTTGATCGCCTGGTTGCGGAAAACAGTCCAACAAATATCGCTTCACAACGGGTGCTCGAGTGTAATGGCTTTGCCCAGGTCGACACAAGAACTGACGACGAGGACGGCGATTTGCTGATATGGCGGGTAGAAACCTGAACATCAGCCTGAGGATTTCTCGTGACCAGCACCCCGCCCGATGGCAAACCGATTTACCGTCTGCTCACCGGGCAAGACGACCACGCCTTTTGTGTCCGCGTTTCAGAGGCGCTTGAGCAGGGCTGGCGGCTGCATGGCTCACCCGCGCTCACCTTCAATGGCGAGTATTGCGTCGCCGCTCAGGCGATCGTGTGGGGCGAGGCTGACGAAGTGAAAAAGTAAAATCACTACGTCTTGCTTGCCAGTAGCAATGCCGGCTCGCCTCCTCTGCCGTCCGGCACCACTGAAATCACGCTGAATCCTGCGGCAACGACGTCTCCTTCTACCTCTTCAAGATTTCGCAGGCAATAAACTTCGCTGGGAAAATTTGACGTGACGGCGGTATTGGCAGGGGTTCTGAATGCCAGCAAGAGCCAACCTCCAGGGCGGAGAATGCGGCCGATCTCGCTCAGGCCTTGCGCGAAGTCTTGCCAGAAATAGATCGTATGCACGCTCATCACGGCATCGAACGCGCATGACGCAAAAGGTAAATCTTCTACCGATGCGATGACGATATCCGAGCGGCCAGCCACAATCGCGCGCTGATTTCGGGCGCGAGCGCGTGCAACCATTACGCCAGAAGGATCAACGCCAATTGCACGACCCTCTGGTAAGCCCTTGAGCAACAATTCAATGCTCAGTCCGCTGCCGCAGCCGATGTCCAGCACCTGATCGGCTGGTCCTAATTTCAATGCTGCAATTGCAGTGCGATTGATGCCTGCAGTTTCGCGGACCATGATTGCGGCGATCAGCCGGCCCAGCAGTCCGCGCGGGTGGCTCGATTGGCGGGCAATGTGCAGCGGACGACGCATCTCAGACCTCGCTCAGGCAATGATCGCAGATTGCGCGGTATGTTCGGCAGGTTTTACTGGCTTGGCAGTTACCCGGTCAAAAATCGCCACATAGTCCGGATGCTCGGTGCCCATCAGCTTGTCCCACCAGGTGAAGTAGAAGCCGAAATTGTGATTGAAGCTGCCGGCGTGGTGCAGGTCGTGGTGCGTTGTCGTGCTGATCCATTTGAGCAATGGGTGTGATGCCCAACCGCGCGTGTGGAGTTCGAGGCCAGCATGACCCATGGCATTGCGCAGGATCATCACCGCCAGGAAACTGAAAACCACAGGGATCGGCGTGGGCACGAACGCGAAGAAAAGCGGCATGAACAGCATCATCACGGCAGCTTCAGGCACAGCAAAGCTGTAGGCCGTCCACGGTGTCGGGGTGACAGTGCGGTGGTGGAAGCGATGGAAGCTTTTGAACAGCCGCGGATGATGCATCGCGCGGTGGGTCCAGTAGAAATAGGTATCATGCGCCAGCAGCATCGCGGCGAAATAGCCCGCGAAAGCCAGCGGTGTCAGAACACCGGAGTAGCTTTGCAGATAACCCTGCCGGAAGGCCCAGACCATCGGGATGGCGAGCACCGTATAGACCAGCACCGTGCGGATAGCGGCGCTGAACTCGCGGATGAAATCGGCGCGGGTCGCCTCGCGGGTCTGGATCTTGCGGCTGGCCCAGCTGGTCCGGCGCAGCAGCCAGACAATGCCTGCAATCAGCGAAGCTGCGATAAGATAGCGGGCGAAATCGAACATGAAGCTGCCCAGAAAAATCTCCTGAGCGATTGCGGGTATGGTGGTTGGCTGGTTCACGGCGGTGCCTTTCGGGATCTTGCCCATATCGTCTGGCAGTGCGGAAGGGTTCGTGCTTCCTTCGTTTCAAATCCAGCTAGCCGATTCCGGAATCGGCCAGTGAATGCGCGCGAAACTCGCTTGGCGTCATCCCCTCGGCATCACGAAAGGCCCGGTTGAAAGGGCCAAGCGAGCCGAATCCGGCGTCCAGCGCGATGGTCAGGATCGGGACTTCGCGCTGCGCCGGATCGGATAGCGCCTGTTTAATCTCGGTAAGGCGATAACTATTGAGGAATTGCGCGAAATTGCGGTGTCCCAGGCTTCCGTTGATCAATCGGCGCAGGCGATATTCCTGTTCGCCAAGCTGGCGCGCCAGCGCAGCGATGGTGAGCCGCTCGTCGCGGTGCGCTTTTTCGGTTTCCATCATCGCCAGCAGCCGCGCCGCAAGCGGGCCATCATCGACCGCTCGCTGGGCAATCGTCACCGATGTTGCGGCAGGCGCACCATACAGATCGGCTTGGCGTGAAGCAAACATCGCGGCGGAAAGCGCCAGCGTGATAAAAGCCGTGCTGGCGCCAATCAGGCCGATAATGCTGACAGGTGCATTCGCTTGAAATACTGCCATTTCGGCGAATCCTATCACCAGCACATATAGCCCGACCGCCCCGACGATGCCCAGCCGCAGGCGGCGGCGGGCTTCAATCAGATCACCGTCACGTCCGCGCCATGCCTCCCACAGGCCAGCCATACCGAAGGCCAGCATCGAGATTCGGAACAGCACACCTGAAGCGTAAAATGCCGGGGTCTTGCCCTCAAAGGTAAAGTGAATGACCGCAGCATTGACCGTCGATGCCGCTACCAGCATCACATCAAGCGGGGCCAATCGCGTCCGGTCATTGAACCAGGTTTTGGCGAACAGCCAGAACAGTCCCGGCGTTGATCTGGCCAGAAGCGGGATGATCAGCCCCGGCAAGTCTTGCTGTTCGGTCCAGCCTGACGTCACAAACACATAGCTGGCGATGCCCAGGTTCATGGCGATGGCGGTCCGCGCTGCCAGCATATCGCGGTGATCGCGCCACAGCAGCCAGCTCCACAGCGCAAGAAGTGCCATCGTGCCACCACGCGCCATGAGTTCGAGATCGTGCCAGTTCATTCGGCGGCCTCAGCGGCACGATCATCATCAGACTCATTGGCCTGCCGCGCCCACATTTCGGCATAGAGCCCATCGCGCCGCAACAGATCGCTGTGCGAACCAGATTCGGCGAGGCGGCCCTCGTTCAGCACGAAAATCTGATCGGCATCGGCAATGGTCGAAAGCCGGTGGGCGATGCTGAGCGAGGTGCGGCCGGTTGAAACCCGGTGCAGCGTGGCGAGGATTTCCTGTTCGGTGCGGGTATCCAGCGCGCTGGTCGCCTCATCCAGCAACAGGATTGGCGGGTTCTTGACCAATGTCCGCGCGATGGCAACGCGCTGCTTCTCTCCGCCTGACAGTTTCAACCCGCGTTCGCCCACTTCGGTATCGAAGCCTTGCGGCAACCGCGCGATCAGCGGCATGATTGCAGCTCCGCGCGCGGCTTCCTCAACCTCGGACTGGCCTGCGTCATCGCGGCCATAGGCGATATTATAGCCGATGGTGTCGTTGAACAGCACGCTGTCTTGCGGGACGATACCGATTGCGGCGCGCAGGCTTGCTTGGGTAACCGTGCGGATGTCCTGCCCATCGATCAGGATACGGCCCTCCCACGGATCGTAAAACCGGAACAGCAGCCGGGCGATGGTGCTCTTGCCCGCGCCTGATGGGCCGACCACCGCCACCTGGCTGCCCGCCGCAACCTCAAAGCTTAGGCCGTGAAGGATGGTGCGGTCACGCTCATAGCCGAATATAACATTGTCGAAGGTCAGCGTTGGCCTCCTGATTATCAGCGCGGGTGCGCTGGGCAAGTCAAACACCTCGGGCCGCTCATCCACCAGGGCAAACATCGCCGCCATATCGGTCAAGCCCTGACGGATCGTGCGATAGACCATGCCCAAAAGATCAAGCGGGCGGAACAGCTGCGCCAGCAGCGTGTTGACCGTAACCACATCACCGGTCGAGAACTGGCCCTTCGACCAGCCCCACACAACATAGCCCATCGCGCCAGCCATCATCAGATTGGTGATCAGCGACTGGCCGATATTGAGCAGCGCCAGTGAGTTTTCCGATTTGACCGCAGCATCGGCCCATTGGCTGATTACGTGGCTATAGCGGGCGGTTTCGCGCTTTTCAGCGTTGAAATATTTAACCGTCTCATAGTTCAGCAGGCTGTCGACCGATTTGGCCACAGTCTGCGTATCCAGCTCGTTCATCTTTTCGCGCAGGGCATTGCGCCAATTGGTAACTACGGTGGTGAACGCGATGTAGCAGACCACCATCAGCCAGGTTGCCGCCACCATGCCCCAGCCGAATTCGATCTTGAAATAGACCGAGACCAGCGACAGCTCCAGCACCGTCGGGGCGATGTTGAACAGCATGAAATAGAGCATCACGTCGATGCTTTTGGTGCCCCGATCGATCACCTTGGTGACTGCGCCGGTGCGCCGGTTCATGTGGAACCGCATCGACAGATTGTGAAGGTGGGAAAAGACATTCTCGGCCAGCCGCCTTGTGGCATCCTGCCCCACCCGCTCGAACACCAGATTGCGCAGATTATCGAACAGCACCCCGCCAAAGCGTGCGCCAGCATAGGCGCAGACCAGCGCGACCGCGATTGCCACCCCGCCTTCCATCCCCGGCACCATCCGGTCAACCGCGCGGCCATAGAGCCAGGCCATGCTCAGCTGGACCAGCTTAGAGACCACCACCAGCAGCAGCGCAAAGATGATCCGCGCCCTAAGCGCCGGACGGTCCCGTGGCCACAGATAGGGCAGGAACCGGGCAAGAGTAGCCCAGCCAACTTCCTTGCTTGACGCAGAGGGGGGAGAAGTTTCGGGCGGCATCGCCCCCATGTAGGGCGCGGCGCGGAAAACGGAAGAGCGCTAAAAAGCCCCGGGCGGCAAGTCGAACAGCACCTTGCGGGTCGCAAAGTCGATCGCCACCCGATCAAACGCGCGCAGATCGCGCATTCCCAGCAGTATCGCGGGCCGCTTTGCAAGATCGAGCGCGGCGAAGGGCGGGGCATCGGTATAGGCGATCAGCAGATTGTTGATCGTCATGCTGCCGATAACCAGATGACGAGCCGTGCCAAGTTTGGCCTCGATCTGCTGTCCGGTTACACTCACCAGCGTTGTATTGCCTTGATCGCGCCGCCGCGACAGCGCCTGTTGCAGCGCCAAATTACCGATCGAAGTTTCAGCGCCGGTATCGATCACCACTTCGGTACGCACACCGTCGATCACGGCATCGGTCATAATCAACTGGCCCGAGCGGCGCTTGGCCGTGACGACGATTTCAAACCCTCGATTGCCGCCCAGGTTCTTGGCATCGTCTATCGTTATCAGCTTGCGTTTGAAGTCAAACAGGACTCGCTGGCCCTGCAGGCTATCGATCCCGACGATTCCGTCTGCCCCAATGTGAACTCTATCCAGCAGCGGTGCGATCAGACTGTAATAGTTGCGCCGTCCAAGCCCGATCTCATCGATATTGACTGTATCGACAATCTCGGTCCCGGCCATGCCGATCAGCCGGGCCTTGCGGGTCGAAACCAACGAGAGCTGAGCCGCGAGAGTCTTGCTAAGCACAGTGTTCTGCGCCCCGGTATCGATCAGGAATTCATACGGTCCGCTGTCTCCGATCCGCACGGGAACGGTCATGCGGTCATGGTTGTCGGTCCCAACAGCGATCACATCAACGATTGAGGCTTGTTGTCCGCCGTCTTGTCCGGTCAGGACCGGGAGAACGGCGAGCATCACGGCCAGCTTGGTCAGCAACGGACTGATCGGCATTGCACGGTTCCTCTCAGCGCTGGTCTTACGCCATCGCCACTGGCCTTGCCATCCCGCTTATCGCTTGGGGTTCGCGGTTCGCCGAGTAAGCAGGGTGCTGCGCAGCTCTGCCACCATCGCGGTTATTTCTGCGAACAGCGGATGGCCGATCAATGGCAATGCGGCAAGCCAGCACAGCACTCCGGCGAGCGCGCCGCCAAAAACCTGACCGATGCCCGCCTCAGCTGGCCCGCGCCAAAATGCGTAACTCGCCAATAGTGGAGCCACGGCTGCGATTGTAGCTATCAGGCTTTTGCCCCAGACGGCCGCCAGATCCCGCCACGAGAATTCAATCATGCTGCGCATAAACGGCGCATAGATCACCACCCAGAACAGGCCATGGGCAAAGCGAGAGATCGCAACCCACATAAGTCCGAAGGGCGCTGTCAGCGCCAGAAGGACCAGAGACACCACCATATCTGTGATATTGCGGTGGATCAGCCCCCGCATCCTTCCCAGCAGGATCGGCAAATCGCCATTCAGCGGCACTGCTACATAGCACAGCTGGGCCAGTGCAACCCAGGCGAGCAGGGGTGCAGCGGCCAGCCAGCGCTCGCCATAAAGCATGCTGACCAGGGGCTGCGCCAAAACTGCTATCCCGGCCATCGCCGGCCAGGTGACCCCGGTATAGGCAGCAACCACCCGGAGATAAGGCGGGGCCAGCGGCTCGCCCCGATCACGAACCAGCCGGAAGGCTGGATAAAAGACGCCAGTGACTGCGCCCGCCAGCAACAGTCGCAATTGCAGTGCGAGGCCCGAAGCACGCGCGAACAATCCGACTGCGACACTATCGATTATGCGCCCAATTACCAATTCCGGCGCGCGGGCGATGATCGAGCCGCAGACCGCCAGCACGCTGTTGGTCCCGCCGATCTCCAGTACAGGTCGCCCGGCATGCAAGCGCAAAGGCCAAGGCACCATTCCGCCAGACCGCCACTGGCTGATTACCAGACGGGCGGCTTGTTGGGCAAAAGCTCCCCAGGCCAAGGCCAAAGCGCCATGACCACGCACGGCCAATGTCACTGCAATTGCCGCATTGGCGATCGACGAGCCAACCTCGATCATCGTGTTCGAGCGGTAATCCATTTTGCGCTGGCACATCGCCTGGGGAACGATGGCGAGCGGCACGAGCAGATAGGATGAGGCGATAACCAATGTGATCGGCAGCAGCCGCGGGTCGCCAAAAAACCATGCAATCGGCTTGGCAGCAAGCAGGCAGACTATTGCGACGCTCCACGCGAACCCTACCGACAGGGTGAACGCGGTGTTGATCTTCTCGGGCGTAAGATCGCGTTCACCATTGATGTAACGGGTGACGCCAAAGTCCTGGAGAAAGGCAACCAGCGTCACCGCCGCAAAAGAAATCGAGAACAATCCCAGATCAGCCGGGCTGATGAACCAGCGCGCCAGCACTACGCTGGTCACGAACTGGATCGCGAATGAGGCGTATTGCGAGGTGATGGCCCAGGCCGCCGCAGTTCTGACCGACATCATCGTCATGCCGCCAACCCCGCGAGTGCCGCAGCCATTCGGCCCGCATGGACTGGCCGGCCCCAGCGGAGCAGTCGCGCGGCGGTGCGCCACAGCCGCACTTCACTGCGCGCCTCGGCGGCATATTGCAGGAGAATGTCCCAGCCATCTCCAGCCAGTGCCTCGGGCGAATAAAGCGTTCGGTCCACTACGCGGCGGCGGACATAGGTTGCGGCGCCAGGCCCAAACAATGCGTCAAGTTCGGCCAGCCGGGGCAGGGCAGATTGGCCTTCGGTTGGATCGGGCTGACCTGCCTCGCGCAGTTGGTAGGCCAGCCAGGCGATTGCTGCGCCTTGGGCCTGCTCTACCATGTGGCGCGTACTCACCTGATCTGGTGAGATGCGATAGTGAAGCAGCGGTTCGGGGAGGTTGGCCAGCTTGGTTCGTCCGGCCAGTCGAAGCCATAGATCATAATCTTCGGCATGACGGTAAGCCGGGCGATAGCCGCCTACCGCCATGACCGCCTCGCGCCGGACCATCACCGCACTGTGGCATATGAGTGGTCCGTCCTCCAGATTTGCGATCAGATCGGCGTGATCGTGAGGCCGCTGGATCGGCGGATTGCGGGCGGGTGCACCCGCTGCATCTATGTAAGGTGTATCGCAGCCGATCAGGCCGTGGTCAGGATGCGCAGCAAGGAACGCAGCTTGCCGCGCAAAACGGGTTGGCGCACAAATGTCATCGGCATCGAAACGGGCCACCAAAGGTGCGCGGGCGATATCGAACAGCTCGTTGAGACTGGCAACCAGCCCGCGGTTCTCACGTGCGATCAGGCGAATGCGCGGGTCGCTGCTGGCATAGCTCTCCGCAATGCTGCGGCTGGCATCCTGCGAGCCATCGTCAAGGATCAGGAATTCGAAATCCGTGAAGCTTTGGGCCAGCACGCTTTCGATTGCCTCTGTCAGATAGGAGCCGCCGTTATAGACGCTCATAGCCACCGAGATCGCGGGGGCCGAATTGCTCTGGGCTTGGATGCTCATGGCTTGTTCTTGGTCAGACTGGCCATCAAGCCGCCCGTAACGCCGCGGCTGTGGGCGCGCCGCCGCCAGCGCAGCATGGGCCGGGCTAATCCCGGAAAGATTTGCCACACGATAAACATAAAGCTCCAGACAGGGCCAATCACCTGATCCTTGGCCGCCCTGAGTTTGATCAGACCGCGAGCGGTATCGCCATCGATCACCAGATCGATTGCATGTTCAAAATCCAGCGAAGCGCGACTTTGCTCTCCCATTTGTGCCAGCACCGCGTGTTCGGGCCGCTCGGCGGGTAACAATGTGCGAGCCTTTTCATAGACCTTGAGGTTGCCCATCAGCATCCGTCCGGCATTGGCCGAAGCAGAGCCTGCCCGAACCCGGTAGTCGCCCAGCACCGCATCGACGTAATAGGCATCGCCGCCCTGCAGCATCAGCCGAACCCAGAGGTCCAGATCTTCGGACTGAGCCATGCTGACGTCATATCCGCCAACCGCATCGAAATCCTTTCGGCGAAAAATTGACCCGATGTAGACACCAAAGCTGCGATCCAACACGTCGGACAGCGAACCATGCTTGCCATCGCCTGTTCCCTGCTTGTCATCAAAGCAAAATCGTTCCTTGGGAACCGCCCCGAAAATACGAGCGTTGCAGGTCGCCAGACGAATGGCGGGATTGCCTTCCAGCAGCGGAACCATAGAGGCGAGATAGGCTGGGCGAAACAAATCATCCCCATCAAGCAAAGCGATCAGCGGCGCAGTGCTTTCAGCAATGGCCCGGTTTCGGGCAGCGGACACGCCCTGATTGGTCGTGGCCAGAAAGCGGATGCGGGGATCTGCAAGGAACGGACCGACAGCTGCTGCAACATCGTCAGGCGCGCCATCGTCAATGACAATGCACTCCCAATCACCAAGGGTCTGCGCCAGCAGCGAATCCAGCGCTTCACCAAGCAGGTGGGCAACTCCATATGCGGGCACAATCACCGCCACCCGCGGGTTTACAGTCGCGCATGAGCATAGGGAAGATTGTTGCAGTTGCAGCGTCTCAGACATATTTGCTGCATAGCGATGGGCCGTAAATATTGGCTTACGCCACCTGATTTTGGCCAAAACTTAACGCATGCAACCCGATCTTTCGCCCATAACGTCGATAAACTCACTAAATTACCGTTTATTTACAGTTACTTGAGTTGCGTTGAAATATAATTGCAAAAATGCGTTGACCGACTCAGCGGCCCTCCATATATGCCCGGTCACCGGACGGGGTGCTGACGAAAACCAGCAACCTGCCCCGGTCGCCAATAGGAACGGACAGCAGTCCCCCGGTATAACATCGGGGAGCCATTGTTGTCCGCCACTTCTGTTGTGTGGCTCTTTGACATTGTTAGTTTAGATGAAGGGACATGTGGGCGACGGCGTCTGCTCCCGGGGCTTCAGGGCTCGGGGTGGTAGTTTAAAATAGTCGTTACCTTTACATGTCCTAACGTAACCATACGTTTAGACAAGTGCAGGGTAATTGACCCCTGAATTTATTTTACGTCAGATAGCGGACTTAGGTCCGTGCTGTTGTGAGATTGGACACAAACTTGAGAGTTTGATCCTGGCTCAGAATGAACGCTGGCGGCATGCCTAACACATGCAAGTCGAACGAGACCCCAACTTCGGTTGGACG
>JANMNP010000052.1:0-10418 GCA_031374105.1 Novosphingobium sp.
CCCCCGCGTCAGGGCTCGCGCCCACCCCCCCCCCAAAAAACCCCCCCCCCCCCCCACCCTCCGCCTTCCCACGCACGGGGAGGGGAGCTATAGGTTCTTCTCATCGCAGATTGGTATTAGCGTCACTCGCAGAGGAAATTAACCATCTTCGACTAGGGATTTACCCGGGTTTCAAGAGGATCGACGATGGGCGGTTTACGCGTATTGCTGGCGATGGCTGTCCTGTTTGGGCACACTGGCGGTATTGTCGGACCAAACGCGCCTTACCTTATCACCGGCGGGCCTTTGGCGGTGCAAGCCTTCTTCATCATTTCGGGTTTCTACATGGGTCTGGTGCTTAACGAGCGCTATGATCGGCCAGCGCTGAACCTTGCATTCTACAAGAACCGGGCAATTCGGATATTTGCGATCTACTGGTTTTTCCTTGCGCTCTACCTAACTGTCTTTGCCGTAGCGCATCTTTCGAGCGGCAGCTCGCCGCTCACGCCGTTCCTGGCTGACACTGTTTCGATGCCCGAGAAGATCATCATGGCCTTGCTCAATGTCATGATCATTGGCCAGGATCTGACGCTGCATCTTGAAGTCTTTCAGGGGCATCTGGCATGGAGCAGCGACCCGTTCAAACAGGCTGGCACCGAAGTGTTTCGCTTCATGCTGATTCCGATGGCATGGTCGCTTGCGCTTGAGATCTATTTCTATGCAATTGCTCCCTTTATCGCCCGCCGCCCGGCCGGGCAGATAGCGGCGCTGTTCGGGTTGTCGCTTGCAGCGCGGATCATTGCGGCCTGGTTTGGGGTAGTGGCTGACCCGTTCAGCTACCGCTTTTTCCCGTTTGAACTTGCCCTGTTTCTTGCCGGTGTTCTTGCCTATAAGGGCTGGGCGGCCAGCCGGGAAATCTGGGACAGGCCGGGCACAGGACAGCGGATTTTGGCCTTGAGTGTGCCGGTTGTCCTGCTCACTTATCCGTGGATATTGGGGGGATGGTCAGACAATCACTTCTTTAGTCCGCCACGGATCTTCGCGCTTGCCCTGCTAGCAGTGGGATTGCCTGCGATCCATGGCTGGACCCGGAATTCGCGGTTTGACCGTTCAATCGGTGAGCTTTCCTATCCACTCTACCTGGTTCATCTACTGGTGATGGGGCTGCTGAGCGGGGTGGTGCTGCTAAAGCACGACGCCACGATGCGGACAATCGCTGTCGCTTTTGTCAGTCTGGTTGTGGCTTGGGCTGTAGCCCATACTATCGATCAGAGGATTGAAGCCTGGCGCCGAAAAATTGCCGCCAAGGCTGGTGCGGTCTCATAAATCAAGCCTGAAATCAAACTCATCCGGGCCGCTGCGGCATTGCGGCCAAAAGAATAGTGACATCTGCGTTCGCTTAGCCTAATGGCCCGCCCTTCCTATCAAGCGCGACTTAAAGCGAAAGCGAGTGCACACCATGAAACTTAATGATCTCCGCGATAATGCTGGTGCCCGCAAGGGCCGGATGCGGGTTGGCCGTGGTATCGGCTCTGGCAAGGGCAAGACTGCCGGGCGCGGCCAAAAGGGCGCCAAGGCGCGTTCAGGCGTTTCCGTCAACGGCTTCGAAGGCGGCCAGATGCCGCTGCACATGCGGATCCCGAAGCGCGGCTTCAACAATATCTTCGCCAAGGATTTTGCCGAGGTAAATCTGGGTATGATCCAAAAGGCAATCGACAACGGCAAGCTTGATGCCAAGGCCGTGATTGATCACGCTGCACTTCAGGCCGCTGGTCTGGCGCGCGGCGGCAAGGATGGCGTTCGTCTGCTTGCCAAGGGCGAAGTTACAGCCAAGCTCAAGTTTGCAGTTGCCGGTGTTTCCAAGGGCGCGCTGGCGGCAGTTGAAAAGGCCGGTGGTTCGGTTGAACTTCCTGCGGCTCAGCCAAGCGAACACGAAAAGAAAACCGCTCGCCGTGAAGTCAACAAGGCCGCCAAGGCCAGCTTGACCAAGAAGTAAGATATCACGATCCCCGCAAGGCTCTTGCGGGGATCGATGGTTTCGGGGGGTTCGACATCGCACAATCGTCCCTATATGAGGACTGAGACGCGATCCGCAGCGGATCCATAGCAAGGCAAAAGTCCCGATGGCATCACGCGCCGATAATATTGCGAGCAATCTTAGCCTCGCCAATTTCTCCAAAGCGACCGAGCTCAAGAGCAGGATCTGGTTCACCATCGGTGCCTTGGTGGTATTCCGCTTCCTCAGCTTTGTGCCGCTTCCCGGGGTCAATCCACTGATCCTGAAAGAGCTCTACAAGCAGACGCAGGGCGGCATTCTCGACATTTTCAACACGTTTTCGGGCGGCAGCCTTGAGCGGATGAGTCTGATTGCGCTCGGTGTGATGCCCTATATCACTGCGTCTATCGTGGTGCAGCTGGCTGCCTCGCTTCATCCCTCGCTGGCGGCACTCAAGAAAGAAGGCGAAAGCGGTCGCAAGAAGCTCAACCAGTATACGCGCTATGGCGCCGTGTTCCTGACCGCAATCCAGGGCTGGTTCATTGCCTCGGGCCTTGAAGCCTATGGCGCGTCCAGCGGCCTTCAGGCGGTGGTCAATCCGGGAATGATGTTCCGGGTTGGCGTGGTTATCAGTCTGATCGGGGGCACGATGTTCCTGCTGTGGCTGGGTGAGCAGATCACCAGCCGCGGGATTGGTAACGGAACTTCGTTGATCATCATGGCGGGCATTGTCGCGCAGATGCCGGTGTTTATCTCCAATCTGTTTGAGGGCGGCCGCTCGGGATCGATCAGCGCTTTCACGATCATTGGCTTGATGGTGCTGCTGGTGATGCTGATTTTGGTCATCTGTTTCATGGAACGCGCGACGCGGCGCTTGCTGATCCAATATCCCAAACGAGCCAGCCAGCACGGCATGATGCAGGCTGATCGCAGCCATTTGCCGCTCAAGATCAACACCGCCGGGGTTATTCCGCCGATCTTTGCCAGCTCGTTGCTGCTGCTGCCCCTGACGATCACGCAGTTCGCGGGCAATTCGATCTCGCAGGACACGGCGGTGGGCAGCTTCATTGTCTCGCTCAACCAGTATCTGGCGCACGGCAAGCCGCTCTATATGCTGCTCTACGCGGCAGGGATCATCTTCTTCTGCTTCTTTTACACCGCGGTTGTGTTCAATCCTGAGGAAACATCAGAGAACCTCAAGAAGAATGGCGGCTTCATTCCCGGCATCCGCCCGGGCAAAAGCACTGCGACATATCTTGATTATGTGCTGACCCGTATCACGGTAATTGGCGCGATCTATATCACCATCGTCTGTGTGGTTCCGGAGTATCTGCTCGCGCAAACCGGCATGAACATGATGTTCCTGGGCGGAACGTCGTTGCTGATCGTGGTCAATGTGACGGTCGATACGATAACCCAGATCCAGTCACATTTGCTGGCCCACCAATATGGTGATCTGATCAAGAAGGCCAAGCTGAAGGGTCGTCTGCGCTAAGCGGGCAGACCAAGCAGCGGCATTCAGGGGGAACGCATCTTGAATATCATCCTGTTAGGGCCGCCGGGCGCAGGCAAGGGCACCCAGGCACAGCGCCTGGTAGATGGCCATGGGATGCGCCAGCTTTCGACCGGCGACATGCTGCGCAGCGCAGTAAAGGCCGGAACACCGGTTGGCCTGCAGGCCAAGGCGGTGATGGAAGCGGGTGAGCTGGTTTCTGACGAGATCGTCTCGGCGCTGATCGGTGACGAACTTGATGCGATGGGTCCGGGAATTGGCGCGATTTTTGATGGCTATCCTCGCACTGCCGCACAGGTGGCGTCGCTCGATGCCATTCTGGATTCGCGCGGCCGCTCTCTCGATCACGTAATCGAGCTTGATGTGGATGAAGACGCGTTGGTTGAACGGATCACTGGTCGCTACACCTGCGCCAATTGCGGCACAGGCTATCACGACAAATTTGCTCTGCCCCGTCAGATTGGCACTTGCGACAAATGCGGCAGCACCGAGTTCAAGCGCCGCCCCGATGACAATGAAGTCGCGGTGCGGACCCGGATGGCCGAATACCGCAATAAGACCGCGCCGATCCTGCCGATCTACACCGCACGCGGGATTGTGACGCGGGTCAACGGAATGGCCGAAATGGATGCGGTAAGTGCCGCGATTGAAAAGACCATCGCTGGCTGACAAATGCGCAATTTCGGTGCTATGCTTGCTCCGTAATGTGGTGAGGGGGCTTATGCGGTTTGGACTGATACTCACGGCGGCACTTTTCGCCACACCGCTGCATGCTGAAGTAGCTGACAAATCAGACGCCAGTTTCGTCGTGCGCGGCGATGCAACCATTGCCAAAACACCACTTGAAGTATGGGCCACACTGATCGCCCCGGCGAAATGGTGGAGCAAGGCGCATACCTGGTCGGGCGATGCAGCCAGCCTCTATATCGATGCGCAGGCCAGTGGCTGCTTTTGCGAATTGCTGCCGCTTAACAAGGATGCGCCCGCAGGCACGCGGCGCGGCAGCGTGGAGCATATGCACATCCTTTTCAGCGATCCGGGCAGATTGCTGCGGATGTCTGGCGCGCTTGGGCCGCTGCAAGGCGAAGCTGCGCATGGCACGCTTTCGGTGATCCTCAGCGCTGATGGCGCAGCGACCAAATTACGCTGGGAATATGTCGTCGGCGGCTATATGCGAATGCCCGTCGATCAGATTGCGCCTGCGGTGGATGGCGTGCTGACCGAGCAATTCGTCCGTCTTGCCGCTGTGCTGGAACCGCCAGTCGAGGCACCTGCCAAGCAGTAATAAGCAGGGCGTTGACACAAAAAGCGAATCGCCCTAAGCGCCCGCTTCACTCGATAAAAACGGGGTAGTCCGGCAGGCGGCTGCGTTCGCGCGCGTCAACCGGGCTTTTTTCTGTTTTATCGGTGTTTAGCGATGAGATGGGGGTTTCCGCCAGTCGGGTGCCCCTGTGGAGCATGGAGAATTAAGTGGCTCGTATTGCCGGGGTAAACCTCCCCACCAACAAGCGCGTGATTATCGCCTTGACCTATATTCACGGAATCGGTCGGACCAAGGCCGTGGAAATCGCCGATAAGCTGAGCATCGATCACAGCCGCCGGATTCAGGATCTTTCTGATCAGGAAGTCCTGCATATCCGTGAAACGATTGACGCCGATCACACCGTCGAAGGCGATCTTCGTCGCAACACCGCGATGAATATCAAGCGCCTGATGGATCTGGCCTGCTATCGCGGCCTGCGTCATCGCAAGGGCCTGCCGGTTCGCGGTCAGCGGACACACACCAACGCCCGTACCCGCAAGGGTAAGTCCAAGGCGATCGCCGGCAAGAAGAAGTAAGCGTCTGCTCCAAGGCTGGCAAATGCCGGCAGACTGCTTTCCCTTCCCGATATACGACAGGATATAGACAATGGCACGCGAACCCCAGCGCATTAAAAAGCGGGAGCGCAAGAATATCTCAAGCGGCGTCGCGCATGTGAACGCTAGCTTCAACAATACCATGATCAC
Source organism: Novosphingobium sp. (assembly GCA_031374105.1). Lineage (GTDB taxonomy): Bacteria > Pseudomonadota > Alphaproteobacteria > Sphingomonadales > Sphingomonadaceae > Novosphingobium. The sequence goes on from JANMNP010000052.1 coordinate 5,496, forward strand.
GATCACCGACGCTCAGGGCAATGCCATCAGCTGGTCATCGGCCGGCACGATGGGTTTCAAGGGCAGCCGCAAGTCGACTCCCTATGCCGCCCAGGTCGCCGCAGATGATGCCGGCAAGAAGGCTGCGGAACACGGTGTCCGCACGCTTGAGGTTGAGGTCAAGGGCCCCGGCTCGGGCCGCGAAAGCGCTTTGCGCGCACTTCAGGCGGTTGGTTTTACGATTACCTCGATTCGTGACGTTACGCCGATCCCGCACAACGGTGTGCGGCCTTCAAAGCGCCGCCGCGTCTGATCAAGTCTTTGCGTCGGGGTAGCAGCCCCGGCGCAGTTTTGGATCGGTCGTAGCTCCGCATGGAGAACCAGACCGATCTTGCCAGAATTAACCTTTAGGGGAAGTCCATGTCCGTCAACATCAAGAACTGGCAGGAACTCAAGAAGCCCAACACCCTTGAGATCCGGGCCGGAAACGACCCGAAGCGCCGCGCGACCTTTGTCGCTGAGCCGCTTGAGCGTGGCTTTGGCCTGACATTGGGCAATGCGCTGCGCCGCGTGCTGCTCTCTTCGCTGCAAGGCGCTGCGATCACCTCGATCAAGATCGAGAACGTGCTGCACGAATTCTCCTCGCTCGCCGGGGTGCGTGAGGACGTGACTGATATCGTCCTGAACGTGAAGCAGATTGCACTGCGCATGCAGGGCGAAGGCCCCAAGCGTCTACAACTGTCGGCCACTGGCCCGGGTGAGGTCAAGGCTGGCGACATCGTCGTCTCCGGCGATATTGAAGTACTGAACAAGGATCTCGTGATCTGCCACCTCGATGAAGGTGCGACACTGAACATGGAACTGACCGCTGATAGCGGCAAGGGCTATGTCCCGGCTGTGGCGAACCGTCCGATTGATGCGCCGATCGGGCTGATCCCGATCGACTCGCTCTATTCGCCGGTCCGCCAGGTCAGCTACAAGATCGACAATGCCCGGATCGGGCAGGAGCTGGACTTCGACAAGCTGAACCTGACCATCGAAACTGATGGCACGGTGACCCCTGAAGACGCTGTGGCCTATGCTGCGCGCATCCTCCAGGATCAGCTTTCGCTGTTCGTCCACTTTGAAGACGCAATGCCGGTAGGCACATCGCCGATGATCGGCATGGCAGCTTCGGTGCAGAGCGACGATAGCGACACCAACCAGCTCAACCGTTACCTGCTCAAGAAGGTGGACGAGTTGGAACTGTCGGTACGTTCGGCCAACTGCCTCAAGAACGACAACATCATCTACATCGGCGATCTGGTCCAGAAGACCGAAGCCGAGATGCTCCGCACGCCAAACTTCGGCCGCAAGTCGCTCAACGAGATCAAGGAAGTCCTGAGCTCGATGGGTCTGCGTCTGGGCATGGACATCCCTGGCTGGCCGCCGGAAAATATCGAAGAGATGGCCAAGAAGCTTGAGCAGGAATTGCTGGGCTGACGGTAAATCGGCGAGCGACCGTCCTCGCCAGGACCGGGGTACCTGATACGGCCCCCTTACGAACGGAGTACTAGAAAATGCGTCATAAACACGGCGGTCGCAAGCTGCAGCGCACCTCGGCCCACCGCATTGCGCTGTTGCGCAACATGTCGGCAGCGCTGATCAAGCATGAGCAGATCACCACTACCACGCCTAAGGCGCGCGAGCTGCGCCCCTATCTGGAAAAGCTGATCACGCTGGCCAAGAAGGGCGGCCTATCGAACCGTCGTCTGGCTCATGCCCGTCTGCTTGACGAGACGCAGGAAAAGAAGTTGTTTGAAGTCTTGGCGGCGCGTTATGCGACCCGCGAAGGCGGCTACACCCGCATCATCAAGGCTGGTATCCGCGCGTCGGATGCCGCGCCAATCTCAGTGATCGAACTGGTTGATCGTGACACCTCGGCCAAGGGCCAGGATTCGGGTCCCGTGATGAGCGAAGAAGATTTCGCGGAAGATTGATCCTCTGCGAATAGCTCGAACGAATTGCAAAGGCGGTTGCGACTGATACAGTTGCAGCCGCCTTTTCGTTTTTGTGGGAGTGGGTGATGCGGTTCGCTTGGCAGGCTTCGCTGCTGACTGGCTTTATGCTGGCGGCGCTTCCTGCCATAGCTGATCCGATGAGATCGCCGACCTATCCAGAGACACGCAAGGGCGATGTTGTTGAAAATCATTTCGGTGAGGCGATTGCCGATCCCTATCGCTGGCTTGAGAATGATATTCACGGCGATGCGGAGGTAGCGGATTGGGTCAGGCGGCAGAATTCTGCGACGCAGACCTATCTAGCCAGCTTGCCGCAGCGCAGCTGGTTTGCCGAGCGGATAAAGGCCCTGCTGAGATACGAGCGCTTTGGCCTGCCGCAAAAGGCCGGATCGCGCTATTTCTACACGCGCAATGCAGGTCTTCAAAACCAGTCGCAGTTGCTGGTCCGACAAGGGCTTTCCGGCAAGCCGGAGCTGCTGATCGATCCCAACAAATGGGCCAAGGATGGCGCTACTGCACTGGCTGAATGGGTGCCGTCGCATGACGGCAGGATGCTGGCCTATGCGGTTCAGGAAAGCGGCTCGGACTGGCGAACCATCCGTGTGCTCGACACTACGGATGGAAAGGTCCTGCCTGACGAGGTTAGCTGGGTCAAATTCTCCAATATTGCCTGGACCGGCAATGACGGCTTTCTCTATTCACGGTTTCCCGAGTCAGGTGATGGCGAAGAATTCCAGTCGTTGAATACCAACCACGCGATTTATCATCATCAGGTTGGCACGCTGCAATCGGCCGATGTGCTGGTCTATGCAACGCCTGACCAGCCGGATTTGAGCCATTCCGCTGAGGTCACCCATGATAATCGCTGGGTGGTGATTACCTCAGCCAAGGGCACAGACGCGCGATACTCGGTCAATTTAATTCGGCTTAGAGGCAGCAAACGATCAGCGGTTATGCCGTTGGTGAGGGGGCAGGAGCATAGCTGGCGTCTGGTCGAAGGGATGGGCGACACGCTTTATTTCATAACCAGCAAGGATGCTCCCAGGCTCAAGATCGTAAAGGTCAGCCTCAAGCTTTCTCGGAACCGGATCATGACTGAACCGCAGACACAGGGCCCGGTCGAACTTGCCCCCGCGTTTCAGGATGTCATCCCGGAGCGGTCGGAACCGCTGGAACGCGCCCAGATTGTCGGTGACCGCCTGATCCTGTCATATCTGAAGGATGCTGCCTCGATAGCAGAGATTGTATCTCTGGATGGCAAGGTGCTGAGCGCGCTTTCCCTCAATACTATTGGCACCGCGTCCGGCTTTACCGGGCGGCCCGGAGATCCAGAGACTTTCTACAGTTTTTCCAGCTTCAATCAGCCCAGCGCAATTTATCGGCTCGACAGCAGTACGGGCAAGACCACGCCCTTCGCAAAGCCTCGGCTGACATTTGATCCTGGTGAATATGCGTTGGAACAGCGCTTTTACACGTCGAAGGACGGCACACGGGTGCCGATGTTTCTGGTGCGCAAGGCGAGCATTGCGGTATCGGGCCAAGCGGTTCCGACCTTGCTTTATGGCTATGGCGGGTTCGACGTTTCGCTCACCCCGGGCTTTTCGGCCATCCGGATGGCCTGGCTGGAGGCGGGCGGGGCCTTTGCGATGCCGAACCTGCGCGGTGGGGGTGAATATGGCAAGGATTGGCACGAAGCCGGGCGGCTCGCCAACAAGCAGAACGTCTTCGATGATTTCATCGCGGCGGGCGAATATCTGATCGCGGAAGGGATTACCCCACAAGGTGGCCTTGCGATTCAGGGTGGTTCAAATGGGGGACTGCTGGTTGGGGCGGTGGTCAACCAGCGTCCAGAGCTTTTCGCAGCGGCCAATCCGTCAGTGGGCGTGATGGACATGTTGCGATTTGATCGGTTCACCGCAGGGCGCTATTGGGTTGATGACTATGGCTATCCGGACAGGGAGGCTGATTTCCGCGTGCTGCGGGCCTATTCGCCCTATCACAATATCGCCCCCGGCAAAGACTATCCCGCGATGCTGGTGACAACCGCCGATACCGATGATCGGGTGGTGCCGGGCCATAGCTTCAAATATGCCGCAGCGCTTCAATCCGCGAAGGCCGGATCAAAGCCGCATCTGATCCGGGTTGAAACCCGCGCTGGCCATGGCTCTGGTAAGCCAACCGACAAGATGATCGAGGAAGGGGCGGACATCCTGGCCTTTCTGGCGCAGGCGACGGGACTCGAAATCAGCCCGCCTTGACGGGTTCTGGTGTTGGCCCGGCATGGTGGAGCGGCCATGTCGCCAACTCACGCAGATTTTGAGGCGCATGATCCAGTCCGGTTGGCGGAAATCCATCCGGCCGGTGATAGGATCCACCGATCACATCAAAAATCGGAAACAGCGCGGCAAAGTTGCTGTCATAATGTTCGGGAAGCCGGGAATGGTGCCGCCGGTGGTAGGATGGGCTGTTGAGCACCCACGAGAATCTGCCGAAATCAAACGGCAGATTGGCATGAACGACGAAGTGCCACATGCTGAGCACCATATAGCAATAGACCATCAGTGGGGTGGGCGAGATCACCAGCGCAGTGGCAGTCCAGATCGTCACCGACTTGATCAGCTGATCGGCCCAGAAGTGGCGATTGGTGGTGAGGGCAGACATTTCTGGGTCAGAATGATGCAGCGAGTGCATTGACCACAGCAGCGGCACCTTGTGCTGGGCGCGGTGGAACAGATATTCGCCCAAATCCTTGACGAACAGAAATATCGGGAAGGCAGCCCAGAACGGCAGGGCCGAGCCATCCATCAACGAAATGCCCCGCGACAATTGGAACAACGGCAACATGCTGACCGCGACCAGCACATAAAGCGCCCAGGCTTGAAGGTTGATCAACCAGTCACCGCGCGGCGATCCTCTGCGGATTTCCAGCAGGGTCAATCCCAGA
>JANMNP010000056.1:0-71298 GCA_031374105.1 Novosphingobium sp.
CGAGACCGATTATGTCGATACCGAGCGGGTGACGCGCGAGGTGCAATATGCGCGGCGGATGTTTGCCGATAATGGCTGGCCGGTGATCGATGTCACCCGCCGCTCGATCGAGGAAACCGCAGCGGCAATCATCAATCTCTATAATGAACGCGAAGCCGCGCGCGAGAGCGGAAACGCATAATGCTGGTGCTCGCTTCACAAAGTTCATCGCGCAAGGCGATGCTGACGGCGGCCGGGGTGGAATTCAGCGCGGTCCCGGCGGCCGTGGATGAACGCGCGCTCGAAGCTTCGCTGGCAGGCAACGCGCCCGAAGCAATCGCCCTGGCGCTCGCCGAGGCCAAGGCACTGGCGGTATCGGCCGGGCACGGCACGGCACTGGTGCTGGGCAGCGATTCGCTGGTTTCGGCCGAAGGGCGGCGGTTCGATAAGCCGCGCAGCCGCGACGAGGCGGCCGAGCATCTGCGCCGCTTCTCGGGCCGCGAGATGCATCTGCACAGCGCCGCGGCATTGGCGCAAAGCGGCGCGGTGCTATGGCGTCACAGGGATCGCGCGGTGCTGCGGGTGCGCCCGCTCAGCGAGCCATTTATCGCCAGCTATCTCGATGCGGAATGGCCAGCGGTAGCGGGCTGTGTCGGGGTGTTCCGGATCGAGGCGATGGGCGTGCAGCTGTTCGAATCTATCGTGGGCAGCCACTTCACCGTGCTGGGCATGCCGTTGCTGCCGGTGCTGGCGGCGCTGCGAATATACGGCGGGCTGCGGGGATGAGCGGCGCATATGCAGAAGTGATCGGCGATCCGATTGCGCAATCCAAATCGCCCCGGATTCATGGCTTCTGGCTGAACAAGCTGGGTTTGCCTCACGAATACCGTGCGGTGCATGTGACCAGCGCGGGCCTCGCGGATTATCTCGCCGGTCGCCGGACCGACGCCAACTGGCGTGGCTGCAATGTGACCATGCCGCACAAGCAGGCGATCATCCCGCTGCTCGACCAGCTTGATCCGCTGGCCGCTCAGATAGGCGCAGTCAACACGGTGTTGCGCGCGGGCGATGGCGCGCTGATCGGCACCAACACCGATGCGGCGGGCTTTCTCGAGCCTTTGCAACCCCTGCTTGGTGACAAGCACCTTTTCCGTATGGCGCGGATCATCGGCGCGGGCGGCGCGGCGCGGGCGATAGTCGCAGCGCTATCGCGGGTGGGATTTGTCCTGGTGGTAGCGGCGCGCGATCCGGGCAAGGCGCAGGCGCTGCTGGATGAGCTGGCATCGGGGGATGATCACCATGCGGTCGATCTGGCTCATTTTGCCGATTTTACCGACTTTGCCTTTGATGATCGCAAGGGCTGCTTTGATTTGATCGTAAATGCCAGCCCGCTTGGCATGGCGGGCCAGCCAGCGCTGCCCTTCGACTTTAGCCATGTCCCGCCCGGCAGTGTGATCTATGATATCGTCACCCACCCGCTCGAAACGCCGCTGCTTAAAGCTGCGCGCGAAAGGGGACTTGCTGTGATTGATGGCTTGTCCATGCTGATCGGCCAGGCGGCGGCGGCGTTCGAGCATTTCTATGGGCGGCTAGCCCCGCGCGAATTTGATGCCGAATTGCGCGAGTTGCTGATCAAATGAGTGAGCATTCCCATCAGTCCCATATGCGACCCTTTGTTCTGGGCCTGACTGGTTCGATCGGCATGGGCAAGTCTGCCGTCGCGGCGATGTTTCTTGGGCTGGACGTGCCAGTATTTGATGCCGATGCAGCGGTCCATCTGTTGCAGGGGCCGGGCGGCGCTTTGCTTGCGGCGATTGAGGCAGAATTTCCAGGAACCACGGGGCCGAACGGAGTGGACCGGGCCAAGCTGGGCGCACAAGTTTTTGGACAGCCCGAATCGCTGACCCGGCTGGAGGCCATCGTCCATCCGGCGGTTGCAGCAATGCGTGCCGAATTTCTTGGCCGTCATGCTGCCGCGCCGCTGGTGGTGTTTGATATACCGCTGCTGTTTGAAAAGGGTGGGACCAGCCAGGTTGATGCGGTGCTGGTAGTGTCTGCATCACCCAAAGCGCAACGCGCCCGGGTATTGGCTCGGCCGGGCATGACCACCGAAAAGTTCAAGCAAATTCTGGCCTTGCAAATGCCTGATGCGAATAAACGCGCGATGGCTGATCATGTCATCGATACTGGCACCTCACTGGCGGCAACCCGCCATGCAGTGCAGCGCCTGGTGCATCAACTCACCCATCACGAATAATCGCTTCACACCCCCTTGCCACCCGGCTTCGGCGGGCCGATATGTTAGGTAATGCGTGAGATTATCTTCGATACCGAGACGACTGGCCTTGATCCAAGGACGGGTGACCGGATGGTCGAAATTGGTTGTATCGAAATGGTCAACCGGGTTGCAACGGGCCGCGTTTTCCAAAGCTATTTCAACCCTGATCGCGATATGCCTGCTGCTGCCGAAGCGGTCCACGGCCTGTCCGCGGCCTTTCTGTCAGACAAGCCACGCTTCGTTGAGCGTGCAGGCGAACTGATTGAATTCATCGAGGATTCGCGGTTGGTTGCGCATAATGCCGGGTTCGATTTCGGTTTTCTTAATAATGAGTTGGAGAGTTGCGGGCTGGAGCCGGTCAGCCGCAGCAGGATGATAGATACGGTGGCGCTGGCCCGGGTTCGCCATCCCGGAGCCAAGCTCTCGCTCGATGCGCTGTGCAGCCGCTATGGGATCGATCGCAGCCATCGCACCCTGCACGGCGCGCTGCTCGATGCGGAACTTTTGGCGCAGGTCTATGTTGAACTTACTGGTGGGCGGCAAATCGGGCTGGAGCTGGTTGCTAATGCAGCGGATCCGCTGGTCGCCACCATGGCGCCGGCTGCGCGCGAAAGGATATTTCGCCCAGCCCGCGCCCACCGAGCGAGCGAGGCAGAGCTTGCCGCGCATGATGCTTTTCTTGAAACGATCAAGTCCCCCCTTTGGCGGAGCTGATTGCACGAGCTGTTGATTCATAAGGAGAAGGTCGACCATGGAAATTCGCATATCTGGCCACCAGATCGAGACTGGCGAAGCCTTGCGGGCTCATGCCCAGGACCGAATGACCGCTATCGTCGACAAATATTTCAGCCGCGCGCTGAGTTCAGGAGTTACCTTCGGCAAAGCGCCAGCAAATGCGTTTCGCTGCGATATTGTCACGCACGTAACCCAAGGCCTGATCCTCAAGGGCTCGGCGATTGCCCATGATGCCCATGTTGCGCTCGATCAGGCAGCCGAAAAGATCGACAAGCAGCTGCGCCGCTACAAACGCCGTCTGAAAGACCGCCACGAGCAATCGGCGCATGCTCAGCGCGAGGAAGAGGCCGCCTACACTGTTTTTGTTGAAGCTCCCGCTGAAGAAGAGGTGCCAGCCGATGCGCCAGTGATTATCGCTGAAACCAGAGTTGATGTGCCAGAAGCAAGTGTTTCGGACGCAGTGATGATGCTTGATCTTCGCAATACCAACGCGCTGCTGTTCAAAAACGCTGGCACCGGCAAGCATAATATGGTCTATCGCCGCGGCGACGGATCGATCGGCTGGGTTGAACCGTCCTGAGGCGCAGCCCATGCGCGTGCAGCACGCAAAGCAAGGCTGGGGTCTCGGCACGGATTTTTCCGGCATCCTTGGCCCTGTTCCCTTGCTGATCAAGATTATCGGACCTTTTGCCACCCTATGACAGCCCTTTTCACCCTCCTTCCTGAAGCCGTCGGCACGATTATTGCCGACGGCAAGCAGGCAATTCTCGAACAGCTCGCCACCCGCTTTGGCGCGGTATACGGGCTGGATCGCGCCTTGGTGCTTGAGCGGATTGAAGACCGTGAAAAGCTTGGCAGCACCGGCTTTGGCCGCGGGGTTGCGATACCGCATGCCCGGATCGCTGATCTGAGCCGCCCGGTCGCCGCATTCTTTCGGCTCGAAGCGCCGGTGGCATTCGAAGCGGCAGATGGAATCGCGGTCGATCTGGTGTTTGGGCTGCTGTCGCCGGAACAGGCCGGTGCGGCGCATCTCCACGCCTTGGCTGCGATTTCACGCATGATGCGGGACGAGCAGATGCATACTGCCTTGTCCGAAGCCCCTGGGGCAGAGGCGCTCTACGCTTTGCTTGCCAATGTCATTGATCGCGACGCTGCCTAAGCGGCTTACTCTGGCGGTGATCAGCGTCATCACCTGCGCGCGCCGCTAAGCGATGGAGAGCAGGCTTCCAGCACACCTCGAAGTAGCCGCACTACTGCGCCAAACTCAGGCTGGCGGCGGTTTTGGCAGTGTGCTTGCCAAAGGTGAACGTGAAGGCGGGACCATTCTTGTCGTTTTGCGCGAAAGGGGTGCAAATGCGCGGGTTTTTGAACGGATGCCCGGCCTTGATGGAGCCCGGAATTGGCACCGATCAAAGCATCAAGAAACTGATAATTCAAAGGAAATTGATGAATACCTGGATCGGCGCGCAGCGCAGGACCAAGACCTGTGGATCATTGAACTGGATATCGTGAATGGTGAACGGCTCATCGGATTGGATGAGACTTAGGGTTGACTTTGCTGCACTGCAAAAACTAAGGGGCGCGCATCTTGATGTTTGTGCGCAGGCGGCGAGGGAGGCAATCGGTCATCCACGCAAGCACGCAGACGGGGGACAGCCGGCAGGAACTTCGGCGGAGTGAAAAGCGCATCGCGCCCATTCCACCCAACCTGCGCGGGCGCGTTCACCGCCCAATTTGATTGAATAATGAGCTATAAATTGAACAAGGCCAGTGCGTTTGCAGTGGCCGCCACTTTGATTACCATCCTTGTCAGTGCCGAAGGCTCTGATGCGGCTGCGGAGAGCAAAGCTCCCGTAGCAATCCAATCGGAAGTGATTATTCCGATGATTTCGCAGCCAGTTATCCAACCCCTGCCCGCGGTTGTCGATCCAGTGCCGGTTGCCACTATAAATATTGAAACGCCCGCAGATTCAGAGCCGGTTCGGAGCGCCCGTTCGCTCGTCTCGCTGGTTTCAGCCCAGCCCCAGCCCGGCGAACTCTCGCGTGAGCTAAACTGCCTCGCCGGGGCAATTTATTTCGAATCGAAAAGTGAAACCCTGCCCGGACAATTGGCTGTGGGCCGGGTGGTTGTCGCCCGGTCAAAGTCGGGCCGCTTCCCTAACAGCTATTGCGGCGTAGTGTTCCAGCGCTCGCAGTTCTCCTTCGTGCGCGGCAATGCCATGCCCGGGATCGCCAAAGCCTCGCGTCAATGGAAGAATGCTGTGGCGATTGCTCAGATTGCCCATTCGGGCAGCTGGCAGAGCCCGGTTGAAGGCGCGCTTTACTTTCATGCCGCGCGGGTTTCGCCCGGCTGGCGCCTGACCCGAATCGCACGAATTGACAATCACGTTTTTTATCGGTGAGGTGTTTGGCTGGGGCCTGCTTGATGCAGGCCCCGCCAAACTAATCGCGTAATTCCACCCAGATCGGCGCATGATCGCTGGGCGTTTCCCGGCCGCGATGGGCCTTGTCGACGCCACAAGATACCAGCCGATCTGCCAGCTCTGGCGACAGCAGCGCATGATCTATCCGAAAGCCGTGGTCGCGCTGCCAGGCTCCGGCCTGATAGTCCCAATAGGTCCACAATCCGCCGCGTGGATTGTGCAATTCCAGCGCGTCTGTCCAACCATCGGCGAGGAGGCGCGCATAGGCATCGCGCGATGCGGGTTGCATCAAGGCGTCGCTTGCCATCGCATCTGGCGACCAGATATCGCAATCATGCGGTACGACATTATAGTCACCCAGCACCACCGCCGGGACTTCCTCCGCAGCAATCTGCTGCATCCGGGCGCGCAACCGGTCCATCCAGCGCAATTTATAGTCAAATTTTGGCCCCGGGTGAGGATTGCCATTGGGCAGATAGATGCAGGCGACCCGCACCCCGAACACATCGGCCTCAAGATAGCGCGAATGCTCATCCTCTGGCTCACCCGCCAGCCCGCGCTGCACCTCGACAGGCTTCACTCCATCGGCCAGGATCGCGACGCCGTTGAAGCCCTTCTGACCATACCAGATCGCCTGATAGCCCAGCTTTTCAAACGCATCGGCGGGAAAGCCTTCGTTCTGCGTCTTTATTTCCTGCAAGCAGGCGACGCTGGGCCTGGTTTCTTCCAGCCATTCCAACAGTCGCGGCAGCCGCGCCTTGATCCCGTTTATGTTGAAACTGGCTATCTTCATCAAACAGCGAAACTCGATCCGCAGCCGCAGCCTGCCGAAGCATTAGGATTTTCGACCTTGAAAGCTGCGCCGCCAAGCGATTCGACAAAATCGACCACGCAGCCGGTGACCAGTTCAAGGCTCATCGGATCGACCACCAGCTTTACGCCATCGGTCTCGGCAATCAGATCATCGCCCTCGGGGCTATCTGCCAGATCAAACTTGTATTGAAAGCCCGAACACCCGCCGCCTTCAACCGAAAGGCGCAGCATTGCAGGCTTGCCCAGCTTGGCCGCGATGATGGCGACGCGCGCGGCGGCGCTGGGGCTGAGAGTAAGGGCGGGGGCGTTCATGGCATCAATGTAGGACGCGCGCTGCCCTGCGGCAAGCGCCTGTCAGGCTGACTGGATATAGCTGCGCATTGCCTCAGCCTCGGATTCGATCCGATCGATACGGTATTTGACCAGATCGCCGATTGAAACGAAGCCGATTAAAGCGCCGCCCTTTAGCACGGGCAAATGCCGGATCCGGCGCCGGGTCATCAATCCCAGGGCATCCATCACCCCGGTTTGCGGCTCGACCGTGATCGGCGGCGAGGTCATCACCGCACCAACGGTTGCATCCAGCATCGCCGCACCGGCGCTGGCCAGCTGATAAAGCGCGTCCCGCTCAGAAAATATGCCGACAAGCCGGCCACCGTCCATGACCGGCAATGCCCCGATCCGGCGTTCAGCCAGCAAGGCAACCGCCTCTCCGACAGAGGCACTCGCTTGGCAGGCGATTATATCGGGGCTTCGTCCCTCGATCAGGCGCGCAATAGTCATGGCCGCTCTCCCGGGTCTGTTTGTGTTGCAGCGATGATGCCACGAAGAACGCCGCATGGCGAGTCTGTGTGAATACCCATTGCAAGCTATCCTCGCCAAGCGCATGGGCCATCGCATGTTGCCTCGTTTTCCGCTCGATAATCCCGAAAAGGCTGTCATCGCCTGGGCGCGCTATCGGCGCTTGATGCGGTTCATGTTCGTGATCACCTGCAGCGTGGTGCTGGTGGCCTTTTTCCTGCTCTATCGTAGCAATGGCATGGTTTCCGTGCATCTCTACATTGCAACAGCTTTGGGGATCGGCTTTTCGATGTTGCTGATGTCTGCGCTGATGGGGCTGGTGTTTCTGTCCAGCATCAGCGGGCACGATCAGGCAGTGATCGAGCCATTGGACAATGAGCCGGAAGGCTAGACTTGGAGGCGGAATTCAGCCACCGGAACGCCGCCGATTAAATGTTCCTGGATAATCCGTTCCAGCACCTGCGGGGTGCAGCTGTGATACCACACGCCATCCGGATAGATCACCGCGATTGGCCCGGCGGCGCAGACCCGCAGACAGCCAACTTTGCTTCGCAGGATCCCAGCCTGGCCGCTTAGGCCCAGCTCACCCAGTCGCCGCTTGAGAAACTCCCACGCAGTGATCCCCGCCGCGCGGTCGCAGCATTTGGGCTTGTCTGGATCGGTGCAGAGAAAAATGTGGTGCCGGGTCGTATAGCCGCCGAGCTGGCTCAGCGCGGCGGACGCCTGAGCAATATCATCAGTTACGGCCATCAGCTGGCTATAGCTTCTTGCCAACAATCCGCGCTATTTCGGTGGCAACTAAACGCTCGACCAGCGAGGGCAAATTCTTGTCGAGCCACGCGGCAAGGGCAGGACGCAACAATTCGCGGGTCAGCCCCTCAAGCGATGTTTCGCCAGAGCGGACAATCTGGGGCGTCGCGCCGGGTTCGGATAGCATGGCCAGCGCGGCGAGCGAATCACGCATCGAGCTGCGGGTATCTTCGGCGAGCAGGGGCGCATCCGCCTCGCCTTCATCCTCGCCATCGATAAATTCGGCGAGTTCGGACAGATCAAGCACTTCGCTTTGATCATGGGCAGCGGCTGCAGCGGGGGCAGCAAGCCCGCGTTCCTCTCGCTCACGCCGTTCCACAGCAGCGCCAGCGCGATTGTCGCGTGCGATCACCTTCTTGATCGATTCGAGGATTTCCTCAACCGACGGCTCACTTGCCTGACGCATGATCAATCACCCCTATCCCATTCACTTTGGCGGAATTGAGCCGTCTTGGGCCATTGAGTCAACGGTCCGTGTGGAAACAGCCTTCGGATCAGGATCCCGGCTCCAGTCCCAGATCGCATTCTTGACCCGGTTATAGTTGGTATTGGGATCATACAGCACCCCGCCATCCAGCCCCAGATCCTGCGCTTCAGCCTTGCCCATCGCGGCCAGCAGACTGAAGCCGGCGACATAGGCGTTGCGCCGCGCTGTAGCCAGCTGGACCTGGGCGCGGAGCAATTCCTGCTCGGCATCAAGGATGTTTAGGATAGTGCGGTTGCCGACGGTATTTTCGGCGCGCACGCCTTCAAGGCTCAGCGTGGCTGCATCGACCGCTATCTGGGACGAGGCAATCACGTCACTTGCAGCCTGCCACGAGGCATAGGCCGAGCGGACAGCGGCAATAACCTGGCGCTCAATTCCGATTTCCAGCTCCAGCGCCGCACCCTCACGGGCCTGGGCCTGGCGCTGCTGCGCTGCTGGCAGTCCGCCCTGAAACAGCGGGATCGTGGCCCTGATCCCGGCCTGCGCGGTGGTCTGGTTTTGGGTAAAAGCAGCGCCGCCGCCGCCCAGCGTGCCGAAATAGTCGGTATAATTGGCCCCGGTGAAAACGCTGACCTTTGGCATTCGCCCGGCACCAGCGGTGCTGCTGTCAAACCCGGCGGCCTTGCTGCGCAGGCGCGAAGCAATCAGATCGGGATTATTGTCGAGCCCGAATTCGGTGGCCTCTCCTGTGCTGTTGGGCAGCCCAGTCAGCGGCGGCGGGGATTGCAGATCGACTGGTGCCTTGCCGACGATCTGGATATAGCGCTCGCGCGCAGCTATCAGATTGGATTCGGAGGTGCGCGCATCGCTGCGCGCCAACGCTAGCCGGGATTGCGATTGGGCGACATCGGTGCGGGTCAGATCGCCAATCTCGAAGCGGTCCTTGGTTGCCCGCAGATTGACGTCGAGACGCTCAATGTTGGTCCGGTTCAGGCCGACCACAGCCTGACCCAGCAGCACATCCATATAGGCGGTGACGACCTGTGAAAACACACCCGATTCGGAACTGCGCAGATCAGATTGTCCAGCCTCGACCCGAGTCTTGGCGGCCTGAACCGAATTTTTCACCGCTCCGCCCGAATAGATCGGGACACTTAGCGTTGCGTCGGCGCTGAACGCGCGATCGGGCGAGGTAAAGCTGTTGGAACTTTTTTTGAGGAATTCGTTGTAGGACGCGACCCCGCTTAAGGAGGGCAGGCCAGCCGAACGCGCGATAGGGACATTTTCATCTACCGCGCGCTGCTGGGCACGGGCACCTTGGAGCGTTGGGTTGGTGGCATAGGCCAGCACCAGAGCTTCGCGCAGGTCGTCTGCCCAGGCGGGGGCCGCTAGCAATGCAACGCTGGCCACAAAAGCGGCGCGGCTGATACGTCCGGCGACCATTAGAAACTCCACCGCTTGGGCGCGGCGAATTCGCGCAGGACCGGAATGCCGAGCTCGGCAAGGGATGATAGCGAAACCTGGCCGCCCAGTTTGCGGCCAGAAGCAAGGCGGGTCACCCCGCGCGCTATCAGACCGGTAACGATCCGGCCATTTTCGGCAAGCTGGCTTATCAGCGCATCAGGCAGAGCCTCTACAGCGCCATCGATCAGCAGCAAGGTATAGCCGCCCTTTTTCCGCTTCAGCACTGCGTCTGCTGCATCGATCACATCCAGCGTGCCAACCAGCGGTTCGATCAGCGCGGCCAGATAGCCGCTGCCGCAGCTGACCAGCAGCGCATTGTCGCTGGTTGTGGGCGCAGCCTCGCTTAGCAAGCGACCGTGGAACAGCGGCGCGGCAAGTGCTCTGCCGTTTTCCAGCGGGATCGCGCGGTCAATATAGGCGTGGCCACGCGCGGCGTCGGGGACAAAATCCTCACGCGCAACGCGGTTCATCGCCGCAACCACGAAATCCTCATTCACCCCGCTGACCCTCAGCTGGCTGTCAATCATCGCCCGGCGGGCAATTGTGAATTCACTCAAAGCCGGGCGTTCGGCAGTCATGGTCATCCCTTAAACCTTTTGCGCGGCTACAAATCTTTTGCGCTGACTGTATCACACCAATAACACAGCAATGCAATCGCCCTTCTTGTCGGACGAGCGGCTTCTAGGACAAGGAGATTGCCGCGCCAAGCGCTTTGACGGAAGGGGCATCAGGCGCTTATGGGAACGGGAATTGCAGCCAGAGGAGCAAGTGACAATGGCCGATATGGTGACAATCCGCGAGGAAGATCTGATCACAAGCGTCGCAGACGCGCTGCAATTCATCAGCTATTATCACCCGATGGATTACATTCAGGCGCTGGGCGCGGCCTATGAAGCTGAACAAGGCCCGGCGGCGAAAGATGCCATCGCCCAGATTCTGACTAACAGCCGGATGTGCGCCGAAGGCCACCGCCCGATCTGTCAGGACACCGGGATCGTCAATGTATTCATCGACTGGGGCCAGGATTGCCGGCTTGAATCCAGCCGTTCTTTGCAAGATGTTGTCGATGAAGGGGTGCGCCGCGCTTATCTTAACCCCGAGAACAAGCTCCGCGCCTCAGTGCTGGCTGACCCCGCCTTCACCCGCCGCAACACCCGCGACAATACGCCCTGCGTGCTGACAGTAAACATGGTGACCGGGGCTAAGGTTGGGGTCGATGTTGCAGCCAAAGGCGGCGGCAGCGAGAACAAGTCCAAGTTCAAGATGATGAACCCCAGCGACAGCATCGTCGATTGGGTGCTGGAGATGCTCCCTCAGATGGGGGCGGGCTGGTGTCCGCCGGGGATGCTGGGCATCGGGATTGGCGGCACCTCTGAATATTGCATGATGCTCGCCAAAAAGAGCCTGATGGAGCCGATCGACATGGCCCAGCTGAAGCTGCGCGGGGCGAGCAATGATATTGAGGCACTGCGGATCGAGATTTTCGACAAGGTCAACGCGCTTGGCATCGGCGCGCAGGGGCTGGGCGGGCTATCGACTATCCTTGACGTCAAGATCCTCGATTGGCCGACCCATGCCGCGGGAAAACCAGTGGCGATGATCCCCAATTGCGCCGCCACCCGCCATGCTCATTTCACGCTCGACGGCTCGGGGCCGGTGTTTCTGGAGACACCCAAGCTGGACCAGTGGCCCGATGTTCAGTGGACACCTGATAAGGCCGCAAAGCGCGTCAACCTCGATACGCTGACCCAGACCGAGGTCTGTAGTTGGCAGCAGGGCGACCGGCTGTTGCTGAGCGGCAAGATGCTGACCGGGCGCGATGCCGCGCATAAGCGGATTCAGGACATGCTGGCTAGAGGAGAGGCCCTGCCAGTCGATTTCAAAAACCGGGCAATCTATTACGTCGGCCCGGTCGATCCGGTGCTGGGCGAAGTTGTGGGGCCGGCAGGACCGACCACCGCGACCCGGATGGACAAATTCACCGACATGATGCTCGAGCTGGGGCTGCTGACCATGATCGGCAAGGCTGAGCGCGGGCAGGGCGCGGTGAGCGAGATTGCCAAGCACAAGGTGGCTTACCTGATGGCGGTCGGCGGCGCGGCCTATCTGGTCAGCCGCGCCATCCGCGAGGCCAAGGTGGTTGCGTTTGAAGACCTCGGGATGGAGGCGATCTATGAATTCACCGTCGAGGATATGCCAGTAACCGTTGCGGTCGATAGCGAGGGCAACAATGTCCACCAGCTCGCCCCGCTGGTGTGGAAGGAAAAGATCGCTCGCGAGGGGTTGTTGCCGTCCGGATAGTTGCAAACTTGCAGTCGGCCGCAATCGACCAACGCGCCTTACCCCTCGACGAAGCTGCTGGTCCGCGGCCCCCTTTGCAGTCTATCGCGGTATTCTGAATTATGGAGCATAAACCAGTCCCCGCCGCGCGCGTGCCTGCGCGCAATGTGTTCGCCTCGATCGCGGCGGTCTGGCTGTGCTATCTGACATTGGCAACCTTGCGCGGCTGGATTGTCGGGCTTGAGCTGCATGGCGCACTGCTGTCGCGGCGTGTGCTGGTCACTCTTGCCTCGATGGGGGTCACTGCGCTGCTGTGGCCTTTGCTGCGGCTGCTCGATCCGCGCCCCTTGTGGCAGAAGAGCGTGGCCGTCCTGCTGGTCGCGCTGCCAGCTTCGCTTCTGCTGGCCCAAGTCAACCAATGGGTTTTTGCCGATATTGAGAACCAGGTAGTCACCAAGATCGGAGAGCGCGAGGGGCTGCGGATTCGCCGCGATGAGGCGGGCAATCTGCTGGTCGATCCGCTTAGTCAGCCAGCACCGCTCAATCCGGCAGGGACTGCTGCCGGACCGCCGCATAGAGGCGGCGCAACGCTGACAATTGATAGTGCGACCGAGCGCAAAACCCAATGGCGTCAGCTGACCGATCTGGCGCTGGGGCGGTATTTCCTGCTGCTGGCTTGGGCGGCGCTTTACTTTGCGTTGGTGAATGCTGAGCAGGCGCGCGCAGCAGAGCGGCGCGAGGGTGAATACCGCCGCGCTGCCAAGGCGGCCGAACTGCGATCATTGCGCTATCAGGTTAACCCGCATTTCCTGTTCAACACGCTGAACTCGCTGTCGGCACTGGTCATGACCGGCAAGGCGCAGGCGGCCGAAAACATGATCCAGACCCTGTCGACCTTCTATCGCCGCAGCCTTGCGGGTGATCCGACCAGCGATCTGTCGTTGGCCGAGGAGATCGAGCAGCAGCAGCTATACCTTGCAATCGAAGCGATGCGCTTTCCCGAGCGGCTGGTAGCCAGGTTTGATATTCCACCCGAACTGGCCGACGCGCAGGTGCCGGGGATGATCCTTCAGCCGGTGGTTGAAAATTCGGTCAAATATGCGGTCGCCCCGACCGGGCGGCCAGTAACTGTCACGGTTTCTGCGCTTGAGGAATCGGGCCATCTGGTGCTGACCGTGGCTGATGATGGCCCCGGAAAAAGCGGTCCGAACGGAGCTGCTGGTTTTGGCATCGGCCTCGCCAATGTCCGCGACCGGTTGAAGGCTCGGTTTGGGGATGAGGCCAGCCTGTCATCCGGACCCGTGAAAGCCGGTGGGTATCGCACAATTATCCGGCTGCCACTGGCCCGGCATGGCTGAGCAGACCGGTACCTTGCCATTGCGGACACTCGTCGTCGATGACGAACCGCTGGCGATTGAGCGGATGGAATTTATCTGCGCCCAGCTTTCCTCTATCAGCATCGTCGGCACTGCCTGTGACGGGATCAACGCGCTGGCTCAGATCGAGGCGCTTTCGCCCGATCTCGTCCTGCTCGATATGACCATGCCCGAGCTGGACGGTTTGGCGGTTGCCAGGGCGCTGAACAATCGGACCAATTCACCCGCGGTGATCTTTGTTACCGCCCATGATGGCTACGCGGTTGAAGCCTTTGATCTTGATGCGGTCGATTATGTTCTCAAGCCTGTTGCGCCGGACCGGCTTGAACGGGCGATAGCGCGCGTTATTGCCCGGCGCGGTGAACGCCGGGGCGGCGGGGGCAATTGGCTTTCCGAATTCTGGGTTCCCTATCGGTCAGAATTGATGCGGATAGCTGCCAGCGCAGTTGATCGGATTGATGCCGAACGGGATTATGTTCGGCTCCATATTGGCCAGGCGAACGGGGGCCAGAAGGAAGCTGGGCCGCGCAGCTATCTGTTGCTTCAGACGGTTTCAGGCCTTGAAGCGCGGCTAGATCCCGGCAGCTTCATCCGCCTCCACCGATCGACGATTCTGCGCCGTGACCGGATCATCGGCCTGCGACATGATGGGCTGGGGGTCTGGTCGGCGGAACTGGATGATGGCAGCGCGGTGCGGATCGGACGGACCTATCTCGCGCGGGCCAAAGCTATGGCGGGGCGGTAAACCGGGCAGAGCGCGGCCCTGTCTGCCGCCCCTCAGCGCTATCCGGCTGGCGATTGCTTGCGCGCCTTGGCCGCAATTTGCGCTTTGATCAGTTGGCGCACTTCGCTGCGGCAGCTGTCAAATTCGCGCCTGTTTGGAATGCGTGAGCCAGTGGCTGCCAATTGTTTGCAGGACCGCTGCACTGCGCGCTCGATCCTGATCTCAAGCTCTTCCTGCCCGGCCTTGCTTGAAAGATCGAGGTCATTGATCTGGAAGCTGGAGTCTTGCGCCATAAGTGGGCTGGCGGCGAGGGCTGAAGCGGCGGCGAGCGCTGCGATGGCTTTGGTAAACTTCGGCATGATGATGCTCCTTGCTTGGTTTGTCAGAGCACGGCGGCGGCTGTGCTGCACCGTATTACTACAACAATACACTATTGCCTCATCGGTTTCGATCAACCTGCATTATCGGACGACGAGCGACACAGTAGGACGGTCAACCGCAATATCGCACAGGCACCAGATTGCCGCTCAGGCGCTCCTCGCAGTTGCAGGTGGTATTGGCCGGGCCGGCGGACTAAGTTATGCCAATCACTATGGCACTCATCCTCGCCTTTTTCCTCGGCATCGCCAATTTTGCGGCTCACAAGGCAGTGCTTGAAAGCGATCATCCGCTGCTTGATCAGGTGCCGTGGTTTTTTCATATGATGGGCGGGCGGTTCAGCCTGCTGGTTGAGTTTGCGATGCTGCTGGGGGCGATGCTGATGATTGCATCAGGCTCTGCCGGATGGGCCTGGTTTTATGCCGCCTATAGCGCCTTCAACGGGTTGTCCGCATGGCTGATTGTGTCTGGGCGGGTATGATTGCCGGGACCACCGTGCTGTTTCACGTCAGTGATCTTCATTTCGGGCTGGAAGACCGCGCCGCGCTTGATTGGTTTGCAGCTGAAGTTGCGCTGCATCGCCCGGCTGCGGTGCTTTGCACCGGCGATCTTACCATGCGCGGCACCGCGCGCGAATTCGCGGCGGCTGCGGAGTATCTCGGCGGGCTATCCGTGCCGATAACGCTTGAGCCGGGCAATCATGATATGCCCTATTATTACAATCCCGTCGGGCGGCTGCTGCGACCCTACCGGCATTACCATGCACTGGAAGCGGCAGTGGCAAGTGTTCTCGATCTACCTGACATTGCGGTTGTACCGCTCAAGACGGCCGCGCGGGCGCAGTTCAGGCTCAACTGGTCAAAGGGTCGGGTTAGCAACGCGGGGCTGGACGGTGCGCTGAAACGGCTGGCGGATCATGGCGGCGCAGCGCTGCGATTGGTGACGTGCCATCACCCGCTGGTCGAGGCTGATACCCAGGGAACAGCCTCTACCCGCGGCGGCAAGCGGGCGCTGTCGGCACTAGCCAGAGCAGGCGCAGATGCGGTTCTTTCTGGCCATGTCCACGACGCCTTTGACAAGCAGATCGAGGTTGAAGGCAGGGCCATCCGGATTATCGGTGCAGGAACATTGTCGCAGCGGCTGCGTGAAACTCCGCCCAGTTACAACCGGCTCGAATGGTCGATCCCGGCTGGCTTGTCTGTCCTGCCCCAGCGGCTTGGCTGAATCGGAAAGGGCGGCCCGTTTCCGGACCGCCCTCAAATTTGCAGCCTGTGAAACGAACTTAACGCTTCGAGAACTGGAAGCTCTTGCGGGCCTTGGCCTTGCCGTACTTCTTACGCTCAACCACGCGGGGATCGCGGGTCAGGAAGCCGGCCGATTTGACCGCGCTGCGCAGCAGCGGCTCAAACTTCGACAGCGCCTGTGCGATGCCGTGCTTGACCGCACCAGCCTGGCCCGAAAGTCCGCCGCCCTTGACGGTGCAGACCACATCATACTGGCCTGAACGCTCGGACACATCGAACACCTGGTTGATCACCAGACGCAGAGTGGGGCGGGCGAAGTAGGTTTCCTGATCGCGCCCGTTGACCGTGATCTTGCCCGAACCGGGCTTGATCCAGACGCGAGCGACCGCGTCTTTGCGGCGGCCAGTGGCATAAGCGCGGCCCTGGGCGTCGATTTCCTGCGGACGGATCGGCGCGGGCGGTCCGGTGCGAACCACGGGCGCTGCAGGTGCAGCGTCTTCGGCTGCTGCGACGGTGGCGACGGCGACGGGAGAGCCGCCTGCGAGCGCGCCGAGTTCGGCGAGATCGGTGACAGTGTTAGTGTCTGACATTATGCACCCACCTTGTTTTTGCGGTTGCGCGAGGCAACGTCGAGTGGAACTGGCTGCGTGCCGCCGTGCGGATGTTCAGCCCCGGCATAAAGATGCAAAGCGCGCATCTGGTCACGGCCCAGCGGGCCGCGAGGAATCATGCGTTCAACAGCCTTTTCAAGCACGCGTTCGGGAAAACGCCCACCGAGGATCTTGTCCGCAGTCGCTTCCTTAAGGCCGCCGACATAGCCAGTGTGCTTGTAATAGGTCTTCTGCTTCAGCTTGTTGCCGGTCAGATGCACCTTGCCAGCATTGATAACTACGATGTGATCGCCGCAATCGACATGCGGGGTGAAGCTTGGCTTATGCTTGCCGCGCAGATGATTGGCGATGATGACAGCCAGACGGCCAAGCACCAGACCTTCGGCATCGATCAGATGCCAGTTCTTTTCCACTTCGGCCGGTTTGATCGACCTTGTGACCTTGCTGAGCGCCTTCATGGTCACCCCTTTTCAAAAAAGCTGGCGAGATTTCGCGTGAATGAAACATTTCATGGCGCGCAAAACAGGACCAGACAACAAAACAAACCTGGATTTTGACAGTATCAAAATCGAACAGCGGCAGGCCTTTCCCGTGAAGACAGGTTATTCCCGCGAACTGTTCCGCCCAGCCAGTGTTTCCGGCGCAGCGGGGATGCGCGCCTTTCGTGGAATAGCGGGGGAAAGTCAAGCGAGGCGGCGGCTTTCCAGAGAGGTAAAATAATACCTTCTTATTGCGACGGTGCGATTTCCGTCTCAAGCACCCACTGCTCGCGCGTGATCTTGCGGGTCCCGGCCAGTTCAGTCACCACTGTTCGCTCAACCGTCCTGGGCAGACCGCCTTGCAGCAGGCCCTGAACCGTAAGCGAAACATTGATCTCTCCTTCGCCGCCGCCCGGCAGCTTCATACGGCGCATTTCCTGCCGGTTCTGGCGCTCAGGGTTAAACAAATCCATCGGCCAATCCGCGCCTCCTCCAATACCCGCCATCTGATCAATCAGAGATTCGGCCTGGTCCTTTTCGGGATTGGTCAATTGCGATGCGCGAACCATCTGTTGCGCCGTACGCGCACCCTGGCCGTGTACGGCGCTATCAAGCGATTGCTTTTCTGCCACCATCCGCCCGTTCGAGTCGAGTTGCATTGGAAACAGGAAAGAATCCGCTCTGCTGCGTTCCAGTTCAGCAAGCGCGAACAGAGCGGGTGGTGCGTCGACCGCAGATTCGACCAGTTCACCGAAAACCGCAAAGCCATCGCCGCGCGGCACGAACCGGATTGCATAGCGCCGCCGTGAAACGATTTCCTTGTCGTCGTAAAGCGAGCGCCAGACTGTGCGGGTTAGCATGATGGGATCGCTGGGCGGGGCAAAATGTGCAGCCGGCGCGCTCAAGTCCGTTCCGATTGTTGATCCAGCCACAACCGATGGCAGGATCGCGGCGACGCCCGCCAGAAACAGCGCCCTATTTTTCATCGCGCCCTCGTTTCTGATTGTTCGATCTTGCCCAAGCCATGCGCTCCCCATACCGTCGCTGCGACGAGCAGCGCACCGGTAAGTTGATGAAGCACCGCCAGCCAAATCGCGACGCCGCTCATCACCGTGGCAATGCCGAGGAGGATCTGGATTCCAAAAGCGCTATGAATTGCGATTGAAGGCTTCCGTTCTCCCGCGTTGCGCAATTTACGCCCCATCACTATCAGCACCGCCACCAAGGCCCAGGCCCACCAGCGATGGATGAAATGGGTAAGGAATGGATCGAAGATCAGCGCATGGCCAGCCCCCAGCGTCCAGTCGATCCCATCGGGAATAAGGCGTCCCTGCATCAGCGGCCAGTCATTCGCCACCTGACCAGCGCGAAGGCCCGCAACCAAAGCGCCGTAAAACAACTGGATAAGCAGCATGAACAGGGCCAGCGCGGCAAATCCGCTCAACCGAGACTGCGCCTTGCCAGCTGCCAGCGCGCGCAGATCAAGCGCGGTCCAGATGAGCCCGCCCAGTGTAGTCAGCGCAATCAGCAAATGGGCGGCGAGGCGGAAATGACTGACTTTCACATCAGCGGTAAGCCCTGAAGAAACCATCCACCAGCCAACCACGCCCTGCATTCCGCCCAAAGCCAGAAGCGCGAGTAACCGGGGCTTGTAGCCATCCGGGATCGCCCCGCGCAGCCAGAACCAGGCCAGTGGCAGTGCAAACGCCAGTCCGATCACGCGGGCGAGCAAGCGGTGTGCCCATTCCCAGAAATAAATGAACTTATAGGCGGCCAGGGTCATGCCAGCCGGACCGTTGACCTGCGTAAATTGCGGGATTTGCTGATAGGCAGAGAATTCAGCTTGCCATTGTGCCTCACTGAGTGGCGGGATTGTGCCGGTGATCGGCTTCCATTCGGTAATCGACAGGCCCGATTCGGTCAGCCGGGTGATCCCGCCCACCGTAACGATCATCACCACCAGCGCGGCAACCACCAGCAACCAGCGGACCAAGGCCAGCGGCCGCGCTAGTGGCGGGCTGGCGGCTTGTGCAGCAGAGGCAAAGGTAGCTTCAGCCATGTCTCATTCACTGCGTCGCCGCGCGCCAAAGCGCAAGTGGCTTATGGTGCAGGCCCCGCATCCACTATGCACCAGAAGCGAAAGCTTGCGCTATGTTACAACATAACATATCAATTCCTCGTAATGCGCACCGCCATCCTTTCGATTCGCAACCGGCTTGACCGGGTCGGCGTGCTCCTTTCGGGGCTTTGCGCGCTGCACTGTATCGCCGGATTGGTGTTGGTCACCGGGCTGGGACTGGGCGGGGGACTCATACTTGACCCGGCGATACACCGGATCGGATTGGCGCTGGCGATCACAGTTGCGATGCTGACGCTGGGGATCGGGGCAATCCGTCATGGCCAGCGCGGGCCATTGCTGCTGGGCGGCGCGGGGATCTTGCTGATGTCACTTGCGCTGTTGGCCGGGCACGGTCAGGCAGAGGCGGTGCTGACGGTCGGCGGGGTTAGCCTTGTTGCGCTCGCCCACATCCGCAACTTGCGTCATGCTTGTTGAACGCTATCTGCAGCCTATGCTTGCAGAACTTAACCTCACCGTAAATGGCGAACCGCGCCGCGCCGCGCCCGGTTCGATCGCCGATCTGGTCCAAACCCTTACGCTTGATCCCACCAAGGTCGCGGTTGAGCGCAATGGCCTGATTGTCCCACGTTCGACGCTGGCGGCCGTCGCACTGGAAGAGGGTGATGTGCTGGAGATCGTGCATTTTGTTGGCGGCGGGGATCATGACGATACATGGACCGTTGCAGGGCGCACCTTTCGCTCGCGGCTGATCGTCGGTACTGGCAAGTATAAGGATTTTGCCCAGAACGCGGCGGCAGTAGCTGCCTCCGGGGCTGAAATTGTTACGGTCGCGGTGCGCCGGGTCAATATTTCGGATCCGAAAGCCCCGATGCTGACGGATTTCATTGATCCGAAGAAAATCACCTATCTGCCCAACACCGCAGGCTGCTTCACCGCTGACGACGCGATCCGCACGCTGCGGCTGGCGCGCGAGGCGGGCGGTTGGGATCTGGTCAAGCTGGAGGTGCTGGGCGAGGCCCGTACGCTTTATCCCGATATGCGCGAAACGCTGAAAGCGACCGAGGTTCTGGCCAAGGAGGGCTTCCTGCCGATGGTCTATTGCGCCGACGATCCGATTGCGGCCAAGCAATTGGAGGAAGTGGGCGCGGTGGCAATCATGCCGCTGGGCGCACCGATCGGCTCGGGACTGGGGATCCAGAACCGGGTGATGATCCGCCTGATCGTCGAAGGGGCGAGCGTTCCCGTGCTGGTCGATGCCGGGGTCGGCACCGCCAGCGATGCGGCAGTAGCGATGGAGTTGGGCTGCCATGGGGTGCTGATGAACACCGCTATTGCAGAAGCCAAAGTCCCGGTCCGCATGGCGCTGGCTATGAAGCTGGCGGTAGAAGCTGGCCGACACGCCTATCTTTCAGGGCGAATGGCTACCCGCAAATACGCAGACCCATCCAGTCCGCTGGCTGGGTTGATTTAGAGAGCTTGGTTAACGGCTTTCTAACCTAATTCTGGTGATCTCTCCCCATCGGGCTTCCGGCCCACCTACGGGGGTTATCATGGCCAATACAGGTACTGCATCGCTGACCATCGCCGAACTGCGCGAATTCGCCAGTTTTGACGCTGCCGAGCAGCGCTATATCAAGCGCAGCCTCGATATCGGGCTTGGCCGGCAGGATGCTTTCAAGCTGTGGGCACGCGACGCTGCAGAGAACACCTCGATCCGCAGCCAGTATGTTGCCTATCAGGAATTGAAAGTGTTGCGCGGCGCGATGCCTGCCGAAACCGGCTTCGATGCGCTGGAAGGCTTTATCGGCAAGCTGGTTCGGGTCGCTGCGTTCGATCTGGCGCAGGAAAAGATCTCCAGCTTCTCGGCCTTCCGCTTTCTTTACGAGCGCCTGCTCGGCGCCGAATCGCGCCCATGGCTGCCTAGCGCATTCTGCGCCGCCGCCGCGCTGCCGCAAATCCGGCCCGAACGCCGCCGGGGGCTACTCCAGTCGATCAGCGAAGCGGCGGCTACGGCTCCGGGCTGGTCAGTCCGCGCGCCCGCATTCTTTCCAGAATGGATCGAAAAGGAAGCGGCCTGAATCTAGCTCGATCTCCTATTTGTCGAGGTCGCGGGGTCCGTAACCCGTTATCAACCATTGGGTGGCTATTCTACTGGCGGGCAGAGTCAGGGAAACGCTAGTGACGAGCATTGCCGTTGACGGGTTGAACGAAGAGGCTTTCCGCCGCTTGATCGAGAGCAGGCTGCGCCAGGACAAGGCTGCGGTGGCTGTTGAGCGATTGCGCGGACTTCTGGAGCCTTATGCAGGACCGGAGGGTATTCTGCCGGACCGTTTCCTGACGGTCAAAGCCGAAGATCTTGTCTTGAACGGGTGGGAAGGACTGGTCGGCGCTCTTCGCCGCCATGACAAGCCCGATCGTCCGGTGACGGCTCTGTCGATTGCATTCGGCTGGCCCGGAGAGAAAGTGCCCGAGCCCGATGCCAAGGGGCGTCTCGCTCCGCATATCGAAATCAGCTATTTTACTGACGATGCCTTCCCGTTCTCACGCAGCGGGCGCGAAGATTTGCTCGAAGGCTATTCCTATCACGGCTGCACCTGGGGCGACGATTGCGAAGCCACCGACGCGGCTTTGTCGCTCGACGGGATTGATGATTTGCACGGCGCGCTGGCAAGCCTTGAAGCGCGGCTTCTAGCCAGTGACGAGCCTGATGCAGAAGAAATTCGCGCCGGCTCACTCGGCTCCTGCTTGCTTTCTGCCTTGTTGTTCCAGGCGGTAGGTGATCGGATTGCCAGGGACGGCCTGCCTCGTCCGCTGTGCGTGATGTCAGGGAGTAACGGGGTTTATCCCTATTTCGATGCGCCAGTGGTGGGTATCCCGGATGACGCCCGTAAGGCAGCCGAGGCTAGCCAGGCCGTTCCCGGGCCGCGTTACAGCAGCTTGGTGATGACCGGAATTCCCCGCGCAAAGAAGCGGGCCGTGCTGGTTCTCGAAGAGAATGAAGCTGAAATGGAGAACCGCATCGCCAAGCTGCGCGGTATGGGCCAAGCGGGCGACGATACAGGACCAGTCCTTCACGAGGCGCTGCCCGAGATGTCCGCCCCGAGTCTGCCTGATCCAGCAATCGGCGCAGCTGGCCGCAGTCCGCTGCTGGCGAAGAAGACAGTCAGACCCGACTGGGATTTCCGCGACATGCTGAGTCCGCACCAACCAGTGCGGCCGCCAGCCGAACAGCCACAATCCAAACCGGACAACTCTCTCGACCAGTCCGCGTCCGTGCCCGGTCAGGAACTAACTGCGGGGCCAGGATTCTCGTTGCTTGAGACAGGCCTTCAAGAGCGGCTGCAGGCGCTCATTTCCCCGGCTGTCACGCAGGAAACGAAAAATCCGGGAACAATCCTGTCGAACCACGAGGACTTGGCCGAACCAGCCTGGCTCAAGGGTCAGCGGAAGCTGGACGATGTCGACGCAGAGCTAGCCCCAGCGGCTCCGCGATCCGAAACCGATGCAACGCAGCCACGCCGCACCTTGCGGGCACGGCTGCGCGCGTGGCTTAAGTGGCTTAGCTAGAGCGTGATGGCATAGCACAGCTCAACCTCTGCGGATCGGGCTGATACTGGCCTACGGATGAAGAGCGCGTTCGCTTTACCTCATTCAGGCTTAGTGCGGCCCCGCCCGCAGTGGTCTTAATCGGGTTGCGATCATAGAAATCTGGTGCGGACGGTGGGACTCGAACCCACACGAGCCAGGCTCAGGGGATTTTAAGTCCCCGGCGTCTACCATTCCGCCACGTCCGCACTGGTTTTTGCCATACGGTGGTGCGGCAGGGGTTTCCACCCCTGCCAGCGGACCAGCCCGACTAATCTGTCAATCAGCGTTCAGCCGCGCGCGCATTTCCTTGCCCGGCTTGAAATAGGGAACGCGTTTGCCCGGCACGTCGACTGTTTCGCCCGTGCGCGGATTGCGGCCCTTGCGGGCATCGCGAGCCCGGGTTGAAAATGCCCCAAAGCCCCGCAGTTCCACGCGGCCGCCTTTGGCCAGGCGCTGGGCTATCTCATCAAAGAAAATGTCCGCCGCCTTTTCGATTTCTTCGCTGCGCAGGCCAGGATTATCCTTGGCGAGCGCCTGCAGCAGTTCGGATCTGATCATGTCATGCCTTTCTGCGAAGCCATTGGCATCGCAACCCCTGTTTCCCCATCGGTGCGCCGCAGCTTTCGACCCGGAACAAGCGACATCGCACCTGATTGTATTACTGCCAGAGCAAGTCTGGAAACGCAACGCTCTTCAAACGAGCTGTCGCCGCCTGTCTCGATCCGGGATCAGTCTTCGACCAGCAAGTCAGCTGGCGCGATTCCTAGGCGATCCATCCGGATACGAATCATGGGCCATTCAGCGGTCAGGAAGGCGTTCCGTTCGGCCAGGCGCAGCTTGTCGGCAGCGCCGGGCACCACGAACATTCCGACCCCGCGTTGCACTTCGACCAGACCGTCCAGCTGGAACTGCTGATAGGCCTTAGCGACGGTCAAGGGATTGGCCCCCTGCTCCACTGCGAAGGCCCGCACCGAGGGCAACATCGCGCCTTCGCCATAGCTGCCATCAATGATCGCATCGGCGATCAGATCACGGAGTTTAAGATATACGGGCTGGCTGTTTGATCGCATGGTGCTTCAGTGCCATAATACAGCGTGGCGGGCAAGTGGAGAGTCCGTCAAGCCTGGACTGCGTAATAAAGGAACAACTGTAACGAATTTAGCTTCACAGCAGCGAAATCATGGCTAGTTTCCTCCCCATAAGAGGCGACCCGGCGGACGGGCGTCGGAACAGCTTCGGGAAACACGCATGAAAGACATGGGCAGCTGGAACGAGGGTGACTGGGTCGCGGCGATCGCGGTGGTCGTCCTGGCGATATTCCTCGCAGTGGGAATTGCCATTGCGGGTAGTCGCAAGCCCGAAGTGTTCGGCCATCCCAAGGGCCTGTTCATGCTGTTCTTCGCCGAAATGTGGGAACGGTTCAGCTTTTACGGGATGCGCGGCATTCTGGTGTTCTATCTGGTGCAGCACTGGTTGTTTACCGAGGGTGAAAGCAGCCTGATGCTCGGCGCTTATGGCTCACTCGTCTAT
Source organism: Novosphingobium sp. (assembly GCA_031374105.1). Taxonomy (GTDB): domain Bacteria; phylum Pseudomonadota; class Alphaproteobacteria; order Sphingomonadales; family Sphingomonadaceae; genus Novosphingobium. The sequence goes on from JANMNP010000056.1 coordinate 24,021, forward strand.
ATCACCCCGCTTTTCGGCGGATGGCTGGCTGACCGCTATCTGGGGCAGCGCAAGGCGGTGCTTTTTGGCGGGGTGCTGTTGGCGGCGGGCCATCTGTTCATGGTGTTTGAGGGCGTTGGCGGGCAAAACGATCCGACGATCAACGTGTTCTGGCTGGCGCTGGCGCTGATCATTGTGGGTTCGGGCTTTCTCAAGGCCAATATCTCGGTGCTGGTGGGCCAGCTCTACAAGCGGACCGATACCCGGCGCGATGCCGCCTACACCATATTCTACATGGGTATCAATCTGGGCGCGGCGGCGGGCGGCATTCTGGTTGGATATCTGGGGCAGACCATCGGCTGGGCATATGGCTTCGGCCTGTCGGGCATTGGCATGGTGGTGGGACTTGTCGTGTTTGTCCTTGGCAAGCCAGCCCTGCGCGGCGCGGGCGAGGCAGTGGCCTTGCTGACCCGGCAAAAGGAATTGCTGATTTACGTTGGCGGGATCGCTGCGGTGGTGGTGATGTGGTTGCTGATCCAGTATCGCGACGCGATTCAGATCCTGCTGATCGTGAGCGGGATCGGCCTGCTTGGCTATGTCCTTTATGAAGCTTTCAAACTGCCGAAGGAACCGCGCGAGCGAATTTTTGCCATCCTGTTCCTGATCGCCCTCAATCCGCTGTTCTGGGGCCTGTTCGATCAGGCCCCGGGCAGCCTCAATCTCTACACCGATAAGTTTGTCGATACGGGCAATATTCCGGCCTCGGTGTTCCAGTCGATCAATCCGATCTACATCATCCTGCTCGCTCCGCTGTTTGCGGCCTTGTGGCAATGGCTAGGCAAGCGCGGTTTGGAGCCATCAGCCCCGGCCAAATTCGCGCTGGCGCTATTCCAGGTTGGCGCGGGCTTTCTGGTGTTTGCATGGGGTGCGCAGGCCGCTGGGATCGGGGCGATCACCCCGGTGATCTTCGTGTTCCTGCTCTACCTGCTCCACACCACTGGCGAGCTGTGCCTCAGCCCGGTCGGCCTGTCGGCGATGAACCGGCTTGCACCGACCTTCATGGCCAGTCTGATTATGGGTGCGTGGTTCTACATGACTGCGGTGGGCAGCTTCCTGGCGGGCAAGATCGGCGAAGCAACCGGGGGAGAAAGCGGCGAGCTGACACAGGGACTCGTGCTCACCATCTACAACCAGATCGGCTGGATCGCGATTGGTGTGGGCGTGGTCGTCCTGTTGCTCTCCCCCATCGTCAAACGCTGGATGCATCTCGATACGCTTGAAGACCGTAGCCCTGCGGATGAAGCCACGACATGATCGGAGAACAACGGCGGATAACCCGCAATCGGATGGTGCGCATACTGGCTTCGGTGGCAGGGCTCGCCCTGCTTGCCGCCAGTGGCTGCGCGGGGGGGGCCAAGCCCAAGGACAAATCCGCAGCGGCCAAGGCGGCGATGGAGTATGACAAGAACCCTTACCCATCAACCTACCGGCCCTATGCAGGCACACCCACCGCGCTGATCGGCGCGACCGTCTATGATGGGGCAGGCGGGCGGATCGACAATGGCGTGGTGCTGTTCGCCGATGGCAGGGTGGTGGCCGTGGGCGGGGCGGACCTCGCCATTCCGGATGGCTACAGCCGCATCGATGGTACCGGCAAATTCGTTACCCCCGGGATCATCGATATCCACAGTCATTTGGGCAATTATCCGACGCCGTCGGTCGCCGCTCACGAAGACGGCAACGAAATGACCGACCCGGCCACCCCGCAGGTCTGGGCCGAACACAGTGTCTGGCCGCAGGACCCGGGCTTCACCCGGGCGCTGGCCAATGGCGGGATCACCGCGCTGCAGATCCTGCCCGGATCGGGCAATCTGATGGGCGGGCGTTCGGTGACGCTCAAGAACGTGCCATCGCGCACGGTGCAAGGGATGAAATTTCCCGGCGCGCCCTACAGTATGAAAATGGCATGCGGAGAGAACCCCAAGCGGGTCTATGGCGGCAAGGGCCGGGCACCCTCGACCAGGATGGGCAATTTTGCGGTCAACCGTGCCACCTGGATCAAGGCGCAGGAATATCGCGCCAAGCGCAGTGACGGCAAGCTGGAAGCCCGCGACCTCGGGCTCGAAACGCTGGCCGGGGTGCTCGATGGCGAGATCCTGATCCAGAACCACTGCTACCGCGCCGATGAAATGGCGCTGGTGCTCGATATGGCGAAGGAGTTTGGCTACAAGGTCAGCGCGTTCCATCATGCGGTCGAGAGCTACAAGATCGGCGATCTGCTCAAAGCCGCAGGCACCTGCTCGGCGATCTGGGCTGATTGGTGGGGCTTCAAGATGGAAAGCTATGACGGCATTCCGGAAAACGCCGCGCTGCTGCAACAGGCAGGTGCCTGCGTTGTGATCCATTCGGATGACGAAAACGGGATCCAGCGGCTCAATCAGGAAGCCGCCAAGGCGCAGGCCGATGGCCGCCGTGCCGGAATCCAGATCGCCGATGCCGAAGTGATCCGCTGGCTGACCCTGAACCCGGCCATGGCCATGGGGATCGAACAGCAGACCGGCAGCCTCACGCCTGGCAAAATGGCCGATGTGGTGCTGTGGAACGGCAATCCGCTGTCGGTCTATTCACGGCCGGAAAAGGTCTGGATCGATGGCGCATTGCTGTATGATGCAAATGACCCCAAACGCCGCGCGGTGAGCGATTTCGAGCTGGGCCAGCCCGGTGAAGGAGACGTGAAATGAGCGCGCGGATGATGCTTAATGCCGCCGCGCTGCTTGCTGCTGCAAGTGCTTTTCCGGCGCTGGCGCAGGATATGGCAATCACCAACGCCCGCGTCGTAGTGGGTGATGGCGGCGCGCCAATCGAACAGGGCACCGTGCTGGTCCGCGCTGGCAAGGTGATTGCTGCTGGCGCAGGCGTTATCGTGCCCGCCGGGGTCCGAACGATTGACGCCAAGGGCGGCTGGGTTACGCCGGGGCTGTTCGTGGCGGTGACCAATCTGGGGTTGTTTGATGTCGGCGATGTCGATGAAAGCAACGATGAAGCGGCCACTGCGCAGTTCAACGCCGCGCTCGATGTCGGCCCGGCGATCAACCCGCTGTCACAGCAAGTCGCGGTTGGCCGCGCAGGAGGGATCACTCGCGCCGCCATCGCTCCTACTGGCACCACCGCAATCTTTGCCGGGCAAGGCGCGGTGATCGATCTGGGCGTTGACGGCAGTCCGGTAACTCGCGCACGCGCTTTTCAATATATCGAGCTTGGAGAGACCGGGGCGGTATTGGCCGGTGGCAGCCGGGTTGCGGCCCATGCCGCTTTGCGCAACGCCCTGGCCGAGGCGCAGGGATTTGCCACGCGCGGCGATGATGTGCTGCTTACCCGCGCTGATGCGGCAGCTTTGGTCCCGGTTGTTACTGGCAAGCAGCAGCTGCTGATCCATGTCGAACGGGCGCAGGATATCAGGATGGTGCTGGCGCTTCGGGTAGAGTTTCCCGCGCTGAAGCTGGTGATCGTCGGTGCCAGTGAAGGCTGGCTGGTGGCAAAGGAACTCGCTGCATCGGGCGTGCCCGTGATCGCCAGCCCGCTCAACGATCTACCCGCCCAGTTTGAAACGCTGGCCGCCACCCAGTCCAATGTCGGGCGGATGACAGCAGCCGGGGTCAAGGTTGCAATCGGCAAGCTGTCCGACAATGATCAGCCGCGCTGGGCACCGCAATATGCCGGTAATCTGGTGGCGCTTAACAAGGTTCCGGGAGCAAAGGGACTAAGCTGGGGCCAGGCTTTCGCCACGATCAGCTCTATTCCGGCGGAAATTCTTGGGCTGGGCGAGAGTCTTGGATCACTCAAACCCGGCAGGGCTGGCGATGTTGTAATCTGGGACGGTGATCCGCTGGAAGTTACGTCGGGCGTGGTTGCGGTCTATATTGATGGGGTAGAACAGCCGTTGAGCAACCACCAGACCCGGCTGCTGGATCGCTATCGTACGCCAACCGAGGGATCACTGCCTAAGGCTTATGACTGGTAGGCTGCGCCTGTTTGCGCCGGAAGCCATGTATCTCCCCACGCCTTGATTGCTTCCAAAATCGGCCGAAGTGCTTCGCCCGCTGGAGTAAGGCAGTAGGCTGCGCGTTTTGCGCCGGGCGGATCACGGTCCAGCACTCCGGCAGCCACCAGAAGCTGCAGCCGCGAAGATAGCGCGGCACGGCTGATCGGCAGGCGCGCCATAAAATCTTCGAAATGTTCGATGCCCAGAAAAGCCTCGCGCAGCACCAGCAACGCCCAGCGATCACCAATAACGCGCGATGCACGCCCGATCGGGCACGGCGCACGGGAGGGTGTATAGCTTTTCATCCGGTCTGCTTATCAGACTTGTGCCATTGCTGCGCAAGTGCAATAACATCTGAATTACAGACTTAGGGGGAATCGTAAGTGGCCGTTGATCGTTTTGCCAGCCCAGCACAATCGCTGGAATACATGGGTCAGATCGCGGTTGCGCATTCGGGCTTCAGCCGCTGGTTGGCGGTCGAGCCGCTCAAGATTTGGAAGGGTGAGGCCGAATTGCTGCTCGTCTTGCGTCCGGAGATGACCCAGCATCACGGTTTCGCTCATGGTGCAATCATCGGTCTGATGGCTGACAATGCCTGTGCCTGGGCCGGGTCATCAGTTTTGGGCGATGTGGTGACGGGTAGTTACACGATCAACTTCCTTTCGCCAGCGCGCGGCACCCACTTGCGCTCAAAAGGAACGGTGCTCAAAGCAGGAAAGCGCCAGGCAGTGGTTCGCGCCGAAGTCTGGTCAGAGGCTGAAGGCAGCGCGCCGTTGCTGGTGGCTGTGGCGCAGGCAACGATCATTCCAACAGGCCTGGCCTCCCCCGTACAATTGCCGAAATAGGCCTTCGCGGTGGAGCAAATGCACCCTATGTAGCCTTGTCAGGTTTGCAGGGAGTATACAGCGATGGATGACAGTCTGGTTCAGTTGACAGCCGCTTCGATCACATTCCTTGGCACCCATTTTGCGCTGTCGCATCCCTTGCGGGCACCACTCGTGAAGGCAGCCGGGGAAATCGGCTTTCAGGCGGTTTATTCGATTGTTGCGCTGGCCAGTTTCGGCTGGATGGTGCTGGCGTTCCGCGCGATCGGGCCCGGCGAGGCTCCACTGTGGAACCCTGAAAGTGCGTTGGTTTGGACGATCGCCAGCCTGATCTCACTGGTCGCGCTGACATTGTTTCTCGGCTCGTTCCGGGGTAATCCAGCCTTGCCCGCACCGGGCGCTGCGGCGCTTGCTGATCAGCCGGTCCACGGCGTGTTCCACGTCACGCGGCACCCTATGATGTGGGGATTCGCGCTATGGGCAATCGCCCATATCCTCGTCAGCCCAACTCCGCGCAGTCTGGTGATGGTCGGCAGCATCGCTTTCCTCGCCCTCGTTGGCGCGCATATGCAAGACCGCAAGAAACAGGCGTTGATGGGCGAGGCGTGGAGCCGCTGGGAAGCCAAAACCAGTTACTGGCCGCGCTTTTTTGAACTGGGCAAAGCCGGAGCGGTGTTGTGGCTGATCTCGCTCGGTCTGTGGCTGGTGGTGACCTGGGCGCATCTGCCACTGGCCTATATCCCGGCTGGGATTTGGCGGTGGCTGGGGTAAGGTTGATCAATCGATCTATTTGTTATACATATATGACAAAGGAGTAGATCAATGCTTGCCGTCCGACTTGATGCCGATCTCGAACAGCGCCTGACTGCGGTTGCCAAGCGCACCGGGCGCAGTAAGAGCTATTACGCGCGTGAAGCGATCCGCGACAAGATCGAAGAACTGGAAGATCTCGCAGCTGCCGAAGCAGCCTTGCGGAATTATGATTCGGCACAGAACATCTCGATAGAGCAGATGAGGCGCGAGCTTGGCCTGGAGAGTTGAGGTTTCGGCGCCCGCCCAAAAATCGCTGCGCAAATTTGGCAAGGGTGAGGCTGAGCGGATTACCCGAGCATTGCTTGAAATTTCCGCACTTGGCGATCCGCGATTGCGCGGACACATCCTTGTTGGCGGCCTCGCCGGGCTATGGCGATGCCGCGTCGGAGATTGGCGGGTTGTCTGCCGGATCGAGGATGAGCGGCTGGTGGTGCTGGTCGTCACCATCGGCCACAGGCGCGAAATCTATCGCTGAGCCAGCCGCCACCCTTTTGCCACTGGCCTATATCCCTGCAGGGATATGGCGGTGGCTGGGGTGAAGCCCGCTTAATGATCGCAGCCAGTCAATTTCGCGCTGCTGGGCGACCTGTTCATAGGCCAGTTCATGCGCGTAACCGGGAACCAGCATCAACCTTGCCCGCGGATTAGCTGCTGCCAGCTGCTGCGCCTGGGCGGGCAATACCATTTTATCCAGCGTCCCATGCAGGATCAGCACCGGCGCAGTAATCTTGCCGATCTTGGCGGCATTGTCGAACAGGTCACGCACAAGCCATTTGCCGGGCAACCACGGAAGCTTTTCAACGACCACGTCAGGCAGGCTCGAAAAGGGCGAAACCAGCACCAGCGCTGCTGGCTGGACGTCAAGCGCAAGCTGTGTGGCAACGCCCGAACCTAGCGAATTTCCGATCAAAACCTGCTGTTCAGGAGTGACCCCTCTGGCGGTCAACCACGCGGACGCGGCGCGTCCATCTTTGTATAGCCCCGTTTCGCTCGGCTGCCCCGGATTGCTGCCATATCCGCGGTATTCCGGAACAAGCACGCCATAGCCCGCTTGCGCCAATGCCGCCGTTGCTGCCGCAGACCCGGCCCAGCTATCACCATTGCCATGAAAAAACACCACTGTCGGCATGCCCGGCGCGGCAGGACGGTTGATCGCCGCCAGGTCCAATCCATCGGAAGTCCGCAGACTTACCTGCTCATAGCCTGCAGGGACTTCCGAAAAAAGTTCCGGCGCGGGGAAAATCAGGCTGCGCTGGGTAAGGTAGACCGCTGGCACGATCATCGCATAGCTTGCCGCTATCCCGATCGTGATGCCCAGAATCCACCGCTTAGCCCGCCCCAATCGCGCCAATCTCAAGCCCGCGCTTCTTCCACACCCGCCGAATTATGCCGCAGCGCGGACAGCACCGTATCGACGATCTGCGGTGCGTTCAGCCCGGCTTCGTCATACTGCTTGTCGGGCGAATCATGATCCTGAAACACATCGGGCAGCCGCAGGGTGCGGATTTTGAGGCCTGCATCGAGCAGCCCGGCGTCGCTGGCCATGGTCAGCACATGCGCGCCAAGCCCGCCAATCGAGCCTTCCTCTACCGTTACAATGACATCGTGGCTGGCCATCAGTTTTCGGATCAATGCCTCGTCCAGCGGCTTGGCAAAGCGCAAATCGGCCACCGTGGTGGAAAGCCCGCGCGATTCGAGGCTGTCTGCCGCTTTAAGTGCCTCGGCGAGCCGGGTTCCAAGCGAGAGCAGCGCCACTTTGGTGCCGTGCCGAACAACCCGCCCCTTGCCGATTTCCAGCTGCTCGGGGAATTCAGGCAGCGCCACCCCAGTGCCATTCCCGCGCGGATAGCGGAACGCTATTGGCCCGCTGTCGTGAAGCGCGGCGGTGTGGGTCATATGGACCAGCTCCGCTTCGTCTGCTGCGGCCATGACCACGAAATTGGGCAGGGTGGCGAGGTAGGTAATGTCAAACGACCCTGCATGAGTTGCGCCATCAGCGCCCACCAGCCCCGCCCGGTCAATTGCAAATCGAACTGGCAGGTTCTGAATCGCCACGTCATGCACCACCTGATCGAAAGCGCGTTGCAAGAAGGTCGAATAGATCGCACAAAACGGGCGCATCCCCTGCGCGGCAAGCCCTGCGGCAAAAGTTACCCCGTGCTGTTCGGCAATGCCAACATCGAAGAAGCGTTCGGGGTGCGCAGCGGCGAACTTATCAAGACCCGTGCCCGATGGCATCGCGGCGGTGATGGCGCAGATCCTTGGATCCGTTTCTGCTTCTTTGGTCAGCTGCGCGCCAAACACGTTTTGATAGGCAGGCGGGCCGCCAGCACTTTTTACCTGCTCGCCGGTGATCACATCGAATTTCTGGACCCCGTGATACTTGTCTGACGCCGCTTCAGCTGGGCCGTAGCCTTTGCCTTTTTGGGTGACGACATGGATCAGGCACGGGCCTTCGGCGGCATCACGGACGTTCTCAAGGATCGGGATCAGCTGGTCGATGTTATGGCCATCAATCGGCCCGACATAATAGAGCCCAAGCTCCTCGAACAGGGTGCCGCCCATCGCCATGCCGCGGGCAAATTCATCGGTTTTCTTGGCGGCGCGGTGAAGCGGTTCGGGCAGCTTGCGTGACAGGCGGCGGGCGATCTCACGCAGGCCCAGAAACGGACCCGAGGACACCAGCCGCGCCAGATATGCCGAAAGCCCGCCCACCGGCGGCGCGATCGACATGTCATTATCGTTGAGGATTACCACCAGCCGGTTGCCCGCCTGCTTGGCGTTGTTCATCGCCTCATAGGCCATCCCTGCGCTCATCGCGCCATCGCCGATTACCGCGATACCCTTACCCGCAGTGCCGGCCAGCTTGTTCGCCACCGCAAAGCCCAGCGCTGCCGAGATCGAGGTTGAGCTATGCGCCGCGCCGAACGGATCAAATTCGCTCTCGCTGCGCTTGGTGAAACCTGACAGGCCGCCACCCTGCCGCAGGGTGCGGATGCGGTCCCGCCTGCCGGTCAGGATCTTGTGCGGATAGGCCTGATGACCAACGTCCCAGACCAGCCGGTCCACCGGCGTGTTGAACACATAGTGGATCGCTACCGTCAGTTCGACCACGCCGAGGCCCGAGCCAAGATGCCCGCCGGTCTGGCCGACTGCGGCAATCATTTCGATCCGCAACTCGTCGGCAAATGCACGGAGCTGGCTGGGCGCTAGCTGGCGGAGGTCTGCCGGGGTCTCGACTGTGTCGAGCAGCGGCGTTGCTGAAAACGCTGTCATGCCAATGCCCCTACACGCTTCGTGAAGTGGTGTCGATTGACCCTAGCGCAATGAAACTACGAACAGTTTCCGCACACCCCGCGCAGCTCCACCACCGGGCGGATATCGGCAAAGCCTGCATCACGCGCCGCGCTGACCAGCGCGCCGGTCAGCCGGTCATCATCCAGATGGGTGGCCTGCCCGCAAGCGTCGCAGATCAGGAAGATGCAGTCATGGCGGCAGCCGGGATGACTGTTGGCGATATAGGCGTTGGCGCTTTCCACCCGGCGCGCCAGATTGGTTCGCACGAACAGATCGAGGATCCGGTAGACACTGTTCGCCGCGACCCGCTTGCCCCGCGCGGCAGACACGCTTTCCGCGATGTCATAGGCCGAAACCGGGCGATCTTCATGGGCGGACAATGCTGAGAAAACTTCCGCCCGCATCTCGGTCCATTGCTCGCCAGCCTCGGTCAGCGAATCGCGCGCAGCCTCATGCAGGGTTACGCCGCTGTGTTCGTGGTGATTGTGATGTCCGGCCATAGATCAGCATATAGGCGCAGGTTGGCAGATCGGCAATCAACCGGATTTGAAGGCAGCCGAGTAAACCGTAGGGAACAAACGGCGCAGATTGGCAACCTTGTGGACGTCCCAAGCCTGAATATAGGGGTGGTTCGGGTTCTTGGCCATGAAATCCTGATGATAGGCCTCGGCTGGATAAAATCTCTGATAGGCCTCAATCCGGGTGACCAGAGGGGCTTTCCACAAGCCCGAAGTGCGCAGCTGGGCCAAGTAAGCATTTGCAACCAGCCGTTGCTGCACGCTGAGCGGCACCAGTGCCGAGCGATATTGGGTGCCGCTATCCGGCCCCTGCCGGTTAAGCTGGGTTGGATCGGCCACCACAGCAAAGAATATTCGCAGCAGCTGATCATAGCGGATCTTGGCGGGATCATAAGTTACCCGCACCGCCTCGGCATGGCCGGTATCCCCGCTTGAGATCAGGTCATACTGCGCAGAAGCAGCGCCGCCGCCGTGATAGCCCGAGACGACACTGGTCACCCCGTTGACATGGCTGAACACGCCTTCGACGCCCCAAAAGCAGCCCCCGGCAAATACGGCGGTCTGCAAAGCCTTGGGCTCGTCCGCGATTCGCGTGGCGGCAGGGGTGGCAACTGCGCCCTCACCAGCCATGGCGGGCTGCTGGCAAGCAGTCGCTAATGTCAGGATAAATGTGAGCCCGAGACCCCGTTTCACTTGTTTCCGGCCGCGTAGGCCGAAGGAATCAGCTTGCTCACCAGCTCGGTTCGCGCTTCTCCGTTCAGCGTAACAAACAGCACGACTGTGCCCAGCACAAAGCCGATGCCAAATGAGCGGTAAAGATCGGAAGTAAACAGGCCCATCGGAAGCTTTCATCGCAATTACTCGAATTGAGTGACAGTTGACCAAGGTTCGTTGCGGATTGGTGAACGGTTACAGGTTTGGTCAGCGAGAAACCGATGAAGCGGTGTGAAGCTGCGACAAAACCCCCAGATCAATGCCTAAAGTGGCGCATTCCGGTGAAGACCATGGCCAGACCCGCCGCATCGGCAGCTACAATGACCTCGTCATCGCGGATAGACCCGCCCGGTTGGATCACTGCGGTTGCTCCTGCTTCGGCTGCGGTGAGCAACCCATCGGCGAAGGGGAAGAATGCGTCCGAGGCAACTGCGCTGCCGTGGGTGCGCGCAGCCGCCCAGCCGTATTTTTCGGCGGCCTCGGCAGCCTTCATGGCGGCAATCCTGCTGCTATCGCGCCGGTTCATCTGGCCCGCACCAATTCCGGCGGTGACGCCTTGTTTGGCATAGACGATTGCGTTGGACTTCACATGCCGGGCCACGGTCCAGGCAAACAGGCAGTCTTGCAATTCTTGCGAGGTCGGCTGCCGCTTGGTCACTACCTTGAGATCCGCTTCCGAAATCGCGCCATTGTCGCGGGTCTGGACCAGCAGTCCGCCGGTGATCGGCTTGATCGCCAGTCCGCCCCGGCGCGGGTCGGGCAGATCGCCGACCAACAGCAGCCGCAAATTCTTCTTCCTGGCAAAGGCCGCGCGGGCGGCATCGTCTGCACCGGGCGCTACCACCACTTCGGTGAAAATCTCGCAGATCGCTTCTGCCGTCGGGCCATCGAGCGCCACATTGCTCGCCACGATCCCGCCAAATGCCGAAACCGAATCGCAGGCCAATGCCGCCTGCCACGCCTCTAGCAAAGTCGCTGCCTGCGCAACACCGCAAGGATTGGCGTGCTTGACGATGACGATGGCAGGCATCCCGCCTTTGAATTCCGCCGCCAGTTCGAGCGCGGCATCAGCGTCGGCATAATTGTTGTAGGACAGCGCCTTGCCCTGCATCTGCTGCCCCTGCGCGATCCCCTTGCTATGGGGACCATGCGGCACATAAAGCGCAGCGCGCTGATGCGGGTTTTCGCCATAGCGCAACTCTTCCACCCGGCGACCAGTGACTGCCAGCATCTCTGGAAACAACTGCTGCTGATCGGCAAAAGCGAACCACTGACTGATCATCGCATCATAGGCGGCGGTCGCGGCAAAGGCGCGCGCGGCCATCAGTTTGCGGAAGTCGCTGCCGGTTGCGCCGTCCTTGGCATCCAGCTCGGCCAGCAGCGCAGGGTAATCCTTTGGATCCGTGACAATAGCGACAAACGCATGGTTCTTCGCCGCTGATCGAACCATCGATGGCCCGCCAATATCGATGTTCTCGATAATCGTGTCGCGGTCTGCGCCCTTGGCCACAGTTGCCTCAAATGGATAGAGATTGACCACCACCAGATCAATTGCCCCGATGGAATGCTCGGCCATTGCGGCGGTATGTTCGGGATTATCGCGCACCGCCAGCAGCCCGCCGTGAACCATCGGGTGCAGAGTCTTCACCCGTCCGTCCATCATTTCGGGAAAGCCGGTCAGTTCCGCTACATCGCGCACGGCCAGCCCTGCATCGCGCAAGGCCTTTGCGGTTCCCCCGGTGGACACCAGTTCCACCCCGCGTGCGGCCAGTGCTTGGCCCAGTTCGGCCAGGCCAGCCTTGTCTGACACCGAAAGCAGGGCCCGGCGGATTTTCACTTGGCTCACGTTAATTTTATCCCATTTTCTTCAGCAGCCAGGCAAAATTGCCGCCGCCGCGTGAAACCAGCCCTTGCAGCACCAGCTGCTGGACCGGCTGGGGCCGGCCCTGGCCATCGGCCCACAGGCTTTCTTCGATTGCCACCTCAGCGCCGCCTGACCGGAACTGCCAGTAACTGCCATCGGGCAGCGCCAGACCAACCCCCTGCCGATCTTCCGACAAGCCAAGTTCAATCCCTGAACCAAGGTGAAACCGGATCGCAAAGCCAACCTTGCCGCGCTTTCCTTTGCCGCCTGTCGGGACCAGCAGATCCTCGCCGCGCAGTTCCGTGCCATCATCACGCAGGATCAGGATACGGCGATGGACCAAGCCATAACGCGCCGCATAGCCATCATGGCTGGCTTCGAGCCGGGTCGCCCCGCCCGATTTCTCTTTGGAAATCATCCGGCGATCAACTTCAACCTCCGTCACCCCGGTACCAAGTTTTCCGCCCATCAGCACTGCGGTAGAATTGGCATCGTCCAGCACCAGTGTTGAATGTGCCGCCGTGGCGCGCAGGCCTTGCTCAAGCCGGATCGGGACCAGCCCGCCAGCGCAGGCTGCACCGCCGCAATTGACGATAATCCGCTGCCCGTGATGCGACAATTCAAACGCCAGTGTCGAGGCGCTGCCAGTCCGCGCATGGCGCGCTAGCGGGGGCGGTGCAGCATCAAACTGGAGGATGGTCTTTTGTGCCACAACCCGCTGATAGCCCCACTGGCGAACATCGCGCAGCGGGCGGGTGCGCACGCCAGACGCCGCTACCAGCGCCGCCAGTTCGCTCGCATCAAGCGCCCAGGCACCTTGCCAGCTGCCCAGCGAACCATCGCCGTGGGTCAGCGCCAGCAGCGGCGGGACCAGCAGGCTGAGGATTGATTCGAGCGCAGCGGGTGGATCACGGCGGGTTGCCTGATAGCAGGCCCGCAGCTTGGTCAGCAGGGCGATCACCTCAACTTGGCCCAACGGACTGCGCGACAGCACCCCGCCATCATCGCCGACCAGATCGCCCAACGCACGGATTAGTCCGGCCTCGCCATATAGGCGTCTCGGGCGGCCATCGGGCAGGAGAAGCCCGGCCGCAACGATTCCGCACCAGCCAGCAACCTGGGCAAGCATATCTTCGGCGCGGCCGACATTCTTATCAAGCCAGCGCGCGGTTTCGGTTAGCGCCGTCAACGCCCGGCTGCGCAAGGCCTTGTCGCTGCCGGACAGGATCAGCGGGGCATGAACCAGCCAGTTAAGTTCGCGTGTTCCGGCGTTGGCGACCATCCAGGCTGGCCCCTTGCCAGGACGAGAGGGCGGTTTGGGGTTAGCCAATAGCCAGGCTGCCAGCACCCGCTCGGCCACAGCCGCACATTGTTCCCGGGGGGCGCAAGCCTCAAGATCGGCCAGCCATGCAAAGCTGTGAACCACGCGCTCCAAGGGCGGACTCATCCGGGCAGCACCACCGAAATCGATCTGGGCAATTGGCGATTTCACCCCGTGAACCATAAAATGGCCCGCCCGCAGTGCCGTTCCCGACGCCTTGTTTCCGGGCAAAGGATTGGTAACCGTCGCCAGCAGACGAACCCGCGCCGGTTTGCGGAAAGGGGCAGTCAGCGTGGAAGCGGGCAAGCCCAACCGATAGGCCAGGCGAATCAGCCGTTCGCCGGCACCGAGTGAGGGAGGGGCAAAATCTGCCAGCGCCAAGGCTCGGCCCGGTTCGATCAATTCGCCCGGCGCGGCCTCCTTAGCGACAGCAGCTTCGCTCAACACGCCCTCCTCAGCGCCACTGGTTAGCGGGATCGCCATATCTGCGCCTGTATCGTCCGCGTGTGAGGCACGGTCTTGGTTGCCAATAGCATGGAGGACATCGGCCATGGCCTAGCCGATCCCCTTGAGCGCAGCGATATTGGCCGCGTATCGATCAGGACCGCCGGCAAAAGTGGCCGTTCCTGCCACCAGTACATCGGCCCCCGCATCGACGCACAACCGCGCGGTATTAACATCGACCCCGCCATCAACCTGAAGCCTGATGTCACGCCCTGACTTGTCGATCATCTTGCGAACGGCTTCGATCTTTTTGAGCTGGCTGGTAATGAAGCTCTGCCCGCCAAAGCCGGGATTGACGCTCATCACCAGCACCAGATCGATTTCATCGATCAGATAGTCGAGCATCTTGGCGGGGGTAGCCGGGTTGAGCGAGATACCGGCCAGCTTGCCCAGCCCCTTGATCGCCTGAACCGTGCGGTGCGCATGGGGGCCAGCCTCAGGGTGGATGGTAATGATGTCTGCGCCCGCAGCGGCGAAAGCCTCAAGAAACCCATCAACCGGCGAAATCATCAGATGGACATCAAGCGGCTTGGACGTATGCGGTCGAAGTGCCTTCACCACGCCCGGACCGATGGTGATATTGGGGACGAAATGGCCATCCATAACGTCAACATGGATCCAGTCTGCCCCGGCCGCATCAATCGCGCGCACTTCTTCTCCCAACCGCGCAAAATCGGCCGAAAGGATCGAAGGCGAAATCAATGGTGCGGGCATGGGCAAGATCACTCCCTGTAGTGGCGCTTACCCACCACATCTAGGGGCGACAAGCGGGGATTCCGGCCTTTTCCACACAGTATGTCGTCAACAACGCGGATAGTTGGCTTCCCCACCCCTGTTGACGCGGCATTGGCTTGGCTCCAAGGCCCCTGATCTATGCCGCACTGCCCAGATCCCAGTACAGCCGAGGCCTTGCTCGCCCGCGAAACAGAGCTGCGATACGGCCCGGTCCCCGCCGAGCTTGATGGAACTGAAGTCGGCCAATCCGAGTATTATTTGACGAACGAAGCCTATCTGCTGCGCGCCGATGGCCTGTCTTTCCTCTACCGCAAGGGCGAAGGGATTACTGTTGAACGGACGACAGGTGCAGATTTTTCAGAGGAAAGCCTGTGGCTGAACGGCAGTGTCTATGCCGCGATTGCCAGCATTAATGGTTTCAAGCCGATCCACGCCTCAGCTGTCGCCTATCAAGGCGAGGTCTTTGCTTTTACCGGACCCAGCGGGGCCGGAAAATCAACCCTGATCGCGGGACTTGGCAACCTCGGCCTGCCAATGTTCTGCGACGATACGCTGGTGCTGGATCTGTCTGATCCTGCAGCGATTATCTGCCTGCCGGGACACAAGCGACTGAAGCTGACTCCCGAAGCTCTTGCCTTGACCGGGGCCGCGCAAGAGGAGAGGGTTGGCGTTATGATCGACAAATTCTATGCCCGCCCGCCCGCTGGCGAAGTGGGACTACCTTTGCCGCTGGGCCGGCTGATCTTCCTTGAAGAGGGGCGGGACCTTGCGGCGCATGAGATCACCGGGGCAGAACGTTTCGCCCGGCTGTGCGATGATCACTACACCGATGCGCTGTTCGCCAGCGCCCGCCAGCTGGACCGGACGGCGCAATTTGCCCTTCAGGCGCGGCTTGCGCAGCAAATCCCGATGACCCGGCTGACCCGCCCGCGCGATCTCACGCATTTTGCCGCTTCGGTAAAGCTTGCCGCAGCGCTCGTCCGGAACGAGGGAAAATTGACATGAGCAAGGCGATCAGCAAGGCAACCGGGCAGTTTAGCGAAACCGCAATCGACGACGAAATTGTGGTGATGCATCTGGTCAGCGGCGAATTCTTCTCGCTGACCGGAACCGGGCGCGAATTGTGGCTGTTGATCGACGGCTCTCGGAACCGTGATGCCATTTTGGCAGCAGCGGCAGCGCAATATGGCGCGCAGCCCGCGGAAATTGCAGGCGATGTCGATGCATTTCTGGCCAAAATCGGTGCGGCGGGCTTCCTTGACGCAAACTGAAACCTGGCGTTTGCGCGGGCGCACTCTGGAGGCCTTGGGCTGGCTGTGCCTCGCCCGGCTGACCGTGGCCTGCGCTCCCTTCGGCAGCTGGCGTGATCGGCTGGGGCTGGGCGGTGCTGCCTTGCAAGGCAGCGCGATCGAGGCGCGGCTACTGGCGCTGCATATCGAGCGGGCGGACGCGCGCCTGCCATTCGGCCTGCTGTGCCTGCCTCGGGCCATCGCGCTGAGCTGGCTGTTGCGGCGCCGGTCGATTCCGCATCAGCTGGTGATGGCGGCCCGGCCCGCTGCTCAACGCAGCGGCACAGATGATCTTCACGCCTGGATCGAGGTGGGCGGGGATATCGTGCTGGGGGCATTGCCCGGCCCCTGGCTTGAAGCCGCACGGCACCCCTAGCGCGCCCTGCAAGGCGGCAAACTATAGAGAAGCCGTTGAATTGACGCTTGCAATTTGTGCTGCGATGCCGCATTTATCTGGTCGAGGGCAGTGAAATATTCACTGCCCAGCCCAATTTCAGGAGTTTGTCCGTGACCAAAACGAACGATAGCGTAAAGGTCTGGACCAAGCCGGAACTGACCAAGCTTGGCACGATCAAGGATGTGGCTGGACAGGCTGGTGCGGGAACGCAGTCATCGCAACAAAACCGTAGCTGATCAGCGATACCGCACGAGCGGTGCGGGTAATGCGCAGGTGCTCAAATGATTGCTGCAGCGCTTGGTTTTCCTGGTTATGACCACCGTGAGGCAGTCCAATTTTCCCAGTTGCTTGAGTATGGGCCGGGCAAGAATGCCCGCATGGAGTCGCTTGATTCGCTGATTCTGGCGCAAACTGCACCCCCCCGCGTTCCTTGGTGCCCGGGCCGCTCCGCGAGCGGGCGGTATGTGCTGTTCAACGGTCAGTTTCATAACAACGCCCATATTGCCCAGGTCTTGGGCCTGAACGGTTTGTCCGACGCCTCTCTGTATGCTGCCGCAATTGATCGCTGGGGGGCTTTTGCTGATGCTCAGGTCGTCGGTCATTATTGCGCGATCAGCCATCTGCCCGGAAGCGATCAGCTGCGGTGCGCCCGCAGCCCGATCTACGCGCCGCCACTGCATTTCCGGATCGCCCGGCAGGGAGTAATCGTTGCATCGCTGCCACGCCCATTGTTCTGGCGCGATCCAGAGCCACGCCGGGTCGATCTGGACCGCCTGTCGCGGACGATGCTGGTCGATTTCGGTGACCGCTTCCGAGGACATTACGAAAGCTGCGGCCGCTTGCCCCAAGGCTGCGTCATTACGATTTCTGCAACCGGATGGTGTGAGGACTGGCGATACGATCTGTTCGCTTGCCCGCCAGTCCGGTTTACCAGCCCCCAGGACTATGTCGAAGCCGGGCGCGCGCTGCTGGACGAGGCGGTAGGCGCGGCTCTGGCCGACAACAAGCGCCCGGGCGTTCTGCTTTCGGGCGGCCTCGATTCGGCTTCGGTTGCGGCAAGCCTATTGCATCAGACCCCGCAATCGGTGCCAGTCTTTGGCTTCACCTATGGCCCCGAGACAGGCTGGCAAGCGCCCGCGAACCATCCGGGCCAGTACTTCTGCGAATTCGCGGGCGTTGAACGCTTTGCTGCAGATTATCCCCGGCTGCAGATCGAACAATTCTCCAATGAGGGGATAGATTTCCGGCACCGTCAGACCGATCTGATCCGCGCCATGGACTGCGGGACCCCGTCCGTCGGTCTGTGCTGGGCGCAACATGCGATCCACGAGCGGGCAAAAGCGCTGAATTGTGATGTGCTGCTGTGCGCCGATTGGGGCAACGAAACCTTCAGCAACGCCGCGCCCTGGGCCTGGACTGAGTTTCTGCTTCGCGGGCGATGGCGGCAGTTAATGCTGGCGCTGCGGCATCGCCATGCCGACCCGCGGTCGCTGTTTCGGAAGTTTCTGGCATTATCGGTAATGCCGCTGCTGCCTGCCCCGGCCTGGCGGACCGTGCAGCGCTATTGGAGTGGTTCCCAGCCCGATCCGCTCGCGTCCACGGCGCTTTCACCTGAATGGGTTAAACAGAATCGCCTGATCGAGCGAGCCAGGGGAAATGGCTTTGAGCCCAGGCGGTTCGAATTTCGTTCGCATCGCCAGTTCTGGGGCTGGATCATGGCCGAGGACGGTCAGGACCGTGAGCAAATCGACCAGGGAATGGAACAGCTCTATGGTATCCCCTTGCGGGATCCGGCCGCTTACCGTCCGCTGGTGGAGTTCTGTTACGGTCTGCCAACCAATATTCTCATGCACAATGGAACTGATCGCTGGCTGGCGCGCGAGATGGCGCGTGGCAGGCTGCCTGAAGAACAGCGCCTGAACCGGGACATTGGCCAGCATAATGTCGACTGGCAATTGCGGATCGGACGGGCGCGCCATGCGCTGCTCGACGAGTTGGAGCTGATGGCGAGCGATCCTGATATTGCTGCGATGGTCGATCTGCCAAGATTGCAGGCACTGCTCAAGGACTTTCCCGCTGCAGGATGCAATGACCCTTCGGTGGCCCTGCCCTACCAGACGGCACTGCCAATCGCTATGGCCGCAGGCCGCTTCATTGCCTATGCCAAGGGCCGCAATGACATTTGAGCGCGCCTCGTGCTGAAACTGCTCGAACTGAACCGCGCTGGCCGCGCAGTTGCGGCGCTTGGCCTGTTGATGCTCGCTTCTGCGATCACCGAGGGGATCGGGCTGGTGCTGGTTGTCCCGGTACTGGGCGTCTTGGGGGCAGCTGGGGGATCTCAGGCTCCGATCATGGCGATGCTCGAAGCTATCGGGGTGCCTCACGCCTTGGGCCCGCTGCTGATGCTGTTCGTGGTGCTGGTGACGTTGCGGGCCTTGCTCAACCACGCCCGGACAATGGCAGCGCAGCGGTTCGAGATTGCGCTCGTCGATGGCTTGCGCAAACGGGCCTGGCGGGCGCTGTTGTACTGTGATTGGCGCGAATTGCAGGGGTTCCGGCGCAGCAACAGTGCCAGCTTGCTGATCAGCGAAATTGACCGGATCGGCTTTGGCGTAAACCAGCTGATCGCCGCGCTGGCTGGAGCAGTAACCCTGATCGCCATTGGTCTCGCCGCTCTGGCAATCTCACCTTTGGTCGCTGGCTTATCGGCGCTGGCGGGCGCTTTGGTGCTGCTTGCCTATCGCGGGATGCGCCAACGTGCAGGCGCGCTGGGCGAGGCTTTGGGCAAATCCTATGCTCAGGTTCACAGCAACCTTAGCGAGGGGCTGGTTGCCCTGCGGGTGATCAAAAGCCTGGGCCGCGAGGCTGCGGCTGAGCAGGCCAGCGCGACGAGTTTCGCTGAGTTACGCCAGACCCAGCTAAAATTCTGGTCGGCGCAAGGCCAGGGACAGGTCGCGCTGCAAGCTGGAGGTGCTCTGGTCCTGGCCTTGCTGATCTGGCTGGCGATTGATCGCTGGCACCTTGGCGCCGCAACTATTTTGCCGCTGGTCGCCCTGTTTGTGCGGGCGGTTCCCTTGCTGGGCGGGGTGCAAGACGCTTGGCTGAACTGGATCCATGCCCGCTCCGCAATCGCTGCAGCGCAGTCCTTGATTGCCCGAGCCGAGTCTGCGCATGAGCCCGAACCTAAAGGCATCGTAGCGCCCACTCTGCAACGGGCGATAACGCTTACGGACGTGACGGTGCAGTTTGCCGGAGCCCCTACGGCGGCACTTGCCAACATTACGCTCACCATCCCCGCGCGCGGCATTACCGCTTTGTCAGGACCATCGGGTGCCGGCAAAAGCACATTAGCCGATCTGCTCGGCGGGTTGTTGTCTCCGGATTTGGGCTCGGTGGAGATTGATGGCGCGGTGCTGGAAGGCCCGCTGCGGCAAGCCTGGCGCGCGCGGGTCGCCTATGTTCAGCAGGAGCCAGTGCTGCTGGCAACGAGCATCGCGGAGAATTTGCGCTGGGCGGCTCCAGAAGCCTCGGTGGCGCAGTTAGAGGCTGCGCTGCGTGATGCCGCAGCAAATTTCGTCTTCACTTTGCCCGCAGGTATTGAAACCGTGGTTGGAGACGGTGGGAGGATCTTGTCCGGGGGCGAGCTCCAGCGGCTGATGCTGGCGCGGGCGCTTCTGCGCGATCCTGCCCTGCTGATCCTGGACGAAGCCACCAGCGCGCTGGACCCAGTCAACGAAACGCTCATCACCGCCGCTCTTGATCGGCTGCGCGGACGGATGGCGGTGGTGATCATTTGCCATCGCGGCGCACTTGCCGGGCTTGCAGACCAGTTGGTCCAATTGGATTCTGGACGAATTGTTGCTATGGATTCTTCCGGTGTAGACACCTAGATTTCAATTCGTCCCCAATTTTGCCCAATTCACCCGATATTCAGCGCAGTGATCATATACACGACTTCAAGCCGCGCTGCGGTGCGCGAATTGCGCAACAGCCAAAGGGCTGCAACCTTCCCCCCCAACCAATACCAGGATCGACAAGACCATGACTTTGCCGAGACGAATTCGCGCCACGGCCTCGCTGATTTCTGCGCTTTGCCTCAGCGCTGGGGTTGGTGCGGCCACTACGCAGCCGCAAGTCCAGACCACCGGTTCGAGCGCCACCGCGCCAGCTGGTTGCACGGGCCCAGCCAGCCAGACCTGGCTGAATGTTGTGGTCGATGGCGTGCGCAATGGCAGTGGGCTGATTGCGGTGACGCTTTATGCCGATAATCCCAGCAAGTTCCTGGCCAAGCGTGGCTCGCTTTATGTTGGCCGGGTTGATGCACAGGCAGGCACAACCCGCGCCTGCATCTTTGTGCCGCAACCAGGGGTTTATGCCGTGGCGATCTATCATGATGAGGACGCCGATACGAAGTTCGGTCGCAGCGGGATTGGCTTTCCGGTCGAAGGCTATGGTTTTGCAAACAATCCGGCGACCTTGGCTGGCTTGCCTTCATTCCGGTCGGTGCGCCTCAACCTGCCGCGCAGCGGGCTGACCACGCGGATCAAGCTGAAATATCCGTAAGCCGCGCTTTATCCGTAAATTTCTTTAAGCTGCGCAGGGGCTTCAACCTCGGCGATGGCATGCGCGCGCGGATCATCGACGTCGAGCCACCAAGCCTCACCGACATCCATAGTTGCCGCCCGTCCGCTATCAGCCAGACGCTGCATTCCATCCGACAGGCTACCTGATTTGCCGACGGCAATTGCCGCAGAAATTGCGCCCGCCAGCTCTGGGGTTGCCAGAAATGCGCCGCAATCAACCGCATCATAGTTGGCAATGGTTTTGCCGATCGCGGTGATTCGTGCGGCCTGGTCTAGCTTGACCCAGGTAGCGTCATCGGGATCGACCAGCGGGCTTTCCACCCGGTGATCAATCGCCAGCGTCACCCCCCGATCGGCCGACCCCTGCCGGGCCAGTTTCTTGAGGATTTCGACCGAGAAAATGTGATCGGACATCATCAGCAGATAATCGCCTGCGATTTGTGCGGCTCCGGCCATCACCGAATAGCCATTGGGCAGGTCCCAGTCATCGACCCGCGCTGACACCACCTCGATCCCGGCCCGCGCCGATAGTTCGGGCAGAAAATCTTCTATTGCGTCAGCCTTGTGGCCGGTAACCACCACAACTCGGGCCACTCCCGCCGCTTTGGCCTGGCGCACTCCCAGTTCGAGCAATGTGATCCCGGCCACCAAAGTAAGCGGCTTCGAATCCGATAATTCACGCAAACGGCTGCCAAAGCCTGCTGCAATAATCAGCGCGTCCATCAGGCGCTCCAAACAAGAGCGGCGCCGGTAGGCAAATGCTTACCGGCGCCGCCTGAAATTGTGAAGATCAGCTATTCGGCCAGATTATTCGGCAGCCAGTGCGGTTACACCGACATACTGATCAACCATCTGGGCGGCTACATCATCGTTGAACTGCTGCGGCGGGTGCTTGCAGAAATAGGCCGAAGGACCAATCAGTGCGCCGCCTTCGCCGCGCTCCAGCGCAACTTTGCAGCAACGGATCGCATCCATCACGCAAGCTGCCGAGTTCGGGCTGTCTTCAACCGACAGGCGCAGTTCCAGGTTCATCGGGACATTGCCCCACTGGTTAGCCTCAAGCCGCAAGAAACAAAGCTTGTTGTCTTTCTGCCAAGGAACATAGTCCGAAGGTCCAACGTGAATATTCTCATCAGCCAGCCGCTGCGAGAGCATCGCCTGAACCGCTTCGGTCTTCGAGGTTTTCTTGCTGCCCAGCCGCTGACGATCGAGCATATTCATGAAATCGGTATTGCCGCCAGTATTGAGCTGATAGGTCCGCTCAATATTAACGCCGCGCGCGCCAAACAGGCTGGATAGCACGCGGTGAACGATGGTTGCACCGACTTGTGCCTTGATGTCATCGCCAATGATCGGGATGTTCTTGGCGCGGAAGCGGGTTTCCCATTCGGGGCGGCTGGCGATGAATACCGGCATGCAGTTGACCACCGCAACGCCTACTTCAAGTGCGCATTCCATATAGAATTCGGTCGCATCTTCCGAACCGACAGGCAGGAAATTGAGCAGAACCTCAGCGCCGCTTTCACGCAGCGCGGCTACCATCGACTCCTTGGTGGCTTCCGGAGCGTCGGAAAGGATAAACCCCTTGTCGCCCATTCCGGTCATATGATCGGCAACGCCATCAAGGATCTTGCCCATCATCACCTTGTTGCCAGTGCCGGGAACATCTTCCTGGAACACGGCGGTGCAATTGGGGGCAGCGAAAATCGCTTCGGACAGATCCAGCCCTACTTTGCGGGCATCGACATCGACCCCGAGCACAAATTCCACGTCGCCAGCGCCATAGCCGCCGATCTTGTCATGGATCAGACCCTGCGACGAGTTGTTCGAGCGATAATAGGTGACGCCCTGCACCAGCGAACTGGCGCAGTTGCCCACGCCGATGATGGCGACCTTGATAGGCTTCATTCTGGTTCAATCCCTTCAGACAGACGCGGTGCGACTGTGACAATCTCGCGTCTTTGAGAATAAGGCGCGCCAAAAGCAAGAAGTTTGGCAAACGTCAAGCTGCTTAGCGGATCATGACCGCCATCACCACCGCTAACCAACCATTGGTGACAACGGCAAATACTATCAGTGCTTGCGGAGCAAAACCGGCCAAAATCAATACCGCAGCAGCCAAAGCGGAGAAATCGAGCCATGGATCGGGCGAATCGCCCGATTGAGATGGCGAGAAGTGATGCCATCGCTGTTTTGGCCGTCGTGGTTATGATTCGGCTCTGCTGCGGCCAACGCGCTCCGCCGCCTTCCCGCAACCATCCAATCAAATGCGATTCGGCCGCCCGGCGCGGTGAGTTGAGGATTCTCCCATTCGGCTCGACAGTCGCATCGGCTGGTTGCTAAAAGCAGTTTAGATAGGCGGGCCAATCCGCCAAATGACCTTTAAGGGGAGCTGAACATTGGTCCAACCAGTCGCACCTGCTGAAGCAGGCAAATTGGAGGTTCCCAATTCAGGCGCTCCGCAGCCCGGCCAGCCTCAGCGCCCCCTGCGCGCGCGTGAGCTGCAAGACCCGCTCAACCACTACCTCTATCATCCGCTGGCCTGGCAATTGGCGCGGCTGCTGTCCAAGACACCGCTGACCCCAAACGTAGTTTCCGTGTTCGGCGGGTTGTTGGTGGTTCTCGCAGCGATTGCCTATACCCAGCCCGGCTGGCCTTACACCGCCGCCCTCGGCTTGGCCCTTCACATGGGCTGGCATGTGGTTGATGGCGCAGACGGTGATCTTGCCCGGATCACTGGCCGGGCCAGCCCGTTGGGTGAACTGGTGGACGGGGCCTGCGATTATACCAGCCATATCATCCTTTATCTGATCCTCGGCTGGCTACTCGCCGGGACTATCGGCGTCGATGCCTATTGGTGGATGCTGGGCGCGGGTCTTAGTCACATAGTTCAATCCAACCACGTCGAGGTTCAGCGACGCTCTTATCAGTGGTGGGTTTACGGCACCCCGTGGCTGCGCAACACCCATGCACGGGCCGATTCGACCACTGCCAGCGGTTTCTTCGGGGCTATCGTTTCTGGCTACTTGCGGTTGGCCAGCGGAATGACCCCGCATGCCTTGCGGATCGATACGGCAGTGGAGGCTGCGCAAGACAATCCGGTCCAGCTGACGGAGATACGCAGCGCTGTGGCAGCCGAAGCGCCGCTACTGCTGCTTATGTGCAAGTTCCTTGGCCCCAATCCGCGGGCGATCGTACTGGGGCTTTCAATGCTGGCTGCCGGGTTATCAGTCGCTACATCCGGGCTGGGGCCGCTGTGGTACTTCCTGTATCAGTCAGTAGTGCTTAACGTTCTGCTTGTCGGCTCGGTGCTGATGCATAATGCCGCTGGTAAGAGGATCGCCGCGCGAATCGGAGTTTAAGATTTTGACCCAAACCCTTATCGAAGGTGCCCACGCAATCGCTGATCGCCTGACCGCGCTGCGCCGGGCAATCCATGCCGAACCAGAGCTGGGGCTGCACACACCCAAGACCCGCGACAAGATTCGCGCAGCGCTGGCTCACCTCCCTTTGGACTGGCGCGAAGGGCCTTCGACCAGTGGACTGGTTGCCACGTTGAAGGGCGGTTCAAAAGGGGGTCGCTGCATCCTCCTGCGCGGCGACATGGATGCGCTGCCGATGCCCGAAGAAACCGGGCTGGAGTTCGCCTCAACCGTCCCCGGCGCGATGCATGCCTGCGGACATGACGCCCATGTCGCCATGCTGGCTGGCGCAGCCGAGCTGCTTTGTGCCCGCGCCGAGACCTTGATTGGCGAAGTGCGGTTCATGTTCCAGCCGGGCGAAGAAGGCTGGCACGGCGCGCGGTTCATGCTTGAAGACGGGCTGCTTGGTGGGGTGGATCGGCCCCTGCCCGATGCGGCCTATGCCTTGCACGTCATGCCCAATGCCCCGCACGGCCTGATCGCAGGACGGGCAGGCCCGCTGATGGCTGCGGCCGATCAGATCGAGATATTGGTGCAGGGGCGCGGTGGCCATGCCTCAATGCCTCATGATACGCTCGATCCAATTCCGGTTGCCTGCGAGATTGTCACCGCACTGCAGGCCATGGTTACGCGAAAGTTCAACGCTGGAGAGGCTGTGGTGGTAACCATCGCCCGGATCGATTCCGGCACCACCTTCAATGTCATCCCCGATGCAGCCCGGATGATGGGCACGATGCGTACGCTGTCTTCGGCGAGCCGGGCCAAATTGCGAACGGAGATAGAGCGTCTCGCAACCGGCATAGCCGCCGCGCACGGCCTTAGCGCGCAGGTCCAGATCCACGAGGGTTTCCCGGTGACCATCTGCGATCAAGATGCCGTTACCTTCGGTTCGAAAGTTGTCAGCGAGATGTTTGGTGCGAAGGCCTGGCGAGAAATGTCAAGCCCGATCATGGGCGCAGAGGATTTTTCCTATGTGCTCGAAAAGGTCCCCGGAGCGATGTTCTTCATCGGCGTATCGCATGAAGGCGAAGACTGGACCAAATGCTGCGGGATCCACTCAACCCGAATGATGCTGGATGAAACCGTCATGCCGCAGGGCGCGGCGCTCCTCGCCGGATTGGCCGAGCAGTTTCTGGAGCGCGGCTTCTGAATTCAAAAAAGGTAGCCGGATGACGACAAACGATAAAACCACGGGTTCGTTGCGCTTGGGAAATTGGTGCACCCGACTGGATTCGAACCAGTGGCCTTCGCCTTCGGAGGGCGACACTCTATCCAGCTGAGCTACGGGTGCGCCGGTGCGGCCAGCGGTTAGCAGCGGTTAGCAGCGGGCGCCAGTATCTTTTCACCCGGCACCTTTATATCGCTTCGCCCAAGTTGGCGAATTGTCTCCAGTTAGCAAAATGGAAAGGCTCTGTGCGCTATTGGGTTTCATTATGAACCCGGCACCTCCCACCAATACAACCTCTGGCTCGCCAACTGGCGGCATGTTGCCCGGATCGGGGCGACCTGAATTTGGCCAGGCATCTGCCAGCGCGATGAGCATGAAATGGTCAGCCCTCCACGATGCCGCAGGGGTCGTGGCGATGCTGGCTGGCCTTGCCCATGAACCAATGCGGCCCGAAATGCGCAACTTTCCTGCTGTCATGCGCGATACAGGCGGCTGGCGGCGCAATCTGGCGGATCAAGGGATCGCCGATCTTTCTGCGATTATGGAGCCGGGTCTGGCGGCTCTGCTGGCGGTTCATGCTCGTGGTGCCAATACCGCCCCTGCGGCGCTGGCACTTTGGCAGGAATTCCATGTCGGCCGGGCTGCGTTGCTCGAATTGACCCCGCCGCCCACCGAACCAAGCCAGCTGCGTTTCACCTGAAATTTTCAGCAGATGCCTCCGCTTGCCAAGTTCCTGATACGTTCTATTGATGGGGCATGGCTGGTTCGATCCCCATTTCCACTGATCCTGACGAGCGCGCCGCGCAGGCAGTAGCGCGCGGAATTTCGCGGTTGTTCGCCCGTAATGATATCTGGTGCTTGCCAGAAATGCCGCTCAGATCGAATCGCCGCGCCGATCTGATGGGGATCGACGCCAAAGGCCAGATCGTGATTGTCGAGATCAAGGTTTCCCGTGCCGATTTGCTAGGGGACGGCAAGTGGACCGATTATCTCGAGCATTGCGACCGGTTCTACTGGGGACTCGCTGCGCATCTCGATCGCAGCTGCATGGAAACCCAAGCTTTCCTGCCTGAGCGCTGCGGACTGATCGTGGCCGACGCCTACGACGCCGAGATACTGCGCCATGCCGCAACCGTCCCGCTCAACGCCGCGCGGCGCAAGACCGAGGTTGAACGGCTGGCCCGGGCTTCGCTACGACGACAAGTGTTAGGCGCCGACCCTCAATTCAAGGGCTGGGGCGGCTAGGCAACGCAGCCAGAATCTTGCTTTTTTCGGAAGCACGCAGCATCGGCCAGTCGGCAATTTCCTTGAGTGTGCGCTTGCAGCCTTCGCACCAGCCAGTGGCCTGTTCGATTCGGCAGATGCTGGTGCAGGGGCTGGGCGGGTGGTGCATCTTGAACGCTAAGGCATTGGTAAGGCGTAAAAGCAAGAGCGGAGCCTTGGCTTCCCAAAACCTCAAGCTATGCAAGGAAATTGCGTTTCGCGTAATTTTGTTGCTTTTTGCTGCAACGCACACTAAATCACCTTTCAGCAATCGGCGCGCGGATCTTGTTCCGCCGCAGTCCCGGCAGCGTGAGTTTCGCGTTTCAACGTGGGATCAGCCCGGACTTACGGTCGCCGCTATCGCTGAAGCTTCCTTCTTCACGCAGGGTCGCATCTAACGACACCTCGCTTCGCGTTCCGCAAGCTTCCGCTCATCCCGAGCGAAGTCGAGGGAGCGCGCCGCTTCTATTTGAAAGATTATCATGTCCTATTTTTCCGACCTTGGCCTTGCCGAGCCTTTGCTCCGTGCGCTTGAAACCAAGGGCTATTCCGATCCCACCCCGATCCAGCGTCAGGCCATTCCTGCGCTGTTAGAGGGCCGCGACATTCTGGGTATTGCCCAGACCGGCACCGGCAAGACCGCAGCCTTCGCGCTGCCCTCGCTCCACCGCCTTGCCGCCAATCCCAAGCCGCGCCAGAACGCCTCGTGCCGGATGCTGGTGCTTTCGCCAACCCGCGAACTGGCCGCACAAATCGCTGAGAACTTCCGCGGCTATGCCAAATATCTCAATCTTTCGGTCCAAGTCGTATTCGGCGGCATCCCCGTTGGCAAGCAGTCGCGCGCGCTGGTTGGCGGAACCGATATCCTTGTAGCCACCCCCGGCCGCCTGCTCGATCTGATCGACCAGCGCGCGCTGACACTGCGTAATGTCGAGATTTTCGTGCTCGACGAAGCGGACCAGATGATGGATTTGGGCTTTATCGTGCCGCTGAAGAGGGTTGCCAACATGCTGCCCAAGGAAAGGCAGAGCCTGTTCTTTTCGGCCACCATGCCCAAGGCGATTGCCGAGCTTGGCCGCCAGTTCATCAACAATCCGGTCCGCGTCGAAGTTGCCCCGCAGGCCACAACTGCCGAGCGGGTCGATCAATTCGTCACTCACGTCAACCAGGCCGAAAAGCAGGCTTTGCTGACGCTGAGCCTGAAGACCGGGCTGGCTGACGGCAAGGTTGAGCGCGCGCTGGTGTTCACCCGGACCAAGCATGGCGCCGATCGCGTCGTGCGCCATCTTAATTCTGCCGGGGTCAATGCGGCGGCAATCCACGGCAACAAGAGCCAGCCACAGCGCACCGCGGCTCTCAGCGCGTTCCGCCAGGGCTCCTGCCCGGTACTGGTCGCCACCGACATCGCAGCGCGCGGGATCGATGTGACCGGGGTGAGCCATGTGTTCAACTTTGAAATGCCCAATGTGGCCGAGCAATATGTCCACCGGATCGGTCGCACCGCGCGGGCCGGGGCCGATGGCATTTCGGTGAGCTTTGTTGCTGTCGACGAAAAGCCCTATCTGCGCGACATCGAAAAGTTGACCGGGGTAAAGCTGATGCCGATGGCGCTTCCGGAAAACTTCGCCAAGGAAGCGGCGCGCCTGCCCGCTCCGATGCGCAAACCCGCCGAAGCCGAACAGGACGCGCGGCGCGATGCCCGCGATGCCAAGGGCCGTGGCGGTCAGCGCAGCGGCAGTGGTCAAGGCCGCAACAACAACCGCAGCAATGGCGGACAGGCCCGTGACGGTCAGTCGCGCGATGCCTATGTCCGCAACGAGCAGCGCTATGGCGGCCGCCCGCAAGGCGAACGCGGCCCGGTCCACAATCCGCTGGCCCATGAGGATCGGATCGCCGGTGCTGCCCGCAAGGAAAGTGATCGCTCAGCGCCGCACCCGGCGCGCCCTGAAGGCGATCGCCGTCCCGCGCGTGCCGATGGTGATCGCCGCCCGGCCCGGCCTGAGGGAGATCGCCGTCCGGCTCGGCCTGAGGGCAATTCCGGTAGCCAACGTCGGTTTGGCGGCGGAAGCCGTGGCCCTGGTGGCGGCTCAGGTGGCCCGCGTTCGAACGCGCGCTAAATGCTTTGATTGAGGCGCGCGGCGGGGCATAGCACGGCAATGCTCGTATCTATGTCTTCGCTCGCCGCCTCAGCCGCCCTGTCCGCTGCCGCAATGACGGCGATCGTGGGTCTGCGTTATCTGATCACCAGCGGCGCCTTTGCTTTTATCACAAAGCGGGTGCGGCCCGGGCTTTATGCTGGTCAAACCGCGCAAATCCGCAGCGAGATTCGCTATTCGCTTGCTTCGGCGGCGATTTATGGGGTTCCCGCTGGCATTGCTGCCTGGGGCTGGCAGCAACGCGGCTGGACGCAGATTTACGCTGACTTTAGCAGCTACCCGCTGTGGTATCTGCCGGTATCCTTGCTGCTGTATCTGTTTGCGCATGACAGTTGGTTCTACTGGACCCACCGCTGGATGCATCGACCCGCACCTTTCCGGATCGCCCATGCGGTCCACCATGCCAGCCGCCCCCCCACCGCCTGGGCCGCAATGAGTTTTCATCCCTATGAGGCGATTACTGGGGCGGTGGTGATCCCCGCGCTGGTGTTTCTGATCCCGATTCATGTCGCGGTGTTGGGGGTGGTGCTAACGATCATGACCATCATGGGCATCACAAACCATATGGGCTGGGAAATGTTTCCGCGCGCTCTCGTTCATTCCCGGTTGGGGGGTTGGTTGATAACTGCCAGCCATCACCAGCGTCATCATGAGAATTATCTATGCAATTATGGGCTCTATTTTCGCGTCTGGGATCATCTGTGCAGGACCGATCGCGGTTTATCGGAACCCTGACACTTGCGGCCCCGCTACTGGCTGCGACAGCCCCTGCGACAGGGACTGATGTCAGTTTGAATGTTACCGGACTGCGCTCGGCCAAGGGACAAGTTCTCGCCTGCCTTACCACTCAGCCGCGCGCGTTTCCTAATTGCGCCAAGGATCCGGCTTCGCACAAGCTGGCTGTTCCGCTCACCAGTAACTCTGTTCGGATCGATTTCGGACCGGTCGCGCCAGGGCGTTATGCCGTATCACTGCTCCACGACGAAAATGGCAATGGCAAGGCCGACATGGCCTTGTTCATGCCTAAGGAGGGCTTCGGCTTTTCACGCGATGCCCCGGTCCGCCTCGGCCCGCCCAGCTTCAATGCTGCCGCTTTTGTGGTCGCCGATGTCGCAATTATTCAGCCAATCCGCATGCGGTACATGTTCTAAGTCTCCCTATAGTCCGACTTCCTGACGTCACCCAAAAGTTGGCGGCGCGACTTAACGCTTAATTTACCATGTTGCGCCAGAAAGGCCTCGATCAGGGATGTTGATGGGAAGCCCAAATGGATACGTATCGCGGAAATTTCATAGACCTCACCGGGGCAGGTGAAGAAACTCAAGATATTGATTTCGGCGAAGACGATGCTGCCCGCGAACTGCCGCCTGGCCCTGTCGGGCAAGACGAGCGTCGCATGCAGGTCCGGGCCTATAACCATTGGGCAAGCCTGCTGAATGATCGCAACTTCCCGGCGGTTGAAGATCTTGATCCCAACGCACTCCCCGATTTTGGACCATACAGCGTCCTGCTCGATTTCACGGGCGGGATCGATAATCCGGCCATTCAGTATCTGGGAGACCAGCTTGCTGCAGAATGCGGTGCAACCGGAGCGATTCATTCGCTCGACGATGTTCCCAGCCGTTCGCTGCTATCACGGATCACAGATCACTATATGCAGATCCTCGCCAATCAGGCGCCGATCGGTTTTGAGGCCGAATTTGTCAATCAGCGCGAGCACACTGTGCTCTACCGCGGAATTCTGCTGCCATTCTCCAGTGACGATGACACCATTGATTTCATCTATGGCGTGATCAACTGGAAAGAACTGGCCGATCAGCAGACCACGGATGAGCTCCTGCTCGAAATCGACCAAGCGCTGGACGCTCCGCACAAGCCAATCGTTCTCGAAGCTCCGCTGACTGAATGGGCCGATGGGCCAGCTGATGTCCGTGATTCAGCTGACATCCACGATCTGTCTTTGGACGATATTGTGACGTCCGGCATCGATTTTCCTGAGCCCGCCTTTGGCGGTTACGACGATGCACTAGAGCTCGAAGAGCTGGCCGCAATCGATCAAGTTGCTGATTCGGATGCGGATATGGGACTTGCCGATTGGCTCGCTTCTGCCCGCGAGCTGGCGCAGGCAGCGCAAGGATCAGAAGATCGAACCCGCAGTGCGCTGTATAGCGCGATCGGCCGGGCCTATGATTTCTCGCTTGCCGCCGCTGATGCACCAGAAGAATTTGATGAATTGGTCGCTGATTCCGGCCTGACGACGCAAGATCGCGCGCCGATGACCCCGGTAGTCAAGCTGGTGTTCGGGGCTGATTACGACAAGACCCGCCTGACGGAATATGCCTCGGCATTGGGCCATGCGCATCGCTTGGGGCTGAGCCGCGGGGCGCTGGCTGGCTATCTCTCTGCTACGTCTGGTGGACTCAAAGGCGTTGTCACAGCCGAACGCCGCCTGCGCCGCGATGAAAGCGGCAAGACTACGGATGTCAGGGAAACCCCGCGTGAGGCGCTGGCCCGCAAATTGCGTGCGCTGGATCACCAGCCACTGGATTCGGTTTCGCCTGATGGCAGCGAATTCACGCTGCTCGTCGCGCGCCGTCTGGCCAGCGGCGAAGTGGTGTTGCTAGGCGAAGTGGGCAGCGATGTGGTGTTACTCGAAAAGGTAGCGCGCAAACTATTCGATTAATTCAGACAGGTTTCTGTTCGGGGGGAAGGGGCACTATGTCGATGAGGCATGGTGCCCTTTGCATTTGCAGGATACCAGCGGCGCGATGACGATGATTTCAAAGCGCAGGCGGATTGGCTGGATGGGTTGGACCTTGATAAGTTTGGCACTGTTCGCCGCGGTGCTGTTTGGTCTCTACCGATATGCCGTGGCCACCAATGGCGTTGCTGTGCTTGATTGGGTGGATCGGACCATTGGCGGCACCAAGGACACAAGAACGGCCTTGCGTGATGTCGCTTACGGACCATTGCCTGCGCAGCGACTCGAAGTCATCGTGCCTAGTGTTGATTCGCCAACAAAACACGCAGTGGTGGTGTTCATCTACGGCGGCGGCTGGCATTCGGGCAAAGCGGGTGAGTATCATTTCATTGGCCGAACATTGGCCCGTGCGGGCTATGTAGTGGTCTTGCCGGGCTATCGGCTTACGCCGGACGGTGCTTTTCCAAACATGCTGAAAGATGGCGCGATGGCACTTAAATGGGTGCATGATAATATAGCCCAACAAGGCGGTGATTCTGATCGGGTCTTCGTGATGGGCCACTCCGCCGGAGCCTATAACGGCATGATGCTTACGCTGGATCGCCAGTGGCAGGGCCGCGAAGGCTTGCCCGACGGCTTCATCAAAGGAATGATCGGGCTTGCCGGCCCTTATGACTTCTATCCGTTCACCACCGATTCGGCCCGCGCGGCCTTTGCCCATGTCGCTGAGCCTGCGATCACCCAGCCGATTACCCATGTGCGCAGCGATGCTCCGCCCCTGCTGCTGCTGACAGGTGATCTGGATACAACGGTGATGCCGCGCAACAGCCTCGCCCTGGCCAAGGCGATGACGGCAGCCGGGGCGCCGACCAAAGCGGTTGTGCTGAAAGGTATGACTCATGAAAGTATCATTATGAAGCTGGCCCAGCCATTCATGCGCCGCGACAAGCGCGTGATTGATGCTGTGCTGGCCTTCCTCGCGGAGCATGACAGCAAAGCTTCAGCGCCGGTTCAGGCGAAGGCAGGCTAGGGCAAGCCTATGCGCTTCCTGTCCCGTATCGCCGCTGCTTTGGCTGCCATAGCCCTCACCGCACAGCCGGTGGCCGCGCAATCGATCCTGCGCGATGCGGAAACCGAAGCTCTGCTGCAGGATATGGCAACGCCGCTCATCGCTGCGGCCGGACTTGATCCCAAGAACGTCGATATTGTCTTGATTAATGATCCCTCGATCAATGCTTTCGTAGCCGGCGGGCAGGCTGTCTATATTCACAGCGGACTGATCAACGAGGCGAGCACCGCCAACGAAGTGCAAGGCGTTATCGCGCATGAGCTGGGCCACATAACGGGTGGCCATGCGATTGGCGGCGGCGATGGTGCGAAGGCAGCCCAGAGCATCAGCATTCTTTCGTTGTTGCTCGGCGCAGCGGCTGCGGCGGCAGGCGCGGGCGAGGCGGCAATGGGCGTTATCATGGCCGGACAGCAAGCGGCGCTAGGCAAATATCTCGCCTTCAACCGCGCCCAAGAATCAAGCGCCGATGCGGCAGGCACCAAGTATCTCTCCCTGGCAGGCATCTCTGGCCGAGGCTCGATTGATTTCTTCACGAAACTGCAGAGCATGGAGTATCGCCACGGATATACCCGAACCGCCGACAGTGAATTCTACAGCACCCACCCGATGACCGCTGACCGGATTGCCACGCTGCAGGACAGTTACGAACAGGATCCGGCGTGGAAGAACCCCAATGACAGCGCGCTTGAAACGCGGTTCTTGCGAATCAAGGCCAAGCTATATGGATATCTGGCCGAACCGGGCCAAACTCTGATCGCCTATCCCAAGACAATGAACGGGGTCGCGGCCCGCTATGCGCGGGCCTATGCCTTCCACAAGGAAGCCTTCTTTGACCAGTCGATGGAGGAGGTGAACGCCCTGCTGGCAACTGCGCCAAACGACCCCTATTTCCTCGAACTCAAGGGCCAGGTCCTGCTTGAAGCGGGCAAGCCGCATGAAGCGCTGGCCTCGCTGCGCCGTGCAACCGATCTGACAGGCAATCAGCCGCTGATCGCTACAACTTTTGGCCATGCGCTGATCGCCACCGAAGACAGGGCCAATTTTCTGGAGGCCGAGCGCGTCCTTAAAGCGGCTGTCGCGCGAGACCGCGAAAACCCCTTCGCTTGGTATCAGCTTGGCGTGGTTTATGCCGCCAATGGCGATCTTGCCCGGGCCAAGCTGGCCAGCGCTGAACAGCAGGTGATGAACCTCCAAATGCCGCAGGCCCTGCGCAGCGCCGAAGCGGCCGAGGCAGAGCTGCCCAAGGGTTCCGCCGATTGGCTGCGCGCGCAGGATATTGCGATGCAGGCCCGTGCAGCGATTGAACAGGCGCGAAAACGCAAGTAGGCAAGACAGCAATGGCCGATTTTGACAATAGCACCGCTCGCAGCCCCAGCCCGCGCAGCACCCTTGGCATGGCCATAGGCGGTATCATTCTGCTGCTGGCTGGAGGATTGGCAGGATGGCTGTTTGAATCAAACCGAAGCCAGCCTGCTGCCCCGGATAACAAGGCGGCGATCGAGCAAGTGGTCCGCAGTTATATTCTGGACCACCCTGAAATTCTGCCCGAAGCGATGGATCGCTTGCGGGATCGCGAAATGAAGAAGCAGTTGGCCGGGGTTGCCGAACTGGTCGAAGCGCCGTTCCCAGGCGCGATACTTGGCAATCCGCAAGGCAAGATCACACTGGTTGAATTCACGGATTACGCCTGTTCGTTTTGCCGCCAGAGCGTGGCTGATGTTGACGCTCTGATTGCCGCCAATCCTGATCTGAAGGTGGTGGTGCGCGATCTTCCTATTCTCTCGCCCAGTAGCACTGAGGCCGCGCGAATGGCGCTTGCTGCCGCAGAACAAGGTCGTTTCGCCGCCTTCCATAAGGCGATGTTTGCAATTGGCCGCCCTAGCCCTCAGACCATCGCCGCCGCCGCGCAGGCCGCAGGGATCGATATGGCGCGAGCACGGCAGACGATTGCCAATCCGCGCATTGATGCGGAGATAAACAAGAACCTTCAATTTGCGCGCCAGCTTGGATTTGAAGGCACGCCAAGCTGGGTGATTGGTGACGTTCTGATGTCCGGCGCGGTTGGCCAACAGCAGCTGGCCAAGGCAATTGCCGAAGCCCGGGGCTAAATTCTACTTTGCCAGGTTTTTGTACATGCTTTTGATTGGCCTTGCCATCACACGGCGCAGCATCGGTTCAAAGAACTCCAGCGGTAGGGTGTCATAGTCGGTCGCGAAGGCGGATTGATCATACTTCTCGCAGAACTCAGCGCAGGCTGCGAAATGCGGATTATCGCGGAAATTGTCGCGGATATTGCGGTCCATGCCAACGTAGTGGAAATAGTAATAGCCTTGGAATGCGCCGTGGTTCTGGCAGATCCAGTGCAGTTCTTCGGAGACGAATGGCTTGATAACCGCCGCGGCAACCTCGGGATGGTTATAGGTTCCCAGCGTGTCGCCCATATCATGCAGCAACGCCATCACCACATAGGGCTCATCGCGTCCATCGCGGTGCGCCCGGGTCGCGGTCTGGAGCGAATGCTCCATCCGGTCGACTGGAAATCCGCCGAAATCGCCCTCTAACAGCCGAAGATGTGCAAGCACCCGATCGGGCAGGCTCTTGGCAAAATCCATGTAGTGGGTGGAAATGATCGCCCAGTCTTCGGCTGTGCCCTCGGTCATCGCTGAAAAGCGGGCATGCTCAGAATCGTGCAGCGCGGTATCGATGCTGTCCATTTTTGCTCTCCGTTGCAGCCGCAACTAGCCCATAACCGGGTTTCGCGCAAAATTTTTCGCGCAACTGCAGAACTCTGCTAGTGTAGCTGCATGGCCGTTTTGCCCTTTCGACCTATCCCCTTCTTCGCCAACAAGAACCGGGCGTTCTGGCGGCTTCAGGCCGTGGGTTGGGGCGGGGCCATGCTGCTGCGCGGAATGTCGAGCCTGGCCAATGGGCAGCCGCTGACCTTTCTGGTGCTGGTGCTGATCGCAACGATCACCGGCTTTTCGATTTCGCTGATGCTTTCAGTATTGTTCCGCCAGTTGATTAGCCGTCGTCCGCTGGTGACCTGGGGGGTAACAGGATTGATCCTGCCATTTGCGGTGGGGCTCTATGCTTTTATCGATGCTTGGGTAGTCGGGCTGTATCGACCAGACAGCGAATCAGGCTTTGCACAGCTGTTTATCGGCGTGTTTTACCTCGATCTGACGCTGCTTGGGGCTTGGTCGGCGCTCTATTACGCGATCAATTTCTTTCTCCAGATCGAAGAGCAGAACGATCAATTGATCCGACTGGAAAATCAGGCGACCAGCGCCCAATTGGCGATGCTGCGATACCAGCTCAATCCGCATTTCTTGTTTAACACGCTGAATTCCATCTCGACTCTGGTGCTGCTCAAGCAGACCGATCCTGCCAATGCGATGCTCAGCCGGCTATCCTCGTTTTTGCGTTACACGCTCATCAATCAGCCGAGCGGACGGGTGACGGTGGCGCAGGAGGTGGAAACTCTGAAGCTCTACCTGGATATTGAGCGGATGCGCTTTGAAGAACGCCTGCGCACTACTTTCCGGATTGATCCTGCCAGCCAAGTGGCGCTGCTGCCCTCGTTGCTGCTTCAGCCCTTGGTTGAAAATGCGATCAAATATGCAGTCAGCACCCAGGAGGCGGGCGCGGAAATCACGATTTCCACGCAACTCGTCGGTCAGAACCTTCGCATCACCGTCTCCGACACTGGTCCGGGATTGCAAAACGAAGGCAGCGATAACAGGTTGACCGGCGTAACGTTTGATGGCGGCGAACTTGTATCAACCGGGGTCGGCCTTGCGAATATTCGTGACCGGCTGGCTCAGGCTTATGGCGCGGAACATCGGTTTGAAACGATGGAGCCGCCCGAAGGCGGGTTTGCCGTGCTGATCGAATTGCCGTTTGAGCGCCGGGAGTCCCCAGCACTCGCTGTTACAAGCGCGCGGCAGTCGGTGATGGCTGGTTCGCTAGCTGATTAAATACAAGACACGCCTCCGATCCGGCGGCGAGCAGGACATGATTTATGACCATTCGGACCATCCTTGTTGATGACGAAAAGCTGGCTATTCAAGGGCTTCAGCTGCGGCTGGCAAAATTCCCCGATGTGGAAGTGATCGAAACTTGCTCCAACGGGCGCGAGGCGATCCGCAAGATCAAGACTGAAAAGCCTGATCTGGTGTTCCTCGACATTCAGATGCCCGGCTTTGACGGATTTTCCGTGGTCAAGGGCGTGATGGAAATCGAACCGCCACTGTTCGTGTTCGTCACCGCCTATCAGGAACACGCCGTTCGCGCATTTGAGGCCAATGCGATCAACTATCTGATGAAGCCGGTTGATGAGGACAAGCTGGCCGATACGCTCGACCGGGTCCGCACGCGGCTGGCCGAAAAGCGCTCTTCCGAAGAGGCAGAAAAGCTAAAGATCGTGCTCGCCGAGGTTGCCCCCGATGCAATGGATGCCATGCCGGATGAGGGCGAGGCGGTGGCCCGGTTTGAAAAACTCATCAATATCAAGGATCGCGGCCAGATTTTCCGCGTAGATGTCGATTCGATCGAGCATATCGAAGCAGCGGGCGACTATATGTGCATCTATACTGGCGACAATTCACTGATCCTGCGAGAAACGATGAAGGATCTTGAACGTCGCCTCGATCCGCGCGTGTTCCAGCGGGTCCACCGCTCGACAATCGTCAATCTCAATCAGGTCCGTCAGGTCAAACCGCATACCAATGGCGAATGCTTCCTGGTGCTGGAAAGCGGCGCCCAGGTGAAGGTCTCGCGCTCGTACCGTGATGTCGTCGCGCGGTTTGTGCATTAGACCCTGCCTGCAACCTCTACTCGACACGAGCGGGTCTGTTTGCAATGAGGTAGGGATGACGAGCTTTATCCTCACCGGTTTCGACATAGACGCATTCGTGTTGGCCACTCTCGCTGAAGACCTCGGTGTCGGCATGGCTGGCGGTGGGCATGATGTAACCTCTGAAAGCGTGATTCCTGCGGATGTGCGATTTTCGGGGGTGATGGACAGCCGTGATGCAATTACTGTCGCGGGCCTGCCCATCGCGGCCGCGTTTTTTCGTGCTCTCGATCCCGAGATGGAGATCAAAATTCTGGTCGATGAGGGTGCGAGGGTTCCGGCAGGCTCGGATCTGATGCGCCTTTCCGGCAATGCCCGCGCGATGCTGACGGCAGAACGCAGCGCGCTCAACACCGCGCAGCATCTCTCCGGCATTGCCACGCTGACACGCCAATATGTCGATGCCATGGACCACGCCAAGGCAGTGCTGCTCGATACCCGCAAGACCATCCCCGGCCTGCGCCACCTAGAGAAATACGCGGTCCGAATGGGCGGCGCGCAGAACCACCGGATGGGGCTGTGGGACGCGGCGATGATCAAGGACAACCACGTGATGGTCGCGGGCGGCGTCGCTGAAGCTGTCCGTCGCTCCCGCGCTGCCGGGGTCGCGCGGATCATCTGCGAAGTTGACCGGATCGAGCAGATCGAACCGGCTCTCAGCGCAGGGGCGAATCATTTATTGCTCGACAATATGAACGTCGAAGAACTGCACAAAGCGGTGGCACTGGTCGCAGGCCGGGTGCCATGCGAAGCCTCTGGCGGGGTCCGGCTGGACACTATCGGCGCCATCGCTGCCACCGGCGTCGATTTCATCTCGGTCGGCCGCCTGACCCAAAGCGCGCCTGCCGCCGACATCGGGCTGGATTTCACCCCGCTGTGAGGCTCGCTGCTATCCTGCTGACGCTGCTTTCATCCCCGGTCCTTGCGCAGGCCTATCAATGCGCGCCGCCTGCGCGGCTTGAGCCAGCACGCCCGGCCCGTCCGGATGGCCCGGTAATTCGCACAGCCATTGCCCGCTACACACTGGCGCTGAGCTGGAGCCCTGAGTTTTGCCGCAGCAAGCGCGGCCAAGGCGGCGGGAATGATTTGCAATGTGGTCGAACCAATGGGCAATTCGGCTTTGTGCTGCATGGGCTGTGGCCCGAAGCGAAAACTGGCCCAGCTCCGCAGTGGTGCTCGCTCACCCCGCGCCCTTCGCCGCAGCTGCTCCGCCAGAATATTTGCATGACCCCTGCACCGTGGCTGCTTGAGCATGAGTGGGCAAAGCATGGCAGCTGCATGGCCAAGACGCCCGAGGGATACTTCCGGGTCGCCGGGATTTTGTGGCAGTCGCTGCGTTTTCCCAACATGGATGCGCTTTCACGCCAGCCAGATCTTGCCGCGGGCGATGTGCGGCGCGCTTTTGTCTCTGCGAATCGCGGCTGGAAGCCCGAGGCAGTAGGGGTTTTTTCTGGGCCGCGCGGATGGCTGCGCGAATTGAAGCTTTGCTATGGCCGTGATTTCAAGCCCCATGCCTGCCCGCGCGGCGGCTTTGGCGCGGCGAACAGTGCCCCGCTCAAAATCTGGCGCGGGGCTTAACGCTTGGCCTGAAAGAAGCCGCGCAAAAGTTCTGCCGCCTCGCCATCGCCCATGCCTGAATAGACATCCGGGCGGTGGAGGCATTGATCCTGCTCGAACACCCGCGCGCCGTGCTCCACCGCGCCGCCCTTGGGATCGCTGGCGGCGTAATAGAGCCGGGCGATGCGGGCATGGGCAATGGCGCCTGCGCACATCGCGCATGGCTCCAGTGTCACCCACAGCTCGCAGCCTTCAAGGCGTTCATTGCCCAGTGCCTGCGCCGCAGCGCGGATCGCCAGGATTTCGGCGTGAGCGGTGGGATCGGTCAGCGTGCGCGGCGCGTTGTGAGCGGCTGCGATCACCACGCCATCCTTGATTATCACCGCCCCGACTGGCACTTCGCCTGCATCCGCCGCCTTTCGAGCCTGTGCCAGCGCAAGCGCCATCGGTTCGGGAAGCGGCCATTGGGTCATTTGTCTGCGCTAGACCGCAGAAACCCGCGATGCAACTTGACCTTGTGGGGCCGAATCGCTAAGCGCGCCCCTTCCTGCGGAAACGCACCAAAATTCAAGCGAGTAATGTCATGGCCCGCATTTGCGAACTGACCGGTAAGGGTCGCCAGGTTGGTAACAACGTCAGCCACGCCAACAACAAGACCAAGCGCGTGTTTCTGCCCAATTTGCAGAACGTTACGCTGATGTCTGAAGCGCTGGATCGCAGCATCAAGTTCCGTGTTTCAACCCATGGCTTGCGTTCGGTTGAGCATGTCGGCGGGCTGGATAATTGGCTGCTCAAGACGTCTGATACCAAGCTTTCAACCAATGCGCAGAAGATCAAGCGCGAGCTGGCGAAAAAGCAGGCCGCCTGATTGCAGCGGCCCGGCGGGGCAGCGAATCATAATATAGCAGGGCGCGCGAGTTGATCGTGCGCCTTTTGCTTGTCTGATCGCGGCGGCAGCAAAGCCGGATCAAGCGTCATGCGCCACAACAGCGTCCTTTGGCTGGCCGCGCGATTGTCGTCTGACATCAGCCAGACTATTATCTTCCCGTCTCTGGCCTGATCAATAGCTATGGCTTCAAAATTATCGACCGGCTGGGGCGAGGTAAGACTGGCGAGCTCGGTGCTTTGCCACAGGCCGTTCGGTTTGATCTGCGCCGGATCGGCCAGAACAATCCTGGCTGATGCGCGGACCGGAAACGGCCATAGCAAACGCCGCATCACAACCAGAACCCGCCCATCGGGCAGCTGCGCCATGTCCGTCGGGCGATAGCCTTCCGGCCCGCCAAAGGTGAAGCCCTGCGGCACCGCGCCTTCGGCCGGATCGTCTGGGAATAGCAGCCCAGCGTGGTGGCGATTGTCGAACCAATCGGGAAAGGCTTCGGCCAGCACGATGAACCGTCCATCGCGCAGCCGGACCATCGCCTCGGGCCCTTTGTTGGGGGGCCAGAAATGCATCGCCGCAGGCGCGCTTAGCGCCTGTCTGCCAAGATCAGCGCCGTGGCGGGTGATTAGATTGCTCCCCTCCAGCGCCAGCCACAGCCGCCGGGACACCGGATCAAATGTCGCCGCTTCGACATCGCGGTTTTTCCTGGACTTGCCCTGCTCAGCAAAGATCGAACCGATGATTGCTTCGCTTTGGACTGCGTTGGCCACGGGGGCGGGATCGGGGAAATCAAGGGAATGGCCGCGATCGCTGAATGCCTTCAACCTGCCCGGAGCGATCCTGACCAAGCCGGAATAGCTGCCAAAATCGCTATTGCGGCTCGTCAGCTGCCATGCCGCTTCAAGCCGGAACGGACCAAGCATGCAACACCCCAGGGCCAGTGGCAGCGCCTTCACAGTGATCGCCTGATCGTGATTTGGCGGTGGGTTCCGGCTTCGGAC
Source organism: Novosphingobium sp. (assembly GCA_031374105.1). Lineage (GTDB taxonomy): Bacteria > Pseudomonadota > Alphaproteobacteria > Sphingomonadales > Sphingomonadaceae > Novosphingobium. Next base: position 64,976 of record JANMNP010000056.1, read on the forward strand.
CCACATGCCGGGAGCCAGGCCGCACAGCAGCAAAACGATCAACAAGCGGCGCACGCCGCCATCCCTAACGATCCCGGTGCGCGCGGCAAGCAGACAAAAAAGGAGCCGGGTTATTGGCCCGGCTCCTTCAATTGCGTTAACGGATTGCAATCAGAACTTCATGCGCGCTCCGATGGTGAACATCCGGCCCAGCACGTCATAGGTGGTCGGGAAGGTGTTGCCGCTGTTAAACGCTGTTCCGCCTGCACCCGAACCAACGATTGGCGGCAGCTTGTTGAACAAATTGTTCGCCGTCAGCGTAAGTTCCAGATGCTCGCCCACTGCAGCGCGCAGAGCAAGGTCGAAGTAGTCATAGGCTGGGATTTTTTCATAGGCGTCGAAGATGGTGGTCAGCGCCGGTCCACCAGTCTGCGGCACAGTAAGTGCTGGCCGCGGGGCAGGGGCAGCTGGTTCAATCGCCACGCCCGAAAGGTGACGCCAGTAGAGCGAGACATCGAACGGACCCTTCGAATAGGTTACCCGGGTGTTGATCTTCCACTTGATGCGCGGGTTGGTGCAGTTCGTGCTGTAATAGCCCGTGCAGTCGCGGTTGATCGCCAGCGGGTTGGCCTGGAAGTTGTAGTGATCCAGATATGATCCGGTGATCGAGAAGCCGATCTCGCCCGCATCTGTGCTGCTCGACAGCGCGGTCTTGTAACGCAGCGTGGCATCGACGCCCGAGGTGTCGATGATCCCAAGGTTGGAATAACCAAGGACCACACCCAGCGTTTCACCCGCACCGTTCAGGCCGCCGTTGATCGGGTTGCGCCCGATCAGCTGACAGAACCCATTGAACGTCTGCGAAGGATTGAGCGCGGTCGAGTAGCATCCGTTAAGGATGTCGCCCTGCGCCGGCTGCGTGATCGCGTTTCTGACAATAATGTCGAAGTAATCGACGGTCAGCGACAGATTGCGGATCTGCGGCGGTGCAATCACCGCGCCCAGCGTGATCGAGCGCGAACGCTCGACATTCAGGAGGCGGTTACCTGCGGTCGTCGCATTGATCTGACCAGCCGATGGCTGCGGGATGAAACCGATCGATGTCGAAGGTGCACCAGTCGCAACACACAACGCTGTCAGTTGGGCATTGCCCACGGGCAGGGCTGCCTGACACGGATCAACCGTCAGGTTGCTCAGGCCCGTAACTGGCCCGCGGTAGAGTTCCTGGATGTTCGGCGAGCGAACCGCACGCTGATACATGCCGCGCAGCTTGATACCGTCGACAGGCTCCCAGATGCCGCCCGCTTTCCACGTCGTGCTTGCACCGGTCGTGGTGTAATCCGAATAGCGGATACCGGCTTCAACCGTCAGGTTCTTGATGAATGATACATCCTCAACCAGCGGAACGATGATTTCGCCAAAGGCTTCCTTGACGCTGTATTCGCCAAAGTCAGTCGGAATGCGGGCTCCGGTGCCAAGGACTTCCGATTGAATCTGCGATGCGGCGTCTGGGTTCGCCTGTGCCGAAAGCTTGCGATATTCCGCGCCAATCGAGAAAGCGGCCGGGCTGCTCGCTCCTGGGCTGGTCAGCCCGAACAAATCGCCAGATACCGATGCAGTCACAACCGTTTGCTTGACCTTGCGCTTGATGAATGCGTCCAGGGCGAAGAAGCCAATCATTGCCGGGGTGATGCTGCCGGCTGGGCCGAACAGATTGATCGGAACGCAGCCGTTCGCCGTGTTCGAGCAGGTGGTCGGGGTGAACGCCCGCAACGCTTGCTGAACCCGGCTGTAGCTGCCCCAGTTTTTCCGCGTCTGGTTCTGCAGCGTCTCGCCATATTGGGCCGAAATGTCATACTTCAGCGTGGGCGAAAGATCCCCGCGCAAGCCGAACAATGCCTGGAACTGGTTCGATTCGAAGGACTGGAAGCGATCACCGTATTCGACAAACCGCCGCGCAAGCGTGACGGCGACTTCCTGATAATCAGGCGACGTCACCGAAGTGGCCGTGCCTGCCGCCGCACATTGTGCCGGGGTCAGCGCGGTGGTGCGAACACCCGTGCCAGAGGTGAAGTTCGCGGCACCAGCAGCGCAGAGCTGCGCCCGCGCACCAGCCGTAAGGTAAGGGTTGCTCAGCGGCAGAAAGTAGGGGTTGGTGAATGAGCCAGATGGTGCTGAGGAGCTGGCCACGATGCTGCGGTTGAACATTGCCTGGGCATAAACCTCAACGGCCGGGATGATCTCGTAAGAGGCCTGCGCAAACACGCTATAGCGCTCTAGCGGAGTCTGATAGAGGTTGCTGGGGTTAAAGTTATAGGTATCGGGATCGGTCGCTGTGCGGAACAGGCCGGTCGCCGTATCATAGACCGAACCCAGCGGGCCGCTGGCACCAGTAACCACTGGGCCTAGCAGGAAGCTGGGAACCGCGGTCTGGGAGCCCTGTGGCGTTCCGGTAACGGTTGAAAGCGCGGCAACGCCAAACGGGCGGGTGTTCTGGTTGAGCTGATCGACCTTGGTGTAGCCTAGCGAAAGCACGACATTGCCGCGGCCATCGGCGATATTGCCGCCGATTACCAGATCGGCCTTGCGCGCCGCTGCATCACCGCGTTCGCTAAAGCGATAGGAAGCCGAAGCCTCAACCCCGCTGAAATCGCGGCGGATCACGAAGTTGACCACGCCGGCCACGGCGTCAGCACCATAAACCGATGAAGCGCCGCCAGTGACCACATCAACCCGGCTGACAAGAGCAATGGGGATCGCATTCAGATCGGTCAGCCCATCAAGGCCGAACGGCACGACGCGCTTGCCGTCGAGCAGAACGAGCGTGCGTTCAGCGCCGATACCGCGCAGATCGACAGACGATGAACCATCGGTGCCATTGTTGACGCCGGGGCCTGTCGAAGGGCGCAGACCAGGCAGATCACGCAGCAGTTCTTCTGCTGAGACGTTCTGCTTGAGCGCAATCTCTTCCGCACCGATCACGTTGACCGGGCTTGAAATTTCCAGATCAGGGCGCGCGATGCGCGAGCCGGTGACTATGATCGCTTCTTCGTTTTCTGCGGCTGGCGCTTCTTGCGCAAGGGCACCGGTTGAACTCAGCAGGGCAATGGCGCTGCCGATCAAAGCAATCGACTGAAGGCAGGTGCTGCTCGAAAGCTGCGACTTGTTGGCAATGGTTTTCACAGGATTAGTCCCTTTAGTAATACCGGCAGTACGACCAGCCGGAGTTCCCGCATCCCCGATCCTCGCCGGGCCAATTGGCCGCAAGGAAAGCAGATAGATGGACCGTGCCATGGCGAAGCGAGCGGAGGCGGGCAAAGGTTTTTAACAAAAATGTAACATTCGCTTGGTTGCTGTTGTAACTAAGACACAACAATTTGGCCGCGTGGTAATATTAGTGCGCATTGATCGTTTATTGCGCAATATAGGTTTGTCGGCCAATTCAACCGGTCGGCATCGGCCCAACGAAAAACAGCGGATCAAGCCGCTTGTCTTGCCATTTGATGCTCCAGTGAAGATGCGGCCCGGTTGCCCGACCAGTCATCCCGATCCGGCCAATATACTGGCCGCGGCGAACCACATCGCCTACTTTTACCGCCAGCTGCGAGCAATGGAGGAAGGCGCTGTTAAGCCCCATGCCGTGATCGATCATCAGCAGCCGTCCTTCCAGCATGAACGGGCTTGCCGCAGCGAGAATGACCACCCCGTCGGCGGGCGAAACAAATGGCGTGCCGCTGGCCCCGGTGGCGATATCGAGGCCGGAATGATAGGCGCCCGGCGTCCCGCGATAGATCCGCTGCGAGCCGAACTTGCCCGAAAGCCGGCCAGTCACAGGCCAGATGAAACTCTGCCGCCAGCCGTCGCTATTCCCATTTACCGCGCGGGCGGCGTTGATCTGCGCCAGCTCAACCGCGCGGCGGCGCTTGTATTCTTCGCTGGGCGGGGTTCCAGCGCGCGGACCAATCGAGATGTGCTCGATCGCCCAGGACCGGGGGGCAATGGTCAAAATCCGCGAAATCGAGCGGCCATCATCAAGCCGCGCGATCAATGTTGCCGAAGCACCGGCATCGCGATCAAAGGCGATGAAAAACACCCTGTCTGCCGCCATGGGCAAGGCGCGGCCATCAAGGGTCAACCCAATCGTCCCGGCAGGGGCTGCACCGCGTGCCCAGCCGCCTTGCGAGAATTGTCCGGCAAGGGTTAGCTGAGCCAAAGGCGCTGGAACAGCCATGGTTGGTTGCTGCCGCGGGTGCGTTTTGGAAGGCGCGGCGTTGCTGTCGCTGCAACTGCCCAGCGCGGCCAGCAGCGCAGCCAATGCGATCCGGCCGAATACAATTCGCGCGGTCACTTGTTTCCTAGCAGCCTGCGGGTCGCAATCTCGGCGCTGGCGTAGGCCTCTTGCCGATCAACGCTCCAATAGCGCAGCGCATCGAGGGAAACGAACGCGGCGCTGACAGCGCAAACCACATGGTTGCCCGGGCTAAGCACCCGAAAGCCGTTGGGTTGATAGAAAAGCGTTGCGGCGCGTTCGCCAGAGGACATCAACATGGCGAGATGTTAGCCGAATACCGCTTTCAAAGCAATTTGCCCTGCTCGGGCGTGGGCGCGCGGGGTTTTGGCGCGGGCCGGGGCGGGCCGCTGCCGCTGGCCGGAACCACTGCCAACTGTCCATCGCGGAAATGAATGCCCAGCGCGGCTACTCCTGCTGCTGCCGCCCGGCTGACCAGCGTGCGGCCATCCGCCGCCGTGATCCGGGCATAGCCGCGCTCAAGCACCGCATCAGGATTGAGCGACTTGGCCAGCCGGGCCAGCGCCTCCAGCCGGTCCTGTGCATTGGTCAGCCGGGCCGCTAGCAAGGGGGCCGAAAGCCGCGCGCCATCGTGTTGCAACGCCGCGCGTGCTGCAACAATCCGCGTTCCCAATCCGCGCCGTAGCTGCTCGCCCAGATCATCAAGCCGCTGCGCATAGGGGCTGAGCAACGCCTCAGCGCGGGGCAAGCGCTGAACCCGCGCCTCCAGTCGTTCACGCCCGAGATTGACTGGCCGGACCACCGCACGCCGTTTGCGCAATCCCAGCTCAGCCAGCTGTGACAGCAGCTCCTCGCGCACTGGCACCGCGATTTCAGCGGCTGCGGTGGGTGTCGGTGCGCGCAGATCGGCGGCGAAATCGGCCAGCGTGGTGTCAGTCTCATGTCCGACAGCGGAAATGATCGGGATCGTGCAATCGGCAATCGCGCGAACCACGACTTCCTCGTTGAAGGCCCATAAATCCTCGATCGAACCGCCGCCGCGCGCAACGATCACCAGATCCGGGCGCGGGACCGGGCCGCCAGGCTGGATCGCAGAGAATCCGCGCACCGCTGCCGCGATCTGCTCCGCCGATCCTTGCCCCTGAACTAAGACCGGCCAGACCAGCACATGGCTGGGGAAGCGGTCGGCCAGGCGGTGCAAAATATCGCGGATCACTGCGCCAGTTGGCGAGGTGACCACGCCGATAACCTGCGGCAGGAACGGCAACGCCTGCTTGCGGGTCTCTGCGAACAGCCCCTCGGCCTCCAGCCGCGTTTTGGTCTTGGCCAGAAGCGCCAGCAGCGCGCCCTCGCCTGCGATCTCCATCCGCTCGATCACGATCTGATAGGTCGAGCGGCCCGGATAGGTGGTCAGCTTGCCGGTGACGATCACCTCCACTCCGTCCTCAGGCAGGAAAGCCAGCCGCTGCGCGCTGCCGCGCCACATGATCCCGTCGATCCGCGCGCCTTCATCCTTGAGGCTGCAATAGAGATGGCCCGAGGCGGCGCGCTTAACCCCCGAAAGCTCTCCCTTGAGACGGACAAAGCTGAACCGATCCTCAACCGTCCGCTTGAGGATCGCAGATATCTCGGTGATCGAAAGCGGTGCGGCGTTGTCGCCGGGGCGGCTGGCGGCTAGGAGCGCGCCGGCGGCATCGTCGTCATCATCGTAACGGGAAACGTCCATGAACATCCTGCTGCTGGGCTCGGGCGGGCGCGAACATGCGCTGGCGTGGAAGCTCGCGCAATCGCCGCGGTGCGACTTGCTCTATGCCGCGCCGGGTAACCCGGGAATAGCGCAGCACGCCGAACTGGTCGCGCTCGATCCCGTCGATCACCGCGCGGCAGTCGCTTTCTGTGAAGCGCAGCGGATCGGGCTGGTGGTGATCGGGCCCGAGGCGCCGCTGGTCGATGGGCTGGCCGATTCGCTGCGCGGCGCCGGGGTCACGGTATTCGGCCCATCGCGCGCCGCGGCGCAGCTTGAAGGCTCGAAGGGGTTCACCAAGGACTTGTGCGCCCGCGCGGGGATCCCGACCGCGGGCTACGATCGCGCGAC
>JANMNP010000057.1:0-3805 GCA_031374105.1 Novosphingobium sp.
ATGATCCCATTTCTAACTGAACTTTATGCTTGATAAATGACTAGAGGCTGCTATTCATGATACATGAACAAGCTGCCCCTCTCCAAGCGCGTCCAAATCCTCGCCATGCTGTGCGAAGGCTCATCCATGCGCTCGATCAGCCGCGTTGCGGACGTCTCCATCAACACGGTTTCCAAGCTGCTGGTTGAAGCTGGCGAGGCTTGCTTGATCTTGCACGATGATACCGTCCGCAACGTGAAGGCGTCACGCATTCAGTGCGATGAAATCTGGTCGTTCTGCCATGCCAAGCAGAAGAACGTAGCGGGCGCTAAGGCTGCGCCGGAAGGTGCTGGCGACGTGTGGACTTGGACGGCGATTGACGCTGATACCAAGCTGATCGTGTCCTACTATGTTGGCGACCGTTCGGGCGAAAGCGCGATGGTGCTTATGGACGATTTGCAAGCCCGTCTTGCCAACCGGGTGCAACTGACAACCGATGGTCACAAGGCTTACCTTGAAGCCGTAGAAGGCGCATTCGGTGGCGATGTGGACTTCGCCCAGCTCGTGAAGCTTTACGGCCCCACGATCACCGCACCGGGCCGCTACAGCCCAGCGGAATGCAGAGGCATCAAGAAAATCCGCCGCGAAGGCAATCCTGACATTGCGCACGTTTCAACCAGCTATGTCGAACGCCAGAACCTCACTATGCGCATGTCCATGCGGCGCTTCACCCGGTTGACAAACGCTTTCAGCAAGAAGCTGGACAACCACATTCACGCGCTGGCGCTCTATTTCGTGTTCTACAACTTCACCCGCATTCACAAGACGCTGCGCATGTCCCCTGCTATGGCAGCGGGCGTCACGGATCGGCTCTGGTCGCTAGAGGATGTGATCGCTAAGATTGACGAACTGGCACCTGCCCCCAAAGTTCGCGGGCCTTACAAGAAGCGCGGCGATGATAATTCAAACTGAGACACTACCGAATTTCGTCAAGACAGGTTCTCGGCTGGAGATCGGAGCCACCCAGTTTGTGGATGAGCTTTTGCATATCCAAGAGAGGCAAATTGTTAAAATCCGTCTCGCCCGTCACCTTGTCGCACTTCATCCCTCTAATCGTCTTGAGCTCATTCACGAGATCGAGCCATGAGGTCATCATCTTCGGCAATACGTCCGGGATCACTTTAGCTCGCTCGAATACCGCGTCATAGTCATAAAACTTGCTGCGGTGAGCGATGGCTTCATTCCTGATTTTCATTATCCCATTAGCAAGTTCTTTCTGGTCGCAGATAGCCGTCCAGATCGTACTGTGAATGCCGAAGCGCTCCTGTCCTAGAATTTCGTTGCCCAGCCGGGGCAATGAAATGTATTTATTGTCCCAGACAGTCGCACAATGAATGATCATGGTCACAAAATGCGCATGAGCGTCGAAGCGAAGAAATTCCGAAAATTCTTCAAGCGATTTGGCGTTCGCTAGGGGAGTCTCTGAACCAACCGAAGTCCACCATAGGTCGTAGTAAATACGAGCGCGAAAGATCTGCTGAGTGAGAATTTCCAGTTGCTCGTTATCATCCATTTTATCCATGACCACGCTTCCTTGCGCCTTCTTGCGCTTCCTCTTACTCCCACTCAGTCATCCCGGACAGAGAGAGCTTTGCGAGGCCTATCCGCGCGGATGAGGGTTTTGGGTTCAGGGCGCCGCGATAGTGCAGATGAAGCTCATCTTGTTGCCATCCAGATCGCGGGCATAGGCGCCGTAGAAATCCGGGCCATACATCGGGCGCGGGCCGGGATCGCCTTCAGTGGTGCCGCCATGCGCGAGGGCTGCGGCATGGGCGGCGTCAACTTCATCTGCGGAAGCGCAAGCATAGCCCGGCATGTTTCCGTTGCCGGGCGCGGCGGCTTCCTTGTTGTTCGGCCCCGCCACCCATGCGCGGGTACCGTTGCGGAACTTGTAGCAGAAAGTGAAGCCGGGGTATTCAACTTCAAGCTCACCACCAAACGCCGGAAACACCGCATCATAAAACAGGCGAGCCCGGGCGAGATCGTTGGTTCCGATCATGATGTAATCGACTGACATGGCCTAGCCTTTCTGTTGTGCACTTATCGGAACAATAACGGAACAAATGTCGCTGTCAATCTAAGTGCTGCTGCCCCCTCACTCCCACTCGATCGTCCCCGGCGGCTTGCTGGTATAGTCATACACCACCCGGTTGATGCCCTTGACCTCGTTGATGATCCGGGTCGCAACCCGGCTGAGGAAGGCGGCTTCGAAGGGATAGATATCCGCCGTCATGCCATCGGTGCTGGTGACGGCGCGCAGCGCGCAGACGTTGTCGTAGGTGCGGTGATCGCCCATCACGCCGACGGTTTTGACCGGCAGCAGCACCGCAAAGGCCTGCCAGATTTCATCATAGAGCCCGGCGGCGCGGATTTCCTCGAGGTAGACGGCATCGGCCTTGCGCAGGATGTCGCAGCGTTCGCGCGTCACCTCTCCGGGGATGCGGATGGCAAGGCCTGGGCCGGGGAACGGATGGCGACCGACGAAAATCGGTGGCAGACCCAGCTCGCGGCCCAGAACGCGGACCTCATCCTTGAACAACTCGCGCAACGGCTCGACGAGGCTCATGTTCATGCGCTCGGGCAGGCCGCCGACATTGTGATGGCTCTTGATCGTGACCGACGGCCCGCCGGTGAACGACACCGATTCGATCACGTCCGGATAAAGCGTGCCCTGCGCGAGGAAATCTGCCCCGCCGATTGCCTTGGCCTCGGCCTCGAACACATCAATGAAGGTCTTGCCGATGAATTTGCGCTTGGCTTCGGGATCGGTGAGGCCAGCCAGCCCATCCATGAACCGGTCCTGCGCATCGACCACCACCAGCGGGATGTTGTAGTGATCACGGAACAGCGTCTCGACCTGCTCGCGCTCGTTCAATCGCAAGATTCCGCCATCGACGAACACGCAGGTCAGCTGTTCACCAATCGCTTCGTGAATGAGGACGGCGGCCACAGCAGAATCAACCCCGCCAGACAATCCGCAGATCACCCGGCCCGAACCCACCTGCGCGCGGATATCGGCGATCTTGGTGGCGCGAAATTCGGCCATGGTCCAATCCCCGGCAAGGCCGCAGATGCCGTGGACGAAGTTGGAGATGAGCTTTGCGCCGTCGGGCGTGTGAACCACCTCGGGATGGAACATGGTGGTGTAATAACGGCGGGCTTCATTGACGCAGATCGCAAACGGCGCGTTGGGCGAGGTGCCGATAATCTCGAAGCCTTCGGGCGCCCGGGTCACCCTGTCGCCGTGGCTCATCCACACCGGATATTTGCTGCCTACTTCCCAGATGCCGTCAAACAGCGGGCTTGATTTGAGTATCTCCACATCGGCCCGGCCGAACTCCGCAGCATGGCCGCCCTCTACCGTCCCGCCCAGCTGGGTGCACAGCGTCTGCTGGCCATAGCAGATCGCCAGGATCGGCACGCCTGCATCAAGGATCACCTGCGGCGCGCGCGGGCTGTCCGCGTCGGTTACCGAGGCGGGGCCGCCTGACAGGATAACGCCCTTGGGCTGCATCCGTGCGAAGGCAGTTTCAGCCGAGTTGAACGGCGCAATCTCGGAATAGACCCCGGCTTCACGCACCCGGCGCGCGATCAGCTGGGTAACCTGACTGCCGAAGTCGACGATCAGGATGGAATCGGATGGGTGGATGCTCATGGGGGGCCGATAGTGAGCCACATTAGATGGTGCAAGTCGGCCATCCATGCTCCTCCCCGTTTTTGCGTCAGCACAAATGGGGAGGTGGCAGCCCGCAGGGCTGACGGAGGG
>JANMNP010000058.1:0-33523 GCA_031374105.1 Novosphingobium sp.
CAGAACGCCCGCCTGAATGGCGGCACCCATTGCGACGACCTCATCAGGATTGACCCCGGTGTGCGGTTCCTTGCCGAAGAACTCCTTCACCACTTCGCGGACCTTGGGCATCCGGGTCATCCCGCCGACCAGCACCACTTCATCAATATCAGCAGCCTTGAGCCCGGCATCGGCCAGTGCCTTCTTGCACGGATCGAGGGTGCGCTTTATCAGATTGGCGACCATCTTTTCCAGATCAGCGCGGGTGATGACTTCGACCAGATGCAGCGGCGTGGTGGCGCCGCCTTCCATCCGGGCGGTGATGAACGGCAGGTTGATTTCGGTGGATTGCGCGCTCGACAGCTCAATCTTGGCCTTTTCAGCCGCTTCCTTAAGCCGCTGAAGAGCCAGCTTATCCGAACGGAGATCCATGTTCTCCTTCTTCTTGAACTGCTCGGCGAGATATTCAACGATCTGGGTGTCAAAATCTTCGCCGCCCAGGAACGTATCGCCGTTGGTGGACTTAACTTCGAACACGCCGTCGCCGATTTCGAGCACCGAAACGTCGAAAGTGCCGCCGCCAAGGTCATAGACCGCGATGGTTTTGCCGTCGTTCTTCTCCAGCCCATAGGCCAGCGCAGCGGCAGTCGGCTCGTTGATGATCCGCAGCACTTCAAGACCCGCGATCAGGCCGGCATCCTTGGTCGCCTGGCGCTGCGCATCATTGAAATAGGCGGGAACGGTGATCACTGCCTGAGTAACAGTTTCGCCAAGATAGCTCTCGGCGGTTTCCTTCATCTTCTGCAGGATGAACGCGCTGATCTGGCTGGGCGAGTAATCCTCACCCCCGGCCTTGACCCAGGCATCGCCGTTCTTGCCCTTGACGATCGTATAGGGGACCAGCTCGGTGTCCTTCTTGGTCACCGGATCATCAAAGCGGCGGCCAATCAGGCGCTTCACCGCAAAAATCGTGTTGTCACCATTGGTCACTGCCTGGCGCTTGGCCGGTTGCCCGATCAGGCGTTCACCATCCTTGGTGAATGCAACGATCGAGGGTGTAGTGCGCGCGCCTTCCGAATTCTCGATAACCTTGGGCTTGCCGCCATCCATAACGGAAACGCAGCTGTTGGTTGTTCCAAGATCGATACCGATAACTTTAGCCATTCTAACCCAATCCTTGCATCATATGTGACACCGCAGCCTGCGTTTCCCGTAAGTTCGGCGAAACGGATCGTGCAGCTCTCTGGTATTTAACGTTCTTGGGGGCGGATATAGGTGCGGTTTTGCTTGGCACAAGGGCGCAGGCGGATTAGCGGCAGGGGATGTCCACAACTGGAACATAGGGTTTTGACGGCATGAAATTTACGCACTTCGCCTTGATAGCTTTGTTGGCACTGGCCGGGTGCCAGGAAAAGGCTGCGGCTCCCGCCGAAGCCAACCCGGACGCCAAACCGGGCCTGATTTTGGCAGACGGTCAACTTGCCTTGCCCGCTGTGTCAGGAAATCCCGGCGCGGCCTATTTCACGCTGACCAATGGTGGCAGCCAAGCGGCGACGTTGGCGGCGGTCAGCATCGCTGGCGCGCAAAAGGCGGAAATGCATGACATGGCTGGCGGATCGATGGCACCGCTTAAAGAGGTTACACTCAAAGGCGGTGAAACGGTCAAGTTTGCACGCGGCGGCAAGCACGTAATGGCGTTTGACCTTAATGACACCGTTACTGCAGGCAGCAAAGCCGAGATTACGCTGACTTTTGCCGATGGCGACAAGCTTTCGGCACCGCTTGACGTTCTCGCACCGGGCCAGATGCCGATGGCTCACGGAAAAGCGCACTGAGCGAGGGGAAACTCTCGCACAGCTGCCCGGTCGGCGGCGAGCGGCGGTTGACTGCCGGGGAGGTCTCGCTGTTGCGTCGGATATTCGGCACTGCGATTGATCCGGTTCCGGTGCGGATTCGCCGCAAACGCTGGTTTCCGTTTCAGCCGCGCAATGTCACGATGGCACCCAGCGGCCATCTCCACTTCCATCCCGGTTCAGCAAGCTATTGCGACGATTTCAGCAAGGCTGAACCCGCTCTACAGGGCCACTTCATCCACGAAATGACCCACGTCTGGCAGGCGCAGAAATTCGGGCGCTGGTTTCTGATCCTCCGCCGCCACCCGTTCTGCCGCTATAGCTACAGCCTGAAACCGGGTTGGACGCTGGAGCGTTATGGACTGGAACAGCAGGCGGAGATTGTCCGCCATGCGTTTATGTTGCGCAGTGGCTGGGCGGTTGCCGGGGTGGCGGACAAGCGTGTGTATGATGGGTTGGTTGATTTTCCGGGGGCTGAGGGTTGAGTGTTAATCCAACCCTAGATTAACCAGTTGTTTGCTCACTGATGCGATATCATTAGCGATGGAACAAGGTAAGATAATCGAGCAAGCTAGCGTCGACAAATTTGATATGGCGTTGGCGCGGAATGATTTGCTCGACTCCTTCGCTGATCTTGAAATGACAATTTCAAAAATACTGCGCTCTTGCGGAATCTCGCCCGGAAACGAGCCATTCGGAAACCGAATAAAGACGTTCAGAACCGCCGAAAAAACAACTTTGATTGCAAAAGCAAATCTTTCACAACGTGACCAGATTGCTGATGAGATTGCAGCGCTTCTTCCGGTTCGTGCTGATATTGTCCATAGCCGTTTGCGTGCCTGCCGTGTTGAAGGGCACGTCGCGAGCTATTTTATCAATTCGCAGGATGCGTGTTCGGACTACCCTTCAGGCAGACTGCTATCGATCGCACAAATCAATAGCCTGATTCAAAAGGTTGATAGACTTACCGAAAGGGTTACCGGACTGAAGCGGATTAATCCCCCTTCTTCGCCACCGCCACCATCGCCGGACGCAGCAGGCGGTCCTTGATCATGTAACCGGCCTGCATTTCCTGCACGATCGTGCCGGGCGCAACTTCCGCTGAGGGAATCTCGATCATCGCCTGATGCTGGTTGGGATCGAGCGGCAGGCCCATTGCGGCAATCCGGGTGATGCCGTGGGCGGCGAACACCTTGTCGATCTCGCGGCCCGTGGCCTCCAGCCCAGCGACCAGGTTCTTGAGCTTCTCATCCTCACGCAGTTCCGCAGGTATTGCCCCCAACGCTCTGGCAAGATTGTCTGATACCGACAGAATATCCCGTGCAAAGCCGGTCGCGGCATAGGCGCGGGTATCGGCGATGTCCTTTTCCAGGCGGCGGCGCACATTCTGTGTTTCGGCCTTGGCGTAGAGGGTTTCTTGCTTGGCTGTCTCCAGCTGGTCACGCAACAGCGCGAGTTCTTCCCCGCCCTGTTCGAGCAGTTCGTCGGGAACGCCGTTCAATTCTGCGGCAACCGCGGGATCTTCCTGCGGCTTGGTATCTTCATTCATGTCGTAAAAATTCCAGCTAAGCGATGAGTTTACCCAGGCTCTGGGCGGTGAAATCTACCATGGGCACGACGCGCGCATAATTCAACCGCGTCGGGCCGATAACCCCCACTACGCCAACCACCCGCCCTTCGCGGTCGCGGTAGGGCGAGGCGATCACCGATGAGCCGGAAAGCGCGAAAAGCCGGTTCTCCGCCCCGATGAAAATCCGCGTCGCCTGCGCCTCTCGGGCCGAATCGAGCAGTTCGGAGACTGACTGCTTGTTTTCCAGATCATCGAGCAACGAGCGGACCCGTTCAATATCGCCGAGCGTCCCTTCATCGAGCAGATTGGCCTGTCCGCGCACGATCAGCACCGGGCGGCGCGTTGCATCCTCGCTCCACACCGCAAGACCCCGCTCAACCAGATCGCGGCTAGCGGCATCAAGCGCGCTTTTGCCCGAGGCGATCTCCGCCCGCATCGCCCGCGCTGCCTCTGCCAGTGTGCGTCCGCCAAGATGCGCTGAAATATAATTGGAAACCTCTTCCAGCGCGCCAGGGCGCAGCGTCATCGGAAGATCTACAACACGGTTCTCAACCACTCCATCCTCACCAACCAACACTGCCAGCGCCCGACCGGGCGACAGTGCAACCAGCTGAAGATGTTGAAGGCGCGGCTCGAGCCGGGGGACCATGATAACCCCGGCGCAGGCCGAAAGATCGGAGAGAATCGCTGTAGTGGCGGCCAGCGCCGCCTCAATCGGGCCGGGTTCGGCAACCTGCCGCTCGATAGCCATACGTTCTTCCAGCGTCGGTTCGGCCACCTGCATCATCGCATCAACGAACAGCCGCAGCCCCACCTCGGTCGGCATTCGCCCCGCGCTGGTATGCGGCGCGGCGAGCAGGCCGAGATGTTCAAGATCGGCCAGTACCGAGCGGATCGACGCAGGCGAGAGGTTTAGCGCGGCGCCGCTTGAAGTGGCAGCCGCCGCCAGAGTCTTCGAGCCGACTGGCAGGCCCGAGGTCAGATAACCATCCACCACCAGACGGAATATCTCGCGTGCACGTGTGGTCAGTTCGGTGATCGGAGGGCTTGGCATCATGTGCAATGTAACCCTTGCACTTGCAGCCTCAAGCCCAATGCGCCTAACGCAGCCAAGAAATTCAACATAAGGACTTTTCATGCGACCTTCCGGCCGTGCACCCGACGAGATGCGCGCTCTCTCTTTCGAGACAAATTTCACCATCCACGCCGAAGGCTCGGTGCTGGTTTCGTTCGGCAATACCAAGGTGCTGGTCACCGCATCGGTCGAAGAGCGGCTGCCGCCATGGCTGCGCGGCAAGGGTGAAGGCTGGGTGACGGCGGAATATTCGATGCTACCGCGCGCTACGCATACCCGCGGCCAGCGCGAAGCGGCCAAGGGCAAGCAGAGCGGGCGGACGCAGGAGATCCAGCGGTTGATCGGGCGGAGTCTTCGCGCGGTGACCGATCTGAAGAAGCTTGGTGAACGCCAGATCACACTCGATTGCGATGTGATCCAGGCCGATGGCGGCACCCGCACGGCGGCCATTTCGGGCGCCTGGGTGGCTCTGCGTCTGGCAATCCAGGGCCTGATGGCTTCGGGCGCGATCAAGGACGATCCGCTGACCGAAAAGGTCGCTGCGGTCAGCTGCGGGATATTCAAGGGCAATGCGGTGCTCGATCTTGATTATGACGAGGATAGCAACGCCGATGCTGACGCAAATTTCGTGCTGATCGAAGGCGGCAAGATCGCCGAAGTTCAGGCAACCGCCGAAGGCGCGACCTATGATGAGGAAGCCCTGCTGCGCCTGCTGCGCCTTGCCCGGATCGGCACTGATCTGATTTTTGCCGCGCAGGCCAAAGCGGTAGCATGACTTCCAGACAGCTTGGCGGCGGAACGCTGGTGATTGCCACGCATAATTCCGGCAAGCTGAAAGAGATCGGCGCGCTGCTGGCTCCCTATGGGATGGATTGCATTTCGGCAGGCGCGCTGGGCCTGCCCGAACCCCCGGAAACCGGCAAGACCTTTACCGAAAATGCGCTGATCAAGGCGCGCGCGGCGGCGGAAAGTTCGGGCTTGCCTGCGCTGGCTGACGATAGCGGCCTGTGCGTGACGGCGCTGGATAATATGCCGGGCGTCTACACAGCCGACTGGGCTGAGCGGCAGTGGTTTGAGGGCAAGCCGGGACGCGACTGGTATATGGCAATGGGCAAGGTCGAAGGGCGCTTGTGCGAGCAAGGGCCAGAGGTAAACCGCGCGTGCTGGTTCGCCTGCGTCCTCGCGATCGCTTGGCCTGACGGCGGATATGCGGTCTATGAAGGCCGCGCCGATGGCTTGCTGGTCTGGCCGCCGCGCGGGATCATGGGCTTCGGCTATGACCCGGTGTTTGTGCCTTTGGGTGATACCCGAACCTTTGCACAGCTTGATCCGGAAGAAAAACATCGCGTCAGCCACCGCGCCGATGCCTTTGCCAAGCTGGTCGCTGAGCAATTTGGCAGCTAAGCCGCGAAAATGGCTCGCGCGCTTTACATCCATTGGCCTTTTTGCCTCGCCAAATGTCCCTATTGTGACTTCAACAGCCACGTCCGGAACAGTGTGGACCATGCGTTGTGGGAACAATCGCTGCTGACTGACATGGCGCTAGAGGCAGACGTCGCAGGCGGCGAGGCGCTGACCTCGATCTTCTTCGGCGGCGGCACCCCATCGCTAATGCCCCCTGCCCTTGTCGCGCGGTTGCTGGCTGAGGCGGAAAAGCTCTGGGGCTTTGCGCCGGGCATAGAAATCACGCTGGAGGCCAATCCCTCGTCAGTCGAAGCGGCCAAATTTGCCGATCTGGCCGCCGCCGGGGTCAACCGGGTGTCGCTGGGGCTGCAAGCGCTGGACGATGCGGCGTTGAAGTTCCTCGGACGGCTGCATAACGCCAGCGAGGGGATCGCAGCGCTGGAAGTAGCACAGCGCCATTTTGCGCGGGTAAGCTTTGACTTGATCTACGCTCGCCCCGATCAAACGCCCGCGCAGTGGGAGGCGGAACTCAGCCGCGCGCTGGGCTTTGGCACCGGCCACCTCTCGCTTTATCAGCTGACCATCGAACCGGGGACGAAGTTCGCCACGCTGGTCCGTGAGAATGCCTTCGTGCCGCTGGCCGATGATCCTGCTGGCGATCTGTTCGGCCTGACCCGCGATCTGACCTCTGCCGCTGGACTGCCCGCCTATGAGGTAAGCAACCACGCCCGCCCCGGCGAAGAGAGCCGCCATAACCTGACCTATTGGCGCTATTCCGATTATTGCGGGATAGGTCCTGGCGCACATGGGCGGCGCGGCGGGCTGGCGACGGTGCGCCACAAAAAACCGGAGAACTGGCTGGGCGCGATTGAGCGACAGAGCGATGGGATTGCGGAAATCCGCTCGCTTGGCCCGCGCGAGCAAGCCTCGGAAGCGATGCTGATGGGGCTCCGCCTGCGTGAAGGAGTTGATCTGGCTGCCCTTGGCGCGCGGTTTAGCCTCAGCCAGAACAGCCTGTGCGATCCGGCCAAGCTGGCGTTCTATGCAAGCCTCGGCTTTCTGTGGAGTGATGGTGCGCGGATTGGTGTGACCGGGCAAGGGATGCCGGTACTCGACGCCATATTGGGAGAGCTGGTGCCCGCAGAGCTGGTGGCATGAGCAAGGCTGATCTGCTTGAGGCGTGGCAAACCCACCTCACGCAAGGCCGTCGCCGCTCGGCCCATACGGTTCGCGCCTATGTGGCCACTGCCTCGCGATTGATCGATTCGCTGGGCGCAAATGACTGGGCAACATTAGCCCGCGTCGATGCTGGTGCTTTGCGCAGTCAGCTTGCCCGCCGCCGCGCCGAAGGGCTTGGCAATGCCTCTGCAGCGCGGGAGCTTTCGGCACTGAAAGCCTTTATCTCGTTCTCGCGCGGTCAGGCCGGACACTCGGATGCATCCCCGCCCCGGATGCGTGGTCCCCGGATCAAGAAAGGCCTGCCGCGTCCGGTAACTCCAGACGAAGCAGTAAACCTTGCCGCGATGGTCGAAGATGAGGCCAGCGCGGAATGGATCGGCGCGCGCGACCGGGCCGTGCTGCTGCTGCTGTATGGCGCGGGGCTGCGCATTGCCGAGGCCTTGTCGCTGACTGGCGCTGATCTGCCGCTGGGCGATGTGCTGGTGGTTACCGGCAAGGGCAGCAAGCAGCGCGCGGTGCCGCTGCTGCCCATCGTGCGGGCTGCGGTTAGTGACTATCTCGCCAAAAACCCATGGCCAATGAGCCGCGATGATCCGCTGTTTCGCGGGCAGCGCGGCGGCGTGCTTTCGCAAGGCATGATCCAGAAGGCCGTGGCCCGCGCCCGGATTGTGCTGGGCCTTCCTGCCAGCGCGACGCCCCACGCGTTGCGCCACAGCTTTGCCACGCATTTGCTGGGTGCAGGGGCCGATTTGCGGTCCTTGCAGGAGCTACTTGGCCACGCCAGCCTCAGTTCGACACAAATATATACCAAGGTTGATGCGGCGACTTTGCTGGATGTTTATCGCAACGCGCATCCAAGGGAGCGGTAGCGCGGCATTCTAATCCTTTGGTTTCCAGCGCACTACACGCCACAGATAGGCCAGCACAGCCAGCCCGACCATCGCAGCAATCGCAGGTCCGATCACATGTTCCATATCCTGCATATAGTCGGCCAGCCAATGACCGCCAAAGATAAGAACCGTGTTCCACACCGCTGCCCCGGCGAAGGTAAAGGCCAGAAACTTCCAGTGCGGCATATGCGCCAGTCCCGCCGGGAGCGAGATCATCGTCCGCAGGAATGGCGAAAAGCGCAAGGCAAAGACGATCCACGGGCCGTGACGCAGGAAAAACGCGGTTGCCCGTTCAATATCGTGCCAGTCCATCGTCAGCCAGCGGCCCCAGCGATCTACCAATGGCTTCAGGCGCAGGTAGCCATAGCGGTCACCGGCCAGAAACCAGGCGTAATTGCCAATGGTAGAGCCGATGGTGCCAGCGGCCAGCAGCGGCCAGAAGCTCATCGTTCCGCGCGCCACTGCAATCCCGCCAACCCCCATGATTACCTCGCTGGGGATCGGCGGAAAGATGTTCTCGATGATCATCAGCGCAGCGATGCCCCAATAGCCGCCCTGCTCGATAAGCCGGATAATCCAGTCGTTCATGATCGATCAGAGCGCTGCCTGGCGACGTTCTATCGCATCCCAGATGAGGGCTGGCGTATCAGTGCCGTTGAACTTGTCGATGGCGATAATGCCTGTGGGTGAAGTGACGTTGATCTCAGTCAGATATTTGCCGCCGATTACGTCTATCCCGACAAATACCAGCCCACGTCGCCTAAGCTCAGGGCCGAGAACAACGCAGATTTCCTCTTCCGCATCGGTCAATGTGGCAGCCTCGGCATAGCCGCCGACTGCCAGATTTGAGCGGAATTCGCCCTCGCCCGGCTTGCGATTGATCGCCCCTGCAAATTCGCCATCGACCAGCACGATCCGCTTGTCGCCATCGGCCACCGAGGGGAGAAACTGCTGAACCATGAAGGGCTCGGGCCAGACTTGCCCAAACATCTCAACCAACGCGCCAAGGTTGCTGCCATCGGCCGGCACCCGGAACACCGCCTTGCCGCCATTGCCGTGTAGCGGCTTGACCACGATGTCGCTGCCATAGCGCTGCTGAAAAGCGCGGACGTCTTCGATCTGGCGCGCGACCATCGTCGGCGGCATGAAGCGTGCATAATCCAGCACCAGCACTTTTTCGGGCGCATTGCGCACGCTGGCGGGATCATTGACCACCAGCGTAGTGCCTTCGAGGCGCTCAAGGATATGGGTGGCGCTAATATAGCCAAGGTCAAACGGCGGATCCTGCCGCATCAGCACGACGTCAATATCTTTGGCGAGATCAATTTTTTCAAGTGCGCCTTTGGCAAAATGATCGCCAACCACGCGCTGCACCGTGACCGGTGAGGCCCATGCGGTAATCCGGCCCTCATCCCAGGCCAGCGTCCGGACGTCATAATGCCAGACCTTGTGACCCCGCGCCTGCGCGGACATCATCAGCGCGAAGCTCGAATCTCCGGCGATATTGATGCTTTCCAGCGGGTCCATCTGAACGGCAACGCGTAATAACATGTTCTAGCCTTTGCGCGGTGTGTCTCGACTTCGCTCGACACGAACGGGGTTGGTTCGGTTTCCTTAATCAGGGTGCCTACTACCCTATCCGTTCGTCTCGAGTGAAGTCGAGAGATGATTGCGAAACGTCAGGGCTGCCAAGCGTTGACGATGTGGCGTGGCCAGCGGCCCGGCGCAAGGAGCAGCACATCGATCCGCTGCAAATCTCCGGTCCTAACGAAGCGCGCGGCCACCGCTTCGGCTGCTGCAACCACCCGGCGGAGGCGGTATTCATCGATTGCGTGGTCGAGGTCCTCCGCCCGCTGGCGCCATTTAACCTCGACAAAGGCAACCGTCCGTCCGCGCCGGGCGATCAGGTCAATTTCGCCGCGCGGCGTTTTGACCCGCCGGGCAAGAATTCGCCAGCCCTTGAGCCGCAGATACCAACCCGCCAGTGCCTCGCCGCAGCGGCCCTGTTGTTCGCGGAGCTTGCGGTCTTTCACTTGAGCTCCATCGCTCGGGCATAAAGCGCCTTGCGATCAAGTCCGGTGCGTTTGGCTACCGCTCCGGCGGCTTGCGACGCCTTCGAACTGGCCAACTCGGCCAGCAGCAACGCATCAACATCGAATGATTCGGGTTCGGCTTCCAGCGGTGGTCCAACCAGCAGCACAATTTCGCCGCGCGGCGGATTGGCGATGTAATGCGCAGCCAGATCCTGAGGTGAGCCGCTGCGGCATTCCTCGAATTTCTTCGTCAACTCTCGCGCAACCGCAACTTCACGGCCCGGCAATACCTCACCCAGCGCGGCCAAGGTCGCGGTCAGGCGCGGAGCCGTATCGTAAAACGCCAGTGTCGCAGGAACCGCCGCGAGCTCGCTCAGCATATCCCGGCGCGCCTTGTCCTTGCCGGGGAGAAAACCAGCAAACAGGAACCGGTCACTCGGCAATCCTGATAGCGTAAGTGCCACAATCACCGCGCTAGGACCGGGCAGGCTGGTCACCGCAACTCCGGCCTCGCGGGCCAAGCGGACCAGCCTGTAGCCTGGATCCGAGATCAGCGGCGTCCCGGCGTCGCTCACCAGCGCGACAGGAGATTCCGCCGCCAGCTCCAGAATGAAGTCGCGCGTCTCCTCGCTGGCGTGATCATCATAGCGGATCATCCGCTTTTTCAAGCCCAGATGGTGGAGCAGCTTGCCAGTAACCCGCGTATCTTCGCAGGCCACCGCAGCCACGCCACGGAGTACCTCGGCCGCGCGCAAGGTGATATCGCCGAGATTGCCAATCGGCGTCGCAACAATGTAGAGTCCGGGCGAAAGCGGCTTGTCCATGAATATCCTCATGGACCAGCCACAAGGGGAGCGGCAAGTAATGTTCGAGACGCAGCTGAATCGGCGCAACATTTTGCTGCTGGGGACGGTGGTTCTGCTGGCCGGTTGCAAGGTCATTCCCAAGGGCGCGCCAGATACACCGCCTCCGATTGAGCAGCCCAGCGATACACTGCCCCAGGACGCCAAGCGTCACCGCGTTGCCTTGCTTGTGCCAATGAGCGGCCCGAACGCCGAAGTTGGCCAATCCATTGCCAATGCAACGACAATGGCACTGCTGGATACCAATGCTCAGAACCTGCGGATCACCACCTATGACACCGCTGGTGGGCCAGCTGCGGCGGCTTCCAAGGCTGTGGCAGACGGCAACAAGCTGATCCTTGGCCCAATCCAGGCCGAAGAGGTTGCGTCTGTGGCCACAATCGCTCGTGCCGCAAAAATACCGCTCATTGCCTATGTTGCTGATAGTGCGGTTGCCGCACGTGATGTGTTTATTCTGGGAACAGTGCCGGTTAGCTCGATCACCCGGACGGTCAACTATGCCTGGGAAAAGGGCGCGCGGCGCTTTGCAGTTCTGGCCCCCAGCGGTGATTATGGCCAGCGTGCCAGCGCTGCCTTTGGCGGTGCTGTGCGGGCCAGTGGCGGAACAGTGACGGCCAGCGAAACCTATGAGCGCAGCAACACCTCAATCGTCAGCGCCGCCCGTCGGCTGCGCGCCAAGCCCGGAATTGACGCGGTGCTGATTGCCGATGGCAGCCGCTTTGCGGCCATGGGGGCAGCCCAGCTGAAATCTTCCGGAGCTGCCGCGCCGCGACTGCTTGGAACCGAGTTGTGGAGCGGAGAGAGTGCTATCGCCAGCAGCCCGGCACTGCGCGGGGCTTGGTTTTCGGCGGTCTCTGACTCGCGCTTCAGGCAATTTGCGGATAGTTACAAAACCCGGTTCGGCAATACTCCCCATCGGATATCGACATTGGGCTATGACAGCGTGTTGCTGACCATCCGGGTCGCGCGCGATTGGAAACCGGGAACGAACTTCCCAACCGCTAAGTTGGTAGATCGCGGAGGTTTCCTTGGCCTTGACGGACCGTTTCGATTTGGTGCTGGCGGCGTGGTTGAGCGGGCGCTGGAAGTGCGCGAAGCACGCGCTGGCACAGTCGCTGTAGTTAGCGCAGCCCCGGCGCGGTTTGCGGATTGACGTTTAGTCGTCCCGGTCAAGCCGGGACGACGATCATTGACGATAACCCCCTGCCCCTCCTTGCGCGGCTGACTCTGCGCCTTCTATAGCGCCCGGATGGCCGATGATCTGTTCGATAAACTCCCCGTCAGCACTGGCGAAAGCTATGATGGCAGCGCAATCGAGGTGCTGGAAGGGCTTGAACCCGTTCGCCGCCGCCCCGGCATGTATATCGGCGGGATCGATGAGCGCGCGCTCCATCATCTTGCCGCCGAAGTGCTCGATAATGCAATGGACGAGGCGGTTGCAGGCCATGCCACCCGGATTGAAGTTACGCTGGTAGAAGGCAACCGCCTGACAATCAGTGACAATGGCCGCGGTATTCCGGTCGACGAGCATCCCAAATACCCTGGCAAGTCGGCGCTGGAAGTGATCATGACCACGCTGCATTCTGGCGGCAAATTCTCGGGCAAGGCCTATGCCACTAGCGGCGGCCTGCATGGGGTGGGCATCAGCGTAGTAAATGCGCTGTCCAGTCTGACCCGGGTTGAAGTGGCGCGAAACAAGGAACTTTACGCGCAGGAATTCTCAAAAGGCCACGCTACCGGACCGCTTAAATCCTTGGGCAGCACGCCTAATCGGCGCGGCACCACCGTGTCCTTTATCCCGGACATTGAAATCTTCGGGCCGGACGCAAAGTTCAAGCCAGCCCGGCTGTTCAAGCTGGCCCGGTCCAAGGCCTATCTGTTTGCCGGTGTTGAAATTCGTTGGAAATGCGCTGCCAGTCTGGCCAGCGAGGATGCCCCGGCCGAGGCGGTGTTCCAGTTCCCCGGCGGGCTAGCCGATCATCTGACCGAACAGGTGGGAGCGCGCGAATGCGTTACCACAAAATTCTTTGCCGGATCGCAGGATTTCCCAGATGACATGGGCCGCGCCGAATGGGCAATCGCCTGGCCGCTGTGGTCGGACGGCGCCTATAGCTGGTATTGCAACACCATCCCTACCCCCGATGGCGGCACGCATGAACAGGGCGTCCGGGCTGCGCTGGTCAAGGGCATCCGCGCTTTTGCTGATCTGGTTGGGCAAAAGAAGGCCAAGGATGTTGCGCCAGAGGATATCGTCACCGGCAGCGAGATCATGCTCTCGATCTTCATCCGCGATCCGCAGTTTCAAAGCCAGACCAAGGACCGGCTGACCTCGCCCGAGGCTGCGCGCATGGTCGAAAACGCGGTGCGCGATCACTTCGATCATTTCCTGTCGGACAATATGGAACGCGGCAAGGCGCTGCTGTCCCATGTCCTTGAACGGATGGACGAGCGGCTCGCCCGCAAGGCCGAACGCGAGATCAAGCGCAAAACCGCAACCAGTGCACGCAAGCTGCGCCTTCCCGGTAAGCTCACCGATTGCACCGGTGAAGGTAGCGCCGAGACCGAGCTATTCATCGTCGAAGGCGATAGCGCTGGTGGCAGCGCCAAACAGGCGCGCGACCGCAAAACCCAGGCAATCCTGCCAATCCGCGGCAAGATCCTCAACGTCGCCTCTGCCACCACGGACAAGATCCGCGCCAACAGCGAAATCGCCGATCTGGCGCTCGCAATGGGTTGCGGGATGCGCAAGGACTGCAACCCTGACAATCTGCGCTATGACCGGATCATCATCATGACCGACGCCGATGTCGACGGCGCACACATCGCCACACTGCTGATGACGTTCTTCTTCCAGGAAATGCCCGAAGTGGTCCGGCGCGGGCATTTATATCTCGCCCAGCCCCCGCTTTACCGCCTGACCTGCGGCAAGGAGAGTGCCTATGCCAAGGACGAGGCCCACAGGATTGAGCTGGAAGCAGGCCAGTTCAAGGGCAAGAAGGTCGAAGTCGGGCGGTTCAAGGGGCTTGGCGAAATGAACCCCGGCCAATTGCGCGAAACCACCATGAGCCCAGCGACACGCGGCTTGCTGCGCATCACCCTGCCGCCGGAGTATGAAGGCCGCGCGGCGGTGAAAGATCTGGTAGATCGCCTGATGGGCCGCGATCCGGCGCAGCGCTTCATGTTCATCCAGAACCGGGCGGGTGAGCTGGATCCTGGGATGATTGATGCTTGAGTAGCTATTTTTTGGGCACTTCAAGTGTTCAGATTTGATTGGCTATTGCTAATCTCTACAACTTTAGTAGACTTAACCTCGCAGTCGTCTTGTCTGCATCGCGGGAGATCGAAAATGCGTCCCAATCACCCAAAATACATGATGTCACTGTCAATTGGCCTACTGGCCCTTTCTGGTTGTTCCGAGCAATCATCCCAAGACAACACAGCAGCGCGAAACCAACCAACCTCCGAGAGCATATCCGCCGCTGATGCCGCATCTGGCGACTTGCCCGATGTAAGCGCGGCAGCACCCGGTGTCGCCTTCGCCTACAACTATGCCTTCACCCTGCCCGCCAAGGCAATCTCTGATGTCCAGCAACAACACGCAACTGCTTGCGGCCGACTTGGCGCGGATCGATGCCAAATCACTGGAATGCGGTTTGACCAACCACGTGAAGGCGAGGCCGCAGCGCGACTCGATCTGCTATTGGCTCCAGAGCTAGCTCACCAATTCGGACGAGAGGGCATTGCGACCGTCGAAAAAGCTGACGGCACGCTCGAAAGTGCAGATATAGCTGGAGAAAACGCCGGCGGCGCAATCAATGCATCGCACCAACGCAGCTCCGTCGTGAAGGCAGAGCTGATGCGAATTGAAGCCCGCCTAAAAACGGCAGGTCTTGTCAAGGAAACCAGGATCGAACTGGAACGGCGTACACTGGAACTGCGCGGACAGTTGCAGGAGGAAGGACAAGGCAGGCAGGCAGCTGAACGTTCGCTTGCCACAACCCCACTAAGCTTTGCCTATGCGAGTGAAGGATTGTTAAGTCCGAACCGCAATCCCTTCTCCACCGCCGCGAAAGCATCTTGGGGGAGCGCACAGGCGTTGTTGTCGTTCGTGCTGCTTATCGGCGGAGCATTATTGCCTTGGGCATTGTTGATTGGCTTGCTGCTGGCGCTGTGGCGTTCAAGACTGATTAGGGGTTGGCGCAAGCGCTCGGATAGCCCGGTTATTTGAATAGCTGAGATGGGTACCCACGTTGGAAACTTTTCCGGCGCGGGGCCCTTCTCGTTCTGCTGTTTGCATTGAACCTGGCGCTTCAAACTGGCGACGTTTCGCCCTTGCAAGGTTTCTTCGCTCAACCTATCGCTTAACCGAACGATTAAACGATAGGACGGCTTCCCATGCAGCGTTTCGAAGGCACCAGCGATTACGTCGCGACAGATGATCTCAAGGTGGCAGTCAATGCCGCAGTCCTTTTGCGCCGGCCCTTGCTGGTCAAGGGCGAGCCTGGCACCGGAAAGACCGTGCTGGCGCATGAGATCGCCAAGGCGATTGGCGCGCCGCTGATCGAATGGAACGTCAAATCGACCACCAAGGCGCAGCAAGGCCTCTATGAATATGATGCGGTCGCTCGGCTGCGCGACGGGCAGCTTGGTGATGAGCGGGTTCACGATATTTCCAACTACATCCGCCGCGGCAAGCTGTGGGAAGCCTTCACCGCGCCCGAGCTGCCGGTGCTGCTGATCGACGAGATCGACAAGGCCGACATCGAGTTTCCCAACGACCTGCTGCAAGAGCTCGACCGGATGAGCTTCGACGTTTACGAAACGCGTGAGCGGGTCGAGGCCAAAGAGCGCCCGATCGTGATTATCACCAGCAACAACGAAAAAGAGCTGCCCGACGCCTTCCTGCGCCGCTGCTTCTTCCACTATATCAAGTTCCCCGATCGTGAGACGATGCAGGCGATCATCGATGTCCACTTTCCGGATATTCAAAAGATCCTCGTCACCAAGGCGATGGATATCTTCTACGAAGTGCGCGACGTGCCGGGGCTGAAGAAGAAGCCGTCAACCTCCGAACTGCTCGATTGGCTCAAGCTGCTGATGAATGAGGATATGCCGCTCGACGTGCTGCAAAACCGCGATCCAACCAAGGCAATTCCGCCGCTGCATGGCGCACTGCTGAAGAACGAGCAGGATGTTATGCTGTTTGAAAAGCTGGCGTTTATGGCGCGGCGGCAGGGGTAAGTCGGTGTCTTACGCCGATCACCGCGCGACGCTGGATTACGTCTTTGCCGAAACCGCAAAAGGCAACGGTCGCCCATTCGTCGAGATAATGGCAGACGATGTGCGCTGGGAAATCATTGGAACCACCAGTTGGTCCCGTGCTTACATTGGCAAGCAGGTGGTATTGAGAGAACTCCTCGCGCCTCTTGCCGCCAACTTCGATGGCCCGAACATAGTCAGCGCGGAGACGATATTGGTCGAAGGCGATACTGCCGTGATAGAAGCTCGCAACCACAGTCGAACGATGCGTGGAGAAGCATATGCGAACCGCTATTGTTGGATATTTCGCTTTTCGGGCGACAAGGTTTTGCACATCACCGAATATGCTGACACCGATTTGATCGCTCGCGCGCTCGATCGACTGACATGACCCGCTTTCCGAAGGATTTCATCTGGGGCACTGCCACGGCGGCCCACCAGATCGAAGGCAACAACCTTAATTCAGACTTCTGGTTGGCCGAACATGTTCAGCCAACCCTGTTTTCCGAACCTTCAGGTGATGCCTGTGACAGCTATCACCGCTATGGCGAGGACATTGCTATTGCAGCAAAGCTTGGCTTTAATTGCCACCGGTTCGGCATCGAATGGGCGCGGATTGAACCGGAGCGGGGCGTGTTCAGTCAGGCTGCGCTTGATCGTTATGTCCGCCAGCTGGAAGAGTGCCATCGTCAAGGCCTGGCCCCAATGGTTACGTTCAGCCACTGGACGGTCCCGCGCTGGTTTGCGGCGCGCGGCGGCTTTGAACATCCTGACAGCCCGCAGTTGTTTGCGCGCTTCGCTGAACAGGCCACTGCGCGGCTCGGCCCGCTGATGAGCTATGCGTCAACCTTCAACGAGGCAAATATTCAGCGATTGATCGGATTGCGCGGCCATAGCGAACGGATGCGGCAATCGGTTGCGGCGATGTATGCGGCCTGTGCCAAGGCTTGCGGATCGGATCGCTTTTCCATGGTGCTGTTTGGTGAAGTGGATAAGATCGAGGCCAACATGCTCGCCGCCCACGATAAGGCAATGGCGGCGTTGAAGGCTGGACCAGGTGATTTTCCGGTCGGCGTTACCATTACGATGCAGGAGATTGAGGGCGTTGGCGCGGGCAACAGGGCTGCTGAGGTTGAGGATGCTCTCTATGGCCCTTGGCTGGACGCGGCTGCGCGAGCTGATTTTGTCGGCGTGCAGACCTATACACGGTTCAGGGTCGGGCCTGATGGACTTCTGCCGCCGCCTGAAGGCGCAGAGCTGACCGCGGCAGGCTATGAATATCGCCCCGAAGCGCTTGCCGCCGCGATCCGCTATGCTGCGGCCAAAACCGGCAAACCGATCATCGTTACCGAAAACGGCATCGCCACCAATGACGACACCCGCCGCCGCGCCTTTATCGAAGCGGCACTGGACGGGGTCAGCGCCTGCATAGACGAAGGTATTGATGTTCGCGGGTATCTGCATTGGTCGTTGCTCGATAATTTTGAATGGGTTTATGGCTACAAGCAGCGGTTCGGGCTGGTCGAGGTGGACCGCCTGAGCTTCGCGCGGACGCCAAAGCCAAGCGCGGTGTATCTGGGCGAGCGGGCCAAGGCTGGTAAGATTTGAACGAGGCACCGGATCATCGGCGGATTTTCGCGGCAGGAAAGGCCCACACGCGCTTTACGACGATACGTTCGAAGCTAGAAGGTTTTGCGCCGACGTCCGGCTGGCAGTCTTGGTTTTATGAATTTCTGCTGTTCGGCTTCAAGCAGGGCTGGGCCTGCTTGTTTGGCGCGCTGATGCTGGCCTTATTGTTAGCTACGCATCTGTTTTATCCAGAGCACGCCCAGCTGGCCCGCTATGATTTTCTAACTCTGGCAGCACTAGTTATCCAGATTGGTATGTTGGTGCTGAAACTGGAAACGCTCGATGAAGCCAAAGTGATCCTCGCCTTCCATGTAGTTGGCACAGTGATGGAGCTCTTCAAAACCCATTACGGCTCGTGGATATATCCCGAGCCAAGCCTGCTGCGGATCGGCGGGGTGCCGCTGTTCTCGGGCTTCATGTATGCTGCGGTCGGTAGCTATTTAGCGCGAGTGTGGCGAATTTTTGAGTTTCGTTTCAGCCATTATCCCAACCGCGCAGCGACGGTTCTGCTCGGTCTGGCGATTTATGTGAATTTTTTCGCCCACCACATTCTGCCCGATGTGCGCGTCGTGCTGTTCGCGGCAATGGCACTGCTATTCTGGCGCACGCGTGTGTGGTTCCGTGTGTGGCGCGCGGACCGATGGATGTCGCTGCTAATCGGCTTTGGACTGGTCGCGCTGTTCATCTGGTTTGCAGAGAATATAGCCACCTTCTCGCGCGCCTGGATTTACCCCAGCCAGAATACGGGCTGGCACATGGTTCACCCCGCCAAGCTGGGCGCGTGGTATCTCTTGATGTATATCTCCTTCATTCTCGTCGCGGCAGTCAATAAGCCACAGGAAAAGGTCTGACATGTTCTTCAACTTCATCGACGAGCTGCGCGCGGCAGGGATCAAGGCTTCTTTCAAGGAGCATCTCGTGCTCTTGGAAGCGCTCGACAAGGAGGTGATCGATCAGACGCCTGAGGCGTTCTATTACCTAAGCCGCGCCACATTCGTGAAGGATGAAGGCCTGCTCGACCGGTTCGATCAGGTATTCAATAAAGTCTTCAAGGGTATCCTCACCAACTATGGTCAGAACCCGGTCGATATTCCGGAGGATTGGCTCAAGGCGCTGGCAGAGAAATTCCTTACCCCTGAGGAGATGGAGGCGATCAAGGCACTTGGCTCATGGGACGAGATCATGGAGACACTCAAGCAGCGGCTTGCCGAACAGCAGAAACGCCATGAGGGTGGCAGCAAGTGGATCGGGACTGGCGGCACATCACCATTTGGCAATGATGGCTATAATCCCGAAGGCGTGCGGATTGGCGGGGAAAGCAAGCACAAACGCGCGTTGAAAGTCTGGGAAAAGCGTGATTTCCAGAACCTCGACAACACTCGCGAGCTGGGCACCCGCAACATCAAGATCGCCCTGCGCCGGTTGCGCAGGTTTGCTCGCGAGGGCAATGCCGACGAGCTTGATCTTGATGCGACGATCGACGGCACCGCCAAGCAGGGCTGGCTCGACATCCATATGCGACCCGAGCGGCACAATGCGGTGAAATTGCTGCTGTTCCTGGATGTCGGCGGATCAATGGATCCGTTTATCAAGCTGGTTGAGGAGCTGTTTAGCGCGGCGACCAGCGAATTCAAGAACATGGAGTTCTTCTACTTCCACAACTGCCTGTATGAAGGCGTGTGGAAGGACAACAAGCGGCGCTGGTCAGACCGGACCAATACTTGGGACATCCTCCACAAATACGGCCATGATTACAAGGTTATCTTCGTCGGCGATGCGGCGATGAGCCCCTATGAAATCACCCATCCCGGCGGCTCGGTCGAACATTTCAACGAGGAATCGGGTGCAGCCTGGATGCAGCGCGTAGCGCATGTGTACCCCGCCACCGTCTGGCTAAACCCGGTGCCGGAAAAGCAATGGGGCTATTCGCAATCGACCAAGATGATCAAGGAACTGGTCAGCGATTCGATGTTCCCGCTGACCCTGGGCGGGCTGGACGATGCCATGCGCGAGATGACTCGGAAAAAGCACTAACCCTGCCGATCAAGCTCCGCATTGAGCCGCAGGCTGCAGCGCCAGAAGAAGTAGGCTGGAACCAGCCCCAGCCAGGCCGCGCCGAACAGGACATAACGGACCGATTCCACTCCATATGTGGGCTTGAGGAGATCTGACAGCATCCCGAAGAACAGCGGACCCAGCCCAAGCCCGATCAGGTTCTGACCAAACAGCAGAAGGGCGCTGGCAATTGCACGGGTTCGCAGCGGAACCAGTCCCTGCACGCTCGAAAAAGTTGGGCCATAATAGAGTGAATTGAGCAGGGTGGGCAGCATCACCAGTGCTAACGCGACCTCCCATTGCGACACAGTATAGGCCACAAAGGCAAGCGGCGCGGCCAAAACCATGCCGATCGCGGGCGCGGTGAGGACGTGGCGGCGGTTCTCCCGGCCGAACCGGTCAGCCAGCCAACCGCCCAGCAAAGTCCCGGCAATTCCAGCGATCCCTCCGAATAGTCCAAAATAAAAACCCACCTCGCCCGGGGTCAGTCCGTGGGTGCGCTGGAAAAAAATCGTCGTCCAGGTCGCCTTACCGTAACTTAGGAACGAGGCCGCCGAACCTGCACAAAGCAGCAGGACATAAGCGCGCGATTTGAGCACTTCAGCCAGCGAATGGCGCAGACTGGCAGGCATGACGGCAGCGCCGCGCGGAACGGCATGAGATGTTCTGGCGCCATCCTTGATCACAAAGGCGACAACCACTGCCAGCAAAACACCCGGCAGCCCGACTACAAAGAACGCTTTGCGCCAGCCCAGCTCATCCGCCAGATATCCGCCGATCATCATGCCCAGCAATGTGCCAACGGGTATCCCCAGAGCATAGAAAGCTAGCGCGGAGGAACGCCGCTCTGGCGGAACGCGATCAGCGATCAGCGAATGCGCGGCGGGGGTGCAACCGGCCTCGCCAATACCAACACCCATCCGCGCCAGCAGCAATTGCACGAAATTCTGCGCCAGCCCGCAAACCGCAGTGGCGAGCGACCAGAACGCCAGCGCCACTGCTATCAAGCGCCCGCGATTGGAGGTTGGCCTATCTGCATATCGCGCGATTGGCAGGCCAAGGATCGCATAAAACAGCGCGAAGGCGATCCCGGTCATCAGGCCGATCTGGGTGTCATTAAGGCCCAGATCGCGGCTGATCGGTTCGGCCAATATATTGACGATTTGCCGGTCAATGAAGTTGAAGATGTAGACGACCAGCAACAACCAGAGCATTGCCCGGGTCGAACTCAAAAAGGGCAGGCTTTCGCCCGGTTTGGCTATCGTGCTCACCCTCACCTCTTTTCTTATCGTGTGAGCATCGCCGGGTGCAGGCGTTCCGTCAAGCAGGCTAGCAGTATAAGCGGTAGTCCTGCACGATCTCTTGCCATGCTGCCTCGCCTGGACCTGCCACAGCTTCAAGATCAGCCGCAACTGCCGCGCGATCATCAACCCATTCCCGCAATGCCGGACCGCCGTTGATCACGTCAATCGCCAGCCGATCAAGCTCATATTCATAGGGGAAATCGCGCCACAGCGGATAGTCCGGGTGCAGGTTGCGGATTGCCTTGAAGGCCAGTGCCTGCAGCCGCCAGGGCTTGAACGCGCGGTGATCATAGAAGCGGCCCTCGGCATGGATCATCAGCCCGCTGCACAGGCTTTTGGCGTGCTTGTGAAAGGTCGGCTCAAACCACACTTCGCGCAGCGCGCAGCCGTTCAGCCATTGCGGGGCGACCCTCTTCATTTCCGCCAGCACCGCTTTGGCATCCAGATCGGGCGCGCCCAGCAGCACTTCGAGCGGACGGGTGGTGCCGCGCCCTTCGCTCAATGTAGTGCCTTCCAGCATCACCGTTCCGGCATAGGATCGGGCCATGTTGATGCCCGCCGCATTGGGGCTGGGATTGATCCATATCCGATCCTCGGGCCAACCGAAGCCGGGTGCCGTATCGGGCTGCCAGCCCTCCATCGTGATAACCCGATATTCAACGTCCAACTTGAAGTGAGCAATGAACCAGTGGCCCATCTCGCCCAGCGTCATGCCGTGGCGCATCGGCATTGGCCCGGCGCCGACGAAGCTCTCCTGCCCGGCAAGCAGCAGTGTGCCTTCTACCGGGCGGCCTGCGGGATTGGGCCGATCGAGCACCCACACCGCCTTGCCGGTGCCAGATGCAGCCTCCAGCAGATAGAGCAGCGTGGTGACAAAGGTGTATATCCGGCAGCCAAGATCTTGCAGATCGAACAGGAACACATCGGCAGTGGACATCATCTGCCCGGTCGGGCGCCGGACTTGCCCATAGAGGCTGAAAATAGGGATGCCGTAGTGCGGATCAATCTCGTCCGGTGTTTCCACCATATTGTCCTGCTTGTCGCCCTTGAGGCCGTGTTGCGGGCCGAAGGCGGAGCTGATGTTGAGCCCGCAGGCGATCAGCGCGTCGAGCGAATGGGTTAGATTTTCCGTTACCGAAGCCGGGTGCGCGACAATGGCCACGCGTTTGCCTTCAAGCGGCTTGCGGAGTTCTGGGTCTGCCAGCAGGCGATCTATACCGAATTTTGCCATCAGACTTTCGCCTCAAGCACAACTGCGCGGCAAACCTCCGAATGGAATTCCGGCTTTCCGTCAGCAAAATTCAGCGCCCAAAAGCGGTTCTGCCCATCGGCAGCATCCTTGATGATCCCATTCAGCGCCACATGGCTGGGCAACGGCAGTTCCGAAGCGATTTCAGCCACAAGCCTTAGTTCGGATGGTGTTGCGGACATCGTAATCTCAACCTGCGCCGGTGCATCGCGCATCCCTTGTCTGAAGCCATCGAAATCGTAGCATGCCCAGCGGGTAGAGGGGGAGAGATTGAATTCTCGATAGGAAGTTGGCCCGGTCTGCCAGAAGATTTCAAAGCAGGTTGTTTGCCACAGATTGTCAAACCGGCCGGGTGCTTCCACATGTGGAATGATGATCCGCTGCATATCGCCGCTGGCTACAAATGTCGCGCGGCAGCCGGATTCCGTCGGCTCGATCGAGGCAGTGATGGCATGGACTGCCCCCGCCGGGCAATCGGGATGAAGCATGAGAATGTGCATCTTTGCTCTATTACCCAGCGCACAGGTCCGATCAAGCAGCACTTGGGCTATTGCAGCGGCGCTGCTAAGGGCCGTGCGCCATGACCCAATACAGCTCCACCCTGCTCCGCACGCTCGATGAGCGCGGCTATATCCACCAGATGACCGACGCGGCGGGGCTTGATGCCTTGGCGGGCAAGCACATCGTGCCCGGATACATCGGCTTCGATGCCACAGCGCCGTCGCTTCATGTTGGCAGTCTGGTCCAGATCATGATGCTGCGCCGGCTCCAGCAGGCGGGGCACAAGCCGATAGTGTTGATGGGCGGCGGGACAACCAAGGTCGGCGATCCTTCGGGCAAGGATGAAAGCCGCAAGATGCTGACCGCAGCGGATATCAGCACCAATATCGCCTCGATCAGGACGATTTTCGAAAGACTGCTGACTTTCGGCGATGGTCCCACTGATGCGATCATGGTTGATAATGACGATTGGCTGAGCGCGCTTGGTTATGTCGATTTGCTGCGCAATGTCGGCCCGCATTTTACCATCAACCGGATGCTGACGTTCGATTCGGTCAAGCTGCGACTTGAACGCGAGCAGCCGCTGACCTTCCTTGAATTCAACTACATGATCCTTCAGGCTTATGACTTCCGCGAGCTGGCTCTGCGCGAGGAATGCCGCTTGCAGATGGGCGGATCGGATCAATGGGGCAATATCATCAACGGGATCGAGCTGACCCGGCGGATGGAAGGCAAGGAAGTGTTCGGACTGACCACCCCGCTGCTGACGACCGCAGACGGTGCCAAGATGGGCAAGACCGCAGCAGGTGCAGTCTGGCTTAATGAGGATGCCCTGCCCGCTTATGATTTCTGGCAATACTGGCGCAATTGCGATGACCGCGATGTTGGCCGGTTCTTGCGTTTGTTTACTGATCTTCCGCTGGACGAAATTTCCCGACTTGAGGCGATGGATGGCAATGAAATCAATGCTGCCAAGGTGGTTCTGGCGAATGAAGTGACCCGGCTGTGCCGCGGGGATGAGGCCGCACGCGCTGCCGAGGCAACGGCTGCTGCAACATTTGGTGGGGGCGGTGTTGGCGCTGACCTTCCAGTGCTGAGACTTCCGCCCGAAGGCATTGGCATCATTGATGCGCTAGTCGGGCTTGGATTTGCGGCCAGCCGAGGCGAAGCAAGGCGACTTATCGCGGGCGGCGGCGCGCGGGTTGATGGCGAAGCGATTTCCGATGAAGCCCTGCATATCGGCGGAGTAGCCGCAGAGGTGCGCATTTCGGCGGGCAAGAAGAGGCACGGCGTGCTGCGACCGGCCCACTAAAGCGTGATGATATAAGCTTTATCACCCTACCCCGTTCGCCCCGAGCGAAGTCGAGGGGCATGTTCGAGCGCAACCGAGAACCGAAAACACAGAACCTCGGCTTCGCTCGGCAAAATCCCTCGACTTCGCTCGGGACGAACGGTTCTATGTAAGGTCATCACATGTTAAAGCTGCGATTTCCCGAAGTTTACGCTTTATTCGCCATTACCGTCCATCATAGCATCTTCTGTGATGACTAATGGAGGCAAGGCGATCCTATGGGAGTCGGTGCACAACTTTCAGTAACTGACCTGCGCCGTGCCACGCGGCACCCGGTCGATCATCCCGTCATTGGTGAGCATCGCTTGCTTGGCGATGTGCATCTGCACATCATGAACCTGTCCGCCCACGGCTTCATGGTTGAGGGCGAAGTTGAACTCAGCAAGGGCGAGCGGGTAACCATTCGCCTTCCCGGGATTGGCCGGATCGAGGCGCATCTCATCTGGGTTGCCGATAGCCGGGCCGGGTTTCAATTCGAACGGATCATCCGGCTGGAGGATTTCGTCCGGATGATCGACGCGATTCAGCCCAATCCGCGGTTGCGCCAAAGCCGCTGAGCGGCCAAAGTTTGGCTTTCAACAGCCCAAACAACTGACAGCTTGGCAAGCGCACCCTGCGCTGCCATTCGGGATGCGTGACTGAACCCACCTCACCGCTCCAGATCCGCGACTTCAGACTGTTCTGGTTGGCGCGCTTTTCAGCAGTCGTTGCCACTATGGCTATGGTCGTTGTGATTGGCTGGCAAACCTACGACATTGCCCGCAGCGATTATGGGATGAGCGTCAGCGCCGCCGCGTTCCAGCTTGGCTTGCTGGGGCTGGCCCAATTTGTTCCCCTGTTTCTGCTGACCCCGGTTGCGGGGCTGGTGGCCGATCGGTTTGACCGCCGCCGCGTGGCCGCCATCGCCAATTGCGCTGACTTGTGCATCGCGCTGATACTTGGCCTTGTGACTGCGGCCGATGCGCTCAACTTGCCGATCCTGTTTCTGCTCGCCGCAGCCCACGGATCGGCCCGCGTGTTCGTCGGCCCGGCAATGAGCGCGATTGCGCCCAACATAGTGCCGCCAGCTTTGCTGCCGCGCGCGATCGCTCTCAATTCGATAGCCTGGCAAATGGGTTCGGTGGTCGGGCCAGCAGCCGGCGGCTTGCTTTATGCGGCAAGCCCTGCCCTGCCATATTGGAGCGCCGTTGCCCTGCTGGTGTTGGCGGGTATTGCCATCCTCAGCATCGCCCCGATGAAGCGGCCAGATGTTCGCCGCGATATTCATCCGGTTCGTCAGATGGCGGAAGGCATGACGTATGTCTGGAATGAACGATTTCTGCTCGGCTGCATTACGCTTGATCTGTTTGCTGTGCTGCTGGGCGGCGCAACTGCGCTACTGCCTGTTTTTGCCCGGGACATTCTGCAAGTCGGCTCCGAAGGCCTCGGCCTGATGCGCGCGGCACCAGCTTTAGGCGCTGCGTTGGTTGCGCTGATACTTGCGATCCGTCCGCTCGCCAACAATGTTGGGGTCAAGATGTTGTGGGCGGTGGTGGTGTTTGGCCTTGCCACGATTGTGTTTGGTCTATCGACCTCGTTCTGGCTCTCGATGGCGATGCTGGCACTGCTTGGCGCATCAGATATGGTTTCGGTCTACGTCCGCAGCAGCCTTGTCCAGCTCAACACGCCAGATGACATGCGCGGCCGGGTATCCTCGATCTCAGGCCTCGCGATTTCCGCCTCGAACGAGCTGGGCGAAATGCAGTCAGGCGTGGCCGCCGTCTTGCTCGGCGCAACCGGAGCGGTCATGTTCGGCGGGGTTGGGGCCATTGCAGTCACTGTGCTATGGGCGTGGCTCTTCCCCGAATTGCGCAATGCCCGAACTTTTGCCCCTCATTACCGCCAGAAGGAACCCGTGCCATGAAGGTTGACAGCATCCTCGCCACCATCGGCAACACCGCGCACATTCGTCTGGCCCGGATGTTCCCGAATCATGAGGTTTGGGTGAAGTCTGAACGCGGCAATCCTGGCGGCTCGATCAAGGACCGGATTGGCTTGGCAATGATCGAAGCTGCGGAGGCTGATGGCAGCCTGAAGCCCGGCGGCACAATTATCGAGCCGACATCGGGCAACACCGGGATAGGTCTGGCTATGGTTGCAGCCGTTAAGGGGTATCGTCTGATACTCGTCATGCCCGAATCAATGTCGATCGAACGGCGCCGGCTAATGCTGGCCTATGGGGCAAGTTTTGACCTGACCCCGCGAGAAAAGGGCATGAAAGGCGCGCTCGAACGGGCGCATCAGCTGGTGCAGGAAACGCCGAATTCATGGATGCCGCAGCAGTTTGAAAACCCGGCCAATATCGCAGTGCATGCCAGGACCACGGCGCAGGAAATTCTTATGGATTTCAAGGATTCACCGATTGATGTGATGATTACCGGGGTCGGCACCGGGGGGCATCTGACTGGCTGCGCTGAAGAGCTCAAGCGCCATTGGCCGGGCCTAAAGGCCTATGCCGTAGAGCCTGCGCTATCCCCGGTCATCTCCGGCGGTCAGCCCGCCCCGCACCCGATCCAGGGCATCGGAGCAGGCTTCATTCCGGGTAACCTCCACACCCAGTCAATCGACGGGGCAATTCAGGTTGATGCTGGCGACGCCAAGGAAATGGCGCGGCGCTGTGCTCGCGAAGAAGGCATGCTAGTCGGTATCAGCTCAGGAGCGACGCTGGCTGCAATCGCCCAAAAGCTGCCAGATTTGCCCGCTGGTGCCCGCGTGATGGGCTTCAATTATGATACCGGCGAGCGCTATCTTTCAGTGCCGGACTTCCTGCCCGAATAGTTCAGGCTGTAGCGAAAGCTTCAACCGGAAGCGCCATCATCGCCTCCGATCCCGCTTCAATCTTGCGGCGCAGCGCGCCTGCATCAGGAGTGACACGCTCCCCATAATAGCGGGCGGTGGCCAGCTTGGATTGGTAGAAGGCCTTGTCCTCGTCTCCCGCTGACAGCGCCTCTGCCGCGACCTTGCCCATCCGCAACCACATCAGGCCAACTGCAACAATGCCCATCAAGTGCATGTAATGATGCGCACCCGCGCCGACATTGTTGGGGTTGGCCATGCCATTGGCCATGAACCACATTGTGGCGGACTTTAGATACCCATTGGCCTTTTCGAGTTGCGCGGCCAAGCTGCCGAGTGCTGCATCATCCTTAAGCTCACCGCATTCCTGATCGATCAGCGCAAATAAAGCCTGCACCGCTCGTCCGCCGTTCATGGCAAGCTTACGGCCGACCAGATCCATTGCCTGAACCCCGTTAGCGCCCTCATAAATTTGCGTAATCCGGGCATCACGGACGAACTGCTCCATCCCCCATTCGGAAATGTAACCATGGCCGCCGAACACCTGCTGCATGTTGACCGCCGTGTCGAAACCTTTGTCGGTGCCATAGCCCTTGATCACTGGCGTCAGCAGGCTGAGCAGGTCATCCGCCATCTGACGGCCCGCCTCATCCTCCAGCTTGTGCGACAAATCAACCTGAAGGGCGCCCCATAGGCACAGTGCGCGCATTCCTTCGGTAAACGCTTTGGCGTCCATCAGCATTCGGCGGATATCTGGATGGACAAATAGCGTGTCAGCCTTTTCAGCAGGCTCGGCAGCACCAGTCAGCGCACGGCCCTGACGGCGTTCAGAGGCGTATTTGACCGCATTCTGATAGGCAACTTCGGCTTGGGACAACCCTTGGATACCAACGCCTAGCCGCGCCGTATTCATCATGATGAACATCGCCGCGAGACCCTTGTTCTCCTCACCCACCATGAACCCGGTAGCACCATCATAGTTCATTACGCAGGTCGAATTGGCGTGGATCCCCATCTTGTGCTCGATCGAACCGCAGGACACGGCATTGCGGACGCCAAGCGAGCCATCGTCGTTCACCAGCACCTTGGGGACGATGAACAGCGAGATGCCCTTGGTCGAATCGGGTGCATCTGGCGTCTTGGCGAGCACCAGATGAATGATATTCTCAGTCAGATCATGTTCGCCTGCCGAAATGAAGATCTTGGTTCCGGTTATGGCATAGGAACCGCCAAGCTGCGGCACAGCGCGGGTGCGGATCAGGCCCAGATCGGTTCCGCACTGCGGCTCAGTCAGGTTCATTGTTCCAAGCCATTCGCCCACAACCATTTTTGGAAGATACTTCGCCTGCTGTTCAGGCGAACCTTTGACCAGGATTGACGCAATCGCGCCATTGGTCAGGCCGGGATACATTCCGAATGCCTGATTGGCAGAGGACATGAACTCTTCCATCACGAAACCCAGAATGTGAGGCAGCCCCTGCCCGCCAAACTCCTGGGGCATTGTAAGCGTTCCCCAGCCCGATTCGCGGAACTTGCCAAAGGCTTCCTTAAAGCCCTTCGGAGTCGAAACGCTGCCATCAGCATGGCGGGTGCAACCTTCGATGTCTCCTGACAAGTTGAGCGGGGCGAGCACTTCCGAGGTGAACTTGCCGCATTCCTCGATGACGGTATCGATCAAGTCAACGCTTGCGTTCTCAAAACCGGGAAGGCTGCTAAAGCCTTCCAGCTTCAGCACTTCATTGATGATGAAGCGGGCATCGCGCGCGGGCGCCTTGTAAATAGGCATTTGAAAAATAGTCCTTTTTACGCTGGTTCAGATCTTGGAAGGCGACCGGTCCAGGTTTTCCAGCAAAGTGATGAAATTGGTCAGCTCAGCAATCGATGATTCGATATCATTGCGCTGTTCTTTCATCTGGCCGACGCGGTCTCGGCAACGTTCGATGGTAACGCGGCGCTGTTCGACCCGCCCATCGCCAAGATCATACAGATCAATCATCTCTTTGATTTCGGTCAGGCTGAAACCGACATTCTTGGCCCGCATTATCCAGGCGAGCCGGGCCCTGTCTCGCTGCGAATAAACTCTGCTAAGTCCCGCGCGAGCTGGAGAAATTAGCCCTTCGTCTTCATAAAACCGCAGCGCACGTGCAGTGACACCAAACTCGGCGGTGAGATCTGAAATGGCATAGCTTTCACGCTGAAGCGCATCGGGCCGGTCTAGATGAGCGCCGTCGTGAGTCGCATTGGCAGAAGCAGGACTGTCCATGCCAGTCTTTTACATTCCCTTTACGTAAGCGTCAATTACTCTCGGTGTGCAACCTATCGCCGTCAAGCTTGCGATAGAAACAACTCGAAGCGCCAGTATGGCAAGCCGGGCCTTCAGGCTGGACATGCAGAACCAGTGAATCCTGATCGCAATCGACACGAATCTCCGTGATCTTCAGGAAATGTCCCGAAGTTTCTCCCTTTAGCCACAGTCGCCCGCGCGAGCGTGAGTGGAAATGAGCCAGTCCTGTCTCCCGGGTCTTGGCCAAGGCTTCAGCATCCATATAAGCAAGCATCAAAACCTCTCGGCTGATGGAATCAACGACTATAGCAGCCAGAAGTCCTTGCTTATCGAACCGTGGAAGAAAGGCGCTGCCCAGTTCCCGGTCATTTATGTCGATCTGGGTCATACGATCCTTTGTTGCACGATAACCACATGTGTCGACCAAAATCTTCACAAGACGCCCTTGGCACTTTCTTTTCAGAAGGTTTCGATCAAGGAGGCAAAGGCGGTAATATACCGCACACCAGAACCGACGGTGCCGTAGCGGCGCCAAGGCCTGGGTTCAGGGAAATAGGCTAACGCCCGCACAAGCTGGGCGAGCCGAATGAGGGATCGGGTGAAGCGGCCTAATAGGGGGGCCGCCCAACTGCGAAAGCAGCACTCAACAGTTTCGTCACGCGGGCGCCCGGGACTTCGGTTCCGGGCGCTTTCGTTTGAGATTATGTTAGCGGCAGAGCCTCATCCAAAACGCGCGCGAAGCAGGCTACAACCACACGCTTGGCTCCGGCCCGCTTCAACGCACTAACACAAGCATCACTGGTCGCTCCGCTGGTCAGCACGTCATCGATCAGCACGATCGAGGCACCCTTCAGTGGTTCCTGACGGTTTGGATTGACCACAATCGATCCGCTCAGTGCCCGCGCGCGCGCCTTTCGGCCCAATCCGCCAAGTATCGGCGTGGCTTTGCGGCGGAGCAGTGCATCTACCAGCATTACCGCGCCGCGCCGCCGGGCTACCTCTCGACCTAGCAAAGCTGCCTGATTGAACCCGCGCCGCCACAACCGCCAGCGGTGCAGCGGAACCGGCACTACGATCCATGAACGGTCAATCTGTGGTAATCGCGCCGCCACAAACCGCCCGAGCAATGGAGCAAGTGCAATTCGCCGCCCATGTTTGAACGCCAGCACCAGACGGCGAGAGGCATCATTGTAGAGCGTTCCAGCCGCAATCCCGTCGTGGCGGGGCGGGTCGGCAAGGCAAGGTGCGCATAGCGAGCCGTCTGGCGTGCCTTCAGCGAAAGGCCGTTGGCACAGGGCGCAACTCGGCTCGCCCGGAATCGCAAGTTCAGCCCAGCATGGCGCACATAGGCCCGATTGCGTCGCAAGTCCTTCACCGCACAGTGGGCAGCGCGGCGGGAAGATCAGGTCTATGATCGGGGCTAGGATCGGAGGAATTTCCATCAGGCCCGTTCTATCGCCCCCCGCCGATACGACAAGCGCTTGCGCTAAAACGCCCGGCGCGGCAGGGGCTGCGCATGGTCAGCGCCCCTCCGCCGAAGATATTCAGCACTGCTCGCAGGCTTGCTGTGCGCCGCAGGATGCTGGCGCTGCAAGCCTTGCCCAATGCCCCACGTTACCTGATGGAGGACATGATCAATGACGTTATCGAGCGGCTTGGCTTTCTCAGGATCGAACCCCGCCGGGCGTTGATCATCGGTGACTGGACCGGGAGGCTGGCCCAGCGGCTTGGCGGCGAGCAGCGCGATTCCACCGCCGGGTTCGACGAGGAGCGCCCCTATACTGGCGGCGAGTTTGATTTTATTGCCAGCCTAAGCACGCTTGATACGTTGAATGACCTGCCAGGCGCCCTGCTCCACATGCGGGGAGCACTGGCACCGGGCGGCTTTGCGATTGCCAGTTTCCTGAGCGCTGGGAGCTTGCCAGCGCTGCGATCTGCTATGCTGGCCGCCGATGGTGATCGCCCCGCCCCAAGGCTCCATCCCATGGTCGATGTCCGGGCCGGGGGGCAATTGCTTCAACGCGCTGGCTGGGCCGATCCGGTGGTCGATAGTCGCTCACTGGATGTCCGCTTCAGCTCGATCGATAGGCTTGTAGGCGATTTGCGCGCTCAAGGCGTAAGCAATGTGCTGGCCCGTCCCGGCCGACCGCTGAACCGATCAGCGCTCGACCTTGCTCGAGCTACTTTTGGCACGGGCAAGGTCGAGCATTTCGAAATCCTGACTCTAAGCGGTTGGAAGCGCTAGCGCTGCTTGCGCCGCGGCCAGCTTGGCAATCGGCACCCGATATGGCGATGCGCTAACATAATCGAGGCCGACCTTCTCACAAAACGCTATGCTGGCCGGATCGCCGCCATGTTCGCCGCAGATGCCAAGTTTGATGTCGGGCCGCGTCGCCCGGCCACGTTCTGCTGCAAGGCTGACCAACTGGCCGACACCATCTATATCGAGACTGACAAACGGATCGCGCGGATAGATGCCCTGCTCAACATATGGCCCCAAAAACCGCGCCGCATCGTCCCTCGAAACGCCAAGAGTTGTCTGTGTCAGATCATTGGTTCCAAACGAGAAGAATGTAGCCTCCTCGGCAATTTCACCCGCCATCAGTGCCGCACGAGGTAGCTCTATCATCGTGCCGACCAGATAGTCGAGAGTGCGGTTCTTTTCTGTAAAAACTTGAACTGCCACCCGGTCAACCAGCGCTTTCAGGATCTCCAGTTCACGCTTGGTCGCGACCAGCGGGATCATTACTTCGGGAACAGGCGCATCGCCAGAAGCCGTTGCCACATCGCAGGCCGCCTCAAAAATCGCGCGAGCCTGCATCTCATAAATCTCGGGGAAGGTAATGCCCAAGCGGCAGCCACGGTGGCCGAGCATCGGGTTGAACTCATGCAGCTCTCCGGCGCGGCGCTTCAGCGTATCGACGCCGATGCCGATCGTGTCCGAAAGCTCAATAAACTCGGCGTCCGCCTGCGGCAGAAATTCATGTAGCGGCGGATCTAGCAGGCGAATGGTAACCGGAAGGCCAGCCATTACCTCGAAGATTGCTTGAAAATCGGACCTTTGTTCGGGCAGCAGCTTTGCAAGTGCGGCGCGGCGGCCGGCCTCATCCTCGGCCAGAATCATCTGCCGAACGGCGGAAATCCGACCTGCATCAAAGAACATATGCTCGGTGCGGCACAGGCCTATGCCCTCTGCGCCAAACTGCCGCGCCATCCGGCAATCGGCCGGGGTTTCGGCATTGGTGCGGACTTTCATTCGGCGGTGCTGATCGGCCCAACCCATCAGGATGCCGAAATCGCCAACCAGTTCCGGCTCGATTGTAGGAACCTCACCCGCCATTACCGCACCTGTAGCACCGTCGAGAGTGATAATATCGCCCTCTTTCAACTCGCGGTTGCCGATCCGCAGGGTCCGGCTGACCATATCGATTGAAACGCCCGAGGCACCTGACACGCAAGGCCGCCCCATCCCGCGCGCTACTACCGCAGCGTGGCTAGTCATGCCGCCGCGCGCGGTAAGGATGCCCTTGGCGGCGTGCATTCCGTGAATATCTTCGGGCGAGGTTTCCACCCGCACCAGAATCACTGCATCGCCCCGTTCAGCACGCTTTTCGGCAAGGTCTGAATCGAGCACAATCGCGCCCGAAGCAGCCCCCGGAGAGGCTGGAAGCCCAGTCACCAGCAGATCGCGTGGTGCCTTTGGATCAAGCGTTGGGTGAAGCATCTGATCGAGCGCCATCGGATCGACCCGAAGGATCGCCGCGCGCTCATCAATAAGCCCTTCGCCGACCATTTCCACAGCCATGCGCAGCGCCGCCTTGGCGGTGCGTTTGCCGCTGCGGGTTTGCAGCATCCACAGCTGGCCGCGCTCCACAGTGAACTCGATGTCCTGCATATCCTTGTAATGCAGTTCCAGAAGGTCGAATACCTTGGCCAGCTCGCCATAGGCAGCGGGCATCGCCTCTTCCATCGAGAGCGGCTTGGCGTTCGCCAGTTCGCGGGCGCGTTTGGTCAGGTACTGGGGTGTGCGGATCCCGGCGACCACGTCCTCACCCTGGGCGTTGACCAGCCATTCGCCGTAATAAGCCCGCTCGCCGGTGGCCGGATCGCGGGTGAAGGCAACGCCGGTGGCCGAGGTGTCGCCCATATTACCGAACACCATCGCCTGGACGTTGACCGCGGTGCCCCAATCGCCCGGGATATCATTGAG
>JANMNP010000062.1:0-4857 GCA_031374105.1 Novosphingobium sp.
GATCGAGGAAGTGGACGCCATCGGCGGCATGACCAAGGCGGTCGCAACCGGCATGCCCAAGCGCCTGATCGAGGAAGCTGCTGCGGCCCGTCAAGCCCGGGTCGACAAGGGCGAGGATGTGATCGTCGGCGTCAACAAATATCGCCTCGAAACCGAGGAACACCTCGATACGCTGAGCATCGACAATCACGCGGTGCGAGATGGCCAGATCGCGCGGCTGAAGGTGATGCGGGCCGGGCGGGATGAGGCGAAATGCCGGGCTGC
The DNA here is from genome assembly GCA_031374105.1 of Novosphingobium sp. Taxonomy (GTDB): domain Bacteria; phylum Pseudomonadota; class Alphaproteobacteria; order Sphingomonadales; family Sphingomonadaceae; genus Novosphingobium. Next base: position 265 of record JANMNP010000062.1, read on the forward strand.
GCTGGCAGCGCTGACTGAAGCAGCAAGAAATCCTCCCCGAACCGGGGAGGGGGACCAGCCGAAGGCTGGTGGTGGGGACTCGCCCCAAAGCGCTGCGCCAGGCGGAGAGCCCCCACCACCGTCTTCGACGGTCCCCCTCCCCGTACCGGGGAGGAACCTCCTCGCCCTTGCCGTGGATTGCGCACGGGCCCGCGCTTCGCTGGGAGAAATCTCCGACGCGATGGAGGAAGTTTTCGGGCGCTATGCCACCCAGCCGGTCCCGGTCACGGGGATTTACGGCAAGGCCTATGCCGAGGATGCGCGCTATGCTCAGGTAATCGAAGGCGTCCAGGCCGTCGCCCGCCGCCTCCACCGCGATCCGCGCCTGCTGGTCGCCAAGATGGGCCAGGACGGCCATGATCGCGGGGCCAATGTGATCGCCAGCGCCTTCACCGACATGGGCTTTGATGTGACCAGCTCGCCGCTGTTCCAGACCCCGCAAGAAACGCTGGTAATGGCGCTGGAAAAGAACGTCGATGCCATCGGCGCGTCCAGCCTTGCGGCGGGCCACAAGACCCTGATCCCCGAACTGATCCGCCTGCTGCGCGATGCTGGCCGCCCCGACATCAAGGTGATCGCCGGCGGCGTGATTCCGCCGCAGGACTATGATTTCCTGCGCGATGCCGGGGTGCAGGGGATCTACGGGCCGGGCAGCAACGTGGTCGAATGCGCGGCGGATATGCTGCGCCTGCTGGGGCACAATATGCCGCCAGCTGGTGAATAAGGAACAAAGCCAATGACCCAGAAACTCGAAACCCTGACCGTCCATGCCGGATGCGAACCCGATCCGACGACCAATGCCCGGATCACGCCGATCTATCAGACAGCGAGCTATGTGTTCGACAGCGCCGAACACGCCGCGAACCTGTTTGCGCTGAAGGAATTCGGCAATATCTATACCCGCATCATGAACCCGACAAATGCGGCGCTGGAAGGCAAGATCGCGGCACTTGAGGGCGGGGCAGGGGCGCTGGCGGTGGCTTCGGGACATGCCGCGCAGTTCCTGACCTTTCATACGCTGATGGAGCCGGGCTGCGAGATTGTCGCGGCGAAGAAGCTTTATGGCGGCTCGCTCAACCAGCTTGGCCATGCGTTCAAGAAGTTCGGCTGGAAGACGGTGTTTGTCGATGCCGATGATCCCGCCAATGTCGCCGCCGCGATCACTGACAAGACGCGCGCAGTGTTCATAGAAAGCCTCGCCAATCCGGGCGGAGTGGTCCAGGATATCGAGGCTATTGCGAAGGTCGCGCATAATGCAGGCGTGCCTTTGATCGTCGATAACACCATGGCCAGCCCCGCGCTTTGCCGCCCGATTGAGCATGGCGCGGACATTGTTGTCCATTCGACCACCAAGTTCCTCAATGGCCATGGCAATTCAATCGGCGGCGTGATCGTCGATTCCGGCAAGTTTGACTGGAAAGCGAACGGCAAGTTTCCGACGATGACGGAGCCTTGCCCATCGTACCACGGCGCGGTGCTGAGCGACGCGGTCGGCCCGATTGCGTTCATCATCGCCTGCCGGGTGCTGGGCCTGCGCGATCTTGGCCCCTCGCTGGCACCGATGAACGCATTCCTCGCGCTGACCGGCATGGAAACGCTGGCGCTGCGGATGGAGCGGCATTGCAGCAATGCACTGGCGGTGGCGGAGTGGCTAAAGGCGCATCCCAAGGTCGCCTGGGTGCGCTATGCTGGGCTGCCCGATGATCCCTATCACGCGCTGGCGCAGCGCTATCTGGGCGGCAAAGGCGGCGCGGTGTTCACCTTCGGCCTGAAGGGCGGCTATGACGCTGGCGTCAAGCTGGTCTCGTCAGTCAAGCTGTTCAGCCACCTCGCCAACATCGGCGACACAAGATCACTGATCATCCACCCTGCCTCGACCACGCACAGCCAGCTCAGCGAAGAGGAACTGCTGTCGGCGGGAGCTGGGCCGGACGTGGTCCGGGTCTCGGTCGGGATCGAGCATATCGAGGACATTATCGCCGATATGGCACAGGCTTTGGAAGGGGTGTGATGCGGATGAAACTCCTTAGCGCGGCAGACATGCTGCGCCTGCTGGGGCATAATATGCCGCCGGTGGGGGAGTAGGAACGGTGCCTTACGCTGCCATCACTTCCTTGCGCACGGCCTCACCGCAGCGGGCTTCGGCGAGGTATAGGTCGTACCCGGACTGCATATCGAGCCACAGCCGCGCCGGAGTGCCAAGGCTGGCTTCCAGCCGCAAGGCGGTGTCCGGACTGATGCCGCGCCTCTGCGCGACAATATCCTGGATGCGCTGCGGCGGCACCCGCAGCTTGAGCGCGAAGGCGTTGGCGGATAGCCCGCGTGCCTCAAGCTCTTCCTTCAGGATTGCGCCGGGGTGCACTTGTTCGAATGCGAATTGGGTCATTTCCAAATCCTCAGTGGTAGTCAACAATCTCAACATCTTCGGCGTTGCCGTCCTTGAAGCGGAACACCAGCCGCCACGGACCGTTGATCGTCATAGCCCATTGGCCCTGCCGGTCCCCGCTCAAGCCATGCAGTCCCACCGACTTCAGCGGCGGAATGTCGTCAAGCGAACTGGCGGCATTCAGAATTTTCAACCGTGCCATCGCTTTGGCGACATCCATACCGGTGAACTTCGATTTGGCGTCCATCGCAAAGCGTTCGGTTGCGCGGTTGGCGAAGCTCTTGATCACACGGAGTGTATGGCATGATCGACGTGGCATGGCAAGTATGGCATAAATCTGCGGCGGATATGCTGCGGCTGCTGGGCTACAATATGCCGTCTGCGTGCTCGGAACTGGAGGCTAAAGGTGGATGACGATCTAGAATCGACGGTGAATGTCAGGGGTCATGCGCCTGACGGGCGCTATGGTGAAACCTTGCTCTACGACTTTGCCAAGACGCTGACCTCGCTGTCGCTGCTGGTGCTCGGCGGTGTGCTTACACTGGGCGGAACACAGCAGGCCACTGACATCCCCTTGTCCGGTCTGGTTCTAACGTCGGGGGCGATCGCGTTGGCGGGGATGCTCGCGTTATCGACGGTATTTGGAATCGTCAAAGCGCGAGCCGAAGATCGCGAACCGCCAAAAAATCTGCTGCTGCTGATCAAGTCCGCAAACTTCCTGTTTGGGGTCGGGTTGGGAGCGTTTATGCTTATTTGGCTGGAGTCGCTTAAGTGACATCCCCCCATACCAGTCATGCTGAACACGTTTCAGTATACATTTCGCCGCTCAGAGCTTCGGCCTGTGGTGCGCGATGGACCCTGAAACAAGTTCAGGGTGACGATTTGGGAGAGAAGCAGTGAACGGACTAAATGCCTCAACGATAACTATCTTTGTTGTGTGGGCAATCGCAAGCTACTTTGCAGTTGGCTACCTTGTCGACAATTCGATCATGCCCGCTGGAAGGGCTGCGGCGTTAAGTTTGACGGGATACTTCCTCGTTCAATTCTTCGCCGCAAAGCTGACGAGGAAACCGTAATGTTCAAAAAAATCCTCATCGCCAACCGTGGCGAAATTGCTTGCCGGATCATCAAGACGGCGCGGCGGATGGGTATCCAGACCGTTGCGGTCTATTCCGATGCTGACGCCCGCGCGCCGTTTGTGGCGATGGCGGACGAAGCCTTGCATATCGGCCCGTCACCCGCCGCGCAGTCCTATCTGGTGGCCGAGAAGATCATCGCCGCGTGCAAGCAAACCGGCGCGGAGGCGGTGCATCCGGGTTATGGGTTCCTTTCAGAACGCACCTCATTTGCTGAGGCGTTGGCCAAGGAAAACATCGCCTTCATCGGCCCGCCGGTGAATGCGATTGCCGCGATGGGCGACAAGATCGAGTCCAAGAAGCTGGCGCTGAAAGCCGGGGTCAATGTCGTCCCCGGCTTTGTCGGCGAGATTGACGATACCGAGCATGCGGTGCGGATTTCGGCGGAGATCGGCTATCCGGTGATGATGAAGGCCAGCGCGGGCGGCGGCGGCAAGGGGATGCGGCTCGCCTATAATGAAAAGGACGTGCGCGAGGGGTTTGAGGCGACCAAGCGCGAGGGGCTGAATTCGTTCGGCGATGACCGGGTGTTCATCGAGAAATTCATCCTCAACCCCCGCCATATTGAAATCCAGATCCTGGGCGATCAGCACGGCAACATCCTCTATCTGAACGAGCGCGAATGTAGCATCCAGCGCCGCCACCAGAAGGTGGTCGAGGAAGCGCCGTCGCCGTTTGTCACCCCCAAGATGCGCAAGGCGATGGGCGAGCAATGCGTTGCGCTGTCCCGCGCGATGGGCTATTATTCTGCCGGAACGGTCGAGCTGATCGTATCAGGCGCTGACCCGACGGGGGAGAGCTTCTACTTCCTCGAAATGAACACAAGGCTTCAGGTTGAGCATCCGGTTACCGAGGCGATCACCGGCATCGATCTGGTCGAACAGATGATTCGCGTGGCTTACGGCGAAAAGCTGGCGTTCACGCAGGACGAGGTGAAGCTAGAAGGCTGGGCAATCGAAAACCGCGTCTATGCCGAAGATCCCTATCGCGGTTTTTTGCCCTCCACCGGGCGACTGGTGCGCTATCGGCCCC
>JANMNP010000072.1:0-3986 GCA_031374105.1 Novosphingobium sp.
GCCTCCGCAGCCATTTTGGCGGCCTTGGCAACCGCTTCTTCGATGCCGCCGACCATATAGAAGGCTGCTTCTGGAAGATGGTCGTACTCGCCGTCGACGACTGCCTTGAACGACTTAACGGTGTCTTCGACCTGAACGAACTTGCCCGAAATGCCGGTGAAGACCTCGGCGACGTGGAATGGCTGTGACAGGAAGCGCTGGATCTTGCGGGCGCGCTGGACGGTAAGCTTATCTTCTTCGGAAAGCTCATCCATCCCCAGAATCGCGATGATGTCTTGCAGCGACTTATACTTCTGCAGCGTTTCCTGAACGCGGCGGGCGGTGTCGTAATGCACCTGGCCGACCACAGCAGGGGTCAGCACGCGGCTGGTAGAATCGAGCGGGTCGACCGCCGGATAGATGCCCAGTTCGGAAATCGCACGGTTCAGCGTGGTGGTCGCGTCCAAGTGAGCGAAGGAGGCGGCTGGCGCGGGATCGGTGAGATCGTCGGCCGGCACATAGATCGCCTGCACCGAGGTGATCGAGCCCTTGTTGGTCGAGGTGATCCGTTCCTGCAACTGGCCCATGTCGGTCGCCAGCGTCGGCTGATAGCCCACTGCCGAAGGAATACGGCCCAGCAGCGCCGACACTTCTGATCCGGCCTGGGTGAAGCGGAAGATGTTATCGATGAAGAACAGCACGTCCTGGCCTTCTTCGTCGCGGAAATATTCCGCCATAGTCAGGCCTGACAGGGCAACGCGGGCACGCGCACCAGGAGGTTCATTCATCTGGCCGAACACCAGTGCAACCTTGGAGCCGTCAGGGGTCGGATTGCCATCCTTGTCCTTGGCGATGACGCCGGCGTCGAGGAATTCGTGATACAGATCGTTGCCTTCGCGGGTGCGTTCACCCACGCCGGCAAACACCGAAACGCCGCCATGGCCCTTGGCGATATTGTTGATCAGTTCCTGGATCAGCACGGTCTTGCCAACGCCCGCGCCGCCGAACAGACCAATCTTGCCGCCGCGCGCATAGGGCGCGAGCAGATCGATCACCTTGATGCCGGTGACGAGAATCGCCGCTTCGGTTGACTGGTCAACGAAGGGTGGAGCTTCGGCATGGATCGGGTTGCTCTTGGCAGCGCCAACCGGGCCGCGTTCATCAATTGGCTCGCCAATCACGTTCACAATCCGCCCCAGCGTCATCGGGCCTACTGGTACGGTGATCTGCGAGCCGGTGGCACTGACCGGCTGACCGCGGGTCAGGCCGTCGGTCGAATCCATCGCGAGGGTCCGGACGGTGTTTTCACCCAGATGCTGGGCTACTTCCAGCACAAGGCGGTTGCCGTTGTTGTCAGTTTCCAGCGCCTCAAGGATCGCGGGAAGTTCACCCTCGAAGCTCACGTCAACGACAGCGCCGATGACCTGGCTGATCTTGCCGGTTGCGGTGCTCTGCTGGGTTTTCGTCTTGGTCTTGGCGGCGGTGGCCATGTTCGTTTCCTTGGCTTGAATTTCTTGCAGCGCTTTCGCGCCGGTTCACTAATTTATTGAAGCACCCATTTGCCGTCGCGGGCCAGATGGATGTGCATATTATCTGGCGCAAGATCCACGGCCTCGCCCGGCCAGCTTACCGCACCATGTGCGATACCAACCTGAGCGAAGAAATCGGGATCACGAAGTTTTTCAAAAACGCCGTGCAGATGAGTTTCCGCAAAGCGCACTTCACCCTTCACCCCGTCATCGAACTCGACGAACAGAGTGAGTGGCGCGATGGCCTTTACAGAAATGACATCCGCAAGTGACATATTCACTCCACCGGCGCAATTGGATTTGGGTTTTGGTTCTGGCGGCAGAGGTCCCAATCGACCAACAGCTCTGCCTGATGCAGCTCTGCCCAGTCGAGGATAAGCGCCTGGGTCCTTCTTTTGAAGTCGCCTTCGATCATTTCCAGAGTCTGGATATTGAAGATGCCCTTGCGCCCATCGTCCGCGCGCACATGGAAATGCGGCGGATTGTGGTCTGCCCAAAACATCAAAATCCGAAGACTGAGGAAATACGAGATTGTCGGCACAGGTCAGAGAGCCTCCGCACCAGCAATAATTTCGATCAGTTCGGTGGTGATCGCGGCCTGTCGGCTGCGGTTATACTGGATGGTCAGCTTCTGGATCAGATCGCCGGCGTTGCGCGTGGCGTTGTCCATTGCGGTCATTGATGCGCCTTGTTCTGACGCCATATTTTCCAGCAGCGCGCCGAATATCTGGGTCTTGAGATAGCGCGGGAGCAGGGCGACGAGGACTTCCTCCTCATCGGGCTCATATTCTACCGCCGCGCCGCCCTCGGCAACGGTCACCACCGGGGCAGGAACCGGGATGATCTGCTGCTCGGTCGGCTCTTGCAGCAAGGCGCTGCGGAACCGCGAGTAAAACAGATGGGCGATGTCGAACTTGCCCGCATCATACAGCGCGACCAGTTCCGCCACGATTGCCTCAGCCTCGGCATAGCCGGGCTCGCGCACTTCGGTCGTGTCGAACATGGCCAGCACGTTTTTGGGCCAGGCGCGGCGGATCGGGGCGCGGCCCTTGCGGCCGACCAGATAGAACTGGACGGTCTTGCCCTCCGCCTTAAGCTCCTTGGCCTTGGCCAGAGCGGCGCGGACGATGTTCGAATTGAACGCGCCGCACAGGCCCTTGTCTGAATTGGCGACGACCAGCAGATGAACGTCATCCTTGCCCGTGCCGGAGATCAGCTTGGGCGAATCATTGCTTACCGATATTTTCGAGGCAAGGCTGCCCATCACTTCTGCCATACGGCTGGCATAGGGACGCGCTGCTTCTGCCGAAGCTTGCGCCCGGCGCAGCTTGGCAGCGGCGACCATCTGCTTGGCCTTGGTGATCTTCTGGGTCGATTTGACCGAGTTGATCCGTCCTTTGAGTTCTTTAAGGCTGGCCATCGCCCGCTATCTCCGTGTCAGCTTCAGGCGAACGTCTTGCCGAAGGTGGCGAGTGCATCCTTGAGCTTGGCGGCAGAATCACTCGACAGATCCTTGGAAGTGCGAATGTCGCCCAGCAGATCGGCATGTTCGGCGCGGATCCAGTTGAGCATTTCGGCCTCATAGGCGGTGACCCGGCCCGCTGGAATGCCATCGAGATAGCCGTTGGTGCCCGCGAAGATCGAAACGGTCTGCTCTTCAAACGGCAGCGGGCTGAACTGCGCCTGCTTGAGCAATTCGGTCAGCCGTGCACCGCGGTTCAGCAGCTTCTGGGTGGAGGCGTCGAGATCGGAACCGAACTGAGCAAAGGCCGCCATTTCGCGGTACTGAGCCAGCTCCAGCTTGATCGATCCGGAAACCTTCTTCATCGCCTTGGTCTGTGCGGCGGAACCAACGCGGCTGACCGACAGGCCGACGTTAATCGCCGGACGGACGCCCTGATAGAACAGGCCGGTTTCGAGGAAGATCTGGCCGTCGGTGATCGAGATCACGTTGGTCGGGATATAGGCCGAAACGTCACCAGCCTGGGTTTCGATGATTGGCAGCGCGGTAAGCGAGCCGCCACCCAGCTTGTCGTTCATCTTCGCAGCGCGCTCTAGCAAGCGTGAGTGGAGATAGAACACATCGCCAGGATAAGCTTCGCGGCCCGGCGGACGGCGCAGCAGCAACGACATCTGGCGGTAAGCCACGGCCTGCTTGGAAAGATCGTCATAAACTATCACGGCATGCATGCCGTTATCGCGGAAATATTCGCCCATGGTCACGCCGGTGTAGGGCGCAAGATACTGGAGCGGGGCAGGCTCTGAAGCGGTTGCGGCAACCACGATGGAATATTCCATCGCGCCGTTTTCTTCGAGCTGGCGGACGATCTGCGCCACGGTGGAGCGCTTCTGGCCAATCGCAACATAGATGCAATAGAGCTTCTTGCTCTCATCCTTGCCTGCGTTCGGGCCCTTCTGGTTGATGAAGGTGTCGATAGCGACGGCGGTCTTGCCAGTCTGGCGATCGCCGATGATCAG